>NZ_JAJVKV010000003.1:610872-1221745 GCF_024198175.1 Pyxidicoccus xibeiensis
CTGTCGCGCAGCAGCGTGGAGAGGAAGGCGTCCGAGGCCTGCGCGGGGCTGACGCCGGAGCCGCCCAGCAGCTCGCCCACGGTGACGGGACGGCCTCCGGACTCACCCAGGTTGTAGCGCGCGGTGAAGCGCGAGCCCTCCAGGTAGTCCTCCATGAAGAATGGGCGCAGCGGGTCCATGGCTCTCCCGGATGGGCGTCAGGCGGCGGTGGCGGCGTCGGGCCAGGGAACGTCTCCCCGGTGGGCGACGACGACCTGTTGGATGGGCATGTCGAAGCCGCGCGCGGCGGTGAGGCCCACGGGCGACAGCAGCGCGCGGAACTCCGGCAGGGACAGCACGTCCCCCTCGTTGGACACGTACCGGCGCAGCGCGAAGTAGAGCGCGTCCAGCGGGCCGTCGCGCCGGTCCGTCAGCAGGTACCCGGAGATGAGCAGCACCCCGCCGGGCCTCAGCGCGCGGGCCAGCTTCGCGAAGAAGTCCGGCAGCGCCGTGTGCGGCAGCGCGGGGATGATTTGCGGCAGGAGGATGACGTCGTAGCCGGCCTCGCCATAGTCCACCGAGAGGCAGTCTCCCGCCCACAGCGTGGAGCGGGGCTCCAGCTTCAGCTTCGCCAGGTGGGGGCGCACGGCATCCAGCACGTGCGGCGAGTCCAGGAAGGTGACGTGCGAGGACGGGTCCGCCAGCCCGAAGGCCGCGCCCCACACGCCCGAGCCGGTGCCCACGTCCAGCACCCGCGCTCCCGCCAGCGGGCGCATGCCGCGCACCAGCTCCGCCGCCTTCCGGCTGAGCCGCAGGTGCGAGGCGAAGATGCTGGAGATGCGTGAGGCGTTCTCCTGGTAGATGCGGCGCGCCGTCTCCGGGTCTCGCAAGTCCAACCGGAACTTCGTCTCGCGCACCGCCTCGTCCAGGTGCCCGAAGGCCTCCCAGTAGGCCATGGTGGCCGGCAGCGCCCGCTGGAAGTACGGCAGGCTCTGCGCGTCCAGGGCCCGGCCCGCGGCCTCCGAGAAGCCCCACGCCCCACCCTCGCGCCGCGTGAGGCCCATCGTCTCCAGCACGCCCAGCAGCACCTCCAGCGCCTCGGGCCTGGCGCCCACGGCCCGGGCCAGCTCCGCCAGCGGCGCCGGGCCCGTCACCAGCCGCGCCAGCAGGCCCAGCTCCGCGGCCGTCACCAGCGCCTGGGTGCGGAGGAAGTTGCGCGCGAGCCGGTCATGGAAGTCCGCGGCCACCGCGCTCGGCGCCGGCACGGGGGCCTCCAGGAACAGCGCGCGGTACCTTCCGAGGAGGTCCCACGCCTCGCCCTGCCACTGCACGGCGGCGCCGGTGCGCACGGCCTCCGGCAGCTTCGCGGCCACGTGCCAGCCACGCCGCGCGTCATGGAGCCGGGCGGTGAAGGCCGCATCGCCGAGGAAGGCCGCCGTCGCCGCGGGGAGCGCATACCCCCGCCCCTCCTCCAGGTGGACGAAGCCCAGCGCCACCAGCGGCTCGATGACGGAGCGGACGCCGCGCGGATTTCCCGCCACCCGGTGGGCCAGCGCCGCCAGGGGCACGGGCGCGGCGGTGCCCGCGACGGGCAGGTGCTCCAGGAGGCCGAGCGCGAGCGCGGCCTGGAGCGCCGCGGACTCGTTGCTGGCATCACGGGCCAGGAAGTTGAGCTGCTGGACGAAGGCGGGACTCGACGTGGCGGCGGCTTCGGACACGGGAACGGCTCCCTTCACACCCAGCGGAAGAAGCGGAGGGCCAGCGCCAGGGGCACCAGCGTCCAGACGGTGAGCACGGCGACGGGGGCACCGAGCGACATGAGGCCCGCGCCCTCCAGCATGATGGCCCGCAGCGAGTCGTTGATGGCCGTCAGGGGGAGCAGCCCGATGAAGGGCCGGAGCCAGCCCGGGAAGTTCCCCGAGGAGAAGAAGACACCGGACAGGAAGAGCATGGGCAGCGTGACGAGGTTGACCAGCCCGCCCATGGCCTCCTCGTTGCGCGCACGGCTGGCCACCAGCAGCCCCAGCGCGGCGAAGGCCGCGGACGCCAGCAGGCTGACGAAGGTGAGCGTCAGGTAGCTGCCGAACATGGGCACGCCGAAGAGCCCGCGGGCGAAGGCGCAGAAGAAGGCCACCTCCATCAGCGCGAACAGGGCGCGCGCCACCAGGAAGGAGAGGAAGAAGTGGGAGCGGGGCATGGGCGACGCCGACAGCCGCTTGAGGAGCTTCCCTCCGCGCATGCTCACCACCGAGGTGGTCATCACCCACAGGCTGCCGGTCATCAGCGTCATGCCGAGCAGCCCGGGGATGAGGAAGTCGACGTAGCGGTTGCCAGGCTCGGAGACCTCCGAGGCCTTCAGCACCTGGGGACCGGCGTCGCCCTGCGCGGGGGCGAGCGCCCGGGCCACGAGCAGCCGCGCGGTGCGGCCATCCGGCTGGCTCGGGTCCACCAGCGCCTCCGGGGGAGACCCGTGCAGCAGCACCAGCGCCACCTGCCCGCGCGCGAGCTGGCGCCGGGCATCGCCCTCCGCCAGCCGCTCCGCCTTCAGCTCGGGCACACCCTCCAGCCGCGCCAGCAACGCCTCGGCCTGGGGCCCGTCCGCGACAGCGACCCGCACCGGCTCCAGCGAGTCGCTCCGGAAGGCCAGGCCCAGCACCAGCGTGGTGACGACGGGGAAGACGAACGTCCAGAAGAGGATCTCCGGCTGGCGCCAGAAGAGGCGCAGCCGCATCAGCACGAGCTGGCGCAGGGAGTCCATCATGCCGCCTTCCCTTCCTCGCCCTCGCGCAGCGAGCGGCCCGTCAGCCCGATGAAGACATCATCCAGGGTCGGGCGGCGGGTGGACAGGTGCTTCAGCGTGCCGCCTCCGGCCTCCACCTCGTGCAGCACCGCCGGCAGCGACAGGTGCAGCTCGCGCACCCGCAGGGTGATGCGGTCGGCGTGGCGCTGGGCCGACACCACCGCCGGCAGCGCGCGCAGCCGCTCCACGTCCGGCGACGGGTCTCCCTCCAGCTCGATGACCTGCTCGGCGCCCAGCGAGCCGATGATGTCCCGGGGCGTGCCCCTCGCAATCACCCGGCCGTGGTCGATGATGACCAGCCGGTCGCAGAGCACCTCGGCCTCGTCCATGTAGTGGGTGGTCAGCACCACCGTGCGCCCGCGCGCCTTGAGCTGGGCCACCACGTCCCACAGCGAGCGGCGCGACTGCGGATCCAACCCGGTGGTGGGCTCGTCCAGGAAGAAGACCTCCGGGTCTCCCGCCAGCCCCAGCGCCAGCGCCAGCCGCTGCCGCTGCCCGCCGGACAGCTTCCCCACCTGGGCCTTGCGCTTCTCGCCCAGCTGCACCAGCCCGATGAGCGTCTCCACCGGCATGGGCTTCGAATAGAAGGAGACGAACAGCCGCACCGTCTCCTCCACGGTGAGCTGCTCCACCAGCCGCGTCTCCTGGAGCGTCAGGCCGATTCGCTGCCGCAGCTGCTTGCCGTGCTTCTTCCAGTCCAGGCCCAGCAGCCGCACCTCGCCCGAGGTGGGCTCCTGCAGGCCCTCGAGGATTTCCACCGTGGTCGTCTTGCCGGCGCCGTTGGGGCCGAGCAGCCCCAGGCACTCGCCCTGGCGGATGTCCAGGTCGATGCCGTCCACGGCCACCACGTCGCCGAAGCGCTTGACCAGGCCCTTCACCTCGATGGCGAGCTCGTCCGTGGGGGATGTCATGCAAGAGGGGGCGGGGGTGCGCGGGCAGTATGGCCCAACGGACAGACGGTTCCCAACCGGCACCTCCCGGAAAGCAGCGCCCTCCGGCGGGGGGTGCTACCGTCGCTCCCCGTGTCCGAGAGCGACTCACTGGAAGCGCGGGTGGAGCGGCTGGAGCTGCCGTTCAACGAGTACGGCGTGGACCCCTATGGCATCTCGAAGCGCCACCTGCGGCAGGCGCTCCAGGTCTTCGGGGCCATCTACCGGTACTACTTCCGGGTGCGCTGCTACGGCATCGAGCACGTCCCCGCGCGAGGCCGGGGGATGCTGGTGGGCAACCACTCCGGCGGCGTGGCGGTGGACGGGGCCATGGTGCTGACGTCCACCATGCTGGAGATGAACCCGCCCCGGCTGGCGCAGGGCATGGTGGAGCGCTTCCTCCACAAGTTCCCCGTGAGCTCGCTGTGGGCCAGCCGCACCGGCCAGTTCACCGGGCTGCCCGAGCACGCGAAGCGGCTCCTGGAGGACGACCGGCTGCTGATGATCTTCCCGGAGGGGGCCCGCGGGACGGCCAAGCTCTACCACGAGCGGTACTCGCTGGTGGACTTCGGCACGGGCTTCATCCGGCTGGCGCTGCAGACGCGCACGCCCATCATCCCGTTTGCCTTCCTGGGGGGTGGCGCGGCGATTCCGACGGTGTTCAATGCGTACGCGCTGGGGAAGCTCCTGGGGGTGCCCTACGTGCCGCTCACGCCGTACCTGCTGCCGCTGCCCCTGCCGGTGCAGCTCGAAATCCATTACGGCGAGCCGCTCGTCTTCCACGGAACGGGAGACGAGGAGGACCACGTCATCGAGGGCTATGTGGCGAAGGTGAAGGCGCGCATCGCGGGACTCATCGAGCGGAGCCGGGCGGAGCGTCAGAGCCGGCGGCCGGGAAGGAAGCTGCTGCCATGAGGGTGCTCATCCCGGGCATCGCCGGAGGCATGGCGCGCAAGCTGGCCCTGCGGCTGAAGGAGGCGGGGCACGAGGTGGCGGGCGTGGACATCCGCCCCTGGCCGGAGGCGGCCGAGGCGGGCATCGAGGTGTTCCGCGGCGACGTGCGCAAGCGGGCGGCGGAGGACGTGTTCCGGCGCTGGCATCCCGAGGCGGTGGTGCACATGGCCACCGTGACGGCCTTCACCGTGCCGGGGGCGGAGCGGGGCCGCATCAACCTGGACGGCACCAAGGCGGTGTTCGACCACTGCGCGGCGCACGGCGTGAAGCAGGTGCTCTTCGTGGGACGGCACACGTTCTACGGGGCGGCGCCGGACTCGCCGCTGTACCACTCGGAGGACGAGCCCCCGCGCGCGCTGGAGGCCATTCCGGAGCTGGCGGACCTGGTGGCTGCGGACCTGTACGCGGCCACGGCGCTGTGGCGGCTGCCGAAGGTGACGACGGCGGTGCTGCGGCTGCCGTACACGCTGGGCGCGCCGGGCTCCGGCACGCTGGCGTCCTTCCTGAAGGGCCGGCGGGTGCCGCTGGTGCTGGGGTTCGACCCGCTGTTCCACGTGCTCCAGGAAGAGGACGTGGTGGTGGCGCTACAGCTGGCGCTGGAGAAGGCGCTGCGGGGCATCTTCAACGTGGCGGGCCCGCCGCCGATTCCGCTGTCCGTCATCGTCCGCGAGACGGGGCGCACGCCGGTGCCGCTGCCCACGACGGTGCTGAAGCTGCTGCTGGGCCGGGGCGGCTTCCCACGCCTGTCCGTGGGCGCGCTGGACCACCTGCGCTATCCCATCGTCGTGGACAACCGCCGCTTCCTGGAGGCCACGGGCTTCGAGTACCGGCACAGCGTGGCGGACCTGCTGCGCATCTACCGGGAGGCCGCGCCGGTGCCGACTCCGGGTGGCAGCCGGTAGTCGGGGCTGGCGGGGGCCCCGGGAGTTCCCGTGCCGTGGCGTGGTAGCGTCGGGGGCATGGCACTGCCGCCCCTGCCCTTCTCCGCCACGGCTGTTCGCAGGATGGATCGTCCCTCGCTCGAGGAGCTCCGCGGGTTGCAGTACCGGGAGCCGGTCATCCTCCGGGGGTTGCTGGAGCAGAGCGGGCTGCTGAAGGAGCTGCGCTCGGCCAAGACGCTGGACGACAAGCTCGCGGTGCTCGACGCGCAGCTGGGTGACCGCAAGCATGTCTTCAACGTGCGGCCGCCGGAGTCCGGGGGGCACTACCTTCCGTCGCTCGTCCCGGTGGTGGACTTCGACAACGACGCGGAGGTGGTACCGGACGAGGTGCCCTTCGCGGAGTTCGCGCGGCGCCTCAAGGCCGCGCCGGAGTCGGGCGAGTACGTGTACATGCAGGATGGCGTGGTGGAGCAGGACCGCATCCGGGGGTCGCTGCGGTTCGACTTCCTCCAGGGCACCAATCCTCGCGGGGTGCGGAGCAAGTTCTGGATTGGTTCGGATGGGCAGGTGTTCAACCTGCACTACGACGACTTCGTGAACTACATCTGCATGTTCGAGGGCACCAAGCGGGTGACGATGTTCCCGCCGGAGCAGCTGCCGAACATGTACCACGCGGCCTTCGACGTGATGTGCGGCTACGCGCCCACGACGCATGTCCAGCTGCTCAAGGCGGACCTGGGGCGCTTCCCGAAGTTCCGCACGGCGCTGGAGCATGCCTGCGTGGCGGTGCTCGAGCCGGGGGATGCGCTGCTCATTCCGCCCTTCTGGTGGCACCACGTGGAGTCGTTCACGCCGCTGCATGTGATGGTGAATAACTTCATCATGACGATTCCGTTCTCCGTCTCGCTGGAGTTCTGGAAGAGCCTCTCGGAAGGCATCCGGACGCTGGCCCGGGCCACGCCCGCGGAGCGGCAGCAGGAGCGGGAGCGCTTCCATCGGGCGGTCATCGAGAACGCGGGGGTGGAGGCAGGCTCGCCGCTCCTCGAGCAGGCGCGGCGCACGGCCGCGGCACTGACTCCTTCCTGGCGCAAGCACATGGTGCGCCTGTGGGACGCGTTCGCCTTCCAGGTGCATGGAGACCCGTTCCCGGCGTCACCCGGAGGGCTCGAAGGGCTCCTGGAGCGCCAGGCGGGACAGCCGACCCTCTACCCGAATGCGAACGTGCTGACCGTCGTTCCGGAGCTGCTCGAGATGCCTCAGGGGGATGCCGAGCCGGGCTAGTCAGGTCAGCGCGACTGGAACTTCTTCCAGCGGGACTCCAGGGCCTCCGTGCTCAGCAACTTCGCGTCACACGCCAGCGAGGTTCCTGCCCAGTCTTCGTAGCTCATACCCTTCACCTTCGGGTGGAGGTGGACCTTCAGTGTAAGGTCATCTCGCGCTGGCACCGCACGCTACAGTGGCGCGGACAACGAGACCGGACCAACTGGGTGCGGATGGGACGTTTCGTTCGACCTTGGCTCCCACTTGTTAAGACGCAGCATCCATGGCCCGAGCAGCGCTTCGACTTCAGCACCCAAGGCAAGAGACGGATGCAGTACTCCCGTCTGTCCGAATCTGCGCGGGGGTGGGGGGCGCGAGGCCCGTCCCTACCGCGACCGTCTGGACGATGGGGCTGCTCAACTCGCATAAAGGGCATATAGTGGAGCAGTGTCACGTAGTGTCGCGGGGAAGGCCTAGGATGATGGACACCCTCACGCCCAAGGAGCGGAGTGCCCGAATGGCGCTCATCAAAGGGCGTGATACGAAGCCCGAGTTGCTGCTGCGCCAGATCGTTTCCGCGCTCGGCTACCGCGCCAAGCTGCATTATGACCTGCCCGGCCGTCCGGATTTTGCGTTCCCAAAACGCCGGAAGGTCATCCAGATACACGGATGCTTCTGGCATAGACACCGCGCTCGCTCATGCCCACTCGCACGACTTCCCAAGTCCCGTTTGGACTTCTGGCTGCCCAAATTGGAGGCAAACAGGACGAGGGATCTCGCCAAGGCACGAGAACTCAGACGCGCGGGATGGAAGCTCCTAGTCATCTGGGAATGCCAGCTCAAGGACACGGCCCGAGTTGCCCGGCGTATCAGTATTTTCTTGGAGGAAACCCATGAAGTCGGTCGAACTGTTCGCGGGGGCCGGAGGATTGGCGCTCGGAGTCCACGCGGCGGACTTCAAGCACGAAGCACTCGTTGAGTTCGACAAGGATGCATGCGCCACCCTGAGAACCAATGCCCAGAACGAGTCTGTATCTGGCATCGGCGACTGGAACGTCCTTGAACAGGATGTGCGCACGATGGACTTCTCTCCCTACAAGGGAGCGGACCTGCTATCGGGTGGTGTTCCCTGCCAGCCTTTCAGCAGCGGGGGTAAGCGGCGTGGACGCGATGACGAGCGCAATATGTTCCCCGCGTTCATTCAAGCAGTCTGTGAAATTCAGCCGCAGGCCTTCATCATCGAGAATGTAAAGGGGTTGATGTGGGAACGGTTTCAGAAATACTTCACATACATCCTGCTTCAGCTTCAGTTTCCGCTGTTTTCCAGGCGCCCGCAGGAAAAGTGGATGACTCATTGCTCACGGCTTCAGGCGGAGGCCGTCGCAAATGGCCACCATGACCTTGAGTACACGGTTGCGGCAAAGACCCTAAACGCCGCAGACTTTGGAGTGCCACAACGCCGCGAGCGCGTGTTCATTGTCGGTTTTCAAAAGAAACTCGGCGTGCAGTGGTCCTTTCCTCCGCCGACTCATTCCCGTGAGGCCCTGCTACACGCGCAATGGGTGACGGGGGCGTATTGGACGAGCCGTAAACTCAAGCGCCCCACAGGACCGGCTCCCACGTTAGCTGGTCAGGTGAAGACACTCAATCGGGATATTTTCCATGACCTAGAGCCCTGGGCCACTGTGCGGGATGCCCTCCGACGCCTTCCTAAACCAAAAGCCAACACGGACCAGGGCATCTCGGGCCACAGGCTTGTCGAAGGAGCTCGCTCGTACACGGGGCATACGGGAAGTGACCTGGATTTTCCAGCCAAGACGCTCAAGGCGGGTGTGCATGGTGTTCCTGGCGGCGAGAACACACTCGTTCTACCAAATGGAGGCGTGCGCTACTTCACCATCCGTGAGGCGGCGCGGCTTCAGTCATTTCCAGATGAGTGGATTTTCGAGGGCTCCTGGGCGGCTCACATCCGACAACTGGGAAACGCCGTGCCCGTTAGTCTTGTCAAAAAAATAGCCAGTGCGGTGGCTGACCACCTGCACGAGGTCGATAAGCGAGGGAGAGGTGTAAGGGCGGCGTGACGCAGGTCCCCTCCCAGCCGGCTGCCACTGCGAAGCGTGTGGATGCGGAACTGACCTGACGTACAGCCCGCCGCTGCCGAGCGGTAGGCCTGTCCGACTGATCCATCCTCGCGTACGCGTCGCGCGGGGAGACAAACCCAGCAGCATAGCTCGAGTCAATACGAACGGTGGGCTCCAGGGGCTTCACGCATTCTGCGTACAGCCGCCTGTTCAGAGAGACGCTCTTGCCAAGCTTAGAGCATGCGAATCTGCCCCGGTTTCATGGCTCTCCCTAGGTTTTGTGTAGAGCCTGGGAGAGGAGTGAGCGTCCAGTCACGCTGAAACGTGGGGCGCGGCCGATTCACCCTTCACGAGTGCCCAAAGCTGATTCTCCCGATCCGAGGGGATCCCCTCTGTGGCAAGCCGCTCGGTGAAGCGCGCCTCGTCCAACGCGAGGGTAATGGTTGGAAAGCCGGTGGTCGTCAGCACGAGATTCGACCCCTTGCCCCGCTTCAGGTTGTACTCGCCTGCCGGCAGACTCACCATGGCCCTGACGCAATCCACCCAATCGAGCGCACGGACAATTCGAAGTGCGAGCTCGTTCTTGGAGGGATGGCCCAATCGCATGGAGAGTATGGTTTCCGCGAGTGTCGGATGCGGCTTGGCGCGGCTCATCATCTGAACGCCACGCCATACAAGTGCGAGTGAGCCGCCGCCGTCTTCCTGAGTGAACTCTACAATGGACAAATCCTGATCGGCGTGGGTGGGAGTTGCCCAAGCCCCTTCCGGTGGCAAAAGGAGTCCAGCGGAGCGTTCGGCGAGGAATGTGTCCAGTCCTTCGCTCCGGAGCGAAATGGGCAGGCGCTTATGGCCGGAGAGCAGCCCGGACAAGACCGCTGCTGTCATCACCATTGCGTCGTTCGCGCCGGACTCTTGGCGATCCCACGCGAGAAGTCGCTGTGGCTCCGGTCTGAGCAGCACGAGCAGCAGCGCTTTCGCGACGAGGAGTCCCTTCCCCGTATTGAGAGGATGGAAGTCACGCTCGTTCCGGAGGATGCTCCGAATAGGCTCTAGGTTCCTCAGGAGTTCCGCTTCGTCCTGCTCGGATAGGTGCATCTCCCGCATACACGCCTCAATGCTGGCCAGGACCTCCAGTGGACGCCAACGCTCCTGCGTCACGTTCGATCGAAACACGGTCAAGGCCGCGATAAAGAGCCGAGTATCTAGATCGACCTTTGCGGGCGGTGCGTCGTCCAAGCGCGTTCCCGCCTGGGTCAACTCGATCCAGCCAGGAAGGCCGCCCACACGCCTCACTGTGGCCCTCGACTTTCGCTTCGTCCCTTTGTCAGGCAGACGGCTCTGTGTTGCCTCGGCGAGGAGCGCCGCGAAGGCCCCGAGGGTGCTGGCACTGGCGGGAAGCGCCGCCGCGAGGACTGCCCATGCGCCCGCGTCGCGATCGAGGGTACCCCATGCTCGTGCGTCTATCCCCTGGGGAACGGGAAGCGACGAGAGCCATTTCAGGAACGCCTCCTGACTAACGCGGGACTCAGCGTTCGAGAAGAGTTCGGGGGAAATTCGACCTGGGAGCGCATCGACGCGGATGTTCTCGTACCGCCTCGCCTCGTGCTCTTCACGGTCCCTTTCGGATGCGAAATGCACGCATTTGACGGCTGAGATCGGAACCGCACCCACCGGAGCCCAAGCGATGGCGGTGGGGTCACCGATAGCCTGCTCCATAGGATGACCATCCCCCCCCAGGCTCGGGATCTTGCCAACCGAGAGCCGATGGTTGTCGAGTTCGAGAGCTACCGGGAATGACGTTGGGTCCGTCTTATCGCTGGCTAGGGCGAGCACCCCCTCGTTGAAAGGCGCCCCAACCAGGATAAGCCGTCCTAGGGCTCGCTCAAGAAGGTCGGGGTAGTACTTCTCGATGCCCTCGCGCGGGACGATGAGTCCTGAGGAAAGGATCTCAAGCAGATTGTATCGATTAGTGACTAGGAAGGCGGGGCTCATGAGCGCCACTCCAAGAGTTCCTTCGGGAAGGCCTTGACCAACTTGGGAGCGCCCTTTCCCGAGTAACAAAGGAAGAGGTGGTCCCTCGCCCGTGCGAGCAGCACATAGAACATCATTTGGGTTCCCGGCTGAGACATATCCAGCGCGCAGTCCTGAAGTTCGGGTAGGAACACCGCGTCGAATTCGAGGCCCTTCGCGCTTGAGTAACAGATGATTTTGATTCCGGGACGTCCGAAACTCACGGGCTCGCTCTTCGCTCCCTTCCCCCCCACGTAGCGCACGACAGGGTGGCGGGCTTTTTTCTCAAGGAGGTACCAGAGCCGTGACTGAACCTGCTTGGTGGGCACCAGCACCCCGATTTCAAGGTCGGGATGATTGCGCTCGAACCGCAGGATGTACTCGACCGTCTCCCGGGCGGTGGGATGGCCGATCAGGACTGGCAGGTCACCACTCCGGTTCGGAGGGGCCGGGATACCGCTCTCCAAGCCCGTGTAGAAGCATGCAGCGAGCGCCGCGATCTCCCTGGTGTTGCGATAGTTGCGGGTGACCTTGTGAACCTTCTTGATGCCAGTGGCGGAGCGAATCTTTGCGAGAGTGGAGTTCTCCGTGTTGATGCGTTGGTTCTCATCCGCGAAGACGGTCACGGTCCTGGCGATGTGGCCGGCGACAAGGAAGAACCCTGGCGCGAAGTCTTGACCTTCATCGACGATAAGATGTGGAAGCGAGCCTGCCGGTGGGGGTTCGGTCGCCACCCGTTTGAGAACGGCGGTCCAGTCGGGCACGAACTTGGTCACCTGCGGGTAGTTGCACCGGTAAGTCGAGAGATAGAAACCGTAGAACCAGCGGTGGAAGGTGCTGATCACGGACTCAATGTCCAGGCTTTCGGCGGCATCCCCGGTGTACTGGGAGAGGAGCCGCGAGAGCATCAGGAGGGATACGTTGACGTGCTTGTCGGAGAGCATCTTGGCTCGGTACAGGGCCATGACGGTCTTGCCCGTTCCGGGCGGCCCCACGACGAGGTAGGAGTCGTCGAGAGGAAGGTTGTTCACCCTGTCTTGCTCGCGCGAGAGGTCCTGGTAGGCCGGGAGTCTCATTCGTCCGCCTCCAGGGTGTTAGCGCGCGCGCTGTCCCGATGGGCCGCCGCGAGGATCTCCGCGAAGAAGCCAGGCACCCCGCCTGGAATGCCCACGAGCAGCCCGCGGTCGAGCAGGACGTTCGCGTTCTCGCAGCTCGTCTCCGACACCAGGGCGCACGCGTGACAAGCGCCGAGATTGAGCGCCCCGAAGCCCTGGCCCGGGCTCTCGCGGCATATGGGGTCGGACGAGCACCAGGAGGCTCGCTCCAGGGCGGACAGCAGCGTGTGGGCGAGGAGGGGCGAGGTCCCCTGACGGACGAGTCCACCTAGTGTCCCCTCGACATCCCCAGCCGCCGTGTAGATGAGGATGCCGGCCTGAGGCTCGCCATCCGCGCCTTTGCCTGCGTAGACGCGCTCCCGCAGCGAGGCGGACGAGTAGCCACACTGGAAGGAGAGCTGCCTGATGAGGACGTGGGCCAGCGTGTGGAGGAGCACGAAACGCGGCGTGGCGGGCTTCAACCTGCTTCCAATGAAGTGCTTCTGCCGACGCTGCTCGAGCTTTCTTCCCAGCGTGTCGACCTTCGGAGTCGCCTCCCACTCGCGCAGGCGCTCCTCGTTGAGCGAGAAGAAGATGCCCTCGCCAAAGACCTCGATGGCGGGCAGCCACTTCACGCCGCGGCCGAGGTCGGGCTTTACCAGCGGGCCCGCCGCGTTGTAGCGGCTGAACCCCACCAGGGCCCGCACCTCCCGCAGCTTGGTGGCCAGTACGACCTTCTCGATGAGCTGTCCCAGAAGCCCGAGTGCCGAGCCAGGCTTGGGAGGCTCGGCTTTGGTGAAGAGCGGGACGTGACGCGTGAGGAATGTGCTCCGCTCGGACTGCTCCCCCTGGGGAGTGATGAAGGCCAGCCACTCATCCGTCTCCAGGTCCGCGTTGCCTGCGGCGGACTGCCTGGGCGGCTTCTTCTCGCCCAGTTCCTGGCGCATGATGAGCCGGACCTGCTCCTCGGAGCAGCCCACGTCTTCCGCGATGGTCTGGACCGCGTGCTCCGCCATCGGCCCATTGGGTGCGGAGCGAATCGCCACCCAGAAGTCGTGATTAGTCACCTGGAGGGTCAGCTGGCCAAACTCCTGGTATGTCGACTCGGGAGGGATGTCGAGTGCCGAGCGGATGCTGGAGAAGTAGACGTTGCTCGCCCCGCGCTGAAGGATGACCGGCGTTTCGTCGCAGGCACCCTTGTTGCCTTCGAGGTACTCCCAGGGCTGCTTCCCGGAGCAACGAAGGCCCATCGCCTTGACGGTGTCCTTGCTCGTGATGCCCGCGAGCGCGCGCTTCACCCCGCACGTCTTGCACTCGATGCGCAGGGACTGAAGTCCCGCCCCGGAGCCAGCGAGGGCGATGAACCGCAGGTGCTCGTGGTCCTTGCACCCCTTCTGCTTGGGCTCTCGTGCCCCGAAGTGCGCCCAGAACGCCCAGGGAACGTCGCCCAGGTGCCCTTGCTCGCAGGCCATGACGAAGCGCATCGGGACCAACTGGGGACGCCGAGCGCAGCTCGCACATCGAGGCGGCTCGTCCTTCACCTCCTTGGAGATGCTCCACCGCGTTAGGGCCCGGCAGGTGGGGCAGAAGAGCCACTGGGGAAAGCGGTGATAGGGAAGGTGGGCGTGCCCCGCTCCATACAACGAAGTGCTCGCGGGAGCGCTCCGGAAGCCCTCCACGCCGAGTGCCTCGGCGAGGCGCCGGCTGTGGATAACCTGACCCTGGTTCTTCCATAGGTAGGTGTCGCAGGCGATCAAGCTCTCGCCCCGCAGGTCATAGATCGCCCCCACGCCGAAGGGGGCAAGCGTCTGCGACAGGCGCACTCCACGTGACAGTTGATGGCTCATCGATCTTCCCCTCGCACCCGCACCCGGCACTGCCGGTCGACGTTGCGCATCGAGTGAAGCGTGGCCCACCCCTTCCCCTGGGCTCCGAAGTCGCGGAGCAGGCCCGTATGAGGCGAGGGCGCCCGGTAGTACAGGGGCCGGTGGTTCTTCATGGTCTCCTCGGCGAGCTCCGCCCACTGCGCGGCGAGCATCCTCAGGTGCTCGGAGGTCGCCCCCGCCTCGTCCGGGTCGATGGTGCGCGAGCGTTCCTCAAGAGTGCGCAGCGCGCGTTGCAC
Source organism: Pyxidicoccus xibeiensis (assembly GCF_024198175.1). Lineage (NCBI taxonomy): Bacteria > Pseudomonadati > Myxococcota > Myxococcia > Myxococcales > Myxococcaceae > Pyxidicoccus > Pyxidicoccus xibeiensis. The sequence continues at coordinate 624,983 of NZ_JAJVKV010000003.1, forward strand.
CTCGGGGTCGTCCAGGCGGAAGCGCGAGGCGTCCTCGTTTTTTGAGAGCCCGACGCCATGGCGAACGAGAATGACGAGCGCCGCGTGGAGCGCGCGCTCCCGAGAGGGCAGGGAGAAGGGCGTCACACTAGTGGGCTCGACGTGCCGGTAGAGCGCGGAGTGGTAGGGGATGAAGCCCTCGTAATGCGATCGATCACGCGGCTTGGTGGAAACGTAGAGCGCGATGACCAAGCCCGGGGCCTCGCCACGCCCGACGCGGCTGCTCGCCTGAATGTACTCGGCGGTCGTCTTGGGCTGCCCGTTCATGAGCATGAGCCCCAGTCGCTGGATGTCGACGCCCACCGAGAGCATGTTGGTCGTAGCCAGCATGGAGACCGCGTTGTCCTTGTCCTGGGACTGCTTGAGCTGCTCAAGGATTCCGGGGAGGTCGGCGCCCCCCACGTTACTGGTGAGCTCCACCACGTGGTGGTCCTCAAGCTCGCGCATCCTGGACCCGTCCCGGGCGATGACCTTGATGCGGGCGGGCACGTCGTCATGCGCCAGGGTCACGGTGCGCCCCAGTTCCCGAATACTGTTGTGGTAGGCGACGAGGGTCCAGTACGCGTCGAGCGCCTGTGCCTTGAAGCCGAGCTCCACCGGTGCTTGCAGCAAGGCCGCAGCCGTATGGACGATGGTCGTGTGCGGGGTGTGGCTCTGCGACATCAGGCCGATGTAGCGCCGCCCAGGCCTCCGCTCGTCCGTCCTCGCGAAGTAGGAGTCCGACGCCGTGAGCCCTGCGGGCGGAAAGAGCTGAACTTGGCGGCCGAACAGGCCCAGCACCTGGTCCTTCGCATTCCGGATGGTCGCGGTGGACGCGAGGATTTTCGGGCGGGGGCCGTGGTAGGCCATCAGCGCCTCCACCGCGCCCTCGTAGACGCCGATGGTGGTGCCCAGCGGGCCGGAGAGCAGGTGCATCTCGTCCTGGATGATGAGACCCGGGGGCTGGCGGCCGCTTCCGCCAAAGAAGGCGCCCCCGCCCGGCTCCCAAGCGAGCCGCGCGAACTTGTCCACAGTTGCCACGAGGAACGTCGGCGGGTTCTCGTAGAGGGCAGCATCGATGACGCCGACGGGGAGCCTGTCGTGGAAGGGGCACTTCGCGGTGGGACAATGAAACTCGAAGAAGGAGTTGCCCGCCCGCACGCCGTAGCTCGCGTCGTCCTCGTCATGGCTTTCGGGGATGATGCTGGTGCCACACCAGGGGCACTGCTCCAGCTGGAAGGGGTTGGAGGGGTGGGGCGCCGAGCGGAGATCCGTGAACTTCTCCGCCGCCTTCTCATAGTGGTTGGGCACCACTTCATCACCCACCCACAGGCCGATGGAGATCGGCTCCTGCCCCATCATGGTGCTGTGCTCGCGCCGCAGCAGCTCGCAGGCGCACATGAGCGCTGCGGCGCGCTGGAACTGCTGAGCAGTGAGCAGGCGCAGGGTGTAGCGGGTGAGCACCGCAGTCCCTCCCCCCGAGTCACCCTTCGTGAGGCGCCGATGGAAGATGTAGAGCGCGGCGAGCGCGAGATAAGCCTCCGTCTTTCCACCGCCAGTGGGAAACCAGAGCAGATCGACGAACTCCCGGTCCCTGTCGCTGGGGTCCACCACCGAGGGAAGGGCGAGCAACTGGAACGCGAGCTGGAAGGGGCGCCACTTGTAGTCCAGCGAGGCGTAGTTGATGGTCGGCAGACGGACCTGATCGCGCTGCCTCCGCTTGCCCGCGAGGTCCTCCTTGCCGTGGCGCATCTGCATGAGCATCGCCTGGTTGGCTAGCCGAAACGCCCGCAGCACGTCCGGATGATTACCGTCCGTCAGGACCTTGATGCCGCAGCGGATGCGCTCGAGTGTCCCCTGGAGGCGATTCAAGAGCGCGTCCCGGGCGGCGTGCAGCGAGGGAAGAATGTCCGGATGTGCCTCCTTCAGACCCTCGATCCACTGCCCGTACCTGTCCGCGAACGCGCTGAGTTCGGACTCAAGGCGCGCGGTGCCGAGCGAGGGGTCGGCGAGCTTCGCCAGCCGGAGGATATCGTCATCGGCGCCGCCTGTGACGACATCGGGCACCGTGAAGGACGGCATGAGTTCGCTTCGAACGGTTAGGGCGGTCCGCTTGTCCTTAGAGAGCACCCAATCCGCCGCGCAGCCATGCCCGATCCCGAAGACCCGCGCGTGACGGTGCAGGAGACGCAGCTCCGCTTCCTCCTGGTCGCGACTGAGGAAGTCGACCGAGGGGTACTCGCGAATCGTCCCGTCGACGGGAGCGCACTCGAGGCCCACCTGGTGGAGGCATAAGGACGCATCCACGACGGCGGGATCCGCTTGCTCCTGGATGTTGCGCAGCGTCACGGTGACGAGCTGCCCGTCCCCCACCGGCCGCCAGAGCACCTCGAGGCGCGCGCGCCCTTCGAGCACATCCTCGCTGCTCCGCACGTGCTCCTTAGGTTTTCCTTTAGGACGAGCGAGGGTAACGGCCTCGGGCGTGGAGCGCTCCGCGATGGGCACGCGCTGGAAGCCTCCCTTCTTCCTGACGCGCGCTTCTTCGTAACGAGCGCCCCACGCCTGGCACTTGAGCACGGGCGCGCCAACGATGAAGAAGCTAACGCCAATGGAGCTGGGCATCCATGAGTTGGCCAGGGTGACAGGGTCATCGGCCAGCTCTTCTCCAACCGAACCGCCAGTCGTGTCGTCGACCTCCTCGGCGAGGAGCTCGCCGCTGCTAGCGTTCGCGGGGTAGAGCGTCCCCATGAGGTAGCGCTTGTAGGGAGGCTCCTCAAGCGGGTCGCTCACCCCATTGAGGGGACCCACCACGTGCGCATGAAGGAAGTCGACGACTTGGGCGCGGATGTCGCTCATGGCGGTATCCTAATCGGGGGTGGAGCGGTTGGAGCGTGAAGGCGGGGGCAGCACCTTTGGAGAGTTCCCTTCCGCGAGCTTCGCGAGGCGGGCCTTGGCCGACCGGGGCACGGCCATCCACAGTCCGACCTGCGCCCGGCTCATACCGACGTACATCAGGTTGTTGACCCGGTCGGGGGCACCCTCGAGCTCGATGTCGATGAGGAGGATGAACTTGTTCTCAAGGCCCTTGAAGTCGGCCACACCCGCGCACGTCAATCCCCGCGCGGGCCAGTCTGCGGCGACCGCAGCGTCAATGACGGTGATCGCCCGGCGGCGCCAGGCCTCAGTGCGCTGAAGTGAGGAACTCGCGAGCGGGCGAGACAGGAGAATGGTGATCTCGGATGTCGCGATGCCCTCCTCTCGAAGGCGTCCCAGGTAGCCGTCGATGGCGCGTGGAAGTTGCTCGTCGGAGTCGTAGTACTCGAACACCACGGGAGGACCCTCGCCGGCGACGGGCTTTCCGAGATCCGATGCCGTGAGCAGACGGGTCTGAGTGACGATCTGCTCGGTGTTCCGGCAGTTGCGCGACAGCCGGCCGACGGCTGGCCGATGGTCCAGGAGATGGTCGTGGGCCTCCCGCTCGTAGCGACCAGACAGCCCCGTTTGCCGGTTCGCGTCGAGGAGGAAGCACCACTCTCCTTGGGCCAAGCCCCCGCTGAGCTCCGCATCGAGGGTGCCGAGGGCGTCCATGTTGAGCAGGTCTTGCCCCTCGTCCACAATCAGCGCATCGAACCGTGGACGCGCCGCAGTACGCGAGCCTCCCGTGCCGCTTCGCAGGCGGTCGAGTGAGACCACGGATATATTGGAGTCACCCAGCCGGGACCCCAGAAAACCCGCGAGAACTGGGTTCGCGCAGACGACCAGCACGCGCTTCCCCCGTGCCGCCTGCCGACGCGCGAGTTCGGCGGCGAGAAAGGTCTTGCCCGTGCCGGCGCCTCCCATGCAGATGCTACGAGGATTCTCCTCTATCCAATCGAGCTGGACGTACTGTTCCTCGGTGAGTTCTTCCATCATCTGAGTGAGTCGGTGTGACTTGACGCGCAGGGATGGAATGCGATCAAAGCTTGGCCGGAGCGCGTGGGCAATGTCCTTCGACAGCTCACCGGGAACAGTGAAGGAGACGCGTTCCTTCGACTCCCAGTACTGGAACACTTTGTTAAGGTAGGCGCGGAGGTCCTCCCCCCGCGCGCCAAGCCTCGCATCGAATACGAACTCGGGCGCCCACTCGACACCACGCTCGGAGAATTCGCAGTCAGGGAAAAGAACCCCAAATCCGAAGAGGACGGGAGCGATTCTCTCCTCGCCGAGAAGTTCGCCGAGGCGGCGCTTCAGCGAGAACATCCCTGAGCGCGCCTGCTGGAATGGGCCCTCCGACTTGCGGAAGGTTTTTCCATGACGGTCGGTGAAGGTCCAAATCCCATCGTCGCCGCACGCCACTCCGCCGCCCTTCACCTCGAGAACGAGCACGCCACGCTCACAAACGACTACGAAGTCGAGTTCTCCAACCCTCTTGTAGTCGTGCTCCGAGAGGTTGAGCGAGTGGAGGACTCGGGCGCCTGGTCCAAAGTCCGTCCGCGCGAGCCGCGAGAACACCTCGCGCTCTGCGGCGCTCGGAGTTCCGTTCGAGATGACCGGGGGAATCATCCGCATGGTCAACGTTCACCTACGCCACGCTTGAGGATTACTGGTGCCTTTGAGCCCCGACCTGAGTCGCCGTGGACCCAGGCAAAAGGCGTGCATTTCGCCTAGGGACGATTGGACCCTTCGGTCCTGACGGTGCTGATAGGGAATGGCTCCAAGCGTGGGACATATACGTGCTCGAACTCTTCTTCTCCCCCAGGGACGACATCGGAGCCGAAGCGAGGGTACCACGACTGCGCTTCCCCGGTTTGGCGGACTGCCGAGAAAAGGCGAGGATGCTCACGGTGGAGTCGAAGAAGTTCGGGTGGCGGCATTGAGAAGCCAGCGCGCAGCCACACAAAGGGGAGGTGCCATGAGCGGTAAAGCGTGGACACGACTGTTCCTGGCCGACCATCTTGAGAGCGCGGTGATCTGCACGGCGGGGTTCAAGGAACGCTTCGGCACTCTGGCGGCGCACCCTTATGACAGGGACAAGCCGGATCGGACCGTCTGGTGGCTATTCCGGCGCACGAGCGTGAAATGGGGCAACTGGCCCGCGTATTCGCTGGGCAAGTTCTTCTTCGATCGTCCCGCCGGGCGCGGGGTCATGCGTGCCGGCATCCACATCGAAAAGGGCATCGCCCCGGAGAATGCGAAGGGATACGGCGGAGGGAAGGGCAAGTACTTCGGCATGACACCGGATTGGGCTTGGTTCGGCTTTGTCGAGGACCTTCGTTCGGGACTGATGGCAACCGCGCTCGATGAGGTGGCGAGCCGCTCTGACGAGCCAGTCGAACTCACGATCGAGCCGAGCTTTCCGCTTGACGAACCGAAGGTGCACGAGACGTTCGGGCATCATCGGTTCGTCGTGAGCAAGGGCGGAGGTCTCATGCTCATTGAGGAGCGCCCGCGTCCCGACAAACTCCCGTGTATCGGCAAGGTGACGTCGCTCCGCGAGCTCGGCGAGCGGCTTGCACGTGCCACGACCGAGGAGCCCTGGACGTGGATCAACGTCTTTGTCTCCTGCGCGATACCGTACGGCTCCGAGCCGCCCGTTGGCGCCGGCTCCGCGTGGAGTGGCGCTGAGTTCTGGCAGTGCGTGCTCGAACCACTCGCGGATTGGGTCAGGTAGCGACTCACCTTGGCAGAGAGGGTCTCCGCCGAACCAAGCTGCAAAATGAGTGAATTTCTTCTCCGTCACGACTGGATTGTCAAACTCCTGTTTCTCCGTTCACCTGTAGCATAGACGCTTGTGCTTACACGCATTATCGGCCATTCGCCCGCACTTTGGGTCTGGACACCTGAGCTGCTTCTTCGTCCCCTTTGAAGACTCAAGTCAGGCGATACTTGCGAGGACGAGAACTCGCTCCTTATTGCAGAGAATCACCAGGTCCCCTTACACCATCTGCCGATGGTTTGGCACGAAGCTGTCTTAGCGATAGACCGACTCCAGCTCATCTGCGTAACCAGCACTCCCTGCGTACTCGCGCTCTTCCCCCAGGGGAGAGCACCAGCCAGGCGCGTCCGGACTCCATGCCAGCAGTGGAGTGTCCGGGTGACAGTCAATGAAGGCCGTGTGGAGTAGGATGGCGCGGGTACGACCTCTTGTGTCTTCCAGCAGTGAGGGTTCACCGGAAGCCAGCGGCCATGCGGGATACGGTGTTGGAAGACGCAAACCTTCTGGTGGGGGAAGACCTTGGCGGTGAACACCGAGGAAGTGGACGTGGTCATCGCGGGCGGTGGACCTGTCGGCGTGCTCACGGCCAACCTGCTCGGCCTCCACGGCGTGCGGGTGCTCGTGGTGGAGCGCGAGTCCACGCCCCACGGCCAGCCACGGGCCTTCTCGTGCGACGACGAAGCCCTGCGCATCTACCAGTCCGCAGGGCTCCTCGACGCGCTGAAGCCGGACCTCCGCCAGAGCCGCCGCGTCACGTACACGGGCGTCGGAGGCAAGCCCTTCGCGGAGCTCCACCTGAGCGAGGTGGACTTCGGCTTCGGCTACACCCCCATCTGGTTCTTCTACCAACCCCTTCTCGAGAAGGTGCTCCGCGAAGGCCTCAGTCGCTTCGCCCACACCACGCTGCGTCTCGGCACCGAGCTGCTGTCACTCGAACAGGACGGCGCGGGAGCCACGGTCCACCTCCGCGACGTGGCCACCGGTACGCGAAGCACGGTGCGAGCCCGATACGTCGTGGGCTGTGACGGAGGCCGCAGCACGGTGCGCAGCCTGCTGGGCATCCCCATGGAGGGACGCAGCTACGAAGAACCCTGGATTGCCATCTCAGGCACCGTGCCGGAAGAGGACGCCCCACCCGAGTGCAGCATCGTCTGCGACCCCGACCGTCCCGGCTTCGTGGGCCGAGGCCCCGTGGGACAGTTCCGCTGGGAGTTCCGACTGCGGCCCGGAGAAACGGGCGAGGAGATGACGCAGCCCAACGCGGTCCGCCGGCTGATTGCTCCCTACGTGAATCCAGACAAGGTGCAGGTGGAGCGCGCGCAGCTCTACACCTTCCGCTGCCTCGTGGCGCCGCGCTGGCGCGAGGGCCGCACCTTCCTCGCGGGCGACGCCGCCCACATGATGCCGCCCTTCATGGGCCAGGGCCTCGTCTCCGGCCTGCGGGACGCCGCGAACCTCGCCTGGAAGCTCGCGCGAGTCCTCCAGGGCCGCGCCACGGAAGCCCTGCTGGACACGTATGACCAGGAGCGCCGGCCGCACGTGCGGGCCATGCTCGATGCCACCGTGCGCCTGGGCTATGTCTTCCAGGCGCGCAACACCCCCACCGCCCTGCTGCGAGACCTCCTGTTGCGCGGCCTCACGCGCATCCCCACCGTGCGCCACTTCGTGGAGGGTTTCCGGTTCAAGCCTCCACCCTCAATCGAGGAGGGCTGGCTCCTGGGAGGCCGCCGCTCCGGACGCACTGCGCCGGAGGGCAGCTACTTCCCGCAGCCCCGGGTGCGACTCCCCTCCGGTGAGGAGCGCCTGTTGGACGATGCGCTGGGCACCGGCTTCGCCGTGCTGAGCCGGAGCAGAGGCCCGGCGACGGAGGCGGCACGGGGACTCGCGGAGGCACTCGGAGGCAGGGCCGTCACCGTGGTCCCCGCGGGCGTCAGGAGCACGGACTTCGGGAGCGTGGAGGACCACACGGGCAGACTCGCGGAGTGGTTCACCCGCCACGCCGTTGACGTGGCCGCAGTACGTCCGGACCGCTTCGTCTTCGGCGCGGTGCCGCTGGCACGGCTGCCAGAGCTGCGCACCGCGCTCGGCCTCCAACGCGACTGAGCGCCCCAGCGGCCCTGCGGCAACGCCCAACGCTCGAAGGGCCGCGCCACGTGGGGTCTCGCTGACTCGGGCTGTAGCCGCCGACCTCGCCCCCGTGGGTGGTATGAAACTGGATGAAGCGCCCCCTCCCCCCGGCTTGCCAGCGGGCCGCGAGGAGGCGCAGGCTTCCACCCCAGCGCGACAGGTCACCGCCGCGCGACCTTGGGGGGAGGCTGCTTGCCGCCGCCGGTGGACACCGCGCTGCTCGACTCGCTGAACCGACACGCCCGGCGGCGTGACGACGGCATTCCCACATTGAGCACCCTCGTCGGCCCGCAGGAGCAGGCGCTCGCGCTGTGGACCGAGTGGATCCACCGCCAGGGCCTCAGCGTCGTCGTCGTGGAGGTCGATGACCCTCGGCTGATGGTCTCCACCTGGGCCACCGCGTTGGCGCGCGAGCGCGACCTGACCTCCGACGCCGAGGCCTTCGTCGTCCTCTCCCAGCCCACCGGTTCCCGCCGCGAGCTGCTCTTCCGGGGAAAGACGGCCCACGAGCGCCGCGTCCTCATGGACAGCCTGCCCCCTCCGCCCTCCGCCAGCGCGGCGTGGGGGCTGTACCGAAGCCTGCTGGAGTCCACCTCTCCGCCCCCGCCCGGAGCGCTCCCCGTCGCGGTGAGCCGGGCCATCCAGCAGGACCCGCTCTCGGCGCTTCAGGCCCTGCTGGCGCTGGTGCCCTTCGGGCGCGCACCAGCCCTGCGGGTCCGCGCGGGGCCTTCTGACTTCCGCATCCTCCGGACCGCCGTGTCCCTCTGCGCCGCGGCCCCCACGCTTACCCTCGGCTGCGTGCTCACGCCCGAGGCCCTCGCCGAGCACCTGCGCCGGGGAGAGTCCCGCGTCCAGGCCATGCTGCGAGAAGGCCAGCTCGACCTCCCCGAAGCGCCCCCCACGGCCCCTGCCGCGCCTGGCAGTGCGATGGTGTCCACCCTGGCCCGACTCCAGCAGGAGGGCACCCCCGAGCCCCTTGTCGCGCGCTTCACCGAGGCGGCCCGCGCCATCACCACCGCGCGCCGCGAAGCCGAGGACCGCGCTCGCAGTGAGGCCGAGCGCTTCCTCTTCGGCCTGCTCCAGCACCGACCGTCCACGCAGGGCCTCTTCGACCTCAACGTCCGCGTCGAGGTGGGCGAGGGCCTCCGCCCGCTGGAGGTGGACCTGCTCTGCCGCAAGCTGAGGCTGGCCGTCGAGCTGGACGGACACTTCCACTTCCGCGACGCCGACGCCTTCCGCAGGGACCGCCGCAAGGACGTCGCGCTCCAACGCGCGGGCTACTGGGTGGTCCGCTTCCTCGCCGACGACGTCGTTGCGCGGCTGGAGGAAATCATCGAAACCCTCGACACGCTGATTGCCGCCCGCCGGCAGGAGACACCTCATGGAAAGCACTGACACCCGGCTGGAGGGGCTCGCCCTGTCCTGGCTCACCACGCGAGGCAAGAAGCCTGGCACGCGCAAGGAGCTGGAAGACGCGCTGCGCCCCTTCGTCGAGCACCGGCTCAGCCGCGCCGAGTGGAAGGCCCGCTGCGCGCCCCTGGTGGAGAAGCTCCTGGCGGACGGGCTGGTGACGGAGCATGGGCGCAGCGCCCTGGCGCTGACGACGGCCGGCCACGCCCGGGCGCTCGCGTTCCTCCATGTGGACGCGCTTCCGCGGGGGCTCCCCTGGAAGAAGCTGAAGGCGACGTACCTGCTGGCGCGCGGCATGGACCTGGCGCCGACGAAGCCGGTGCTGGCCCGGCTGGCGGATGCCGACGGGGTGCGCGCCGCCCTCCTGAAGCGGCAGCATGCCCTGGCGGATGCGGAGGCTCCCTCGCTGGCGCAGGCCCGCGACAGGCTGCTGTGGCGGCAGCTCGGCGTGGAGACGGACCGGCCCTTCACGCTGAAGGCCGTACAGGCGCACCTGCTCGGCAAGCTGCTGGACACGGAGACGAAGGACCCGCGCCGGGCGGTGGAACAGCTCGCGGCGCGCGCGGCCGGGGCCACGCGGGTGGATGCGGAGGCCGTGCGGCAGGCCCTGCTGCGGCGCTGGGCCATGCCCGAGACGGAGACTCCGCCCGAGCCCACCGACACTCCCGCCCCGGAGCGCGACTCCGAGCCGCAGGACTCCATCGCGAGCTTCGCCGAGCGCGTGCTCGCGGTGGCCCGCACCCTGCCCACGGGCCGCTTCGGGCAGAACAAGGTGTTCATCTCCCACGTGTGGAAGGCCCTCCAGCCCGAGTGGGGCAACCGCGAGGCCTTCGACGTGGCGCTGCTGGAGGCCAACCGCACGCGCCGCCTCTCGCTGACGCGCGCGGACCTCGTGTCGGCCATGGACCCGCGCGACGTGGCCGAGTCCGAGGTGCGCTCGTACGGCGCCAGCTTCCACTTCGTCGTCGTCTAGCCCGCCGTCCCCGGAGCGCCCGTGCCCATCGACCCCAGACTCGAGGCCTTCCTCAGCGACGGCCGGGAAGTCTTCAGCAGCGTCCAGCAGGGACAGCACCTCTGGCAGGTGGACCCGTTCGACGTGGAGGCCCTGAACGCGCCGGCCCGCCGCGCCTTCCGGCGGCTGCTGGAGCGCGCCACGGCCGAGCCCCCTCCGGACTCGGGCAAGCTGCTGCTCCTGCTCGGCGAGTCCGGCAGCGGCAAGACGCACCTGGTGCGCGCCTTCCGCAACCTCGCGCATGGCCAGCGCCAGGGCTACGTCGGCTACATGCCGATGACGGTCGATGCCATCAACTACGACCGCTACGTCCTCTCCAACCTCATCGACTCGCTGGACCGCGCCTACGACGTGTCCAAGGGCGATGACAGCGGGCTGATGCGGCTGTCGGACGCGCTGATGGCCCACTGCACCAGCGCCTTCGCGCCGCTCATCCCGGACGAGAACGTGCTCGAGGACGACGAGCTGCACGGCACCGTCAGCTCGGTGGCGGACGAGCTGCTGGAGGATGCTCGCTTCCAGAACGTGGAGGTGGACCTGCTCCGCGCGCTCATCTACCTGCAGCGCAAGGACCCGCGCCTCAACCGCCGCATCTTCCACTGGCTGCGCTGCGAAGAGCTGTCCGCGGCGGACCGGAAGGTCATCGGAGAGCTCATCCCCCGCACGGCGGATGACGCCCCGGCGCGGATGGTGGAGCACCTGGGCCGGCTGATGGCGGCGCTCGGTCAGGCGCTCGTGCTGTGCGTGGACCAGGTGGAGGACTTCAACGACTTCGAGCAGCGCCCGCAGATGGAGAGCTCCTTCCGGCGGGCGATGAGCAGCCTCTCCTCCATCGTCAGCCGGGTGCCTCGCGCGGTGGTGGTCGTCTGCTGCCTCTCCGACTACTGGACGAGCATGAAGCCGCACCTCACCCAGTCGCTGGTGGACCGCATCGAGAACGACCCGGACCCGGTGGAGCTGGAGCGGACGGTGACGGCGAGCACGGCCCGGGACATCGCGGCGAAGCGACTGCGCTCGCTGTACGAGCAGCGTGGCGTGGCCGTCGACCCGGCGGACCCCACCTGGCCCATCCCGGCCCCTGGCTTCGAAGTCCTGGGAGGACAGCGCGCGCGTGACGTGCTGAACGAGTGCCGGCGCTTCCGCGAGCGAGCCCTCCAGGACCAGCGCCTGCCGGACGCCTTCCCCCTGCCCCGCCCGGGTACGCCGAAGGGCCCCATTCCTCAGCCTGAGCCAAGGCCCGACCTGGACCGGGCCTGGACGGACTTCCGCGCCGCGTACAAGCCGAAGCTGCCCGACGAAGCCTCGGACATCGCCATGCTGCTCGCCTGGGCCATCGAGGTGGGCAGTGACGAGCTGGGAGGAACGCCTCGCTTCGCCGTCAAGCCTCGGGATGAAGAGACGATGGATGTCAGCGTGCAGCCCGGAGGCAGCAAGCTCCACGTTGCGCTCTGCGAGAAGGACCCGCGAGGCGGCGGGCTCGCGAGGCAGATGGCCGACGCGCTCAAGGCGGCCGCGGGCACGACGCCCGTCCTCGTGCGGACCTCCGAGTTCCCCTCCAGACCTGGCACCGTGGTGGCGGAGAACCTCGGCCTGCTGATTCGCCAGGGCGGCCGGCGCGTGGTGGTGGAGGACAGTGAGCTCCGGGAGCTGGTGATGCTCCGAGCCTTCCGCGAGAAGCACTCCGGCCAGCCGTCGCTCACGGAGTGGAGCCGCACGACCCGCCCCGTCACCCGGCTGAAGTCCATGGGGGACATCCTCGGACTGGAGCGACTGGGGGCTTCTCCGCCGCCGTCCGGGCCTCCGCCTTCGTCGCGCGCGACCTCCGAGCCTGCGCCCAGGAACGCGGAGGCGCCAGCGCGTCCTGAAGCGCGAGGCGCCGCGTCCGCGCGACAGTCGAGCCTCTTCGAGAGCAGCGGTACGGTGGCTTATGGCACGCCCCTTCGCGAGCCTCCGGCCTCGGGAGCCAAGACGGGCACTCCGGCACGGGTCGAAGCCACCGCCAATCCGGAGAGCCCGCCGTCACGCTCCGCCTCCGCGCGACCGGAAGTCGCTGGGGGCAAGCCCACCGCTGGAGCCTCCATGGACGGGCCCCACCTGGAGCTCACCGCGGTGGCGCCCATGCTGTCGTCATCGTCGCGCACGGTGACGCCCGCGGGTGGCACCCCCACCCCCGTCCCCACCGGGCTCGTGCCGCGCCGGCACACCGTCACGCCCACGCCCCTTCCGCCGATTCCAAAGGAAGTGCTCACCGGGCCGCTGCGGCTCGGAGCCTCGGAAGGCTTCATCCCGCAGACGGTCTCCCTGGAGCCCTCCGAGCTGACGAGGCACAGCGCCTTCCTCGGGGGTACGGGCAGCGGGAAGACGACGCTGGCGCTCAACGTGCTGGAGCAGCTCCTGCTCCAGGGCGTGCCCGTCATCCTCGTGGACCGCAAGGGCGACCTGGCCACGTACGCACGCGGCCTGTCCTGGGAGGAGAAGCTGGAGCTGCCCTCGCTCATCGAGCGCCGCCGGCTGCTGCGCGAGCGCATCGACGTGGCGCTCTACACGCCGGGCCGCTCGGACGGGAGGCCCCTGGCCATCCCCGTCGTTCCCCGGGGCCTGGACACACTCCCGTCCGAGGAACGTGAGCAGGGCGTGCAGCAGGCCGCGGACGCCATCGCTGGGATGCTCGAGTACAAGAGCAGCCCCAATGACAAGGCGGCCCGTGCGCTGCTGGCCCAGGCGCTCCGGCTGTTGGTGCAGCGCCCCCTCGGCCGAGACCTGACGCTGGAGATGGTGCAGCAGTTCGTCGCCGACCAGGACGCGGCGCTCCTCCAGGAAGTCGGTGGCCTGCCACCCAGGACCTTCGCCAAGCTGGCGCAGGACCTGGAGGTGCTCCGCCTCAACATCCGCCCCCTGCTGGCCGCCGGTGGCGAGCGCCTGGACCTGGAGGAGCTGCTGGGGCGCGGAGCCTCGGGCATCCCGGGCAAGACGCGGCTGAGCATCATCAGCACCAAGTTCCTCGGCGACAACTCGCGCATCCTCTTCTGGGTGTCACAGCTGCTGCTGGAGACGAACCGCTGGGCCAGCCAGCATCCGGCCTCCCACCTCCAGGCGGTGGTCATGTTCGACGAGGCGGACATGTACCTGCCGGCGACGAGCAAGCCCGCGACGAAGCAGCCCATGGAGGACCTGCTCAAGCGGGCGCGCTCGGCGGGGGTCGGGGTGATGCTCGCCACGCAGAGCCCCGGGGACCTGGACTACCGGTGCAGGGAGAACGTGCGCACCTGGTTCGTGGGCAAGGTGAAGGAGGAGAACGCGCTCAAGAAGCTGCGGCCCATGTTCACCGAGGCCCGCGTGGACGCCGATGCGAAGCTCCCCGGCCAGAAGACGGGCCACTTCTACGTGCTGCGCGACGGGCAGGTGCAGCAGCTCAAGGCGGACCGCTCCGTGATGCGGACCGAGCAGCTCTCCGAGGAGGACATCCTCAAGCTCGCGAAGCAGACCCTGGAAAAGAACAGGACGGCCGCCGGCACTCCCAAGGCCGGCGGCGCGCGATGAAGCGCTACTCGCACTTCTGCTGGGTAAAGGTGGTGACGACCTCCACGCAGCCGGTGGTGTAGGTCGTCCGCTCGCAGGTGCGCTTGTAGACGGAGCCACAGCCGGTGTCGTACTGGTACTCCCACGGAGTACAGGACTTGTTCGTCGGCGGGCAGATGAACGCGGAGACCTCGCCGCTCTCGTTCGGTGCGCCCTCCGGCTCGGAAGGCGGAGCCTCGTCGAGGCCCCCGCCACAGGCGGAGAAGAGGACGACAGCGGCGGACAGGGACAGCAGCTGACGCAGCTTCATGGACACTCCTGCATTGAGGGATGGCGAGCATTATCAATCCTGAAGCCGCAAAACCCGACAGCACTGCCCTCTGCAAGCTTCTGCACAGAGTCGCGCTCGGAAGCAGGACGGGGTGGTTCCTGGTAGGAAGCGCCCCGGCATGAACGCCCCGACCCCGCCACCCTCCGCACCCGACCGGGCCGCCTTCGACGCGCTCGTGACTCGCGGCTACAACCAGGTGCCGGTGGTGCGCCAACTGGCGCTCGGAGACCTCCGCCCGACGGACCTGCTGCGCGCCCTGCCCGCGGGGCACCGCTTCCTGCTGGAGAGCACCCGCGTCAGCGCCGAGGGGCGCTACTCCTTCCTCGGCTCGCGCCCCTTCCTCCGCTTCTCCGCGAAGGGCGGGCAGTGCTTCCTCGACGACGTGCCCCAGCCGGGCGAGCCGCTGGAGGTGCTGCGCGGCCTGCTGAGGCGCTGGCGCGGGGTGCGCGTCCCCGGCGTGCCGCTCTTCCAGGGGGGCGCCGTGGGCTTCTTCGCCTACGAGGCGAACCACTACTTCGAGTCCCTGCCCTCGCATCCGCGCGACGACCTGAAGCTGCCGGACATCGCCCTGTCCTTCGTGGACACCTTCCTGGCCGTGGACCACCAGGAAGGCCACCTGCTCGCCGTCGCCACCGGTGCGGAGTGGGAGGACTGCGTTCGGCGCCTGGACTCGCTGGAGGCCCGTGTGCGCCGGGCCGTCCCCACGCAGCGGCCCGTGCCCCTTCCTCTTCAGGCCCCCACGGTGGAGTACCGCTCCAACTTCACACAAGAGGCCTACCTGGACGCGGTGGAGCGCGTGCGCGAGTACATCCGCGCGGGAGACACCTACCAGGTCAATCTCTCGCAGCGGCTGGAGGTCGACTTCCCTGGCGAGCCGCTCGCGCTCTACGAGCTGCTGTCGGCCACGAACCCCGTCCACTTCGCCAGCTACCTCGAAGGGGACGGGTTCCACGTGGTGAGCGCCTCACCCGAGCGGCTGGTGCGCGTGGAGGAGGGCCGGGCCCTCACCCGCCCCATCGCCGGCACCCGGCGCAGGGGTACACCGGAGGAGGAAGCGCGGTTCCTCCACGAGCTGCGCACCAGTGAGAAGGAGCGCGCCGAGCACGCCATGCTCGTGGACCTGGAGCGCAACGACCTGGGCCGCGTGTGCGTCTACGGCACCGTGCAGGTGTCGAAGCTGATGGAAATCGTCGAGTACGCACACGTCCTCCACATCGAGTCGGAAGTCACGGGACGGCTCGCGCCGGGCGTGGAGCCGCTGGACGTGGTGGGCGCCCTGTTCCCCGGCGGCACGATTACGGGCGTGCCGAAGATTCGCACCATGGAGCTCATCACCGAGCTGGAGCCTCACGCGCGGGGGCTCTACACGGGCTCGCTCGGCTACCTGTCCTTCACGGGGGACCTGGACCTGAACATCGTCATCCGCACGCTGGTGGTGAAGGACGGCCGCGCCTATGCGCAGGTGGGCGGCGGCATCGTCCACGACTCGCAGCCGCGCCAGGAGTTCAAGGAGACGCTCAACAAGGCGCGCTCGCAGCTCCTCGCCCTGTCCTCCGCCGGGAGCGCGGGATGATCCTCCTCATCGACAACTTCGACTCCTTCACCTTCAACCTCGTGCAGGCGCTCGGCGCGCTGGGCGCGGAGCTGAAGGTGGTGCGCAACGACGCCATCACCGTGCCGGAGATTGAAGCGCTCCGGCCCGCCCACATCGTCATCTCTCCCGGGCCCTGCACTCCCATGGAGGCGGGTATCTCCCTGGACGTCATCCGGGCCTTCGGAGGACGGGTACCGCTGCTCGGGGTATGCCTGGGGCACCAGTGCCTGGGCCAGGTCTTCGGCGCGCGGGTGGTGCGGGCGCCCGTGCCGGTGCACGGGAAGACGGCGGAGGTGGAGCACACGGACCAGGGCGTCTTCCAGGGCCTGCCCCAGCCCTTCACCGCCGCGCGCTACCACTCGCTGGTGGTGGAGCGGGAGGGCCTGCCGGAGTGCCTCGAGGTGACGGCCTGGCACGAGGGGCTCATCATGGGCATGCGGCACCGCGAGCTGCCGCGCCTGGAGGGCGTGCAGTTCCATCCCGAGTCCTTCCTCACGCCCGAGGGCCCCCGGCTGCTCGCCAACTTCCTGGAGTCAGCGCGCTGACAGCGCGGGAGTCCCGAATGTTCTCCACGGTGGCGGTGGACGGAGAGGTGCGGCGCTGGGAGGACCTGCGCCTGCAGGACTTCGCGCAGGGCTTCTTCTTCGGCGCGGGCTTCTTCACCACCTTCCGCATCGACGGCGGCGTGCCCCTGTTCCTCGCGCGGCACCTCGCCCGGCTCGAAGCGAGCCTCGCGGCCTTCCCCGGCGCCGTCCGTCCCCCCGCGAGGCAACACCTGTCCGAGCCGTCCGTGCGCGACACGCTCCGCCGCTGCCTGGCGTCCGACGCCGCGCTCGGCCCGGGCTTCACCGGCGTCGGCAAGCTGTCCGCGAGCGATGGCCACCTGCTGCTCACCCTGCGCCCACCCGCGCCCGACGCCGAGCGCCTCCGCCGCGAGGGCCGCGCCCTGGACGCCGTGGAGCACGGCGCCTACCGGCGCGCGGAGTCCACGCCGAACCACAAGGGCCTCTCCTACTTCCGCCAGTACGCGCTGATGGAGCGCCTGCCCCTGCTGGGCAACGAGGCCGGCGAGGTCTGCGAGCTGCCCACCGCCAACCTCTTCTTCCACCTGGACGGCGCGCTCGTCACCCCGCCGCTGGACGCGCCGTGCCTGCCCGGCATCGTCCGCGCCATGCTCCTGGAGGCCGGGCACGTAGCGGGGCTCCCCGTCGTGGAGCGGCCGGTGCCCCTCGCACGCCTCGCGGACGCGAGCGCCTGCTTCTTCACCAACTCCGCCGTGCTGGCCACGGGCGTACCCCGCCTGCTCGGGCGCGAGCTGCCTCAGAGCCTCGCGCTGGCGGAGCAGGCCCGCGCCCTCATCGAAGCAGCGGCTCGGCGCGAGAGCTGATGGCCATCACCGGAGGAACCCCGGCCCCATCGAAGCCGCAACGCGAGGGCTGAGCGCTCATGCCCGGAACCCCAGCCCTTCCCGCACCTCCTCCTCCCGCAGCAGCCGACAGGCGCCCTCGGGCACGTCCAGCACCACGCCACCCACGGCCTCCCGGTGCAGTGCGAGCACCGGGTGCCCTACCTCCGCGAGCATCCGCTTCACCTGGTGGTGCCGCCCCTCCGTGAGCGTCAGCTCCACCACGTCCGGCGCACGCAGCCGCGCCCCGGCGGGCCGCGTGGGGCCATCCTCCAGCACCAGTCCCTCGCGCAGTCGCTGGAGCGTGGCCTCCGCGGGCTGCCCCTCCACCCGCGCCACGTAGCGCTTGGCCAGGTGGGTCTGGGGCGAAGTCCCGTGCCGCACCAGCCGCTCGTCGTTGGTGAAGAGCAACACGCCGGTGGTGTCCCGGTCCAACCGGCCCACCGCGAGCCACTCGTAGCCGCTCAGCGTCTCGGGCAGCACCGCTCGCAGGCGCTCGAAGACGGTGCCCACCCCTTCGGGGTCCGAGCCATGCACCACCGGCCCCGCGGGCTTGTGGAACATCAGCGCCAGCACCGGCGCCTCCAGCGCGCACACGCGCCCGTCCACCCGCACCTGCTGGCCGGGGCGCACCGGAGCGAACGGCTCACGCTCCACGCGCCCGTCCACCTCCACGCGCCCCTCGCGCAGGGCCACCTCCGCTTCCGCGCGAGGCAGTACGCCTGCTCGCCCCAGCGCCCGCGCCAGCCAGTCCGCGGAGCCCTCTCCGGGCCCCCGGCGCCGCGCCGCTTCCAGCCATTTCGGGGTCTTCTGCCTCCGAACCATGCACTCGCCTCCCTGCTCAATTCCCCCCGTCTGATCCGCTCCCCTCCCCGCCTGCCCTCCCGTCGAGGCTGCCGTGGAGTCGGGCTTTGGACACCGCGTGCCTACCTTGAGGAACAACGGGGCGCGGGCACGAAGCCGACGGGCAGCCCCCTCTCGACAGGTCATCACTCACACTGGAGGAGACTGCATGGGCAGCGTACTTGAAGGGGCCAATCTGCAGGGCAGCAACTACACGCAACAGTCTTCCAACGGCGGGCACGCCATGGGTGGCATCGCGCAGGCCGGGAAGGAGCAGGTGAAGCAGCTGGGCGGCGTCGCGAAGGGCCGCGTCTACGAGCAGGTCGACAGCCGCAAGGGAGACCTGGTCAAGGGCATCCAGGGGCTGGTGTCCACGCTGGAGACCGCGTCGCGCGCCGAGGAGGCCGGCATGGTGCGGCCGCTGCTCACCAGCGCCGTGGGCGTGCTGCGCAAGACGTCGGACCGGCTGGAGAACGGCACCACCGAGGAGCTCCTCGCGGATGCCCAGGCCCAGGTCCGGCAGCGTCCCGGTCTGTTCATCGCCGGCTGCGTCGCGGTCGGCTTCGCGCTCGGCCGGTTCATCAAGGTCTGACGGGGGGCACGCGGATGGATCCAACGATTCCACGAAGTAACGGCGACGGGTTCAGAGCCCACGTCGATGACGCCTCGGACACCCGAGGCGTCAGTCCCGACACGAGCTTCGGGGGACGCGGCTTCGGTGAGCTGTTCTCCGAGTTCATGGAGCAGGCCCGCCGCCTGATGCGCGCGGAGTTCACCCTCGCGCGGGCGGAGCTGCGCTCGGAAGCGAAGAAGGCGTCGGCGGGCGCGGGCCTGATGGCGGGCGGCGCCGTGGTGTTGCTCCTCGGAGCCTTCACCTTCGTCGCCTTCCTCGTGGCCGCGCTGGCCGAGCTGATGCCGGTCTGGGCGTCGGCGCTCATCGTGGCGGTGTTGCTGCTGGCAGTGGGCGGCGCAGTGGCCTGGGCCGGACTCGGGCGGCTGAAGCGGGTCCACGGACCTCAACGGACGATTCAAACCCTCAAGGAGGATGGGCAATGGGCGAGCAGGACCGCGCACTCCATGAAATCGCAGATGCACGGGCACGCCTGACCGAACTGGCGGACGAGCTGGCTCGCAAGGCCGAGCCGGAGCGTCTGAAGGCGATGGCCCACGACAAGGCCGAGGAACTGAAGGTGCGTGCGAAGGAGTTCGCCACGGAGAAGGCGGTCGAGCTCAAGCAGCACGCCAAGGATGCCGCCGTGGAAAGAGCCACGGAATTCAAGACACACGCCAAGGAGACGGTGATGCAGAAGACGACGGAGCTGAAGGAACGTGCAGACACCCCGAAGGGGTGGAGCCTGCTGGGCGCCCTCATCGGCGCGGGCGTGGGGTCGGCGCTGATGCGCAAGGCCTTCACCACGCGCGAGGAGCACCGGTATGACCGCTACAGCGACGACCGCTGGCGTAACGAGGACCGGTGGCGCTACGACGGGCTGCGCTCCCGGGGCGCGGACACGCGCTACTCCAGCGACGACCGCTACGCCACCGCGGAGCGCAGTGACCTGGGCTACGGCGCGGGCACCAGCGTCGGTGACTACCAGGGCGTCTCCTCCGGCTACCAGGGCGTCCCCGCGGGCTATGACGACGTGTCCGCCCGCAACCTGGACGAGAGCGACAACGGCGTCGGCATGAAGGAGCGCGCGAGCGGCGCGGTCCACCACGCGAAGGACCGGGCCACCGAGGCGGCGCACCAGGTGAAGGACCGGGCCGTCGACGTGAAGGACCGTGCGCTCGGCAAGGCCACCGAGGTGCGTGAGCGCGCCGCGGGGGCGGTGGGCCGGGTCCGCGAGCAGGCCTCGCACCTGCGTGAGCGCATCCCCTCGCGCGAGACGGTGCAGTACCGCACCACGGACTGGTTCAACCGCACCGTGGATGAGCAGCCCATCCTGCTGGCCCTGGGCGGCATCGCGCTCGGCATGCTCGCCTCCACGCTCATCCCCGTGTCCAACAAGGAGCGCCAGCTCATGGAGCCGGCCAAGCGCCGCGCCGAGGAGGGCATCTCCCAGCTGGGCGACCAGCTCAACCAGAAGCTCCAGGGCAGCGAGGAGCAGTCGACCGACATCGCGGGCAGCCAGGGCTACTCCGCCTCGGGCATCTCCGCGTCGTCGGACCTCGTGACACCTGCCTCCACCAGCAACACCGGCTTCGGCGCCAGCAGCATCAGCGGCTCGCCGGGCTACAGCGGCTCGCCGACGAGCGGCTCCGGCCTCGGCGCGGTCGGCACCGAGGACAACGCGGACGCCCTCGCGTCCTCGCCCTCCGGCTCGTCCCGCATCCCGCCGCTGCCGCCGCTGGACGACGTGACGAAGGTGCATTGAGTCCACGGTAAGCAGTGACACATGAAAGGGGGCAACGGGGCTGTGACGGCGCCGTTGCCCCCTTCCGTTTGACTCGGCCCGGGGCCTCTGCCATGTGCGCCGCCGTGGCCGTCCCTCCCGAGCTCTCCGCCTCCCTGAGTCCCCCGCCTCCAGGGCCCGCCGTGGCCTTCGCGCTCCGGCTGGCGCAGGCCCTGCACCGCTACGGCACGCCCGCCCACCGGCTGGAGGGGCTGATGCAGCGCGTGTCCGAGCGGCTGGGACTGGAGGGCCGCTTCTTCTCCACCCCCACCTCCCTCTTCTCCTCCTTCGGCCCGCCGGAGTCGCTGCGCACCAGCCTCATCCGCGTGGAGCCCGGGGACCTGGACCTGGAGCGGCTGACGCTGCTGGACGTGCTGGCGGACGACGTCATCCAGGGCCGGCTCACGCCCGTGGAAGGGGCCTCGAAGGTCGAGGCCATCCTCGCGCTGCCGGAGCGCTACGGCCCCGGGCTCCAGCTGCTGAGCTGGACGCTGGCGGGCGGCGCCGCGGGGCGGCTGTTCGGCGGCGGCCTGCGGGAGGTGGCGGTAGCGGCGCTGAGCAGCCTGCTCATCGGCACGCTGGGCGCACTGACGCGCCGGCAGCCCACCACCGCGCGCGTGCTGGAGCCGGTGGCGGGCATCTTCTCCTCCGCCCTCGCCGTGCTGGCCGCGAGCGTGATGGGCCCGCTGTCCGTGAAGGTGGCCACCGTGGCCGGCATCATCGTCCTGCTGCCCGGCCTGTCCCTGACGGTGGCCATCAACGAGCTGGCCACCCGCCACCTCATCTCCGGCACCTCCCGGCTCACCGGGGCGGCGCTGGTGTTCCTGCAGCTGGGCTTCGGCGTCGCGCTGGGAAGCCGGCTGGCGATGCTGCTGCCCCCGCCGGCCCCCATCCCGCTGCCCCCGGCGCTGCCCATGTGGACCCAGCTCGTGGCGCTGGCCCTGTCCACCGTGGCGCTGGGCATCCTCTTCCGCGCCCGTCCGCGCGACTGGGGCTGGATTGCCGCGGCGTGTACCTTCGCCTTCGCGGGCTCGCGGCTGGGGGCCCTGCTGCTGGGGCCGCAGCTGGGCGCCTTCGTGGGGGCGCTGCTCCTGGGCATCGCCAGCAACGCCCTGGCGCGCTTGCGCAACCTGCCCGCCGTCACCACCCTGGTGCCGGGCCTCATGCTGCTGGTGCCCGGCAGCGTCGGCTTCCACAGCCTGTCCTCCCTGCTGGAGCGGGACGTGGTGGCCGGGGTGGACACGGCCTTCACCATGCTGATGGTGTCCGTGGCGCTGGCGGCGGGCCTGCTGTCCGCCAACGCCCTGGTGCCCTCGCGCAAGGTGCTCTGAAGGCGGCCCGCTTCGCCCGTCAGTGCAGGCGGGTGACGTACACCGCCACCAGCGTCAGCAGGAAGTAGTGCACCAGCCCACCGGCGCCCGCGTAGTCCTTGGCCATGCGCTGGCCGAAGAAGAGGGCCACCAGCGACACCGCGGACAGCAGCGCGCCCCAGAAGGCCAGCGTCGCGCTCCCGGTGGCCACCAGGGCCACCAGCCCCGCCGCGCTGAGCGCGCCAGCCGCCACCTCCATCACGGTGAGGGTGCCCAGCATCAGCGGCACCATGCCTCGCAGGGGACTCTTGGCGAAGTGGCCGGTGAGCCAGCCGAGGTTGCCCTTCCAGTCGAACACCTTGTCCAGGCCGGACTGGAGGAAGAGGATGGCGAGGAAGACCGCGCAGAGCGCCTGCAGCAGCCAGAGGGTGAACTCGGTCGATTCGAAGGACGGCATGGCCCGCCCACTCTAGCCGCCCGGCGCCCGGGCCCAAGTCTTCTCGCCTGGAGAGCCGCCGGGCAGGCAAAAGAGCAGCGCTCCCCTGCCTTCCCGCCCGGGCGTGCCTACCTTGACGGGCATGGCTTCCGAGCTGACCGCCCGCCGGATCTTCACCGGCCTGATCCTCCTCTCCATCTTCCTGCTGGCCCTCGTCATCCGGCCCTTCGCGGAGGCCTTCTTCCTGGCTGCCGTGCTGGCGGCGACGTTCTACGGCCTGCACAAGCGGCTGACCCGGCGCCTGCGGGGCCGCAGCCACCTGTCTTCCGGCATCCTCTGCACGACCGTGGTCCTGGCCCTGCTGCTGCCCCTGGGCGGCCTGACGGCATTCATCGTCACCGAGGTGTCGGAGGGCGCACAGTTCGTCTCCCAGACGGTGCAGCGCGAGGGCGTCAGCGGGCTGGTGGAGAAGCTGCCCGGGCCCGTGCGCGGGGCGGCCAACAGCGTGATGAAGCGGCTGCCGGTGGGGGAGCAGAACCTGGACCAGACCATCCAGGAGCAGGTGAGCAGCCAGGGTGGCACCGCGGCGAAGGCCGTGACGGGGGCGGTGGCGGCCACGGGCTCCATCGCCTTCCAGACCATCATGATGCTCATCGCGCTGTTCTTCTTCTTCACGGACGGCGCGAAGCTGGTGGACTGGGTGGAGAGCGTGTCACCGCTGCGGCGCGGGCAGACGCGCGAAATCATGCGCGAGTTCCGCAGCGTGTCCGGCGCGGTGCTCCTCTCCTCGGTGGCCACCGCAGGCGTCCAGGCGGTGGCGGCCCTCGTCGGCTTCCTCATCGCCCGGGTGCCCGCCCCGCTGTTCTTCGCGGGCGTGGCCTTCTTCCTGGCGCTCATCCCGATGGTGGGCGCGGCCGTCGTGGTGCTGGTCGCCGCGGCGCTGATGTTCTTCAGCGGGC
The DNA here is from genome assembly GCF_024198175.1 of Pyxidicoccus xibeiensis. Taxonomy (NCBI): domain Bacteria; kingdom Pseudomonadati; phylum Myxococcota; class Myxococcia; order Myxococcales; family Myxococcaceae; genus Pyxidicoccus; species Pyxidicoccus xibeiensis. The sequence goes on from NZ_JAJVKV010000003.1 coordinate 648,035, forward strand.
ACCCCTGGGCCGCGCTCTTCCTCGCCATCTGGGGCACGGTGGTGGTGGGCCTGGTGGACAACGTGGTGAAGCCGCTGCTGGCCAAGCGCGGCATGCACCAGCACGGCGCCATCGTCTTCTTCGCGCTGCTCGGCGGCCTGGCCGCGTTCGGCACGGTGGGCCTGCTGCTCGGGCCCCTCATCGTCGCCTTCTTCCTCACCCTGGTCCGCATCTGGGAGCGCGACTACGGGCGCTCCACCCCGCGCGCCGGAGACCCGGCCACGCCGGGTCCGGGCAGCACCGGTGACGGCGGCCGCGCTCCCATGGTGCGCTCGGAGGCGACGGGCGAGCACGTCCCGCTCTCCCCCTCGGGCGAGAGCCACTGAGCGCCCCGCTTCCCTGAAGCAACCACGGCCCCGCCTCCGGCACCTTCCGGAGCGGGGCCGCGGTGTTTCACCTCACCGGCTCAGAACGCCGCGCCGCTGGCGCGACGGCCCGGCGACGACGTGAGGCTGGACACGCCGGTGTGCAGCACGAAGGCCGCACCGGCGGTGGTGTCCGGGCTGCGGTTGGCGGACACGCCGTCCGTGCCGCTCACGCCCGAGCCCACCGTCGCGGTGTCCACCGCCGTGCCGGACGCGTTCGTCAGCGTCACCGTGTCGCCGCTGTTGGACAGGCCCAGCGTGCCCGTGGACGCGGCCACCGCGCCCGGGGTGCCCGTGGGAATGCCAGCGGCCCCGCCGAACACCACCACCGCCTTGCCCGCCGCCAGGGTGGTGCCGCTCGGGAAGGTGTGCCGGGACAGCGCCGCGTCCGACACCGTCCAGCCGCTCAGGTCCACCGTGCCGGTGCCCACGTTCACCAGCTCCACGAACTCGCCGGCGGTGTCCGAGCCCGGCTCGTTGACCATCACCTCGTTGACGATGACCCTGCCCGTCCCGCCGCCGCCGCCGGTGGTGATGGTGAAGGCCCCGTTGCTGGTGTCGCTGATGCTGGCGTTGGCCGCGTCGCTGACGCGCACGCGCGCCGCGGTGCTGGCGGTGGAAGGCACCGTCCACGCGATGCTCCCGGCCGACGCGGAGGTGCTCGAGGACACCGTGCTCCAGGTGGAGCCATTCAGGGTGTACTCCACCCTCACGTTCGTCACGCCGGAGGCGGACCAGGAAATCGTCCGCGCGCTGCCCGCCGTCCAGCTCTCGCCGCCGTTGGGCGACGTCACGGTGATTCCGCCCGTCCCCGTGTCGCTGGGGATGAGGAAGTCCTTGATGACGCCCATGTGCTGCATGCCGGACGCGCCGCTGTCCCCTGAAACGGCGGGGGAAATCTCGGAGATGGGCGAGTGCACGCGCGTGTCCACCACCAGCCCGTTGGAGTAGGAGCTGCTCCCGATGACCACCGCCGTCTGGTACTGGCGCAGGTCGCTGTCCACCAGCACGTGGTCATACGGCGAGTTGCGGCCCGCGTTGGTGTTGGTGTTGCCGTTGCGGTCCGCCGGGTACGGGCTGGCGGTCGTCACCACCTGGGCGAAGGTGCTGAAGCACGCCTCGGTGCGGCTGCCGGTGTTGAAGTCGCCGCCGATGGCCAGGTAGTCCCCGGCCGGGATGCTGGCCTTGATGCGGCTGACCAGGCTGGAGGCCTCGGTGTTGCGAATGCTGCTGCTCGTCGTCAGCAGGTGCACGCTCACCACCCACAGGTCCTTCGGGCCCGGCACGTCGATGCGCGCCCAGGCGAAGTCGCGGTTGGAGACCTGCGGGTCATCCCACTCGCCCGAGGCGATGATGGGCCAGCGGCTGATGACTCCGTTCGGAATCTGGGCGCCGGCCTCGATGGAGTAGTGGAAGCCCGGGCCGAACGCGGTGTCCACGAAGGCGCGCAGGTCGGTGGCGGAGTTCGTCCTGTAGTTGAACTCCTGAATCATCACCACGTCGGGGTCCGTGCCCTGGAAGATGCGGATGCCGTGGCCCGGGTCGTAGTCCTGTCCCGTGCCGCTGCTGAGGTTGGCCGCCATCAGCCGCACGCGCACGCTGGCCAGCGCGTCCTCGCGCGTCTCGACGGCGGCGCCGTCCGCGGCGGGCTCCACCGAAGGCTCCACGCCTCCGCAGGCCGCGAGTGCCAGGGAGAGCGCGACGGCGCACAGCCGCCATACCGACTGCACCTGCGCCAGGGAAGTCTTGTTGATTCGCACGAGGTCCGGTCCTGCTCCGGGGGGAGCTGTTTGAGAGGGTCGAGGAAGACACCTGAACGACAGACAGCACGCGCGAAAGACACGCGCACCAGCAGTCTCGTCTATCGAGGCGGCGCGCGGGAGCGTTGCGTAAGCCCCGAATGAAAATACTTTGTATCGGCTGCTACAGGGCCGCGGCCGTGGACAGCGCGACGAAGAGGTAGCGCAGCCCCTTGCCGAGTGTGACGAAGAGGACGAAGGGCAGCGGCCTGACGCCCAGCATGCCGCCGGCGATGACGAAGGCATCGCCCACCACCGGCATCCACGACATCAGCAGCGCGGGCGCGCCCCAGGTGCGCACCCGGGCCTCGACACGCTCCATGCGCGGGCCCTCCTTCGCGCGCCGGCGCGTGTACCACCGCCCCAGCGCCCCACCTCCCCCGCCCGCCACCCACCGGCCCAGCGCATACAGCGTGAGCGCGCCCAGCACGTTGCCCACGGTGGCCACCGTCACGGCCATGACGGGAGCCGTCCCTCCGTAGATGAGCGCGGCGAGCACCGCCTCCGAGGGCACCGGCACCACGGAGCCCGCCATCATGGCGACGAAGAAGAGGCCGGGGAGCCCCCAGGCGGAAAGCGTGGACGGGTCGGGCATGAAGGAGTCGGGAAGTGACGCGAGCCTGCCACGTTGGCCGCGCGCGGGTGGGAACTTCCCACCGGGAGCGCGGGCCCGGCCGCTCGGACGGCCGCTGCAGGCCCCTGGCGGGTCCGGGTGATGGCGACGGCATGACGTTTCCCTCCCTCCCAGGCTGAGCGGGCCGGGACGCGGCGTGACGTGTCGGCCGCTCGCTCCCGAGCAGCCGGCCCCCGCGCAGGAGTGCCCGCCAGGTGGGATTGGAGGCATGTGGACCGCACGAACTGCGTCCGCCCCGGGGCGGACGCAGGAATTGCGCGCCAGGGGCCCTCTCACGCCACCGGAGGGCGGCAGTGTCCGGCGGCGCGCGGCTTGCTAGGGCGGACGGGCCACATCCCCCCCGCGCGAAGGAACGCCGAGCCCATGAGCAGCACCGAAGCCCCCACCACCAGCCCGAGCCCGCAGTCCCCCGACCTCCGCCTGGTGCCCGTGGAGATTGCCCCAGAGACTTTCTGGGTGGGCAAGCGAGAGCCGGGCGGCATCTTCTACGCCAACCCCTACCTGCGGCGCTTCCGCGGCACGAATGCGAAGACGCAGCGGCCCGCGGAGTTCAACCTCCTGGTGGACCCGGGCTCGAGCAGCGACTTCTCCACCATCCACACCAAGGTGACGACGCTCATCGGCGGGATGGACCGGCTGTCCGCCATGTTCATCAACCACCAGGACCCGGACGTGGGCTCGTCCTCGAGCATCATCAGCGCCCGCTATGCGCCCCGCGCCGGCATCCTCTGCTCGGAGGACACCTGGCGGCTCATCGTCCACTTCAACCTGCCGCGCAACCGCTTCATCCCCACGGAGAAGTTCGCCCAGGGGCTGAGCATCCCCACCGGCCACACGCTGCTGCCGGTGCCCTCGCCCTTCTGCCACTTCCGGGGCGCGGTGATGCTCTATGACCCGCAGACGCGGGTGCTCTTCACCGGTGACCTGTTCGGCGGCCTCACCGACTCCAGCGCCCGGGGGCTGTGGGCGGACGAGTCCGACTGGGCCGGCATCCGCGCCTTCCATCAAATCTACATGCCGGTGAACGCGGCGCTGGTGCGCGCGGTGGCCGCCATCCGCAAGCTGACGCCGGCCGTGGAGATGATTGCGCCCCAGCACGGCCGCATCATCCGGGGCCCGCTGGTGCACCAGTTCCTGGAGCGCATGGAGCGGCTGCAGGTGGGCCTGGACATCATGGACGAGGCGCAGGACCGCACCCACCTCCAGGCCTGGAACGCGGTGCTGGAGCGGGTGCTGTCGCTGGCGCGCGGCTACCTGGGCGACTCGGTGGCGGTGAAGCTCGCGGCCAGCCAGGAGCTGTCGGACACGTCGAAGTTCGACGGCACGCGGCTGGTGGTGAGCCGGCTGGGCAAGTGGACGCTGGAGCACGTGGTGGACCTGCTGTGCCATGGCGAGCCGCCGGAGATTGCCGGCCCCATCATGGTGGAGGCCACCAGCGCCGCCGCCGAATACAACCTGCCCACCCCCCACCTGGACATCGAGGGCGCCGGGGCCATGTCGCACGTGTCCCTGCTGGACACGTGAAGCCATGTCCACCCGAGGTGACGGAGGGAGGGTGCGGTGCGCTCGCCGGAGGATGAGACCGCTGACTTGGCGTTGCTGGAGGGAGCCGCGGTGGAGCCCGTGCGCGGGCAGGCCGCGCCACCGCCCTCGACACCTCCGCCGGAGGAGCTGCTGGCGGAGGCGCTTCGACCGCTGACCCCGGTGTCTCCGCACGGCACGCTCCTACAGGGAATTGCCACGCCGCTGCCGGCGGCGGTGGTGCGCGGGCTGGTGCCAGGACAGGTGGTGGCCAGCCGCTACCGCGTGGAGAAGTGGCTGGGCGCCGGGGGCAGCTCCACCGTCTATGAAGTCACCGACCTGCGGCGGGACGTGCGCGTGGCGCTCAAGCTGCTGGCGGTGCCGCACGCGGATGCGGCACTGGTGGCGCGCTTCCGCCAGGAGGTGGAGCACGTCCGGGGGCTGGAGCACGTCAACATCCTCCGCGTCTTCGAGGCGGGGGCGGACGGGGAGCGGCACTTCCTGACGATGGAGCTGCTGGAGGGAATGGACCTGCGCCAGCGGCTGGCGGCGCGGCGCCCCTCGCTGGCCGAGTCCCTGCGCTGGCTGACCCACGCCACCGTGGCGCTGGAGCACGCGCACGGGCGCGGCGTGCTGCACCGGGACGTGAAGCCCGCCAACCTCTTCATCACCCGCACGGGCGTGCTGAAGCTGATGGACTTCGGCCTGGCGCGGAGCACGCACGTGGCGGGCACCACGGCCCAGGGCGCGGTGCTCGGCACGCCGGAGTACATGGCGCCCGAGCAGGTGATGGGCAGCCCTCCGGTGTCACCGGCCACGGACCTGTACGCCCTGGGCGTGGTGGCCTACGAGCTGCTCACCGGACAGCTCCCCTTCCGCCACTCGCAGCCGGTGCCGCTGATGTTCCTCCACGTGCAGCAGCCCCCCGTCCCGCCGCGCACGCTGTGCCCCGGCGTGCCCGAGCCGTTCGAGCACGTGGTGCTGAAGCTGCTGGAGAAGCGGCCCGAGGACCGCTACCCCAGCGCGACGGCGCTGCGCTCCGCGCTCGCGAAGCTGTGGCCCCGGGTGCTCAAGGCACCCGCGTGAGGGCCACCGGCGCGGGAGCCCCTTCCGAGGGCCAGCGCGACAGCATGAGGCCGCGCCCTGGCGCCTGGCAGAGGGTGACGTAGCGCCCGCCGCCCGGGTGCAGGAAGTAGAGCGCGCGCGGCTCCTTGAAGGCCGCGGGCACGGAGGCCTCCCTCTCCGGCCAGAGGCTCCGGGCGCTGCTCCACGCGCGCACCACGGGCCGCTCGCGCAGGTGGTGGTGCACCTCCACCACCACGCCGTCCACGTCCGCCGCGGACCACTCCAGCACCAGCGAGGCGCCCGGCTGCCGACGCTCGCTCAGCAGCGGGAAGGCGCGCGCCCCGGCGGATGCGGTGGCGTCCACCTTGGCGCCACGCAGGGGCTCCAGGAAGGCCACCTCCAGCCGCGTGGTGCCGGGCGGCACGCGGAAGGTATAGGCCATGCGGCCGGGGCTCGTCTTCGTTGCGCCCACGTACGCACGGGGGTCGGACTCCCGCAGCCGCGCGGGCTCTCCCACGCGGAACTGGTCCACGTCCTCGGGTGCGGCGAGCGCGGGCGCCTCGGAGGGAAGCTCCACGCGCTTCCAGCCCGCGGTCTGGTCCGACGGCGCCCAGCAGGTCCCCGTGGGAGCCATGGCCAGCCACAGGGCGCTGGAGAGGGAGAGCAGGGGCCCCATGTCAGCGGCTCCGGACGGTGGCCGGAGCCGGAGCCCGGGAGGACAGCCAGGCGGCGCCCAGCATCAGCGCGCCCGCGGCGGCCAGCCCCACCACGCGCAGCGAGCCGTGCAGGTGCATGGTGTCGTAGACCAGGGCCTTGCCCACGGCGATGGCGACGAAGGCGAAGCCCGCGTCGCGGATGACGGGCGTGCCGCGCTGGCGGCCGGTGAGCACCAGGGCCACGCCCACGACGAGCCACCCCAGCGTGAGCACCAGCCGGCGGGCCACGTTGTCCTCGGCGATGCCCAGCGTGAGGAAGTGGAAGTAGAAGGCCCAGGAGCCGGCGATGACCGCGGCGCTGAGGCCGAACCAGACGAGCGCGTCCTGGACGCGGTCCCGGGGGCCGTCCGCCCCGGGACGCGAGCGCAGCAGCGTCACCGCGGCCACGGCGAGCGTCGCCGCGAGGCCCACGAGCAGCATCGGCTCCTTCGTCGCGGCATACCAGAGGCCTCCGGCCACCGCGCAGCCGAGCACGAGGACGGGGCCCGCCAGCCGCTGCACCCGGCTCACGTCCAGCAGCGCCACGCCCGCCGCCACGGCCGCGGCCACCGCGAGCAGCAGCTCCCGGGGGACCTGCAAATCTCTCCAAAGGAACACCACCGCCAGCGCCAAGAGCCCCGCCCCCACGCTGCCCAGCACCCGCACGTCCCACTTCGTCGACACCGTGTTCATCCGAGTCCTCCCTCGCCTGTGACTGCGCGTGGAGGAGCCCTGATTGCAGCCGCCCTGCCAACCCATGACGCACGGCGGCAGGCGGGTTTGCGCAACTTGTCGTGCAGGGGGGTTGTGCAGGGGTGTGCAGCGGAGCGCACAGGCATGTCCCAATCACTGCACAGCGGGTGTCCAAGATTTGCGCTCCATTTCGGGAAAAAACGTCTGACTCGGCGAGTCATGCACTCGTGTGGCATCTGTCATTGGCCTGCTGAGTGCACAGGGGACCGGCGTCGTCCCCGTCTCGCTGAATTGAGAGGCAATTCATGTTGAACTGGCGTTCGAGTCTCATTCCACTCCTGCTCTGCACCACCACCTGGCTGGGCTGCTCCGACGATGAGCCCACGCCCACCCCCACGCCCGATGCCGGCGTGGAGGACACCCAGGTGCGCGTCAAGGGCTTCCGCCGCAACCTCACGGCCAGCGGGTTCACCGAGCCCCGGCCGGAGGACTTCACGCAAGAGCCCGTCCAGCTGTTCGTGGAGCAGGGAGAGGCGCTCGTTCCCTTCACGGGCGCGCCCGGCGCAGCGGGGGAATACTTGTTCACCGACGTGCCCGACGGCACGTACTACGTGCGGTGGGGCACCAACATCATCGTCACGCGCAACCGCGACCTGGACGTGAGCACGAACTCCCTGGGCCGGCCGGACGGGCAGGAGCTGGAAGTGGAACCGAGGGTGGACCTCGAGCTGGACGGGCTGGAGCCCTGGTACCAGCGGTCGGGCCCCATCGGCCTGAACAACCCCTCCGACGCGCTCCAGCTCATCTCCGAGGAGCGGGGCCACGTGGCGGACGTGTCTCCCGGCCTCGACATGACCAGTGGAGCGACCTCGGTGAGGGAGCAGGGCATCTACTACGCCAGCGTCACCATCGGGTCGATGCCCCGGTTCGAGGCGGAGCGGGGAGACCGGGCCTGGCTGGTGCAGCAATCCTCCCGGGAGTGGGGGACGCCGCCCGCGGGCCAGGTCCAGCGCTACCACGGGGCGAGCCGTGGCCTCCACCTGCCTCCCTTCTCGACGTCCAGCGACACCCCGCTGGTCCTCCAGGGCACGCTCCAGCCGCTGCCCCAGCAGCAGCTCACCCTCGACTGGAAGGTCTCCGAGTTCGCCAACCTCGCCAGCCAGGTGCACCCCCAGGCCACCCTCCGGACCTCGAGCTTCACCGTCTTCGTCGCTGCCCATGGCACACGCAATGGCTGGGTCGGGTACTCGGGTGACTTGCTGAACGTCTATCTGGCCCGGAATTCGGCCTCGGACGTGACCGTGCCGATGACCTTCGGCAATCCCTCCCCCTCCACCTGGGGCCTGGTCGGCGGCCTCTCCCACACCTTCACCGTCCCGGCGACCATCCCCGGGGAGCCCGAGCGGATCATCACCGGGAGCCTCTACGTGTCCGACGAGGCCTCACGCTTCACGGGCCGACCGCTCCGCCCGGGCCTCCTTCCTCCCCGGGAGCTGACCCTGGACGGAGCCGAGGGCTATACCGCGCGCACCTTCACCACCGGGGCTCACGTCATCGGCTGGCGTCACCCCGCGGCCGGGGCGCCGGACGCCTATCGCGTGAGGGTCCGCCAGATGCGGGGGGACGCGGAGTTCCGTACCACCGTCACGGCCTTCGGGTTCTACCTGGATGGTGACGCCACCTCCGTCCGCCTGCCCGCCGACGTGCTGCAGCCGGGTCAGTACTACTTCATCGACGTCGGGGCCATCCGGGCGGAGGGCTACGACCCGACGGGGAAGCCGTTCCTCATCTCCGACGTGGTGACCCAGAGCACCGCCGCCACCGTCTCCGGCCTGCTCACCGTGCCCGCGCAGTAACACCTGGAGTCCCTGGCGCCGGTGGGAAGCACTTCCCACCGGCCCTCGGATTGTCAGACACCTCCCCGTATTCACAGGCAACCCGGGCCGCTATGGTTTCGTGCCCGCAGCTGCCGTGGGCGGGGGGACCGAATCAGGAGGGGAAACGATGAACACCGGGACACACCTGCCGGGTTGGCGTCTGGTATTGCTTTCGCTGTTGCTGTGCACCACCTGGCTGGGCTGCTCCGACGACCCCGAGCCGAAGCCGGACGGCGGCACGGTGGTGGACGCGGGCACCGACTCGGGCACGGGCCCGGTGGACTCCGGGACGGACGCGGGCACGGATGCCGGCACCGACGCGGGGACGGATGCGGGCTCCGATGCGGGGACGGATGCGGGCTCCGATGCGGGCACGGATGCGGGCACGGACGCGGGGACAGATGCGGGCGTCGACGCGGGCCCTCCGGACGACACGGTGCGCATCCGGCGGTTCTACCGCTACCGGAACGCCAGCGGCGTGGAGGAGGTGCCGGCGGACTTCACCGAGGACCCCGTCGAGCTGTTCGTCGTGGACGGCGACCGCTTCGTCCCCGTCCCGGGCGCCGAGAGCGGACCGGGGCTGTACGCCTTCCCGGACGTGCCGCTGGACACCCCCTACTACGCGAGGGTGGGCACCTCCTTCATCGTCACCGACGCGCGCACCCTGGACCTGAGCGTCAACTTCCTGGGCCGCGCCGATGCAGGCCCCGTCACCCTGAGGGATGGGGGGAGCCACGTGGCGAACGTGGACCTGAGCGGGCTGGAGCCCTGGCGGAGCTCCCTGCCCGTCACCCAGGAGAACCCCTCCACGAGCATCCAGCTGGTCTCCGGTGAGGTGGACTTCGCGACGTACCTCACCCTCGGTAACGCCGAGGATGGAGACGTCACGGTGCGCGAGAACACCGTGGTCTTCGACAACGCGATGGTGGGGCCGGTGCCCGTGTTCGAGGCGGCGCGCGGGGACCGGGCCTGGGTGCTGCAGATGTCTCCCCGGGACCTTGACCTGGGCCCGGTGCCCGACGGCGGCGTCCAGCGCTACAGCACGGCCGTGCGTGCCGCGCACCTGCCTCCGCTCTCCTATGACGGCACCGCGCCCCTGTCCGTCCAGGCAACGCTCTCCGCGCTGCCCATGAACGAGCTGCCGTTCGACTGGAGGGTGTCCGAGTTCGCGGCGCTCGCCGCCGAGGTGCATCCGGACGCCACCCCACGTTCGTCCAGCTTCTACCTCCGGCCCGCCGCGCACGGCCCACCCGAGGGCTGGGTGGGGTATTCGGGCGAGCTGCTCTCGCTCGTCCGCCCCCGCGGGGAGACGTCCAATGTCCAGGCGACGCTGCTCTACGGCAACCCCTTCCCGTCCAGCTGGGGCCTGGTGGGCTTTGCGTCCACGTCCTTCCAGCTGCCGTTCCAGTTCCCCGGGCATCCCGTCCTCCTCTCGGCCAACATCTTCGTCGCCGACCGGGCCTCCAGCCTGGCAGAGGGGCCGATGGCCCCGCGCATCCGGCCGCCCCGCGCGCTCAGGGTGGATGGGACGGATGCGTACGAGAACCGCCCCCTTCCGCTCGGCCCCCATGTCGTGACGTGGCAGCCGCCGGCCACCGGGACACCGGACGCGTACGTGCTGCGACTGGTGTACTTCGCTCGCGTCGACGAGACGTCGTTCGTCACCCGGGACGCGGCCTCCCTCTACGTGGACGGCAGGGCCACCTCCGTGCGGCTGCCGTCCAGCGTCCTCACCGCGGGCGAGCACTACTACCTGCTCGTGGCTGCCATCCACTCGCCGGGCTACGACGTCTCGGACAGGCCGCTGACGCTCACCGACCGGGACGTCAACGCCCGGGCGCCGACGGTCTCCGGACTGCTCAGCGTTCCGGACGCGGGGCCCTGAGCCACCGTCGTCCAGGGCCGGTGGGCACCGTGTCCCGCCGGCCCTGCCCGCTTCCGGCTCACCGGCCGGAGGTCGCCATGCCTTCCATCCGGCCCGGTGCCGCCACCGCCAGCATGAGCGCCACCAGGGCGGCGATGCCGCCCGCCATGGCGAACTGGATGGCGAAGTGGCCCCGCGCGAGCGCCAGCAGGGCCACCGTCAGCGAGCCTCCCAGAAGGCGCGTGGCGTAGAGGCTGCTCGTGACGATGCCCCGGTGGTGCCAGGGTGCGCGGGACTGGGGACCAATCAGCGAGGTGCTCGCGGCCGGCCCCAGCCCCAGGCCCAGGATGCCCAGCCCCACGAGCGCGGCGGGCACACCCCAGCCGAGCGCGGCGGACAGGGAGAGGACTCCGGCGCCCGCCGCCGCCACCGCGAAGCCCACGCCCGCGCTCAGGCGCATGCCGCCGCGCACCAGCAGCTTCACGCCGAAGGTGGAGCCCACGGACCAGCCCAGCAGCATGGGCAACAGCGCCAGCCCCGCGCCCAGCGGCGAGTGGCCGCCCTGCTCCGTCATCCACAGGGGCACCCACGCGGCCATGCTGTACAAGAGCGCGCCGCCGGCGATGCCGCCCGCCACGCCGCTGAGCACGGTGCGGTCCTTCAGCAATTCCACGGGCAGCAGCGGCGACGCGGACGCGCGCTGCTGGCGCACCAGCGCCGCGCCCACGGCCACCGCGCCCAGCACGCACAGCCACCGGCCCTGCGCGTGGCCGGGCTCCAGGGAGAAGAGGAGCAGCGCCGCGGATGTGCCCGCCAGGAGCGGCCCCCACCGGTCCAGCTTCACGTCCGAGCGGCGCGGCGGGTCGCGGTAGGACAGGTACAAGAGCGCGGCGGCGAACAGGCCCACGGGCACGTTGACCAGGAACACCCAGCGCCACGAGGCGTGCATCACCAGCCAGCCGCCGATGAGCGGGCCCACGACGTTGCCCGCGCCCCAGGCGCCGGTGAACAGGCCCTGCACGGCGGCGCGCTCGCGCAGGGTGTAGAGGTCCGCGCTGATGGTGAGCGTGGTGGGCTGGAGGGCGCCCGCGCCCAGGCCCTGCACCACGCGGAAGGCGATGAGCGCGGGGACGGAGTCCGCCAGGCCGCACAGCGCCGAGCCCACCAGGAACAGCCCCATGCCGCCGAAGAAGACGGGCCTGCGGCCCAGCCGGTCCGCCAGCTTGCCGGAGATGAGGACGCCCACGGTGGAGGCGAAGAGGAAGGCGGAGAACACCCACGAGTAGAGGTGCTGGCCGCCCAGCTCCCGGGTGATGGTGGGCATGGCGCTCGTCACCACCGTGCCCTCGAAGGCGCTGACCACCAGGGCCAGCAACACCGCCCCGGTGGCCATCCGCCGCGCCGTGCCCGGGCGCGCGGTGGCCAGGGGCTCCACCGTCAAGCCGCTTCCATCCATGCCTCTACGTGTACGCCCCTGCCGGCCATGCGGAAACCGCATCTTCCGCATAGACTGCTTGCGGAAACCGCATGACGACCGAACAGCTCAAGGCCTTCCTCCAGGTGGCCCAGGAGGGCCGCCTCTCCCTCGCGGCACTCGGACTGGGCCTGTCCCAGTCCGGCCTGTCGCGCCAGCTCCAGTCCCTGGAGGCGGAGCTGGGCACGCGCCTGCTCGTCCGCACCCCAGGCGGGGCAGTGCTGACGGACGCGGGGGAGCGCTTCCTGCCCCACGCCCGGCGGGCACTGGAGGCGCTCTCCGCGGGCACCTCGGAGCTGGACCGGCTGTCGAGCACGCCCCGCGGCATGGTGTCCCTGGGGACGCTGCACACGGTGGGGGCGTACCTGATGCCGGACATCATCCCCGCCTTCGCGCAGCGCTACCCGGAGGTGCGGCCCCGGCTGAGCGAGGGCATGGCCGCGGCGCTGGAGGAAGGCGTGGCGCGGGGCGCGCTGGACGTGGCGATTCTCACGCTGCCGGTGCGCCGGGCGGACCTGGTGGCGCAGAAGCTGTGGGAGGAGGGACTGGTGCTGGCGGTGCCGCGCGGGCACCGGTTGACGCGGCTGGGAAAGCCCGTGGCGCTGGCGGACGTGGTGGAGGAGTCATGGGTGGTCATCCCGGGGATGAGCGGCACGCGGGCGCTGGAGGCGGCCTGTGAGGCGCGCGGGGTGACGCCGAAGCTGGTGCTGGAGACGGACAACGCGGAGGCCATCCGCCGCATGGTGGAGCGCGGGCTGGGCGTGGCGCTGGTGCCGGAGCTGATGGCGCGAGACCACCAGTCGCGGGGCTTCGACGTGGTGCCGCTGGTGCGAGGCAGCCTGAAGCGGCAGGTGGCGCTGGTGCACCGAGGCGAGGGCTACCTCACTGCGGCGGCGCGGGCGATGAAGGCCTTCATCGTGGAGAGCGTCCGCGCCATGCCCGAGCCCTGGGGCGCGAAGAAGCGCGGTGGGGGCCCGTCGTGAATCTGTCGCTCCTCTCAGAATTCCGAGGAGTTCCGAGTGGGCGTTGGCGTGGCCCCACTCCAAGGGTGCGAAATATCGGCGAGGGCGGACTGGTCCGCGCCTTGCTGTGGGTCCAGGGCGTCACTCACTCGAGGGAGCACCGATGAACTGGAAGAACGCGGTGGCGGGTTGCCTGGCGGTCCTGGCCCTGGCGGCCTGTGGCTCGGAAGAGGAGGACACGCTGCGGCAGGGGCGGCTGGCCCTGCGTGACGGGCAGTCGCTCGGCCAGGCGCAGGAGTGCGGCGTGGGCCTGCCCCAGTGCGCCCAGGACCTGAGCTGCATTTCGTTCACCCTGGATGGCGTGTCCCAGGCGCGCTGTGTGGACGAGAGCACCCTGTGTGGAGAGCTCCTCACGTGCACGGGTGGCACCGAGTGCACCATCGCGATGTCATACCCCGGCCAGGCGTTCTGTGCCGGCCGGTGCGAGGGGCCGGACTGCGACGACTCGGTGTCCTCCACGCCGTAGTCGCGGGGGGTGGGGCCGCGGAATGACGTGCACACGTCATTTCGCCCGCGGGTATGGTGCGTGCGCCGACAGCCACGCGAGGCCCCATGTCGTTGAAGGTGATGACGTTCAATGTCCTGCAGGGGGGCGAGGAGCGATTCGACGCCATCGTCGACTTCCTCGCCCGGCAGTCTCCGGACGTGCTGGTGCTCCAGGAGTGCCTGGGCTGGGACGACGGCGGGCGCCTGCGCCGGGTGGCCGAGGCGCTGGGGGTGCCCCAGGACGACGCGCACCAGGTGCTGGGACAGTCCCGCTCGCGAGGAAGCGGACGCTGCTACCACGTGGCCGTGGTGAGCCGCCCGCCCCTGCGCTCCGTGAATGTGCACAACAACCGGCACTTCCTGGGGCACTGCATCGTGCAGTGTGAAATCGAGGCGAATGGCCCGGTGACGCTGTTCGGGACGCACTTCGATGCGCACCACGAGAAGCTGCGGTACGTGGAGGCGCGCTACCTGCGCTCGCTGCTGGACGCGACGGAGTTCCGCGAGAAGCAGTACCTGCTGGCCGGAGACCTCAACTCGCTGTCGCGCAAGGACCCGTATCCCGTGGACCTGGGAGACCGGCTGCGCCGGGCGGGAACGGACAAGTTCAGCCATCCCCCGCGCTTCGACGTCATCGACGACGTGGAGGAGTACGGCTGGGTGGACACGCTGCCGGAGCGGCCGGCCTCGTCGAAGTGGGTGACGGCGAGGCGGAACCGGGGCGGCGTGACGATTGACTACCGCACGGACTATGTCTTCGCGTCACCGAGGATGGCGGAGCGGCTCGTCTCGGCGGAGGTCATTGACGTGGGCGAGCTGTCCGACCACAACCCGCTGGTGGCGACGTTCCGCTGATTCTTCGGAAGGAGGGGCCATGGCCCGCACGGACAGCTTCGTGGAGTACACGGTGGAGTTGCTGGAGAAACTGGGGCCCGTGCAGTCGCGGAGGATGTTCGGTGCCTGGGGGCTGTGGTTCGGCGGGCGGATGTTCGCGGTCGTCTCGGACGGGCAGCTGTTCCTGAAGACGGACGACGTCACCAAGGCGGACTTCCAGGCCGGTGGGGGCCGGCCCCTCGTCTTCGAGACCGACGGCAAGCCGCTGGAGACGAGCTACTGGACTCCGCCGGCGGACACGGCGGATGACGCGTATGCGCTGCTGCCCTGGGCGCGCAAGGCGGTGGACGCGGCCCAGCGCGCCGCGCTCAAGAAGGCGCCGAAGAAGAAGGCCGCGGTGAAGAAGGCGGCTCCGGCGAAGAAGGCGGCTCCAGTGAAGAAGAAGGCCGCGGTGAAGAAGGCGGCTCCGGCGAAGAAGCGCACCGCCGCGAAGAAGACCGCACGCAAGCCCGCTTCACGCCGCTGACGCTCCTCCGTCTCCGCGGCGGACGGGTCGAACGTCACCAGAACGCAGCGGCCGATTCATCGATGCTGCTTGGAGCCTCGTGCTTCGAAGACGGCGCCCGTGAGGCCATGGGTGAAGACCTTCGAGGGCGGCAGGCCGAACATCCCGCGAAACAGTCGGGAGAAATGGGCCGAGTCGTAGAAGCCCGCGGCGTGCGCGACTTCGGTGAGGCTTCGGCCTTTGAGTGCGAGCGCGGTGGCCGCCTGCATCCGGTGCCAGGCGCGAAATGCGCCCACCGGGACGCCGACCTGCTCTCTGAAGCGATGTTCGACGAGGGAAGTGGAGGCCCCCACCCGCTGCGCCAGCACCACCGCATCGGAGGGTTCGTCGTCGGGTGTGGAAAGAAACGCAGCGACGCGAGCGATGCGTGCGTCGACCGTCAGCGGACAGGGTCCTAGATTCAGGGCGTTCTGGAAGAGCTCGGTCCAGGGTTCTGACCTTCGCGTAGCGAGGGCCGTTTCGACTGCTGCGCGCAACGCGCCTGCGTCGACCCGCTGGCTGAGTCCCGCGCCCGGCTCCAGGAACAACACTGCTGCGCGTCCGCCATGAAAGTCGAGCGCATGCCACTGCCACCCACGCACGAAGGCGGCTTCGTGCTGTTCGACGTGGCCGTCGCCTTCGACGAGGTCAAACGCATCATCGAGCCCCACGAGCACGGCGTTGGCGGCGAACCGATGCCTGGGTAGCTCGTGGAAGCGGCCGACGTACAGCGCTCTGCCTCCGCCCAGCAACAAGTGGCTCTGCATATGCAGAATCATACAAGCGTGGACGATGCGCCGCACGTAGCTTGGTGCGTTCAGAGGAGGCCCCATGGCCGATGAACACCCGTCCCTTTCCCAGATGATTCTCGACCGGGCGCTCGCGTCGCCGCATCGCGTCGCATTCCGTGTGCGACGGGACGACGCCTATGTCGATGTCCCCTGGTCGGAGCTGCTCCCGCGCATCGAAGCCATCGCGTCGGGGCTGCTGAGCGCCGGTCCGGTGGACGACGGCGCGTGCATCACCATCGTCGGCAACACCACGATGGAGTCGTGTCTCGTCGACTTCGCGGCACTGAGCGTCGGCCTCAAGACGGTCCCTGTCTACGCGAGCCTGCTGCCGGAAGAGGTCGGCTACATGCACGTGGACACCGCCGCACAGCTCATCATCGTGGATGACGCGAGTCAGCTCGCCAAGGTGCGAGCCTTTCGAGAGGGCTTCACGTTCTTCGAAAGGCGCTACTCGCCGGCCGAGCTCGGCGCCCGAGCGAGGGTGGTGGTCATCCATCCGGCCGGTCTCGCTCCCGCGGACGATTGGGAGAGCCTGGAGAGCCTCGAGGCCCGGGGTCGCGCCCGCCGAGCAGCGCTGGAGGATGAGCTGCGTCGGAGAGCGTCGCTGATCCGGCGCGAGCACGTCGCGACCTTCACCTATACCTCGGGAACCACCGGAGCCCCGAAGGCGGTGATTCAAACCCACGACAACATGTTGGCGATGCTCGAAGACGTCGCCGACGCGAGGCTGTTGGATGACACCGTGCTCACGCACGGCTTGCTTCTCTTCCTACCCGCTGCGCACTCCTTCGGGCGAATGGTGGAGTTCGCGGGTCCGTTCTTCGGCGCGCCGCTGGTCATGTCGTCGGTGCCCACGCTGGCAGCGGATCTCCTCGCTGCGCGCCCGGGGTTCTTCCCGGCGGCTCCGCGTGTCTTCGAGAAGATGATGGCGAAGATCACGAGCGCCATCGAGAGCGAGCAGGGGTTGCGACGATGGGTCTTGGACTGGGCCCTGGGCGTGGGGGGGCAGGTCGCGTCCCGTCGCGCTGCCGGCAAGTCGCTGCCGGTGTTGCTGGAAGCTCAGCGGAGGCTGGCGGACCGCCTCGTGCTGGCGAAGCTGCGCGCTCGCCTGGGTCTGGACAACGCTTCCGTTCTTCTCTCGGGAGCCGCTGCGCTCCGCGTAGACGTACAGATGTTCTTTCTCTCTTTGGGTCTGACCGTCCTGGAAGCCTACGGACTGACGGAGACGTGCCCTGGCTTGACCGTCAATCGCAAAGAGAACGTGCGTCCAGGGACCGTTGGGAGGCCGTTCAAGCGGTGCGAACTCAAGGTGGGGCCCGATGGTGAGCTCCTTGCTCGCGGGCCGAACATCTCCCGAGGCTACTGGAATCGCCCGGATGCAACGGCTGAAGCCTTCGATGACGACGGCTGGTTCCGGACGGGAGACCTCGGCTCCATCGACTCGGAGGGGTTCGTCCGGATTACCGGGCGGAAGAAGGAGCTGCTCAAGACGAGCGGTGGAAAATACGTAGCGCCGCTGAAGGTCGAGGCACTGCTCAAGCGACACCCGCTCGTCCAGGAGGCGGTCGTGATTGGCGAGGGGCGGAATTACTGTACGGCCGTGTTTGCGCTCGACGCGGAGATACTCGCCGAGGTGGCTCGGCGCGAGGGCATTCCCGCGGATCCGGCGCACCCGCGAATCCACGAGGTCCTGCAGACACTCGTCGCGGAAGCGAACTCGGGCCTGGCGTCCTTCGAGCGCATCAAGACGTTTCGTGTGTCACCCGGTCCGTTCACGGTGGACGGTGGCGAGCTCACGGCGTCGCTGAAGGTCAAGCGCCACACGGTCGTTCGGAAGCACGCGGCGTTGATTGAGTCGATGTACGGGGCCCCGGAGTCGCCGCACTGAACGAGTGCCTCGGACCGGGGCTGGCCTGACGCGAGCCCCACTCACGCTGTCTTGATGGCCGCCGCGTCCTCCAGGCCCAGCTCGGCCACGGACAGCTCGCGCATCCGGAACTTCTGTACCTTGCCCGTCACCGTCATCGGGAACGCGTCCACGAACTTCCAGTAGCGCGGCACCTTGTACGTGGAGATGCGGCCCGCGCAGTGCTTCGTCAGCTCCTCCGGCGTGAGCGTCACGCCCGGCTTCGGCTTCACCCAGGCCATCACCTCCTCGCCGTACTTCTTGCTGGGCACGCCGATGACCTGCGCCTCGCTCACGCCCGGGTGCGTGTGCAGGAACTCCTCCACCTCGCGCGGGTAGATGTTCTCGCCGCCCCGGATGACCATGTCCTTGATGCGGCCGACAATCTTCACGTACCCGTCCGCGTCCATCGTGGCCAGGTCGCCGGTGTGCATCCACCCCGCCGCGTCCACGGCGTTCGCGGTGGCCTGCGGGTTCTCCCAGTAGCCCAGCATCACGCTGTAGCCGCGCGTACACAGCTCGCCCGGCGCGCCGCGTGGCACCACCGCGCCCGTGTCCGCGTCGACAATCTTCACCTCGATGTGCGGATGCACGCGCCCCACCGTGGACACGCGCTTGTCCAGCGGGTCATCCAGCGCGCTCTGCGTGGACACCGGCGACGTCTCCGTCATGCCGTAGCAGATGGTCACCTCGCGCATGTGCATCCGCGACTGCACCTGCTTCATCACCTCCACGGGGCACGGCGAGCCCGCCATGACGCCCGTGCGCAGCGACTTCAGGTCGAACTCGCCGAAGCGCGGGTGGTCCAGCTCGGCGATGAACATGGTGGGCACGCCGTACAGCGAGGTGCAGCGCTCCGCCTGCACCGTTTCCAGCACCGCCAGCGGGTCGAACGCCTCGCCCGGAATCACCATCGTGGCCCCGTGGCTCGTGCAGGCCAGGTTGCCAATCACCATGCCGAAGCAGTGGTAGAAGGGCACGGGGATGCACACGCGGTCCTCGGGGCCGTAGCGCAGCGCCTCGCCGATGAAGAACCCGTTGTTCAGCACGTTGTGGTGCGACAGCGTGGCGCCCTTCGGGAAGCCCGTGGTGCCTGACGTGTACTGGATGTTGATGGCGTCATCGAACTGGAGCGACGCCTCGCGCTCTGCCAGGGTGGCTTCGCCCACGTCCTTGCCCAGCGACAGCAGTTGCTGCCAGTCGTCCTCCAGCACCAGGGACTTGCGCAGGCCGGCGCAGCGCGGGCGGACCTCCTCCACCATGGCCTTGTAGTCCGTCTGCCGGAAGCCGCGAGCCAGCAGCAGCACGCTGACGCCGGCCTGGTTGAGCGCGTACTCCAGCTCGGAGGTGCGGTAGGCGGGGTTGAGGTTGACGAGGATGGCGCCGAGGCGCGCGGTGGCGTACTGCACCACCACCCACTCGAAGCGGTTGGGCGACCAGAGCCCCACCCGGTCCCCCTTCTGGACTCCCAGGGCCAGCAGGCCCCGCGCCGCCTGCGTCGTGGTGTCCCAGAGCTGACGGTACGTGGCCCGGTAGCCCTGCGAGGCGACCACCAGCGCCTCCCGGTCTCCATGGCGCTCGACGGTGCGGCGCAGGTTCTCGCCAATCGTCTCCCCGAGCAGCGGGGTGGAGCTGGTGCCGTGGAGATAGGAAGGAAGCGGGGCGTCGGTCATGCCGTCATCGTCCCGCCGTCGGTCGCCGCGCGGCAAGCGCCGAGGCACGGGAGGTGTCCGCCCGGGACGCCTTGCGCCCACGGCCCACGCGCGGCGCAGCGTCCACGCCCTGACACCCCGCACAGAAGTAGAGGCCCCGCCCGCCCAGCTCCTGGCGCCGCACCTTCGCGCCGCACCGGGGGCACGGCAGCCCCTCCCGGCTGTACACGCAGAAGCGCTCCTCGCGCTTGCGTCCGGGCGCTTCCGCCACATACGGCGGTGCCCCGGGCGTGACGACGAGGCCGTCGCGCGCCCCGTCCTCCAGCATCCGCCGCAGCGCCTCCCACAGTCGCACGAAGCCGGCCTCGTCCAGCTCACACGCCGGCATCAGCGGCGGCAGGCCCGCGAGGAACAGCCCCTCCGCGCGAAGGATGTTCCCCACCCCGGAGACGCGGGACTGGTCCAGCAGCGCCAGCGCCAGCGGCCCCCGGCAGCGCCGCAGCAGCGCCAGGGCCCGCTCGGGGGAAGCGTCCGCGCGCAGCGGGTCCTCGCCCAGCCTCGCGCGCAGGGCGGCCTCCTCGTCGGGCTCCAGCAGCTCGCACGCCGAAGGCCCGGACAGGTGCAGCGTGGCGAAGGCAGACGCCAGCCGCAGCCGGCAGGCCTCCGAGGCCGGGGGCGCCCCACTCCGGAAGTGGCGGATGCGTCCGAAGAGGCCCAGGTGGATGTGCAGCCGGACGCCGCCCTCGAAGGTGTGGAACAGGTGCTTGCCGTGCGCCTCCACGGCGGTGAGCGCGCGGCCCGACAGGACACGCGCCCCTTCCGCGAAGCGCCCCTGCGGTGAGTCCACGGTGAAGCGCCGTCCAACCAGCCAGCGGCGGTGGACGCGGGCAACCCGGTGGATGCTGTGACCTTCAGGCATCCCCCCAGGTAACGTGAAGCGTCCCCACCCGCCACCCTCGGCACTGCCGGCTGCCCGGACGGCCTCCTGTCCTACATGTGTCTCCTGGGTCGCGGGAATAAATTCCAGCCGTGCTCCCCGCACATGCAACGCGTTAAATGAGGAGGCTCATGGACGATTCCAACGCCAGGCTGGTCGCGGCCCTGCTCGAAGCGCGGCAGCGCCACTGCTTCCCTCCAGACGTGCGCCGCGCCGCGCCCGAGTTCGTCGGGCAGGTGCTCGGCCTGCTCTTCCCGCACTTCGCCGAGCGACTGGAGTGTACGGCCGCCGCCGTCCGCCGTGACGTCACCACCGTGGAGGCCAGCCTCCACCGCATCCGCGAGACGCTGGCCCCGCTGTACCCCGAAATCAACCCGGCCCTGCCCGCGCGCTTCATGGAGCGGCTGCCGGGCCTCTACGAGTGGCTGCGCCAGGACGCCCAGGCCATCTTCGAGGCCGACCCCGCCGCCCGCACGGTGGACGAGGTCATCCTCACGTACCCGGGCTTCTACGCCATCGCCATCTACCGCGTGGCCAATGCCCTCCAGGCCCTGGGCTTCCCGCTGCTGCCGCGCCTGCTCACCGAGTACGCCCACCAGCGCACCGGCGTGGACATCCACCCCGGCGCCACCATCGGCCGGCGCTTCGTCATCGACCACGGCACCGGTGTCGTCATCGGCGAGACGACGCTCATCGGGGACAACGTGAAGCTGTACCAGGGCGTCACGCTGGGCGCCCTGATGGTGGAGAAGGGCCTGGCGGACAAGAAGCGCCACCCCACCATCGAGGACGACGTGGTGGTGTACGCCAACGCCACCATCCTCGGCGGTGAGACGGTGGTGGGCCGGGGCAGCATCATCGCCGGCAACGCCTGGCTCACGCAGAGCGTCCCCTCGCAGTCCGTCGTTACCCGCCGCAGCGAAGTGCGTCCCCGCGGCGCGGATGGCACCCTGGACGCACTCGAGTTCCATATCTGATGTGAACCGCCACACCCCTGCGCAGCCCCACCCGACGAGGCCCATGACATGAAGGCGAACAGCATCCTCGACACCATCGGTAATACGCCGCACGTGCGCATCAACCGGCTGTTCCCGTCCCGCGTGACGGTGCACATGAAGCTCGAGCGCGCCAACCCGGGCGGCAGCATCAAGGACCGCATCGCCCTGTCCATGATCGAGGACGCGGAGAAGCGCGGCATCCTCAAGAAGGACAGCATCATCATCGAGCCGACGTCCGGGAACACTGGCATTGGCCTGGCCATGGTGGCCGCGGTGAAGGGCTACAAGCTGGTGCTCGTCATGCCGGACTCCATGAGCATCGAGCGCCGCCGCCTGATGGCCGCCTACGGCGCCACCTTCGAGCTCACCCCGCGAGCCCAGGGCATGAAGGGCGCCATCGCCCGCGCCCAGGAGCTGGTGTCCCAGGTCCCCAATGCGTGGATGCCGCAGCAGTTCGAGAACGAGGCCAACATCGAGGTGCACCGCCGCACCACCGTGCAGGAAATCCTCAAGGACTTCCCGGACGGCCTGGACTACCTCATCACCGGCGTGGGCACCGGCGGCCACATCACCGCGTGCGCCGAGGAGCTGAAGAAGAAGTGGCCGAAGCTGAAGGTGTTCGCGGTGGAGCCGGTGAAGTCCCCCGTCATCAGCGGCGGCGCGCCCGGCCCGCACCCCATCCAGGGCATCGGCGCGGGCTTCATCCCGAAGAACCTCCACAAGGAGGCGCTCGACGGCGCCATCCAGGTGAACGAGGAGGACGCCTTCGAGTTCACCCGCCGCTCCGCGCGCGAGGAGGGCATCTTCGTGGGCATCTCCTCCGGCGCCGCGCTGGCCGCCGTGAGTCAGAAGCTGGGCGAGATGCCGGACGGCAGCCGCGTGCTGTGCTTCTGCTACGACACGGGCGAGCGCTATCTCTCCATCGAGACGCTCTTCCCCGCCCAGCAGTAGCCGTCAGCGGCGGTACGTCCGCACCAGCTCCACCAGCCGGTCCATCTCCTCGGGCAGGTTGTAGAAGTGGGGCGACAGGCGGATGCGGCCGCGGCGCACGGAGTGGGCGACGTTCCGCTCGGCGAGCCAGGCGCCGAGCGGGCGCGCCTCGCCCTGCGGCGGCAGGAAGGTGAGGATGCCCGCACGGTGCTCCGGCGCGGGCCCCACATCGCAGCCGAAGACGCGCAGCCCTTCCTCCAGCCTGGCGAGCAGCTCGCGGATGCGCGCCTCGATGACGTCCAGCCCCACCTCCTGCAGCAGCTCCAGCGCGGTGCCCAGCGCGTAGATGCCGGTGTACGCGGCGCTGCCCTCCTCCAGCTTGCCGGCGTCGGGGCGCAGCTCGAAGTGGCTGCGGTTGAAGTTCCACGCGTCGGTGGTGCTGCGCCAGCCCACCAGCACCGGGCGCAGCCGGGGCAGCACCTGCTTCGCGACGTACAGCACGCCGATGCCGGCGATGCCGAGCATCCACTTGTGGCTGTCCGCGCTGAGGAAGTGGATGCGGCTCTTCTTCACGTCCACGGGGATGCAGCCCACGCTCTGGATGCCGTCCACGCAGAGCAGGACGCCGGCGCGCTCGCACAGGGCGCCAATGGCATCCAGGTCCGTGCGGTGGCCGGTGGCGAACTGCACGGAGGACACCGCCACCAGCCGCGTGCGCGGGGTGAGGGCCGCGGCCACCGCCTCGGGCGTGACGCCGCCGAAGGACGCCTCGATTTCGCGCACCGTGACGCCGCGGTCCTTCAGGTGCAGCCACGGGTAGACGTTGGACGGGTACTCCAGCGCGGAGGCCACGGCCACCTCGTCGCCGGGCTTCCAGTCCAGCCCCTCGGCCACCAGCCCCAGGCCGTGGCTGGTGTTGCGCACGAAGGCGATTTCCCCCGGCTCGGCGTTGAGCGTCCGGGCGGCCAGCGCGCGCACCCGCTCGCAGTGGGCCTCCCAGCCACGCTCGTGCTTGATGCCGTGGTAGACGAGGTCGTCCATCCACCCGCGCACGGCCTCGGCCGCTCGCAGGCTGGTGGGCGCCACGCCGGCATGGTTGAGGTAGAGCTGCTCCTGGAGCACGGGGAACAGGGCGCGGTAGGACTCGAGCGAGCGCGTCATGCCGGCGAGTGTAGCCGTGCGTCCCGCCCCCGACGGTCCTCGTTCAGCGAGGCGTTTCCGGGCGTACACCCCCGGCACAGGCCTCCACCTCACGGTGAGTCGCGGTGCCCGCCGGCCGGGTGGGCTCGGGTGTGCGGGCGACCCGGGGTGAGCGAAAAGTGACCGGTGAAATTGCCCGGAAAATACCCCTCCGGCGTATCTCCATTGGAAGTTCCTCAGTCGTGGTTCCTTGGTTACACGATTGGGGCACGTGCCATCCCGGTGCTATCCGGCCCCTGCCCCGGGGTGGCGCGTGTGACTTCCAACCGGCGCTGACTGTCGGCCCGCGCGGACTCCCTGGTGGGGAAGGCTGCGCCTGGGACGCGCCTCGCGTAGCGTGCGACGCATGACGGAGTGCCTCCTCAACATCGACCTGGGTGAGCTGCCCGGGGAGGACGAGCAGCTCTACACGCTCGCCCACGTGGCCAACATCGCCTGCGGTGGCCATGCGGGGGACGACGCATCCATGCGCCGCGCGCTGGAGCTGTGCGCCCGCCATGGCACCCGCGCCGGGGCTCACCCTTCCTATGAAGACCGCGAGGGCTTCGGCCGGCGCGCCCTGGACGTCACGCCGGAGGTGCTGCGGGGACAGGTGGCCGGGCAGTGCGCGCGGCTGGCCCGGCTGGCGTCCCTGCAGCACGTGCCGGTGCGCTACGCCAAGCCGCATGGCGCCCTCTACCACGCGGCGAATGCGTCCCCGGCCCTGGCGCGCGCGGTGGTGGCAGGTGTGGTGGAGGCGATGGGCCGTGACGTCACCCTCCTCGGCCCGGGTGCGGGGGCGCTGCGAGACGCGGCGCGGGCGGCGGGACTGGCCTATGCGCGCGAGGGCTTCGCGGACCGGGGCACGCGGCCGGATGGCTCGCTCATTCCCCGGGGACAGCCCGGCGCGGTGCTCACCGAGCCGGCGCGCGCGCGGGAGAACACCGTGCGGCTGGTCACCGGCGGCACCGTGGACACCCTCTGTGTGCATGGGGACACGCCGGGCGCGGTGGAGCTGGCGGGTGAGGTGCGCGCCACGCTGGAGGCGCTGGCCCTTCCCGCCGAGCCGCTGGGGGACGGCGCGCTGCGGCTGGCGCTGCCCGAGGGCCTGGAGCGACGGGCCGTGCGCGAGGCGCTGGCGGCGCTGCCGCGCGTGGTGGACGCCGTCGTCTCCGAGGAGCACGCCTGCGTGTACTTCGACCCGGACGCGCCGCCCGAGGAGCCCCGGCTGGCGCTGGCGCGGCTGCTGCGGGCGCCTGCCTCCCCGGACGCGAGGCCGCCCACCACCATCCGCGTGCGCTACGACGGGCTGGACCTGGAGGCGGTGGCGGCGCGCTCGGGGCTGGCGGCGGGCGAGGTGGCGCGGCTGCACGCGGCGCGCGACTACACGGTGCGGTGCGTGGGCTTCCTGCCGGGCTTCGCGTACCTGGGCGAGGTGGACCCGCGCATCGCCGTGCCCCGGCTGGCTACGCCCCGCACGCGGGTGCCGGCGCTGGCGGTGGGAATCGCGGGTGGGCGCACGGGGGTGTACCCGTTCGCCTCGCCCGGTGGGTGGAACCTCATCGGGACGGCGCTGGACTTCACGGCCTTCACTCCGGACCAGGGCGCGGTGTTGCAGCTCGGAGAGCGGGTCCGCTTCGAGCGGGTGGAGTGATGGCGGGCTGGCTCGACATCGTCAGTGTGGGAGGCCCGGCCACCGTGCAGGACGCGGGGAGGCCGGGACGGATGCACCATGGCGTGCCACCCGGCGGACCGCTGGTGCCGGAGCTGCTGGCCCTGGCCAACCGCGCGGTGGGCAATGCGTGGGGGACGGCGGCGGTGGAGTGCATCGGAAGGCTGGAGGTGCGGGCGCGCGGACGGGGCGCACGGGTGTCGGTGGACGGACGTGCCTTCGCCGTGGCCGAGGGAGAGACCTTCACCGTGCCCGCGCCGTCGGAGCTGAGCGTGCGGTACGTGGCGGTGGACGGTGGGCTCGCAGTGCCGGAGGTGCTGGGGGGCCGGGGCACGCTGCTGGTGGCGCGGCTGGGTGGACAGGAGGGCCGCATGCTGCGCCCCGGGGACTCGGTTCCCCTGGGGGACGGGGGAGGCACGGCGGAGCCGCTGGACGTGGGGGAGGCACTGTCGGTGGAGGCGCCCATCCGCGTGACGATGGGCCCGGACCCGGAGCGCTTCAGCGAGGCAACGCGGTCCTCACTGCTGACCGGCACCTTCACCGTCTCCGCCACGAGCGACCGCGTGGGGATGCGGCTGAGCGGACCCCGACTGGCGCACGGTGACGAGGGCGCGGGTACCTCCCGGCCCATGGTGCGCGGAGCCATCCAGGTGACGCTGTCCGGCGAGGCCATCGTGCTCGGGCCGGACCATCCGACGACGGGCGGCTATCCGCTCATCGCCACCGTCATCCGCGCGGACTGGGGCCGGCTGTGCGCGCGCCGGCCGGGTGCATCCGTGCGCTTCCAGGCCGTCAGTGGCGACGAGGCGCGCGAGGCGTGGCGACTGCACGTGGACCGCGTCCGCACCGTGGCTCGCTGAGTCGTTCAGGGAACCTCGAGCTCCGGAGGCCACAAGGCGCCGAGGTCCAGTTCCATGGCTTCGAAGGGCTCGGCGCGGACGCGCGTCTCGCCCGCGTACGTGCCTCGCGGCTCCCAGGTGTCACCCTGCCTCCGGAACACCTCCAGGGTGCGTGAGTCCGGGTCCACGAGCCACACGTGTTCCACACCTTCACGCGCGTAGAGCTCCCGCTTGCGCTTGCGGTCCAGCGTCTCGGTGGACGGCGAGAGCACCTCGCAAATCCAGTCGGGCGCCAGCGTGTGGTACGGCACGCGCGGCATCTGGGGCAGGCGCTCCCGACGCCAGCCCGCGAGGTCCGGAATCACTGCGTCATTGCCGAAGTGCAGTTCCGGTTCGTCGACGATCCACCAGCCGCCAGGACCTCTCTGCCCAAGCTGGAACGTCGTCAGCAGCAACGCACCGAGTACAGACTGCGCCACCGCATGCGGGCTCGCGGGCCTCGGCATGACGATGAGCTCACCGTCGATGAGCTGCGCGACCAGATGGTCGGGCACCGCCTCCAGGTCCGCGAAGTTCGCCGGACGCTTCGTCTTCTCGCTCATCCCGGAACTCCCCAGTCCACCCACGTCCCACCCGTCCATCATCAACCCTGCCTCCCAGGAGTGAAACCCCACCCTCCACGGTGTGTCCACTCCTTCCTACTCCCAGGGTCTGACAGGCGGCCAGATCACCCCATGCCTTGAATCTCCCGCACTACCCGCTTCCCGGACTCGATGGCCCCCTGCATCCACCCGGCCCACAGCGACGTGTGCTCACCCGCGAAGTGGACCCGGCCCTCCGGCCGCCGCACCACCGGGAGCATCCACGCCTGTCCTGGCTGCATCGCGGGCCACGCTCCTCTCACCCACGGGTCCTCCGCCCAGGACTTCCCGTGGAACGCCACCGCCTCCGAGCGGATGTTCGGGAAGAACCGCTCCACGTGGCGCAGCACGTACTCGGACCGCTGGGCCTCCGGCACCGCTGAGAACGCCCGGGCGTTCGCGTCATCCATGTACGACATCACCATTCCCGGTGTGCCGTCCTGGACGCTGCTCAGGTCCCACAGTCGCTCCACCGGCGTGTCCGTCTTCGCGATCTTCAGCCCGCCAATCCCCTCCGCCTTCCAGAAGCGCGTGCGCGTCTGCATCCACAGCCGCGCCGAGGGCGCCATCACCAGCTCGCGCAGCGCACGCATCTTGTCCTCGGAGAACACCGGCAGCAGCTCCACCTCGCGCAGCAGCGGAAACGGA
Organism: Pyxidicoccus xibeiensis; assembly: GCF_024198175.1. Classification (NCBI taxonomy): domain Bacteria; kingdom Pseudomonadati; phylum Myxococcota; class Myxococcia; order Myxococcales; family Myxococcaceae; genus Pyxidicoccus; species Pyxidicoccus xibeiensis. The sequence goes on from NZ_JAJVKV010000003.1 coordinate 675,140, forward strand.
AGCGCGCACACCAGGTGCGCGGCCTGGAGCGACTCTGTCCTCCCTCCGTGCCGGTACCAGACGCGCACGCCCCGCGCGTCGTGCTCGATGCGCACCACCACGTGCTCCAGCCGCACCCGGTCTCCCAGCCTTCGCGCCAGCGCCTGGGGAAGCTGCTCGTTGCCGCCCCGAATGTGGAACGTCCGCTCCCAGTGCCGGTCCGCCGCCTCGTAGGCCATGCCCGCCAGGGCGCTCGTCGTCGGGATGTCCGAGCTGTGCTCCGCCATGTACAGCCGCAGCCAGTCCGCGCTCGCGCCCCGGGACAGGAGGTACCTGTCCAAGGTGATGCCGTCGTACTTCGCCAGCGCTCCCGGCCGGGGGAAGGTGCCCGCGCGCGGGTCCCCGCACTCCTCCATCGCGGCGGCGATGTACTCGCTCGCCATGCCCAGGCCCCGCTGCTGCTCACGCGGCGTCAGCTCCAGCGGCCAGGGCTGCCCCTCGCGGTGCATGAAGCGCTGGCCCTTCAGGTAGTAGAGCGCCTCGCCCGAGGCGAACTCCACGAGCGGCAGGTCCAGCTCCTTCGCGTAGCCCAGCGTGTGCTCGTGCACGTCCGGAATGCGCACCGCGCCCAGCTCCGCGTACTGCCCCGCGGAGAAGCCGTCCCGGTGCGTCCTCACGCGCCCGCCTGTCCGGGACTGGGCCTCCAGCACCGTCACGTCGTAGCCGAGCTTCACCAGCTCGTACGCCGCCGTGAGGCCAGCCAGTCCCGCCCCCGCGACGACGACCCGACGCTCACCGCCACCACCCCGCCCGTGCACACACGCGGGCAAAGCCAGTCCAGCGCCCGCCACCCCGAGCCACTGCAGAAACGCGCGGCGGTTCAGCTTCATGCTCAGGTCTCCCATCTCAGGTGGAATTCCGGTCCGGAGGATAGCCGTGGACCCCGCCCGCACGTCCCGTCTCCGGACGCGGAAAATTCCCCCGAAAATAGGGGTGAGGGAAATCAGGGGCGTCCACCGTTGAGGAGACAGACCTCCTTCCAGGGCCGTCATGTCCCACCGCACTCCCACACTCGACCGACTGCCGGCCCTGGCCCCCAGAAGCCCCACCCTGGGACGGCGACTTCCGCTCGCCTGGGCAGAGACCGGCACGGCGCAACCTCCTTGCTCTCGCAGTGGCGTTTCGCGGAGCATGGATGTTTCCCGGAGGAGCTTTCACGTGGAGCCGCGACAGGGTCCCTCAGCGGTCTCGAAGCCACCTCCCGATGAGGGGTTGGAGCAGCTTCGCAAGGACCTGGAGCGCGCCGTCGCCAAGGTGTGCCCGCCGGCCCTGGCCGACCGCCGCGACGACGTGGTGCAGAACGCGATGATTCGCGTGGTGGAGCTCCAGCGCCGCGAGCCGGACCGGGACCGCCTCACGCCCGCGTACCTGTACCGCGTCGCGTACACCGCGCTCATCGACGAGATGCGCAGCCAGGGCCGCCGCAAGGAAGTGGCGCTCGAAGAGGTGGAAGCGCTGCCCCAGCAGCCAGTGGCCTCGGGCGACCCCGAGCGCTCCGCCGGCGCCGCGCAGATTGGCCGGGCCGTGCGCGACTGCCTGTCGAAGCTCGCCCAGGACCGCAGGCTCGCGGTGACCCTCTACCTGCAGGGGCACACCATTCCAGAGGCCGCGGAGCTGCTCGCCTGGGAGGGCAAGCGCACCGAGAACCTCGTCTACCGGGGGCTGAGCGGACTGCGCGCCTGCCTCGCGACGAAGGGAATCCAGCCGTGAGCGAGCGCACGCCGGACGACACGCCCGATGACGCCACCGTCGAGCGCCTGCGCGCGGCCTTTCGCGCCGGGGAGACAGAGACGCAGGGCGGAGAGCCCGTGGACGCGGACCGCATCTGGCGCGCGGTGAGCGGCGAGCTGCCCCCCGAGGAGCGCCGCGAGGTGGTCGCGCGCGTGGCCGCGGACCCGGCCTGGGCCGCGGCCTGGCGCCTGGCCCACGAGCTGACGCGCTCGGCCTCCGAGGCCACGGCCCTGGCGGAGCGAGCGCCGCCGCCGGACACGAGGGCCCGCCGAGACACGGAGCGCCCGCGGCCCCAGGGACGTCGCTTCCACTTCGCCTGGAGCCGTCCCGTCTGGGGCGCGCTGGCGACGGCGGCGCTCGTGCTCGTCGTCGTGGGCGTCTCCGTCCAGCAGGGCACGGACGGCCCGCCCGTCGTACGGGGCGGCGACACGGTGGCCGTCGCCTCCCAGGTGCCCGAGGACGCGCCGCTGCCGCGCGAGCGCGCCGTCCTGCGCTGGAGCGGAGGGCCCGAGGGGACCCGCTGGTCGGTGCAGGTGTCCTCGGAGGACCTGAGCCTCGTGCACCGCGCGGACTCGCTGACGCGCAGCGAGTACGCGGTGCCCGCCGAGGTGCTCGCGGCCGTGAAGCCGGGGACGAAGCTGCTGTGGCAGGTCGAGGCGCGCCTGCCGGATGGACAGGTGCTGCGCAGCGCCACGTTCGTGAATCGAATCGAGTGAAGGTGTCACTCCATTGGGAACAGGTGAGGGGGCTTCCATGAAGACTGAAGGTGTGATGACGGGTGGGACGGGCGTGGTGGGCAGGGCGCTGGCATTGATGGTCCTGGTGTGCGGCCTGACCGCCGACGCCCAGCAGGCTCCGGTGGCGCAGGTGGCACGGGTGAAGACCGCGGCGAGAACGGGCGCCATCAGCGACACGGTGGTCGCCTCGGTGGTGGACACGGGCATCCGCACGGGAGCGACCGTCACGGTGACCCTGCGGCTGCGGGACAGCGCTGGCGCCGTGCTGGCCCAGACGACCGGCGCGGTGAACGAGGGCCTGCCGCTGCGGCTGAGCTACAAGGCCACCACGGCCAATGGAATCTTCGCGGAGGTCGTGTTCCCGATTGGAAGCGCGATGCTCTCCGCGCCCGTGGTGACGCTCGAGCGCTGGAATCGCCTGGCCGCGCCTCCCCCACCGCCGCCTCCCCCGCCTCCGGCGGTCTGCCCAACCTATATCTCCAGGCCGGATGAGGATGACGAGCCGGTGACGCTCTGCTTCACCGCTCCCGATTGCGTTTGCAAAGTGGAGCCCCTCCTTCCCCAGTAACCCCACGTGCTCTGCTCACGGCGAGGCCTCCAGGGCGCTGCGACCTTCCTTGCCTTCCTGGCGGGGATGGCCCTGTCTGGCCTCGCCCTGGCCTCCACGCCTTCCGTGCCGGACGCGGGCGGCGAGGTCGCCTCCGCGCTGGCGGCGTGTGAGGCGCGCCTCGCCGAGCGGCCGGACGAGCAGGAGTCGGCGATGTGCTTCTATCGAAGCGCACAGCTGCCGGCGGGCCGGGAGGCCAGCCTGCGCCGGCTGGCGGCGCTCGCGGAGAAGCATCCGGAGCGCCCCTGGCTCACCCTGGTGCTCGGAAACGTGGAGCATCTCTCCGAGCCCGCGAAGGCCGAGGACTCCTACCGTCGCGCGGCGCGGGCCTTCCGCCGCCTCCAGGACGCGGAGGGCGAGGTGCTGGCGGCCATCAACCTGCGCGGCATCCTCCTCAAGTCGGGGCGACTCGACGAGGCGCGTGAGTGGACCCGGCGCATCAACGAGGTCGCCCAGGCCTCGGACGACCCGGAGCTGAAGACGCGCGCCCTCATCGTCGAGGCCAGCGAGCGCTCCGATGTGGAGCACGACCTGGGCCGGGCGTTCCGCCTGCTCAAGCGCGCGGAGATGCTGGCCTTCCCGGACGGGAGCGATGGGCTGAAGAAGCAGACCCTCTCCGCGCTGGCCACGGTCGCCGCCAACCTCGGCAGGCTCGACGAGTCCGTGGACGTCTACCACCGGCTGGCGGAGCTGGCGCGCCGCACGCGTGACGCGCCACTGGAGGCGCGCGTCCGCTATGCGCTGGCCAACCTCGCCCTGCAGCGCAACGAGCGCCAGCCCGAGCCCGGCGGCCGGGCCCGCCTCCTGGCCCTGGCCCGCGAGGCGCTGGCCGCCGCCGAGCACGCGGGCCGCAAGCCCCTGGAGGCGAGCTCGCTGCGACTCGTGGCCGAGCTGCTGGGCGACTCACCCGAGGAGCAGAAGGAGGCCGACCAGTACCTGCGGCGCTGTCTGGCCCTCGCCGAGGAGCTGAAGCGGCCCGAGCGGCGCATCGCCTGCCTGTGGACGCGCGCGGAGCGGCTGGCCGGGAGCGACCCGGTGGCAGCGAATCGCGACTCGGACGAGGCGCTGCTGCTGGCGCTCGAGCACGGCAACCCGGTGTACCTCGCGCTGGCGCTGCGCGGACGGGGGACGGTGGCCTTCCGCACGCGGCCCCTGGCCGAGGCCCTCCACCATGCCGAGAACTCCCTCGACGCGGCGGAGGCCCTGCGGGAGCTGCAGCACGATGCGTCCAGCCAGGCCGAGGTGTTCGCGGGCTGGGTGAGCGACTACCACCGCCTCGCGGGCTGGACGCTGGAGGCCGGCGGCGCGGCGGGCAAGGCCCCCAGCCTGCCGCCGCGCGAGGCCCACGAGCGCGCGTTCAAGGTGAGTGAGCGCCTCCGCGCGCGGACGCTGCTCGATGCCCTGGTGGCGTCCCAGGCGCTGTCCGCCGCCACGGGCGAGCCGGGCAGGCACGCGGCCCGGAGCGAAGTCCAGCGACGCCTGACGGCCGTGCAGCGGCGCCTGCTGGAGCCCGGACTCGCGGCCACCGAGCGCGCGGCGGCCCTGCGCGAGCTGCAGGAGCTGGAGCGGAGCGAGCGGGATTTGCGCCCTGCCCCGCGCCATGGCGCCACGGAGTTCGCCTCGCTCGAAGCCGTCGAGCGGGGACTGGCCCCGGATGAGGCGCTGCTCGCCTTCCTCGTGGGCTTCGACCGTGACGTGCATGGCGTGCCCGCCGGGGGCGCCTGGCTGCTCGCGGTGACGCGCGAGGGAACCCGGGTCCATCGCATTCCCGAGCGCTCGAGGCTGACGCCGGCCGTGGCCCTCTTCTCCGGCCTCATCGAGCGCCGGGATGGCTCCGAGGCAGGCGCCGCCGCGGCGCTCCATGCGCAGCTGCTCGCCCCGGCCCTGGCCGCGCTGCCCCCCGGTGTGCGCCGCCTGCTGCTGGTGCCGGATGGGCCACTGCACGACCTACCCTTCGCCGCGCTTCGAGAACGTCCGGACGGCCCGCCGCTGGTGGCGCGCTACGAGCTGGCGCTGGTGCCGTCCGCCAGCCTGTGGCGCTACTGGCGGGAGCAGCCGCCGCTCGCGCCGGGTGGCGGGGCCCTGTTGCTGGCCGACCCGGACCGGGGCAGCGGCACGACGATGGCTCGGGCCCGGGGAGCCGAGCGCGCCGGAGTCTTCGCGGAGGCGGCCCAGCTCGGCGCGCTGCCGGAGGCGCGGCGCGAGGGGCACGAGGTGGAGGAGGTGCTCCAGGGCACGAAGGTGGTCCCCCGGCTGCTCGTGGGCGCGGCGGCGTCCGAGCGGGCCCTGAAGACGGCCCACCTGGACGGGGTGCGCGTGCTGCACCTGGCGGCCCATGCCGTCGTGGATGCGGAGGCCCCCGAGCGCTCGGCGCTCGTGCTGGCGCCGGGCGCCCAGGAGGAGGACGGCATCCTCCAGCCGCGGGAAATCGCGGAGCTCCGGCTCGGTGGCGCGCTGGTGGTGCTGTCGTCCTGTCGCAGCGCGTCCGGCGCGGTGCTGCCGGGCGAAGGCGTGCTGAGCCTGGCGCGCGCCTTCTTCGAGGCGGGCGCTCGCGCGGTGGTGGCCAGCCTGTGGCCGCTGCGCGATGACGAGGCGGCCTGGCTCGTGGCCCGCTTCTACCGGCACCTGGCCCGGGGAGTGGGGACCTCGGCGGCGCTGCGGGCCGCCCAGCTCGAGGCCATCGAGGACGGGCAGCCCGCCTCGGCATGGGCGGGGCTGGCCGTGCTGGGGGATGCCTCGCTGGTGGCGGTGGAGCCCCGGGAGCCGGCGGAAGTCCACGCCGCGCTGACGGGCCCGCACCTCTCGCTGGGGGGCGTGGCGGCGCTGTCCGCCCTCGTGGTGGCGCTCATCTGGCTCCGCCGGGGACGCCCGGGAGTCCGGGCCCGGCGTCACGGAGAGTGAAGAGTGACGGGTACGCAACTCTAGACCCGATTTCTCCGATACTGAGGTCATGAAGACCCCCGTCAGCGGTTCCCGCCCCCAGACCCGCCCCGTCGAGACGCCCGAGCCGGTCCGCCCGCGCAACGAGCTGAAGACCCCGCCGCCCCCTCCCCCCGCGCGCGCCGACACCAGCGGCGTGTCCGGCTTCGACACCGGCAAGGGTCGCGGCCCGGGCGTCGCCCTGAACGCGCCCGTGAAGGCGCCGGCGCCCGGCAATGTCCCCACGCCGGGCAGCTTCCCCACCGTCGCGGACGTGAAGTCCATCTCCGCCATGCAGGACCCGGTGGCGCGCAACCACGCCATCACCCAGGGCTACTCGGACCTGTCCGCCGCCATGGGCAAGCTGGTGGGTGACGACAACGCCAACTGGGCCACCTTCGGCACCTGGGCCTCGAAGCAGGCCGGCGTGAGCATCCGCGGCGAGGACATGCCCAAGTTCCTCACGGACGCGCTCAAGGGCGCCGACAACCTGCTGGGCCCCCTGGCCAAGGTGGACGACGTGCTGCGCAAGGTGGGCCTGCCCGCGCTGCCCATCGGTGACATCGGCGCGGCCGGCAACGAGGCGCTCCAGGGCGTCAGCAAGGCCATCGCCGACGGCAACCAGTTCGTCTTCAACGAGATTGGCCAGGAGTTCGCCCGCTTCATCGACACCTTCCAGGGCGACACGAAGTACGACGCGGCCAAGGTGCAGAAGTACCTGGACGGCTTCCCCCAGGACAAGCCGCTGCTGAAGGAGGCCTTCGGCCACTACGCGCAGGCCATGTTCGAGAAGGACCCGAACAAGAAGGCCGAGCTGATGCTGATGGCCAACGACAAGGTGGGCCTGCACGAGCAGACGCAGCTGCAGCCCTTCGTCGAGAAGGCGCTGAACGCCCCGGTGAAGGAGACCATGCGCAAGGTGCTCAAGGAGAGCATCGAGGCCTCCATCAACGCGCTGCCCTTCCCCGCCAACCTCGCCGGCCAGGCCGCGCTGAAGACGGGCCTGGTGGACGCCGCCCTGAATCCCGTGGTGGACGCCGCCGCGGGCGTGTTCCGCCGCGTCGCCACCGAGCACATGATGAAGCTGGCGGTGCCCGGCGGCGCGCTGAAGATTGGCAACGATTTGCCGCCGCCCGCGGGCATGGAGTCCACGCTGTTCCCGCCGCACCTGCGCTCCATCCAGAACCCGGAGCTGAAGGCGCTGCTGGGCAAGCTGGACCACAGCGCCGACAGCCTCAAGGGCACGGGGGCGAAGGACTGGAGCCGCCTGGACCAGCGGATGGACTACATCATCGACCTGTTCCGCACCCGCCAGTCGGACCCGCACCTGTTCGACCCGCCGTACGGCCGCACCGGCACCTATCCGCTGCCGAACGCGCCTCGCGGCAACTGAAAACAACTGTCCTCCAGGCGTCTCACGATGCACGGAGGACTTTGTAGGTGTCATGGGAGTGGCCAACGTGGGCCGCTCCCATGCACGCCATCGTCTGGTTCCTCATCATCGGGCTGCTCCTGGTCGCGATGGCGCTGGGTGGCTCGGTCCTCAAGCGGCTGCCGCTGTCCACGTCCCTGCTGTACCTGGGCGTGGGCTTCGGGCTGGGGCGGCTGGGGATGGGCCACCTGGACTCCCGGGAGCACGCCGCCCTGCTGGAGCGGCTCACCGAGGTGGCCGTCATCATCTCCCTCTTCAGCGCGGGGCTGAAGCTGCGCCGCCCGCTGAAGGACTCCGAGTGGCGCGTGTCCCTGCGGCTGGCCCTGGGCGCCATGGTGCTGACCGTGGCCCTGCTGGCGCTGGTGGGCGTCACCGCGCTGGGCCTTCCGCTGGGCGCGGCGGTGCTGCTGGGCGCCATCCTCTCCCCCACCGACCCGGTGCTCGCCTCGGACGTGCAGGTGTCCGACACGCACGACCCGGACCGGCTGCGCTTCGGCCTCACCGGCGAGGCAGGCCTCAACGACGGCAGCGCCTTTCCGTTCGTCATGCTCGGCCTGGGGCTGCTGGGCCTGCACGAGGTGGGGGCGGGGCTGTGGCGCTGGGTGGCGCTGGACGTGCTGTGGGCCACGGCGGCGGGGCTGGGCGTGGGCACCCTGCTGGGGAACCAGGTGGGCCGGCTGGTGCTCTACCTGCGCAAGCACCACCGCGAGGCCACCGGGCTGGACGAGCTGCTGGCCCTGGGGCTCATCGCGCTCTCCTATGGCGCGGCGCTGCTGGTGAAGGGCTACGGCTTCCTCGCGGTGTTCGCCGCCGGGCTGGCGCTGCGGCGCATCGAGCGGAAGCACACCGGCTCGCGCCCCGCGAAGGAGGTGGAGGACGCGGCCCGGAGCAAGGACCAGATTGAGGCGGCCACCAGCCCGGAGCATGCGCCGGCCTACATGGCCAACGCGGTGCTCGGCTTCAACCAGGCGCTGGAGCGCATCTGCGAGGTGGCGGTGGTGGTGGTGCTGGGGCTGCTGCTGGCCTCGACGCCCTTCCCCCAGGAGGTGCTGTGGCTGGCGCCCCTGCTCTTCTTCGTCCTGCGGCCCCTCTCGGTGGCCATCTCCCTGGCGGGAGCGCCGACGAGCCGCCACCAGCGGGTGCTGATGGGCTGGTTCGGCGTGCGGGGCATCGGCTCGCTCTACTACCTCTATTACGTCCTCGAGCACGGCGTGGAGGGCGCGCTCGCCAGCAAGCTCGTGTCACTCGTCCTCTGGGTGGTGACGGTGTCCATCATCGTCCACGGCATCTCCGTCACGCCGCTGATGAAGCGCTACGAGCAGCGCCCCGAGAAGCAACGGGAAGCCGCCTCGTGACGCGCCGGGCGCCGCTCACACCTCGTCCACGACGAACTGCTCCAGCCGGGCGATGCCCAGCTTCTTCATCCGGCTCTGCAACGTGGACGGCTTGAGGCCCAGCAGCGCCGCGGCCCCGCCCGGCCCGTAGACGCGGCCCCGCGTCAGCGCCAGTACCCGGATGATGTGCTCGCGCTGCACCGCCGCCAGCGTGGGCACCGCGCCCTGCTTCAAGGGCGCGTCCGGCACGGGCGCCTCCGCCGCCGCCCCCTCCACCGGAGCGGGCCTGGGCGCCGCGCCGCGCACCGGCAGGTCGAACGAGGCCGGCCCCAGCTCCGTGCCCTTCGTCAGGATGGTGGCGCGCTCCAGCGCGTTGGCCAGCTCGCGCAGGTTGCCCGGCCAGTCATACGCCTCCAGCCGTGCCAGCCCCGCCGGCGACACCCGCATGCCCCGCCGGCCCATGCGCCGCGCCTGCTCCTCCAGGAGGAAGGCGCACAGCTGCGGCAAGTCCTCGCGCCGCTCGCGCAGGGGCGGCAGCCGCAGCGGGAAGACGCTCAGCCGGTAGTAGAGGTCCTCGCGGAAGCGCTTCTGCGCAATGGCCTGCTGCAGCTCCACGTGCGTGGCCGCGAGGATGCGCACGTCCGCGCGCACCGTCTTGTCGCTGCCCACCGGCTCGAAGGTCTTCTCCTGCAGCGCGCGCAGCAGCTTCGCCTGCAGCTCCACCGGTAGCTCGCCCACCTCGTCCAGGAGCAGCGTGCCCCCGTGCGCCATCTGGAAGCGCCCCGCCCGGTCCTTCGTGGCGCCGGTGAAGGCGCCCTTCACGTGGCCGAACAGCTCGCTCTCCAGGAGCCCCGCCGGAATCGCCGCGCAGTTGAGCGTGACGAAGGGCTGGTCCGCGCGCGGGCTCCACCGGTGGATGGCCCGCGCCAGCCGCTCCTTGCCCGTGCCCGTCTCGCCCGTAATCAGCACCGGCGTGTCCGTCTCCGCCACCTGCCGCGCGCGCCGCGCGAGGTCTCTCATCGTCGGGCTGAGCGACGTCTCGAGGATGCCCTCCGAGTCCCCGCCCAGCTGCGACTCCAGCAGCTTCGCGTGCTCGTGGTCCTGCCGGTGCATCCGCTCGAAGGTCGCGCGCTGCTCCGCGGCCTGCAGCGCCGTGGCCAGCATCTGCCCGTACACCTCCACCAGGTCCACCACCGGCTGCGGGTACGTCTCACACTCGGCGCGGTCCAGGGACAGCACGCCGTAGCAGCGCTCGCCCGCGCACAGCGGCACCACCATGCACGAGTGCCCGGGCGGCAAGTCCAGCACGCCGTCGAACGGGTCCCCGTCTCCGTGCGCGTGGTCCTCCTCCGTGAAGGCCCGCGCGCGCCGCGTCTCCAGCGCCTGGCGCAGCGAGGGGAACTCCGTGAGGTTCAGCGCATGCTGCCGCACCTTCGCGTTGGCCAGCGGACCGCGCGCCGCCACGGCCACCAGCCGCCCGTCCTTCAAGAGGAAGAGCGTGGCCAGGTCGAAGCGCACCACCCGCGTCAGCCAGTCCAGTCCTCGACGGAGCAGCTCACCCACCGCGTCTTCCGAGGTTGCCAGCTCGACCAGGTCCCGAGCATCCTTCGCGCCGTCGATAGAGCCTGAAAGTTCATCCGACATGACGTACGAATAATAGCGCTCCACCGAAATTGCAGTGGCGCGGGTCACCGAGATTTCGTTATTCACCGGCCCGGCGACACCGGCCAGTCGGGGGATGGGCTCAACCCCCTGGAATCACAGAAGGCATTGACTGGCACGGGGTCTGCTTTACCAGTAAGCACAACTCACTTCCCAGGGGGCAGCCGAGCAGGCGGCCCCCACCCCCCAAAGGAGTCGTAATGCTGACCGTTGGCGACAAGATCCCGAACTTCAAGGTGAAGGCCACCGTGTCCCTGGAGAAGGGCAAGGAGTTCGCGGACATCACGAACGAGACCTACAAGGGCAAGTGGCTGGTGCTGTTTGCCTGGCCGAAGGACTTCACCTTCATCTGCCCGACGGAGATCGCGGAGTTCGGCAAGAAGAACAAGGACTTCGCCGACCGCGACGCGCAGGTGCTGGGCCTGAGCACGGACAGCGAGTTCGTGCACCACGCGTGGCGCACGCACCACCCGGACCTCAAGGGCCTGCCCTTCCCCATGCTGGCGGACCTGAAGCACGAGCTGTGCAACGCGCTGGGCATCCTCCACAAGGAGGAGGGCGTGGCGCTGCGCGCGACGTTCATCGCGGACCCCGAGGGCATCATCCGCCACGTGACGGTGAACGACCTGTCCGTGGGCCGCAACGTCTCCGAGACGGTGCGCACGCTGGACGCGCTCCAGACGGACGAGCTGTGCCCCTGCAACTGGACCAAGGGTGAGGAGACCCTGACCCAGAAGCTGGCGAAGGCGGGGTAAGCAACCATGGCCTCGCTCGAAGTCGTCCGCAGCGAGCTCGCGGACGCCCACAAGGACACCCGCCTCAACCTCCAGGCCGTCCTGGAGGGTGGCAGCCTCACCCCGGAGCAGCGCTGGGGCGTGGCCGTGGCATCCGCCTACGCCGTTCGGAACGAGCGGCTGAAGGAGGCGATGCTGAATGAGGCGAAGAAGGCCCTCGCGAACCCGGAGCCGGTCATCGAAGACGCGCGCGCCGCGGCGTCGTTGATGGCGATGAACAACGTCTACTACCGCTTCCGCCACATGATCGGGAAGGAGTCCTACTCGACCAAGCGCGCCGGACTGCGGATGAACAGGCTCGCGCAGGTGCTGACGAACAAGGTGGACTTCGAGCTGGTCTGCCTCGCGGTCAGCGCCATCAACGGCTGCGAGATGTGCATGCAGTCCCACGAGAAGGTCGTCCTCGAGGGCGGCCTCTCCGAGGACCAGGTGCACGACGCCGTCCGGGTCGCCGCGGTCATCCACGCGGCGGCGGTGGGCCTGGAGTCTTAAGCCCTCCTGTCGCGAGACATTGCCGCAGATTCAAGACGCCCTCCGGTGGAAACACCGGGGGGCGCTCCTTTTGCGGGCTCCAGGCATCTGAACTGGCAAACGCCAAAGAGAGAACGAAAGGACATCACCATGTACCGCAGCCCCAGCCCCCTTCCCGAGAAGGCCCGCTCCGCCATCGCCGAGTCCCTCAACCAGCGCCTGGCTGACGGCCTGGACCTGCACTCGCAAATCAAGGTCGCCCACTGGAACATCAAGGGCCCGCAGTTCGCCGCGCTCCACCCGCTGTTCGAGACGTTCGCGGTGAGCCTGGCCAACCACAACGACTCCATCGCCGAGCGCGCGGTGACGCTGGGCGCGAAGGCGTACGGCATCAGCCGCCACGTGGGAAAGACGAGCCGCCTGCCGGAGTATCCGCAGGAGACCACGCGTGACATGGAGCACGTGAAGCTCCTGGCCGAGCGGCTGGAGGTCTACCTCGACGGCCTGCGCCAGAGCCGCAAGACGTTCGAGGAGCACCAGGACACCGACTCGGTGGACCTCGTCACCGGCATCATCACCGAGTTCGAGAAGCACGCCTGGTTCCTGCGCGCGTCGCTGGAAGGCTGAGCGACACGGCACGGGTGGGGCGCCGCGCACCCGGGCACGTCCGCCCGGAGTGTGCAGCGCCCTTCACGCACCTGGGGTGGCCCGTCAGGGGCCATTTCCCCTCTTCTCGCGGGGTTGCGGGAGGGCATGGGGGTTGCTCTTTCACCGGGGCAGGGCCCGCCGCGAAGATGCGGTGAGAGGCCTCACCTTGGAGGAGCGCCCATGCGACGCATCGCCCTTGTCTCTCTCACCGCCGTCCTCGCCGCTGCCTGTGGCGCGGAGAAGCCCACGCAGGAAGAAGTGGACGCCGCCCGCGCCAAGGTGGAGAGCGCGGTGGCCGCCGCGCACCTGGCGCGCGGTGCGCTGGAGGTGCTGGGCGTGTTCCCCGTGTACACGTGCGGCGAGCCCCGGCGCTCCTTCGTGGGCAGGGCGGCGGAGGGCGTGCATGCGAAGTACGCGTGCGCCACCGCCACAGTGGAGACGATGGACAGCGTGACGGACGCGGTGGTGCTCACCTTCGACCAGCGTGGCTGTGAGATTCACGGCCTGCGCTTCACCGGGCAGGTGGCCTTCCAGTACCGCGGCGGCGAGGACCTGATGGAGGTGCACGCGGACCTGCGCGGGCTGGCGGTGGACGGGCACACGCTCCAGGCGGAGGTGGGCTACGGCACCTGTGGCGACGAGACGCGCCTGTTCGCGGAGGTGGAGGGCGGCGTGCCGGGCCGTGCCGGCCACACCTTCCACATCGACGGCCGGGTGGGCCTGCGCGGCGGCGTGCCGGTGATTGGCGGCTCGGAGCTGGTGCTGGACGGCCCCGGTGAGCTGAAGGGCCCCGAAGGCACCGACCGGCTCACCCTCACCTCGCTGCTCTACGACGTGGGCCAGTACCTGCCCAAGGAGGGCACCGCCGTGCTGGAGACGGCGGACGGCCACCGCATGGAGGCCCGCTTCCAGGAGGTGCTGTGGCGCGTGGGCAAGGTGGAGGTCACCATCGACGACAAGGAGCCGGTGACGGTCCCCATCGTCCGCTAGGACGGCCCCCGGGCCTTCGCCGCGTGCAGCCGGTAGGACGTGGCGAGCTCGCCCCACCAGCGCCCCATCCACGCGATGAACTCCGACGCCTCCAGCCCATGACGCACGGGATGCGTGGGCGCCAGCGCGTCCCAGCCCCGGTGCTCCAGGACGACGCGCGTCCCACCGGAGGCCGGCTCGAAGCGGACCTCCACCTCGGTGACTTCACCGGGAACGAAGGCCCGGGCGCGCCACTCGAAGACGAGGCGCGCGCCGGGCTCCCAGACGAGCACGCGCCCGACTTCGTACGCGTCCCCGGTGGCGTCGTCGAACACCTCGAGGAGCCGGCCACCCGCCCGGCCCTCGAAGCGCAGCACGCCGTTGCGCGCCCCGCCGAAGCGATAGCGCGGCCCCTGCTTCCACCAGAGGTCGGTCTCCTGGGTGAAGACCTCGAAGGCGTCGTCGGGCTCCACGGCGACGAAGGTGGTGACGCGGGCGCGGTCCGCGATGCCGGGCTGCCGGGCCGTCATGGACGCTTCCCCTTCCGGGTCCGCTCCGCATGGGCCTTGAAGGCGCCCAGCTGGTCTTCCCAGTAGGCCTCCACCTCGTCGAGCCAGACGCGCAGCGCCGCGAAGGGCTCCGGGCACAGGCGGTAGACGCGCACGCGCGCGTCGTCCTCGAGCGAGTCCTCCTCCACGAGCCCCGTCTTGCGCAGCACGCGCAGGTGCCGGCTCATCGCCGGAGGGCTCATCTCGAAGGCGTCCGCCAGCTCGCCGGCGCGGCGCGGCTGCTTGCGCAAGAGGTCGACCACGCCGCGGCGCGTGGGGTCGGCCAGCGCCGCGAGCGTGCGGTCCAGGTTCGTCGGGGTGGAGGGCTGCATGGCGTGGCCTGCTTCTACTTCTTCGCGCCCGTCAGCTGCTGGGTGAACCACCAGCGGTGGCCCTCGGGGTCCTCGGCGCCGTAGCTCCGGTTGGTGCCCCAGTCCTCGCCGTAGTCCTTCGTCTCCGGCTCCTGCCACACCTTCGCGCCGGCCGTGCGGGCCCGGGCGCAGTGCGCATCCACGTCGTCCACGTAGACCTGGAGGTAGCTCGTGTTGGACCCGCTCATCGAGCGCGGGCTGCGGTGCGGCGGCTTGTTGGCCGAGTTCACCATGATGACGCCGTCTCCGAACACCAGCTCGGAGTGGACGACCTCTCCGGCCGCCCCTTCAATCTTCAGGCGCGTCTCGAAGCCGAAAGCACGGCCCAGCCACTCAATGGCGGCGTGGGCGTCATCGTAGAAGACACCGGGTGTGATTCGGGGCCAACCCTCGGGCGTTTTCCTCATGGCGCGACTCCCTTCCCGCGGTGCGCGGGGAAACCAGTTCATGAACTATTCGGGCAATAGTTAACGCTGACGTTAACCACTGTCAAGCCACGGGCCTGCCGGGGGCCGGGGCCCCTGCTGCCTCCAGGGACGGGGCGCGGGCGCCCGAGTTCCGCTAGGGTGTCCGCCCGTGAGCGACGACGTCACGATTCCAGCCTTCCGCACCGTGCCCCGCACGGGTGTCATCTACGTCACCGCCGAGGCGAGCCGCCGAGGCTACCGGGCGAGCGACCCGGACTGGTGCAACCTGGGCCAGGGACAACCGGAGACGGGAGACCTGCCCGGCGCACCGCCCCGGCTGTCCACGGTGAACATCGACGTGGCGGACATGGAGTACGCGCCGGTGGCGGGGCTGTGGGAGGTGCGCGAGGTCATCGCCAGCCTCTACAACCGGCTCTACCGCCGGGGCATGCCCAGCCAGTACAGCGCGGAGAACGTGTGCCTGTCCGGCGGCGGACGCTCGGCCCTCACCCGCGCCGCGGCGAGCCTGGGCGCCATCAACCTGGGCCACTTCCTGCCGGACTACACCGCCTACGAGGAGCTGCTGGACGTCTTCAAGGCGTTCACCGCCATCCCCATCCTCCTGGAGGGCGAGCGCGGCTACGCCTTCACGCACGAGGACCTGCGGCGGGAAATCCAGGGCCGCGGCCTGTCCGCCCTGCTCTTCTCCAACCCCTGCAACCCCACCGGCAAGCTGGTGCAGGGCGACGAGCTGGCGCGCTGGGTGGGCGTGGCCCGCGAGCAGGAGTGCTCGCTGCTCATCGACGAGTTCTACTCGCACTACATCTGGACGGGCCGCCCGGGACACCTGCCGGTGGAGAGCGCCGCCAGGTACGTGGAGGACGTGAATCGCGACCCGGTGGTGCTCTTCGACGGTTTCACCAAGAACTGGCGCTACCCGGGCTGGCGCATGACGTGGACGATGGGGCCGCGCCAGGTCATCGAGTCGGTGTCCAGCGCGGGCAGCTTCCTGGACGGCGGCGGCAGCCGGCCGCTGCAGCGCGCGGCGATTCCCCTGCTCCAGGAGGACATGGTGGTGGCGGAGACGATGGCCATCCACAACGCCTTCCGCGAGAAGCGGGACAAGTTCCACTCGCGGCTGGAGCGGCTGGGCATCCGCACGGACCGGGCGCCGGACGGGACGTTCTACGTCTGGGGCAACGTGTCCGGCCTGCCGGCGCCGCTCAACGAGGGCATGGGCTTCTTCCGGGCCGCGCTGGAGCAGAAGATCATCACCGTGCCCGGCGAGTTCTTCGACGTGAATCCGGGCAAGCGCCGCGCGCGGAGGCCCTCGCGCTTCCGCAACTACGTGCGCCTGTCCTTCGGCCCCTCCCTGGAGACGCTGGAGAAGGCCCTGGCGCGGCTGGAGGCCATGGTGCTGCACTACACGCACGCGCCGAACTCCGCCCCGCCGAAGCCCTGAAGCGGCGACGGCCCGGCCCCTGGTGACAGGGAGCCGGGCCGCGCCGTCAGCTCGGGGCTGGCGCCTCAGCACTCGCAGTCGAGGAACGAGGACAGCTCGTACTCCGTGCAGGACTGGCCGCGGTTGTTGAAGCAGACGCGGAAGCGGTTCTGCTCCTCCTTGCGCTGCCAGCCGGCGAACTCGCAGTAGGGCCCCTCTCCGCCCCCGCCCGGCTCGCAGATCTTGCACACCCGGCCCGTGCAGGCCGCGCTGCAGGTGGCGAACGCGGACCAGGTGCCGCACGAGCTGAAGCCCGAGTTGACGCAGCTGTTGACGTTGGAGGCCTGGCAGGTGCCCGCCATGGCCTGCACGCTTCCCTCGTCGTGCCGGGAGGCCTCGGCGACCAGCGCGTCAATCTCCGCCTCGGACAGCCGCGGCAGCTCGGAGACGAGGACGGGCGCCTCGTCCCCCACCGCCTCCACCAGCGGTTCCCCCGGGCTCGCCGCCCCGCACGCGGCAACAGTGAACAGCAGTGTCACACCCAACAGCATCCGGCCAATGCTTCGCATGGTGACCCCTTTTGCGCCCTCGTTCGTGAGGACGTGGAGGCCACGATACAGACAATCCCTTTCACCCTTTTCCCATCGTTTCCGCGTGAGGGCATTCCCGGCGCGCGGAGCGCGAAATGTCTTTGTTTACCCGCAAGGCCATTCCCGGACGGCCCGCGTGGAATTGATACGCTTTTCGCATGAAGACATTCCCGACGGGGTGCCACGACTTCCAGCGTCCGGACGTGGGACACCTGTCGCGCGGGTGGGACGCGAAGGAGTGACACCCTCGCGTCTGGAGTTTCAGGGGAATGTGGCGAAAGGCCGCGCGTTCAACGCGGCATGCTGGCGCTCGCGCCGGGCTCGGGGACGACCCAGAGGTACAGGGTGCGGCCGCCCTCCTGGATTTCCTTCTCGGGCTTCCAGTCCCCCATGTCGAAGCCGTGCGAGACGATGCGCGTGCCGGGCTTCAGCTCCGCCAGCAGCTTCGGCTTCAGGCGCTCGTTGACGGAGGGCAGCAGGTACAGCGTCACCACGGTGGCGTCGCCGATGTCCGCGTCGAAGAGGTCGCCCTGGCGGAACTCCACCTTGTCCTGCACCCCCGCGCGGCGGGCGTTCTCGTTGGCCTCGGTGATGCGCTCGGGGTTGATGTCCACGCCCACCGCTCGCGACGCCCCGTGGTTCTTCACCGCGGAGATGACGATGCGGCCGTCCCCGCTGCCCAGGTCATAGACGGTGTCTCCGGCCTTCACCTCCGCCAGCTTCAGCATGCCCTCCACCGCCGCCTCGGGCGTGGGCACATAGGGCACCTCCGGGGCCTCGATGGCGACCGCCGGCGGCTCCGGCACCTGGCCCGGCGGGTTTCCGGACACGCCCTGGGCGGACGCCGCCGCCCCCACCGCGAATGACAGCATGAGTACTCCGCGCTTCATGTGGCCTCCTTGGGTCGCTGCAGCCTGGAAGCGAGTGGCGCGCGGCGGGCGCCGCCCCGCGGGGTCCGCGCCAGCTCCACGACGAGCAGCAGCGCGCCCGTGCCGAGCACGGCCAGCCCCGCCAGCGCCCCCAGCCCCGTGTACGCCAGGCTGGAGTAGAGGACGTACGCGCAGATGCCGATGAACAGCAGCGGCGTGAGCGGGTACAGCGGCACGCGGAAGGGCCGGTGCACGTTCGGCTCGCGCACGCGCAGCACCATCAGCGACACACCTGTCAGCAGGAAGAAGAGCCAGAAGACGGGCGCGGTGTACTCCACCATCGTCTGGAAGCCCTGGCGCGTCAGCGTGCCCAGGCCCACCAGCGCCAGCGTAATCGCCCCCTGCACGAGCAGCGCCCGGGTGGGCGTGTTGGCCTTGGCGTGCCACCGCCCCAGCCCGTTGAACAGCACGCTGTCCCGTCCGAAGGCATAGTGGGTGCGCGCGCCGGTGAGCACCGTGGCGTTGGCGGACGTGAGCGCGGAGATGGCGATGAGCACGCTGATGCCCAGCGCGCCCGCGGTGCCGAGCGCCCGCTTCATCAGGTCCGCGGCCACCGCCTCCGAGCCCGCCATGCCCGCGTGCCCCAGCCCGCGCAGGTACGCCACGTTGACGAGCAGGTACAGCGCCGTCACCACGCCGATGCTCACCAGCAGCGCCCAGGCGAGGCTGCGCCGCGTGCCCCGCACCTCGGCGGACAGGTACGCCACCTCGTTCCACCCCCCATAGGTGAGCAGGACGAAGACCATGGCCAGACCCCAGGACGTCCCCTGGGACGCGGCGGCCGGCACCACGGCCCCCGCGGGCGCCGGGGCGAGCAGCAGCCCGGCGACGATGACGGCCCCCACGCCCAGCACCTCCAGGGCGGTGAGCAGGTTCTGCGCGCGCGTGCCCTGCCGCAGCCCGGCGATGTTCACCGCCGTCAGCAGCACCACCACCCCCGCCGCGTACACGGAGGACGACCAGGGCCCCAGCGACAGCAGCTGCGAGGCGTAGTCTCCGAAGACGAAGGCCAGCAGCGCGATGGAGCCGGTGGGAATCACCGTCAGCCGGGCCCACGCGAAGAGGAACGCCGGCCCCCGCCCGAGCGCCCGGTAGAGATAGTGGTAGTCCCCGCCCGGATGCGGCCAGGTGCTGGCCAGCTCCGCGTAGCAGAGCGCGCCCACCAGCGAGGCCACACCCCCGAGCAGCCAGGCCAGCAGCATGGCCGAGCCGCTCCCCGTCTGCGCCGCCACCAGCGAGGGCGCCTTGAAGATGCCGGCCCCCAGGACGACGCCCACGGTGAGCGCCACCGTGTCGATGATGCGCAACGAGGGCGAAGGCACGGCCAGGCTGCCCCCGGGCCCTGAAGCCTCCGACACCGGCTGACCGTCCACGACTGCCTGCTGCTCCCGCATGATGGCGTGCCCCACGAGCCGGAGTGTCCGTTGCTCGCCAGAAGCTGCACCCGGGGTATGGCTCCCGGGAGACGCAGCCCCAGGGGTCACCCGGCCTCCGCCCGTGCGCCGGGGGGCTCCGCCGTGCGCACGTGGGCAGGGGACCACGGGCAGGCATCCGGCCCCCGGCCTCCCGGGGAAGAACCTATGCTGCGCGGGACATGAGACTTCCGTCGTCCAGGCTCGCGCTGCTGTGCATGCTCTACTTCGTGCAGGGCCTGCCCTTCGGCTTTCAAGCGACCGCGCTGCCCGTCTACCTCCGCGAGCAGGGCGTGTCGCTGACGGTCATCGGCTTCGCCAGCGTGCTGTGGCTCCCATGGGGCCTCAAGGCGCTCTGGGCCCCCGCGGTGGACCGGTATGGCTCGGCGCGCATGGGCCGGCGCAGGTCCTGGATCCTCCCCATGCAGGCGGGGCTGGCCGCCACCTGCGCCGCGGCGAGCCTGGTGACGGCGCCCGAGCTGCTGCCGGTGCTGCTGGGGCTCATCTTCCTGATGAACCTCTTCGCCGCCACGCAGGACATCGCGGTGGACGGCTTCGCCGTGGACACGCTGCGGCCGGACGAGCTGGGCCCGGGCAACACCGCGCAGGTGGTGGGCTACAAGCTCGGGCAGCTCACCGGCGGCGGCCTGCTGCTGTGGGCCGCCGAGCGCACCGGCCTCGGCTGGTCGGCCCTCTTCGTGGCCATGGCGGTGCTGTGCCTGGCCGCGTTCGCGGTGATGCTCTTCGTGCGCGAGGCGCCGGTGCGCGAGGAGCTCGCCGCCACCCGGACGACGCTGAAGCAGGTGCTGGCCCGCCTGAAGGAGGCCCTGCTGCTGCCGGGCACCGGCTGGCTGCTGCTCTTCATCGCCACGTACAAGCTGGGCGAGAGCATGTCGGACGTCCTCTACAAGCCCTTCCTCGTCGACGCGGGCATCACCTCCGGACAGATTGGCCTGTGGTCGGGCACATGGGGCACCCTGGCCTCGCTGCTGGGCTCCGTGGCGGGAGGCGTGCTGGCCGTGCGCATGCCCATGCTGGGCGCGGTGGGCCTCACCGCCGCGCTGCGCGTGGTGCCCCTGCTGGGCCGGTGGCTGCTGGCCACGAGCGGTGTCACCGACCCGGGCGTCATCGGCGTCACCCTGGCGGAGGAGTTCTTCGGCGGCGCGCTCACCACGGCGATGTTCGCCTTCATGATGTCGCGCACGGACCGCCGCATCGGCGCCACGCACTTCACGCTGTTTGCCAGCCTGGAGGTCTGGGGCAAGGCCCCCGCGGGCCCCCTCGCCGCCTGGCTCGCCGACCCCAAGCACGGCTTGGGCCTGGGCTACGCCAACGTCTTCATGCTGGGCCTCATCCTCTCCGTGGCCTTCCTCGTCCTGCTGCTGCCCATGCGGCAACGCAGCCCCGGGCCCTCCACGCAGCCCACGGGGTGAGACAGCGGCGATACATGTGACACCTGTCACCCTGTCGTGACCTGGCGACAACAGTGACTCTGTAAAAACTCGCGACACAGGACTGTCGCGAGAAAGGTGTCAGCCGGGTGTGCAAGAAGGCGGGCTTCACTCCCCCAACCCGCGAGCCCCCCGGCCCGCGAAAGGTCCGCCGCATGTCCTCCCCATCCTTGAAGTCACTGCTGAGCGGTGTCGTCCTCCTGGCTGCCCCCGCGGCCTTCGCCGGCAGCACCACGACGATTCCCGCCTTCGACACGAAGATTGCCGCGGCCCGTGGCGCGAGCAGCCCGAACGGCGCCACCATCAACCACGCGGAGATGAAGGCCGCGGTCGACACGTTCATCGATGATGACGACGTGGTGGACGCCACCGAGCGCGCGTACCTGAGCACCAAGGTGGGCAACACCACCTTCCTCACCGGCGTCAACGACGCGGCGAAGAAGTACCTCACCGACTTCCACGAGCTGAACGACGCGGCCACCACGGCGGCGCCGCTGTCCCTGTACTGGCTGGACTCCTCCCCGGCGGAGCTGTACGGCGCCGACGGGCCGCTGGCCGAGGGCTCCACCATCGTCGAGGGCTTCGTGCCCTACGGCCAGGGCGTGGCCAACCAGCGCACGCTCGTCACGACGGTCAACGGCACCCGGGAGCTCGGCTACGGCGAGGCCGGGAACTTCTTCCCCATCACCCGGAATGAGCTCGTCGAGACGCTGTCGGGCACGGCCGGCTACAACTGGGAGACCCCGTCCCAGGAAGAGGTGGACGGCGCAACGGCGTTCATCACGTTCATCTCCCGCAACAGCAACCGCCTGTACAAGGCCAGCTGGGCGTGCTTCTACGGCTGCCAGGGCGACGTGGGCGGCTACGTCATCGCCGCGGTGAGCACCGACCGGCGCTTCGTGCGCGTGGTGAAGGTCGTCACCTGGGTGGAGTAGGCGCAACCCGACGCTTCACGGCACCCGGCCGGACGGCGCACCCTCGCGCCTCCGGCCGGACTTCCGGACTTCAAGCCGCGCTCACGTCCGGGACAGCCGCAGCCGGGTCATCCCGGCGACGAGGAGCGCCAGGGCAGTCGGAAGGCTCCATCGAAGAGACCTCCGGAGTCTGTGCTCCCAGACGTCCACCCGGTCCGCCAGCAGCAGCACCATCCAGTGCCGCGGCAGGTGGTCCGGGTAGCTGTAGGCCGTCTTGCGGAGCAACCCGCTCAGGCCCTTCGGCGGCTGCGCCGTGCCATACACGGGCGGCATCTGCTTGCGGCCCGCGTGCTTGAACACCGGCACGTCCGAGTGCTGCGGGGTGATGGGCGCGCGCGCGCCGGCCAGCGGCTGCGCCGCCGTCTCCATCGGCACGCCCGGGCGGCTGGAGGGCTCCAGGTCCGCCCCGGCTCCGGGAATGGGTCTCTCCGGCATGGCTTTGCGCCTCCTCTTCGGATTCTGTGTCGTCGTCTTCATGCGTGACCGTGGGGTGCGAGGACGCACTTGATGCAGCCGTCCCGCTTCTGGGCGAAGAGGTGGTACGCCTCCGGTGCCTGCTCCAGGGAGAACCGGTGGGTGATGATGGCCTTGGCGTCCACGCGCCCGCTGCGGATGTGCTCCAGCAGGCGCGGCATGTAGCGCCGCACGTTGCACTGGTTCATCCGCAGCGTGAGGCCCTTGTTCATCGCGGTGCCGATGGGCAGGAAGTTCCACGGCGGGCCGTACACGCCGATGATGGAGATGTTGCCGCCCTTGCGCACGGTGTTGATGCACCAGGTGAGCACCGTGGGCGCGCCGGCCTCCACCTTCAGCCCCAGGCCCAGCACGCGGTGCGCGCGCGAGCCCTCGGCCTCCATGCCCACCGCGTCGATGCAGACGTCCGGGCCGCGGCCGTCGAACATCTCCTTGAGGTGCAGGACGATGTCGTCCACCTCCTTGAAGTTCACCGTCTCCGCCTTGGCGTAGTGCGCGGCGAAGGCGAGGCGCTCCGGCACGTGGTCCACCGCCACCACGCGCCCGGCGCCCATCAGCCACGCGGACTTCATGGCGAACAGCCCCACCGGGCCGGCGCCGAAGACGACCACCGTCTCCCCGCCCTTGATTTCCCCCATCTCCGCGCCCTGGTAGCCGGTGGGGAAGATGTCGCTGAGGAACAGGACGGCCTCGTCGTCCATGTCGTCCGGAATCTTCATGGGCCCCACGTCCGCGAAGGGCACGCGCACGTACTCGGCCTGCCCGCCGTCATAGCCGCCCGTGGTGTGCGAGTACCCGTACACGCCGCTGGCCACGTCGCTGGACGGGTTGCTGTTCTCGCAGTTCCCGGTGAGCCCGCGCTGGCAGTAGAAGCAGGTGCCGCAGGAGATGTTGAAGGGCACCACCACCCGGTCGCCCTTCTTGAGCGAGGCCACCTCGCGACCCGTCTCCACCACCTCGCCGGTGAACTCGTGGCCGAAGGTGCAGCCCACCCGGGTGTCGGGGACGAGCCCGTGCAGCAGGTGCAGGTCCGAGCCGCAGATGGCCGCACGTGTCACCTTGAGGATGACGTCCTGCGGGTGTTCCAGCCGGGGGTCCGGCTTGTTCTCCACTTTGACCCGGAAGGGTCCCTGGTAGGTCAGTGCGCGCATGGGGCGGTGGTTCCTCCGTCCCATACGGGTGAGGACGCGCGTCCGGGGTCGCAAGGGGCGGGCCGCCGCCCGCCCGCCCGGCACAGCGCGCCTGCCTGCTTCAGCCTTCCGCGGCAGTCCCGGGCCAGGGCAGCTCCGTGGCGCGCCACAGGTACCGGCTGGCCACCGTGCGCCACGGCGCCAGCGCGGCGAAGGGGCTGTGCAGCGGGCTGAGCTCGAGACGGAAGGGGCCCACCCGCTTCATCAGTGCCCCAAGCGGCGGGTCCGCGCGCACGAGCGTGCGGCGGACCCCTGGCGTGAAGGCATCGGGAAGGCGCGGGGCGGCGGGAGCGGGACGCGGCATGGGGGAACATGCTGCCGCCCCGGCCGGCCCGCGCAACCCGATTCTAGCGTGTGGCGGCGCGTTAAATCGGCGCGGCCTGGTCCGTCTGGGCGGGCACCTGGATGCGGGGCTCGCCCTCCATCAGCTCCTCGAACTCCTGCTGCATCTGCACGCCCAGGTCCTCGAGCTGCTCCTTGGAGAGAATCTTCCGGACCTTCTTGAAGAGGTCGCTCTCCTCCTCCTCCACGTGGTGGTCGATCTGCTCCTGGAGCACCTGCATCTTCGCGTCGAACTCCTCGTCATCCGCCTCCAGCTCCAGCAGGTCGGCGATGATGCGCTTGGCGGACAGGTGCTCCTCGGCGGCCTCGCGCAGCAGGTCCTCGGTGTCCTCGGCCTTGGCGGCCGGATAGAAGTACTGCTCCTCGATGGAGGCGTGCGCGCTGAGCCGGTCCGCAATCATCTCGAACAGCTCCTGCCGCTTCTCGTCCGCATGGTCCGCCAGCTTCTCGTACTGCTTGAAGAGCTTCTTCACCTCATCGTGCTGCTGCTTCAGGAGGTCCAGTGCGTTCATGGTGTCCGTCTCCAGGTCCAGGTGTGTGAGCGCTGCGTAGGGTGCGCATCGGTGCTTCAATCGGGGAGCTTCTGTGTGGGCAAATCCTTCACTGCAGGACCATTGAGCACCTTGCCGGTGGGGCTGTAGCGGGCGCCGTGGCAGGGGCAGTCCCAGGAGCGCTCGGCGCCGTTCCAGTGGACGTGGCAGCCCAGGTGCGTGCACACCGGTGAGACGGCGTGTGTGGTGCCATTCTCCTCGCGGTAGACGGCGACCTTCTTCCCGTCCACCTCCAGCACCTTCGCCTCGCCCGGGGCCACGTCGGCCAGCTTGCGCCCGTCCGGCTTCGCCAGCCGGTCCGCGACCCAGCGGAAGGCCACCTCGGCGTTCTCCTGGATGAAGTCCTTCGCGCCCGCCTGGGGCTTCACCCGCGTGGCGTCGTAGAGCGCGGCGAACGGGTTCTCCCGGCCCAGGATGAGGTCGGAGAGAATCATTCCGGACAGCGTGCCGAACGTCATCCCCGTGCCGGAGAAGCCGGTGGCCACGTAGACGTGGCGGCTGGCGCTGTTGCGGCCGATATAGGCCAGCCCGTCCGCGGGCTCGATGACCTGGCCGGACCAGCGGTGGGTGAGCTGCTTCACCGGGAAGCGCCGCAGGGTGAAGCGCTCCAGCGCCTCGAAGCACCGGTCCGTGTCCTCCTGGGAGCCGACCTTGTGGTCCTCGCCGCCGACGATGAGGTACGTGCGGCCGTCCACCGGCTGCGTGCGGATGTAGTGATAGGGGTCCTGGCTGTCGTAGTACTGCCCCGGCTCCAGCGGCCCCTCCAGCGGCCCCGCCACCGCGTAGGTGCGGTACGCATACAACTTGGTATGC
Source organism: Pyxidicoccus xibeiensis (assembly GCF_024198175.1). Lineage (NCBI taxonomy): Bacteria > Pseudomonadati > Myxococcota > Myxococcia > Myxococcales > Myxococcaceae > Pyxidicoccus > Pyxidicoccus xibeiensis. The sequence goes on from NZ_JAJVKV010000003.1 coordinate 699,976, forward strand.
ATGAAGACGCGGTTGAGGGGCGTGGTGGTGGCCTCCACCACGGCCGCCGCGGTGACGGTGCCGCGCTCGGTGACGACGCGACACGGTGTGCCGTCATGGACTTCCGTCACCCGCGTGTTCTCGAAGAGGTAGCTGCCGTCGCCGGGAATCCCGTCCGCCAGCCCAAGCAGGTACTTGCGCGGATGGAACAGCGCCTGGTCCTCCACGCGCATGGCGCCCTTCACCGGGAAGGGCAGCGGCACGTCCTGGGTGAAGGTGGCGAGCAGGCCCGCCTCGCGCGCGGCCGCCACCTCCCGCTCCAGCTCCGCCAGCTCGCGCTCCGTCTCCGCGTAGCGGTACATGGGCACGCGCTGGAAGTCGCAGTCGATGCCCAGCTCGGTGGCGAGCGAGGCGATGCGCTCGATGGCGGCGCGGCTGGAGGACGCGGCCAGGCGCGCCCCCTTGTCGCCGAAGTCCCGCGCCAGCGTGGCGTAGGGCGTGTCGAGCAGCTCCGTGAGGTGCGCGGTGGTCTGCCCCGTCTGGCCAGAGAGGATGCGGTGCATCTCCAGCACCGCCACCCGCTTGCCGGCCCGCTTGAGCAGCCACGCCGTGGTGAGGCCCGCCATGCCGCCACCGATGATGGCCACGTCCACCGTCAAGTCCCCGGGCAGCGAGGGGAAGTCACGGGGAGGGGTCGTCAGTGTCCAAAGCGACCTGTGGGTCCGCTCATCAGTCATGGCCCCAAAGTAGGAATGCGGTCCGGGTGGGATAACCCAGTGGGGCGACAGCCCTCGCCTGCTCGCCTGCTTAGCTTCAGGGCCTTTGAGATGTGCACGAACGGACAATGGCGGCCCCGGGTTGTTGGCAAGTCACGGTGCCTGGGACGTGTTCCTGGGGAGACCCGCGCCCGCGCGCTACAAGGCAGGTGGGCGTGGGCCGGAGACCCACTCCCGCCGCGAGCCTGGGAGCCACACGGATGCCCGTGGAAAGAACGGCTGGAAGCACCAGCCTCGTCGACGTCCTGGACCGGGTGATGGACCGGGGACTGCGCTGGGAGTCGGGCACGCATGCGGTGCCGGGCCAGCCCCCGCCGGACTGGAGCGGTGCACGCATCGTGGTGACATTCATGGACGTGCGGACCGACGACCCCCCGGGCCGTGAGGCCGCACCCCGCCCCCCTTCTCCTGGAGCCTGACGCGTTGGCCTCTCCCGTCCCGCTGTCCACCGCCTCCATGCCCGCCGCCGAAGCGCGCCTCGCCCTGGCCGAGCAGCTGCTCGCCTGTGACGCGGCCCGCCCGTGCGCCGAGGTGATGGTGGACTGGCTCGCCCATCACGCGCAGGCCGGCGCGGTCGCATGCCTGGCGCGCGAGGAGCCCGGAGGCCGGCTGGCGTGCCTCGCGGCCCGGGGCCTGTCCGAGGCGCAGCGGACCGCGATGGAGTGGACGCCCGATACCCTGGACCACCCGCTGGCCGGGGTGCTGGCGCACGCGGCGCCGCGCTACTTCCCCGCGCCCCGGGCGCCGCTTCCGGCCGTGGGGACGGGAGGCTGCTTCGCGGTGCCGCTCGGCCGCCCCGGCACGCCCGCGGTGGGGCTGCTCCTGCTCGCGGGGAGCGGGCCCACGCTGCCGCCGGAGGTGGCCTGGCTGGCGGCGCACGCCGGGCCCGCCTTCGCGCGCCTGGTGTCCGTCCCCTCCGCCACCGGGCCCCGGGACGACGTGGCGGGGAGCGGGCTGCTCCGCCGCATCATCGACGCGGTGGCGGACCCCGTGCTGCTGACGGACCTGGAGGGCCGGCCGCGCATCGCCAACTCGCGCGCGGAGGCGCTGCTGGTGGCCGCGCCCGACGCGAGCGAGGGCCGCCGCCGGGCGGTGGAGCTGAACCGGCGCGTGTTCTCCACCGCGCTGGCGAGCGCCGCCAGCGGCGAGGCGGCCTGGCGCGCCGCGGGCTTCCGCCGGCGCGAGCTGCCGCTGGTGGACCCGTCGGAGGGCATGGACCTGCTGTTCGAGCTCATCAGCACCCCGGTGCAGGAGCCGGACGGCCGCGCGGCGGTGGTGAGCGTGCTGCGCAACGTGACGGACCTGGGCCGCGCCACCCAGGCGCTGGGCGAGAGCTACCGCCGCCTGCGGGCCACCGAGCGCGAGGCGCGCAGCGAGCGCCACCGGCTGGACCGGGTGCTGGACTCGGTGGCGGACCCCATCATCCTGTCGGACCCGTCCGGCGGCATGGTGATGATGAATGCGCCGGCGGAGAAGCTCTTCGCCCTGCCGCTGGACGGCGGCAAGGCCGTGCACCGCCGGGTGCGCTCCAACGCGGCGAGCTGCTCCTCGTTCCTGGCCAACCTGGTGGGCACGGAGTCCGCGGTCAGCCTGCGCTGGCGCGGCCAGCTCAGCCTGGTGGACCCCGCCACGGGCACCACCATCCCCGTGGAGGCGGTGGCCAGCAAGGTGGTGGGAGACAACGGCGAGCTGACGGGCATCGTCACCCTCTTCCGGGACCGCAGCGAGACGCTGGAGAAGGTGCGGCTCCTGGAGCAGGTCAAGGAGGTGTCCAGCCAGCTGGAGGCGCGCGTGCAGGTGGCCACCGCCGAGCTGGCCGAGCAGAACGAGAAGCTGCGCCGGCAGGCCATCCAGCTGGAGCAGGCGAGCGCGGCCAAGTCGCAGTTCCTCGCCAACATGTCCCACGAGTTCCGCACGCCGCTCAACGCCATCCTCGGCTACACCAACATGCTGCTGCAGGGCGTGTCCGGGGAGCTGAGCCCGGCGCAGAAGCGCAACCTCACGCGCATCGACTCCAACGGGCGGCACCTGCTGGAGGTCATCAACGAAATCCTGGACATCACCCGCATCGAAGCGGGGCGGATGCCGCTGCACCTGTCGGACTTCGGGATACCGGAGCTGCTCCAGGAGGTGCTCGCGGAGCTGGACCCCATCATCGCCCGCAGCAAGCTGGCGGTGAGCACGCACCTGGGCCCCCGGGTGCCGGCGGTGCACAGCGACCGGCAGAAGGTGAAGCAGGTCGTCCTCAACCTCCTGTCCAACGCGCTGAAGTTCACCCACGAGGGCTCGGTGAAGGTGTCGGCGGACTACGTGCCCGCCACCTCCACGCTCACCATCTCCGTGTCGGACACGGGCATTGGCATCGACCCTGCGTACCAGGAAAAAATCTTCGAGGACTTCCAGCAGGTAGACAGCTCGCCAACGCGGGCCTATGGAGGGACGGGCCTGGGATTGTCCATCTGCCGTCGACTGGCCACCATGCTGGGGGGGCGCGTCACCCTCCAGAGCGCTCCCGGTCAGGGCTCGACCTTCACCCTGCACTTTCCACGACGCGCGAGGCGTGCATGACGAACACCTCAACGACTCCCAAGCCCCTCGTGCTCGTCGTCGACGACTACCAGGACGCGCGGGAGATGTACGCCGAGTACCTGGAGTTCTCCGGCTTCCGGGTGGCCGAGGCGAAGAACGGGCAGGAGGCGCTGGACAAGGCGTTCGAGCTGCGGCCGGACATCATCCTGATGGACCTGTCGCTGCCCATCATCGACGGGTGGGAGGCGACGCGGCGGTTGAAGAACGATGACCGCACGCGCACCATCCCCGTGGTGGCGCTCACCGGCCACGCGATGACGGGCCAGTCCGACGAGGCGAAGGGCGCGGGGTGCGACTCGTTCGTCACCAAGCCGTGCCTGCCGGACGCGCTGGTCGACGAGGTCCGCCGGGTGCTCGCCACGCGTGGAGGCCCCCGCGCGGGGTGAGACCCGATGCCCCGGATGTCACGGCCCCGAAAAGGAACCTCGTCCCCCTCCCGGCGCCCCGCCGCTGGGAAGCGGACCTCCACGGCGGCGCCGCCTCCGGCGCCTCCGACGGCTCCGAAGAAGCCCCGTGCGGCGAAGCGGGCCACGGCCACGAAGGCGATGGTCGCCACCGCCTCGCGGCTTCCCGAGCCCGAGCCGGCCGCCGAGGCCCTCCTGCCCGTCACGCCCCCCGCCTCACGCCTGGAGCCGGCGCCCGTTGCCACCAGCGTGAAGTCCGCGCTTGGCGACGAGGGACTGCTGGAGGCCGAGGAAGGGCCCCAGTACCTCTACGGCGTGGTGCGGGCGGAGGGGAACCTGGACTTCGGCCTCATCGGCCTGGGTGTCCCGCCGGCGGACGTGCGCGTGGTGCGCGAGGGGGACCTGGCCGCGCTGGTGTCCAACACGCCCGCGCTGAGGGTGGACCCGACGCGGGCCCACCTGCTCGTCCACCAGCGAGTCACCGAGGCGGTGCTGAGCGAGCACACCCTGCTGCCGGTGGCCTTCGGCACGGTGCTGCACTCGGAGGCGCAGGTGCGGGCCCTGCTGCGCACGGCGCACGACGCGCTGTCCTCCGGCCTGACGGCGCTGGAGGGCAAGGTGGAGCTGGGGCTGAAGGTGCTCTACCACCGCGAGCACCTGGCGCGGCGGCTGGAGCTGGAGGACGTGGAGCTGTGCCGCCGCGACACCGAGTCGGAGGCCGAGCACGAGCGGCGGCTGGGCACCGCCGTGGAGGCCCGCGCCGAGCGGGACATGGCGTCCCTGCTGGAGGGCCTGCGCCCGCTGTCCTTCGCCACGCGCACCCTGGCGCCCCTGGGGGAGCGGATGCTGCTCAACGCCGCCTTCCTGGTGGGGCGGGACTGGGTGGAGACCTTCGAGGCGAAGGTGAAGTCGCTGGCGGCGCGCTCGGACACCTACGCCTTCCGCTTCACCGGCCCCTGGCCGCCCTACAGCTTCGTGGACGTGCACCTGGGACTGGAGCCAGGAGCGTCCGGCGCGGTGGCCTGAGCCTGGGCCGCCGTCAAATCCACCGGCGGGTGCGCCGCGCATACCGCCGGTAGTCCTCACCGAAGCGGGCCCGCATCATGTTCTCCTCGAACGCGATGTACCAGCGGTCGGAGATGAGGACGTAGGCCAGCGCCAGCAGCATGGGCACGAGCGAGCCCAGGAAGACGGCGAGCCCCAGCAGCGCGACGGAGAAGCCCAGGTACATCGGGTTGCGGGTGAGCCGGAACAGGCCATCCGTCACGAGGCGGTCGGGCTCGCTGAAGGTGTAGATGTTGGTGCGAGCCCGGGTGAACTGGGCCTTCGCCGCGAGGGTAAGGCCCAGGCCCAGGGCCAGCAGCCCCAGGCCCGACCAGTGGACCGGTGGAGGCACGAACTGGAGTCCGGGGAGAAACCTGTCCAAGCCGACCATCATGGCGGCGAAGATGAGGAACAGACGCGGCGGAAGGAGCTTTTGCATGGCGGGCAACCGTGAAAGGGGTTCGATGCGCGGCAGTGTAGGAACCGCGTCTGGCGCCCGAAACTCGCGTTCCCGCGCGCCCGCGCGGCAGCCGGAATCCCCTCGGAAGGAGCCTCGCCAGGGGCGCTCGAAGGTGATGGTGGACACCATCCTGGAGGCGGCTGCTCGCGTTTTCGACCGCCACGGCTACGAGGGGGCCACCACCAACCGCATCGCGGAGACGGCCGGGGTCAGCGTCGGCTCGGTGTACCAGTACTTCCCGAACAAGGACGCCCTGCTCACCGCACTGCATGAGCGGCACTTCGTGCAGATTCAGGCCATCGTCGACGAGGCCCTCGCGGCGACGCACGGCGTGACGCTGCGCGAGGCGATACGCGGCATCGTCAAGGCGGTGCTGCGAGCCCACCGCGTCGAGCCGCGCCTGCAGCGCGTGCTCCACGTGGAGTTCCCCTACTTCGAGCGGCCCGCCAGCGCGAGCGAGTCGGCGCGGCGCCTCTTCGAACGCGCCCGGACGCTGCTGGGCGAGCACCGCGCGCAGCTCGGGCGCGACGACCTCGACCTCGCGACGCACATGGTGCTGCGAATGGTCGAGTCGCTGGTGCACTCGGCGGTGCTCGAGCCGTCCACCGCGAACGAGGAGGCGCTCGAAGAGGCCATCTCGACGGCGGTGGAGGGCTACCTCGTGCTGCGGCGCTGAGGGCCCCGGGACGCGAGCCCGGGGCCACTTCAGCGCCCGGCTCACTTCCCGGAGGCGGAGGACACCGGCGCGGACACCTTCGCCGCCTCGCTGGCCAGCGAGTCCACGCCCGCGTGCAGCCGGGCCCACCCGGTGGTGTGCTCGGTGCGGACGAAGAAGCCGCCCTGCCCCTTCGCCACCGTCACCTCGCCCACCGGCTTGCTGCCCTTGCGGTACTCCACGCGGAAGGAGACCTCCGGCTCGCCCCCGGGCGGCAGCTCGCCGCGGCCCAGGAAGTCGAGCGGCATCAGCCGCCAAACACGGTCATGCCAGTTGCGGGCGAACTCGTCCGGCCGGTCCGGCGACTCCTCCGGAACCAGGTTGACGGGCCCGGGCGCCTGGCCGCTGGCGGTGAACGTACGGGACGTTCCGCCCGCGTTGACGACCACGGTGTCGAAGTCTCCCAGGTCGAAGGTGTGCAGCCGCCGGTCCACCAGCCGGCTGCTCGCGTTCTCCAGGTCCGGCAGCAGCGCCGGGCCCAGGAGGAACACGCGGCCATCCTCCTCGCGGCGCAGGTAGGGCGTGCCCCAGCCTCCCGCTGGCGAGGCCAGGGAGAAGGCCTGCGGCTTGCCGCCCACCGTCACCGTCAGCTTGCGCTGCGTGCCGGCCAGGCCCACCTCTTCCAGCTTCTTCGCGTCCAGCTCGCCCAGGGAGCGCGTGGCGCGCAGCGGGGCGAAGCGGGCGAACAGCTTCTCCGCCGTCTCGTTCGCGCGCAGCTCGCGCGGAGGCGGCGGCGGCTCCGAGGGCGCGGCCATCGGCGGCGTGCCGGCGTCCCGTACTTGAGCCGCGGCCAGGGCGCCCGCGTCGGCGCTGCCCGTGCCACCATCCGCGGAGGCCGTGACGGCGGTGCCGCCGTCCGTAGCACCCGTCGCGGCGGGCACCGGCTTCGGCGGCTTGAAGCCCAGGCGCACCCAGAGCTGGTCGCGGTCCTGCGCGTCGCGATACAGCTCCACGAAGCGCGCCTCGTCCTCGTAGCGGATGCCGTCCAGCGCGCGGGCCGGGGCCTCCACCACCGTCACGTCCCCGGGCGCGCCCGAGGGCTCCCGCTGCCAGACGAAGAACGCGGCCACCAGCGCCACCAGCGCGAGGCCGCCCTGCACCGCCAGGTCCCGTACCTTCATCGCTCACCTCCCGCCGCCACCGGGGCCCGGGGCGCGCGCCGGCCCCGCCGCCGCGTCGTCACGAAGCCCACCGCCAGCACCAGGGCCGGCCCCAGGAAGACGGTGGCGTAGAACCAGGCCACGTCCTGCTCCCGCGTGTGCTGGATGGGCGTGTCCTCCTCGGACGACACCGTGCCGGCGATGGCCTCCTCGCCGGTGAGCCACCGCAGCGTGTCCACCGCGAGGTACGCGTTGCCCATGTTCTCCAGCAGCAAATCGCTCACCGCGTCCGCGTCCGCCAGGACGACGGCGCGCATCGCCTCCTTGCCGGCCGGGGCGGGCTTCTCCACGGCAATCACCAGCGGCCAGGTGCGCCGCGTCTCACCCGCGTCCAGCGTGAAGTTGCCGTTGGGGTCCGCGAAGGTGGCGCCGTGCGCGCGCACGGAGAGGTCCTGCATGATGCCACCCGGCAGCGGCTGAACCTGGTCGATGGCGGCGGCGCCCATGAAGCCCACCGGCGCCTGCCCCGCCATCGCCGCCAGCGAGGTGACGGACGGGTGCGAGGAGAAGCTGTCCGAGCCCAGGTTGGCGCGGTCGCTCTGCTGGCGCGTGGTGCGGAAGAAGCGCTGGTCGTTGGCCAGCGGCGTCCCGACGTACTGGATGCCCATGGGCTCCAGCAGGGCCTTGAAGTCCGGCCCACCCGGCTCCAGCGCCACCCACAGGCGCCCGCCCCGGTCCGCGTACTCGCGCAGGGCGTTGAGCTCCTCGGGGAGGAACTCGCGCATGGCGCCCAGCACCACCACCACGGAGGCGTCGCGCGGCACCTCGGAGCCCAGGCCCTCGGCCACGCCCAGCGGCCGCACGTCCACGTTCTGTGCGCGCAGCAGCTCCCGGATGCGCGACGCCGACGGGCGGGGCGTCTCGCCCGGCACGGGCCGCGACTCGGCGCGCTCGCCATGGCCAGTGGTGAAGTAGACGATGCGGCGGGGCCGCGCCACCGCGAGCAGCCGGCGCTGCACCTCCTGGTCCAGCCGCTGGAGCTGGCCGCGCGCCCGGTCGATTTCCAGCCCCACCGTGAGCGGCTCCTTCCGCTCGCCGCGAGACAGGACGATGGTGCCGTTGTTGTGGACGCCCAGCGTGCGCGCACGGGCCGGCTCCACCGCCTGGTCCAGCCGCTCCACCGTGAGCAGCTGCGGGCTCTCCACCGACAAATCCCTGAAGTACTGGGCCACCGCCTCCCCCACCTCGTTGGCGGGCGGGAAGAAGAGCGACACCTGCAGCGGCTCGTTGAGGCCGCGAATCACCTTGCGCGTGGCATCGCCAGGCTTCGCGGTGCGGAAGTAGGACAAGTCCCAGGTCACGTCCGCCTGCGTGGCCACGTACATGGACGCGAAGGCGAACACGACGACGAAGGCCAGCCCCAGCCCGGAGTAGAGCGCGCTGCGGGCGCGGCCCGTCTCCATCACCGGCGCGCGGGCCATGGCCGCGGCGGCCACCTCCACCAGCGCCAGCGGCAGGAGGCAGCACAGCAGCAGCGCCGGGAAGAGCGCCGCCAGCACCACCGCCAGCCTCGGCGCCTTCTGCGACAGCGGCCCGCCGAAGACGGAGGCGCCCGCGTCCGACTGGAGGAAGTAGAGCAGCAGCGCCAGCAGGCCCACGCCGTACAGGCCCAGCACCCAGCCCTCCACGGCGCGCCGGTCCGGCGCGGCGGAGCGAGCACGGGTGAAGCGCCAGCCGAGCGCCCCTACTGCCAGGGCCACGCCCAGCCACGAGAAGGCGGTGCGGCCGGTGCCGGCGCCGAGGATGCGCTCACCGATGAAGACCGCGAGCAGGCCCACGACGAACATGAGCGTCATGGGCAGCCCGCTGCCGAGAGGACGCGGATTCATCGCCACCTCCGGGCCTCGAGCACCCGGGTGGCCGCGAACAGCGCCACATAGGTGACCACGAGGTAGTAGACGACGTCGCGCACGTGGATGAGCCCCGACTGGAAGGGTGGGAAGTGCTGGTTCCACAGCGACATCGCGCTGAAGACGGCCGCCAGCGGCTGCTCCGTGATTCGCGCCAGCAGCCAGCAGAGGATGAGGCCCACCAGCAGCACCGCGGACGTAATCGCCGCGAGCAGCTGGTTGCGCGCCACCGCCGAGCCGAACGTGCCCACCGCCAGCGACGCGCTGCCCAGCAGCATCAAGCCCAGGTAGCCGGCCGCCACGTGCCCGAAGGACACCTTGCCGTTCACCAGCACCAGCAGCGGCATGTACAGCGTGCACAGCACGTACAGCGCCAGGAACGTCAGGCCCGCCAGGTACTTGCCCAGGACGATGTCCCTGTCTCGCAGCGGCGACGAGTACAGCAGGGGCAGCGTGCCCGTCTGCCGCTCCTCGGCCAGTAGTCGCATGGAGATGAACACCGAGGCGACGATGGTGAAGCCGCTCGAGTAGTAGAAGAACTGTGACAGCACCTCGGCGGAGCGCTTGCTGGCGCCGCCCAGGGCGTACGCGTTGAAGAACAGCCCGTTCAACGCGAGGATGATGGCGATGACGACGTAGCCGCTGAGCGTGCGCAGGTAGGCGGCCAGCTCGCGACGGGCGATGAGCAGGGCCTTCACGCGCGCACCTCCTGACCGTGCGTCAGTCGCAGGAAGATGGACTCCAGCTGCCCGGCGCCCACGTCCAGCCGCAGCAGCTCCAGGCCCGCGCCCACCACCGCCCGCGCCACCTGGGGCCGCTGGTCCGGCGAGGCCCGCAGCGACAGCGCCACCACCCCGTCCGCGACGCGGACCACGTCCACCACGCCGAAGCCCTGGAGCACCTCCACCGCGCGCGCCCTGTCGCCGCGCACCTCCAGCTCGATGGTGCCTCCGCCGCCCAGCTTCGAGCCCAGCTCCTCCTCGGTGCCCTGCGCCACCAGCGTCCCCTTGTGGATGATGAGGAGCCGGTCGCAGGTCTGCGAAATCTCCGGGAGGATGTGGCTGGAGACGAGCACCGTGTGCGTGCCCTTGAGGCCGCGGATGACGTCGCGCATCTCGACAATCTGCCGGGGGTCCAGCCCGCTGGTGGGCTCGTCGAGGATGAGCAGCGCCGGCTTGTGCACCAGCGCCTGCGCCACGCCCACGCGCTGGCGGAAGCCGTGGCTGAGCGTGGAGATGAGCTCGCCGTCCACCTCGCGCAGCCCCGTCTTCTCCTCCGCCTCGCCCACGCGGGCCGCCGTGTCCCGGGCCGTCACGCCCCGCAGCCGCGAGACGTAGGCCAGGTACTCGCCCACCGTCATCTCCTCGTAGAGGGGCGGCACGTCCGGCAGGTAGCCGATGCGCTGGCGGACCTCGTGGGGGTTGCTCACCACGTCGTGGCCGTCGATGACGACGCGCCCGGCGGTGGGCAGCAGCACGCAGCCCAGGATTTTGAGCGTGGTCGACTTCCCGGCGCCATTGAGGCCCAGGAAGCCGATGACCTCGCCCTGGCCAATGGTGAAGGCCAGCTCGCGGATGGCCGCGTGCTCACCGTAATACTTGGTCAGCCCTTCGACCTGGATCATCAGATGTCCTCTCCCCTTCGGAAGCGGCGTTTTTTCTGGCGCAGCCGTGGGGAAAGTCAAGCGACCAGCGGGCTATCCGTAGCGGTATTCCGGCCCCTCCGTGGTCAGCCCCAGGGTGAAGCGGAGGGCGTCCTCCAGGTCGGGGAGGAGGAAGGAGTAGCCGAGCCGCTCCGCCCCGGTGGGGTGGACCCGGGCCCCCACCAGCACCGTCTCCTGGCCCATCTCCCCGAAGAGGGTGCGGATGACGGGGGCGGGCACCGGGAAGAAGGACGGCCGCCGCAGCACCTTGCCCAGCGTCCGGGCGAAGTCCACCTGCCGCACCGTGCCGGGCGCCACCGTGTTGATGGGGCCGCGCGCCGCCTCGGTGAAGAGGGAGAAGTGGATGAGGCCGAGCACGTCCTCCAGGGACACCCAGCTGAACCACTGGCGGCCGGAGCCCACGGGGCCACCGCCGCCCGCCTTGAACGCGGGCAGCATCTTCGCCAGCGCGCCCTCGCGGGCGTCCAGCACGGGGCCGATGCGCAGGTGCACCACGCGGATGCCGGCGGCCTCGGCCGGGGCGGTGGACGCCTCCCAGGCGCGGCACACGTCGGCGAGGAAGCCGGTGCCCGGGGGGCTCTCCTCGGTGAGGGGCTCGTCGCCCCGGTCGCCGTAGAAGCCGCTGCCGACGGCGCACACCAGCACCTTCGGCTTGCGCTCCATCCGGGCCAGGGCCTCGCAAAGGGTGCGGGTGCCGTCCGTGCGGCTCTTGAGGATGCTGTCCTTGTACGCGGGCGTCCAGCGCTGGCCTGCGACGTTGGCTCCGGCCAGGTGCACCACCGCGTCCACGCCCTCCAGCGCGGCGGTGTCCACATGCCCCTTGTCCGGTGACCAGGCCACCTCGCCGCGAGCGGCGTCCGCCTTGCCGCGCACCAGCCGCTTCACGCGGTGGCCGCCCGTGGTGAGGAAGGGCGTCAGGGACGAGCCCACCAGGCCCGAGGCCCCCGTGACGGCCACCGTGAGGGGCCCCTGCCCGGCGAAGGCGGCGTGCCGGCGCAGGTCCTCGCGGGTGACGCGGTGCCTGTAGGCGAACATCCGCGACAGCTTCTTCCGGGTGAAGCCGTTGCCGAAGGCGCTGCCCAGGGGGCCCACGGGCAGGACGTACTCGATTTCGTCCTCGAGGATGGAGGAGTCCGAGGCGGGCTCGGGCCACATCCGGTGGGTGTGGACCCACTTGGAGAAGGGGCCGGACACCTGGGCGTCCTGGAAGAGGGAGCCCTCGACGTAGGCGGTGTGCTCGGCCACCCAGCGCTGGGAGATGGGGCCCACCTTGAGGCGGACGGTGGCGCGGGCGCCCTGGCGGATGCCGTCGCCGGTGCGCTCCAGGACCTCGACGTGCTCCCAGGGGGGCGACAGCCGCTCGAATGCCCCCTCGCGGGTGTGCCAGGTGAACAGCTCGGTGGCGGAGACCGGCATCCGACTGCGCGCATCGAAGACGTGCGACTTGCCCATGTTCCCTCCCGGCGCGACAGTGTGGCCGCGCATGCTTAACCCGGACCTCCTCGAGCGCGCAGTGGAATTGCTGCGGCGCGGCGGCGTCATCGCCCTGCCTACGGAAACCGTCTACGGCCTCGCGGCCAACGCGGAGGACGAGCTGGCGGTGCGCCGCGTCTTCGCCATCAAGGGCCGGCCGGCCACACACCCGCTCATCGTGCACATCCCCGGGGTGGAGCACCTGTCCTCCTGGGCGCGAGAAGTCCCGGACACCGCGCGCCGGCTCGCGAGTGCCTTCTGGCCGGGCCCGCTGACACTGGTGCTGCCGCGGACGGCACGGGCCACGGATGCCGTCACGGGAGGACAGGACACGGTGGCCCTGCGCGTGCCGGACCACCCGGTGGCGCTCGCGGTGCTCCAGCGGCTGGGTGGTGGGCTGGCCGCGCCGAGCGCGAACCGCTTCGGACGGGTGAGTCCCACCACGGCGGAGCATGTGGCGCGCGACCTGGGCGGAGACGTGGACCTGGTGCTGGATGGAGGCCCGTGCACGGTGGGCGTGGAGTCGACCATCGTGGACCTGAGCTCGGACGCGCCCGCGATTCTGCGGCCGGGAGGACTTGCGGCAGAAGAGGTGTCGCGCGTGTTGGGGCACGAGGTGCCGGTACGGGCGCAGTCGAAGGTGCGCGTGTCGGGCTCGCTGGCGTCGCACTACGCGCCGCGTGCGGGGGTGGTACTGGCGGAGCCTCGTGAGGCGGCCTCCCGCGTCCAGGAGCTTCGAAGCCAGGGCTTGCGGGTGGGAGTGCTCGGACCCGCGAGCCTCGTGCTGCCATCGGACGTGCCGCGCTTCGATGTGCCGGAGGACCCGGCCGGAGCCGCGCGCGTGCTGTACGCGAGGCTGCGCGAGGCGGATGAGCAGGGCCACGACGTGCTGGTGGCGTGTCTGCCTGCGGCGAGCGGCCTGGGCATCGCCGTGAGGGACCGGCTGGCCCGAGCCGCCGCTCCGCGCGACTGAGAAGGGCCACGGGCAAGCGCCACCGCGAGGTGGAATGAACGTTCCTTCCGGGCACGCCCGAAGCGGCCAGCTCCGTGGAATGAGCGTTCCTTCCGGCGTCAGCTGCCCGCGGAGCTCCGGATGACGGAGCCAGCCCCAGTCCTTTCACGGTGGGGGCCATCTCCTCCCTGGCGATATGCGCCACGGCGTCTCCCGTTCTCCAGACATACCGCGCGCGCCGAGCCTCCGGGCTCACCTCCGCGTGGCCCCCCGGGTAGCGACGAGGACGGAACTCCTATGAACACGATGCGATGGCTCATGGTGGTGGTTGGAGCGCTGGCAGTGACGGGCTGCGCGAGCAGCCCCAAGAAGGAGCTCCTGGAGCGGACCAGCAGCTACGTGGTCTACGACCTGCCCTCCCAGCAGGTGATGGACGCCGCCGAGAAGGAGCTGAGCGAGCGCGGCTATAGCCTGCTGCCCAGCACGGACCCGCTGTTCCTCCACACCCCATGGAAGGTCCGGGGAAACCACGACGTCTTCACAGACTGGTCCCGCGTCTATGTCGAGGGCCGCAAGCTCGCCGACGGCCGCCTCGTCGTCCGCGCCTACCGGATGGCCGTCAACGTCCACGCCCGGACGCAGCTGCTGCCGGGCTTCAGCTCCTCGAGCGAGTCGTCGCCCGAGGATAAGCCCAACACCACCCCCACCGTTCTCCTGGCCACCGAGCCCGTCCTGGGGCGCTACTCCACCCGGCCCGCCATCCGCCGGGATTTGGAGCTGGAGTGGGCCATCATGGAGCGCGTCAACCCCGACTTCGCCGGGCGCGTCAAGCAGCAGGTGGACGTTTACCTCACGCAAAGCGCGCGCTGACGCGGTGCGGCCGGGTGACGTACTTGAAATGTCCTCTCATGCTCCGATATCCCGCTGGGTACTCCAGAGGAGCGTCCCCGCGTGAAGCGAAGCCTGTCCGGCCTGGTCGTCGCCCTGTCCCTGTTCGCCTGCAAGGAAGAACCCCGTGGGAAGATGGAGCCCATTCCCCGTCCACCGGGGATGAAGGACACCCCCGCCGAGGGGGACGCCACCGGCGCGCCCGCCCGGCCCACCGCTGACCCCAGCAAGGTGGTGTTGCGCTGGAAGCTCGCCGCCGGAGCCCCGACGGCCTACCGGCTCTACCTGGAGCGCACCAGCGGCGCCGCCCCGGAGGCCGCCGCGCCCGAGGAGGAGGCGTCCCCTCGGGGCCGCAAGGGCCGTGGCAAGGACAAGGAGGAGGCCCCCGCGGAGGCGCCCGCCCCCAGGGCGTCCGCCGTTCCCGGCACCCTCACCTACGTCATGGAGCGCACCAACTCGGGTGACTACCGCGTGCGCGTCATCCCCGAGGGCAGCAGCGCCGCAGAGGACCACGGCACCATGAGCGAGCGCGGCTTCATGCTCGACGGCCTCCAGGGCATGACGCGCAACACCGCCACGGTGGTGCTGGAGCTGCCCAGGGACCCGGTGGGCAAGGGCGACACCTGGGCGCTGGGCACCGAGCTGGTGTCCCCCGACCTGGTCGGCCCCGCCTTCATGGGCCCTCCGCCCGAGCGGCGCAACCGCGTGAAGCTCACCTCGCTCGACGCCGGCGAGGGCGGCGAGCAGGTGGCCATCGTGGAGTACGACCTCTACGAGAAGTACGCCGGCAAGATGCGGCCCACGCGCAAGTCCGGCCCCGTGCCCGCGCGCGAAGTCGAGGAGGCCGAGGACGCGGAGAACGAGGCCCGCGCCCGTGGCACCAGCACCGCCGCCGCGGTGGATGCCGGCGCCGAGGTGAAGATTACCGGCCGGGGCGAGTTCCTCGTGAAGGCCGGCCGCTGGCGCTCCTGGGAGGGCACGCTGTCCGCCGTGACGCGCGGCCCCTTCCCCACCACCGCCGTGCAGGTCCCGACGGGCAACTTCAAGCTGCGCCTCAGCGAGCTCGAGTCGCCTCCGGCACCCCAGCCGACCGCGAAGCCCCAGCAGTAGGCGCCAGGTCGGACTCGCGCACCAGCCGCACCACCGTGTCCACCCACTCCGGGTGGGCATTCAGCGAGGGGACGAGCGTCAACGACTCGCCCCCCGCCTCGACGAACTGCTCGCGGGCGCGCATGCCCACCTCTTCGAGCGTCTCGAGGCAGTCCGCGACGAAGGACGGGCACATCACCGCCAGCCGCTTCACGCCCCGCTGCGCCAGCTCCGGCAGCACCAGGTCCGTGTACGGCTTCACCCACGGCGTGCGCCCCAGCCGCGACTGGAAGGACACCGTCCACCCGTCCTTCGCCAGCCCCAGCCGCTGGGCCAGCCCCCGCGCCGTCGCGTAGCACTGCGCGCGGTAGCAGTGGCGGTTGGCCTCCGTCAGCGCGTCACAGCACCCCGCGGACGCCAGGCAGTGTGTCCCCGACGTGTCCGTCTTGCGCACGTGCCGCTCCGGCACGCCGTGGAAGCTGAACAGGACGTGGTCCGCGCGCGCCTCGGCAATCACCGGCCGCGCCACCGTGGTGAAGGCGTCCAGGAAGCCCGGGTGGCCGTGGAAGGCCGGCACCGCGCGCACGTTGGGGACGTCCCACCCCTCCGTCATGACCTCGTAGGTGCGCGCCAGCGAGGACGCGGACGAGGACGTGGCCTCCTGCGGGTACAGCGGCAGCACCGTGAAGTCCGACACGCCCCGCGCGCGCAGCGACGCCACCGCCGCCGGAATGGACGGGTTGCCGTAGCGCATGCCGAGCGCCACCTCGTACTCGCCCTGGAGCCGCTCCGTCACCGCGGCCGTGAGGGCCTGGCTGTACACCATGAGCGGCGAGCCCTCCTTCATCCACACCTTGCGGTACGCCTCCGCGCTCTTGGCCGGGCGCACCGGGAGGATGATGAGGTTGAGCAGCAGCCAGCGGCCCACCGGGTGGATGTCCACCACCCGCGCGTCGCTGAGGAACTCGCGCAGGTAGCGGCGCACCGGTCCCGACTCGGGCGCGTCCGGCGTCCCCAGGTTGAGCAGCAGCAGGCCTCGCTTCGCGGCAGGCAGGGTCATCAGTGCAGGGAGTTGGGAAGGGTGAGCGCGAACTCGGCGATGCGGGCCTCGAAGCGCGAGCCGTCCGGCCGCACCATGTCGTAGGTGCCGCGCATGGTGCCGAAGGGCGTCTTCAGCATCGCCCAGCTCGTGTACTCGAAGCGCTCCCCCGGCTCCAGGCTGGGCTGGCGTCCCACCACGCCCTCGCCCTTCACCTCTTCCACCTTCCCGGTGGCATCGGTGATGACCCAGTGGCGCGCCTTGAGCTGCGCCGGGGCACTTCCCTCGTTGGCGATTTCCACCGTGTACATGAAGGCGAACTGGCCGGACTCGGGCGCGCTGCGCTCCGGCCAGAAGGCGGGCTTCACGGTGACGCGGATGCCATCAGTGGTGGCGCTGGAGGACATGCCTCACATTTGGCGGTTATGCCCCCCGGTTGCAAGGAAAACGCTGGGTTGGGTGGCTGCCGGCCACCCCTGGCTCAGGTCTTCGCGCTCTCGCGGTCGTGCCCCGGCTCGGGCGTCTTGGGCCACACCAGCGACGCGACGATGGAGGCCACCAGGATGCCGGCGATGACGCCCAGGGAGATGCCGATGGGCACGTGGATGTCGAAGTACGTGACGAGCATCTTCACGCCCACGAAGCCCAGGATTCCGCTCAGCCCCAGCTTCAGGAAGTGGAACTTGTCCATCAGGCTGGCCACCACGAAGAACAGCGAGCGCAGGCCCAGAATCGCGCACACGTTGGACGTGTAGATGATGAAGGCGTCCTGGCTGATGCCGAGCACCGCGGGGATGGAGTCCAGGGCGAAGAGCAGGTCGGTGGCCTCCACCACCAGCAGGACGATGAACAGCGGCGTCACCTTGCGCCGCCCGTCCTCGGTGACGAAGAAGCGGCTGCCGTCGCCCAGCCGCGACACCGGGAGCACGCGCCGGGCCAGCTTGACGATGCCCTTCTGCTCCGGGTCCATGTCCTCGTCCTTGGACACCAGCATCTTCACCGCGGTGAAGACGAGGAAGGCACCGAACAGGTAGATGAGCCAGTGGAAGCGCTGCACCAGCGCGGCGCCCGCGATGATGAGCACCGCGCGCATGATGAACGCGCCGATGATGCCCCAGAAGAGCACCCGGTGCTGGTGCTCCGGCGCCACCCGGAAGTAGCTGAACACCATCAGGAAGACGAACAGGTTGTCGACGGAGAGCGAGTACTCCACGACATACGCCGTCAGCCACTGCAGCGCGGGCGTGGCCCCCGAGAAGCGCCAGATGCCGGCGCAGAACACCAGGCTGATGGTGATCCACACCACCGTCCAGATGCCCGCCTCCTTGGGCGTCACCGCGTGGTCCTTGCGGTGGAACAGCCCCAGGTCCACCGCGAGCATCGCGAGGACGAAGACGTTGAAACCCACCCAGAGGGCGACTTGCGTATTCACGTGACGGAATCCTGTTGCGGTGTAAAGCCGGCGCACCCTAGCGGCGGCGCGTCCGGGCGTCGACCCCTCCGTGAAGGGGAGACTCCGGCCACGCCCCGTCCCCGCGCCCCCTGCCCCGCCTGAGCTACTCCGTCGCCGGCCGGCGCAGCACCACCACGGAGCGGCCGGCCGCCTGCACCTTGCCGCCCGCGGGCGTGTGCGTGCGCTGCGACTCGCCCGCCGCCGCCGTGTCCACCACCAGCTCCCAGTCCGCACCCCACTCAATCGCCGGCAGCATGAAGGTGATGGGCTCGTGGTGCGCGTTCATCAGCACCAGGAGCGTGTCCCCCACAATCCGGTTGCCCTCGTCGTCCGGCGTGGCGATGGCGTCCCCGCCCAGCAGGAAGCCCAGGGAGCGCACGTAGGGCTTCTCCCAGTCGTCCTTCTTCATCTCCTTGCCGTCCGGCCGGAACCACGCCAGGTCCTTCAGCTCGCTGTCCCACATGTGGGCGCCGCGGAAGAAGCGCCGCTTGTGGAGCACCGGCTGCTCGCGCCGCAGCCGGGCCAGCCGGCTGGTGAACTCGAGCAGCGCGCGCTGCGTCTCGTTCAGCTCCCAGTTCACCCAGGACAGCTCGTTGTCCTGGCAGTAGGCGTTGTTGTTGCCCTTCTGGGTGCGGCCCATCTCGTCGCCGGCCACCAGCATGGGCACGCCCTGGGACAGGAAGAGCGTGGCCAGGAAGTTGCGCTTCTGCTGCTCGCGCAGGGCGTTGATTTTCGGGTCCGCCGTCTCGCCCTCCACCCCGCAGTTCCAGGAGTGGTTGTCGTTGTGGCCGTCCCGGTTCTCCTCGCCGTTCGCCTCGTTGTGCTTCTCGTTGTAGGTGACCAGGTCGTGCAGCGTGAAGCCGTCATGGGCGGTGACGAAATTCACACTCGCCGTCGGCTTGCGGCCGGACAGCGCATACAGGTCCGAGCTGCCGGTGAGCCGGTAGCCAATCTCCGCCGCCTGCCGGTCATCACCCTTCCAGTAGCGGCGGATGGTGTCGCGGTACTTGCCGTTCCACTCGCTCCACAGCACCGGGAAGTTGCCCACCTGGTAGCCGAAGTCGCCCACGTCCCAGGGCTCGGCGATGAGCTTCACCCGGCTGAGCACCGGGTCCTGGTGGATGAGCTGAAAGAAGGCCGCGCGCGTGTCGTAGCCGTGCCTGTCGCGGCCCAGGGTGGTGGCCAGGTCGAAGCGGAACCCGTCCACGTGCATGACCTCCACCCAGTAGCGCAGGGAGTCGGCGATGAGCTTCAGCGCGTACGGGTGCGTGGCGTTCCACGAGTTGCCGCACCCGGTGACGTCCATGAAGTAGCGCGGCTCCTTCTCCGTGAGCCGGTAGTACGCGCCGTTGTCCAGCCCCTTGAAGGACAGCGTGGGGCCCAGGTGGTTGCCCTCGCAGGTGTGGTTGTAGACGACGTCGAGGATGACCTCGATGCCGGCGCGGTGCAGCGCCTTCACCATGCCCTTGAACTCGTCCACCTGCTCGCCGCGGCTGCCCGTGGCGGCGTAGCGCGCGTCCGGCGCGAAGAAGCCCAGGGTGTTGTAGCCCCAGTAGTTCACCTTCCCGCGCTGGATGAGGAAGGGCTCGTCCACGATGTGGTGGATGGGCAGCAGCTCCACCGCGGTGACGCCCACTTTCTTGAGGTGCTCGATGCTGGCCGGGTGGGCCAGCCCCGCGTAGGTGCCGCGCAGGGCCTCCGGCACGCGCGGGTGCAGCTTGGTGAAGCCCTTGACGTGCAGCTCGTAGATGACGGTGTCGGGCCAGGGGATGCGGGGCGCCCTGTCCCCCTCCCAGTCGAAGGCGTCCGACAGCACCACCGCCTTGGGCACGCCCGCGGCGTCGTCGCGCGTGTCCTGGACCAGGTCCTCGTCCTTGCCGGTGGCGGGCGCCGGGTAGCCGTAGATGGGGGCCTTGTAGTCCACCCTGCCGGAGATGGCCCGCGCGTACGGGTCCACCAGCAGCTTGTGGGGGTTGAAGCGCAGCCCCTTCTTCGGCTCGTGCGGGCCGTGGACGCGCAGGCCGTAGAGCGTCCCGGGCGCCAGCCCCGGCGCGTAGCCGTGCCACACGTGGTGCGTCGTCTCCAGCAGCGGGAAGCGGCGGGTCTCCTTCGAGGGCTCGTTGGGGTCGAAGAGGCAGACCTCCACCTTCTTCGCGTGCTCGCTGAAGACCGCGAAGTTGACCCCCTGCCCGTCATACGTGGCGCCCAGGGGAAACGGCTTCCCTGGAAGCACCTCGGCCCTCCTCATCCCGTGCTCCTCTCCAACAACACCACCGGGAACTCCGCCAGGAGCGGCCCGAGGGGCAGCACCACGCCGCCTGGCCCTCGCTCCGGCCGCACCTGCCGCCCGGTGAAGACACTGCGGAACATCATGCCCGCATATGCCTCCGGGAGGTCCAGGAACGTGCTCCCGTACGCACCGGACAGCCCTTCCGGGGTTTCCAGTGCTGACAACGTGTAACGCGGCGCGCAGGTGATGACGACGGTGTCGCCGTGCTCACGGGCGAAGCCCACCGCGGCCTCGGCCCGGGGGCCGGAGAGCGTCAGGGCGCGGTAGCCCCCCGAGCGGAAGAGCCCCGGCTGGCGCTGCCGCAGCCGCAGCGACTCGGCGAGCAGGAAGAGCTTCACCCGGCCGTCATCCAGGTCCTTCGTCAGCCGGGCGCACAGCCCCGGCCGGTCCTCCGAGGCCTCGGCGTCCAGCGCCTCCAGCAGCCGCGCGCGCAGGGGGAAGTCCACCGGCCGCCGGTTGTCCGGGTCCACCAGCGACAAGTCCCACAGCTCGCAGCCCTGGTAGGTGTCCACCACGCCGGGGGACATGAGCTTGAGCAGCAGCTGGCCCAGGGCGTTGTGCTGCCCGGCGCGCTCGATGTGGCGCTTGAAGGCGCGGACGTCCTCCAGGAAGGCGCCGCCCTCCTTCGGGTCGAAGCAGGTGTCCACGAAGCGGCCCACCGCCTCGTCATAGGCGCTGTCCGGGTTGGTCCACGAGGTGCGGACCTTGGCCTCCTTGAGGGCCTTGCTCATGTACTCGCGCACCCGGCGCTGGAAGTCCTCCAGTTCCTGCTGGGTGTGCGAGGCGCCCATGGGCCAGGCGCCCACCACCGTCTGGAAGAAGAGGTAGACGTCGTTGGGGCTGGGGGCGGGGCCGGAGGGCAGCGGCGTGACGAACTTCTCCGTGAGGCGGGCCCACTTCTTCACCCGGTTGCGCCACTCCTCGGGCAGCTCGGACAGGACGTTGATGCGCGCGCGCACGTCCTCGCTGCGCTTGGTGTCGTGGGTGCTGGAGGTGAGCTGGCTCGCCGGCCAGCGCTCCGCGCGCTCCTGGTTGCGCAGGTGGAAGGTGTTGGCGCGCACCCCGAAGCGCTCCGGCTCCCCACCCACCTCGTTGAGGCTGACGAGCCGGTTGTAGATGTAGAAGACGGTGTCCTCGAGCCCCTTGGCCATGACGGGGCCCGTCACCTGCTGCAGCTTCATGGCGAAGCGCAGCATGACGGCGCGCTCCTTCTCCTGGGTGTGCTCCGGGTAGCGGCGCAGGAGGATGTCGCGCAGGAAGTCGAAGATGGACGCGTTGGTGGTGGCGTTGCGCTCCTTGGCGCGGCGGATGGTCCACTCGACGTACTGCACGTCGCGCGCGTCCAGCTCCGGGCGCCAGCCGTCCACGTAGGTGCGGTACACCGGGAACAGGGCGATGAACTCCACCAGCGCGCGGCGCAGCGCGTTGAGCGTGAAGTCACGCGTGCGCCGGTTCATCTCGGAGATGCGGTTGAGCTCATGCGCCAGCACGTTGATTTCGCTGGCCATGGACACGCGCATGATGAGGAGCTTCTTCTGGTAGACGAGCTCGGCGAAGTCGCTCCGCTCGCCGACGAAGCGCTCGTACGTCTCCGTCAGCGACGCCTCCGCCGCCGGGTCCACGAAGATGCCGCTGACCGCGTTGGCGAAGCGGTAGCCGGTGGTGCCGTGCACGGCCCAGGACTCGGGCATCCGCTCGCGGCCGCCTTGAATCTTCTCCACCACCACGTACAGCGCCTTGCGCAGCGGGCTGTCCGGGTGGGCCGTCACCTCCGCGCGCCAGCGCTCGCGCAGCGTCCGCTCCACCGCGGGCCAGCGCGTGTCCTCCGCGCCGTGCTCCTCGAGGAACAGGGCCTGGGCCCGCTCCACGAAGTAGCGCTCCTGCAGGTCCAGGAAGTAGGCGGTGGGGTCGAACAGGCCGTCCGGGTGGTCGATGCGCAGCCCGGTGACGCAGCCCTCGCGCAGCCAGCGGAAGATGAGCGCGTGCGCCTCCTGGAAGACGTCCGGGTCCTCCTCGCGGATGGCGGCCAGGCCGTTGATGTCGAAGAAGCGGCGGTAGTTGATCTCCTCTCCCGCCACGCGCCAGTGCGCCAGCCGGTAGCTGCACGAGGACAGCACCGCGTCGAGCAAGTCGAACGAGCGCGCGTTGCCGGGCTCGCCGTTGAAGACGCGGAGGTTGTCCTCGATGTAGGTGAGGATGTCCGGGCTGGAGGCCACCACCGCGGCCAGGCGGCGCTTGATGACCTCCTTCTCGCGGTGGCGCTCCACCACCCGGGCCCGCTCCACCTCGGTGCGCGCCGGCAGGTGCTCGATGGCGGTGAGGATGGAGAGCAGCTCCACCATGCTGGGGTGCTCGGCGCCGAGCCGCGCCTCCAGCCGCTCCAGCCCGTGGCGGAGGATGCGGCCGTACTGGCGGGGCCCCACCGGCAGCAGGTGGTCGTAGTAGTGCAGGAAGAAGGCGCCCTCGCGGTAGGACAGCTTCAGCTCGCCCCGCTCCAGGACGATGCCGTACTGGTCGCCCAGAATCGGCAGGAGCACCTTGTCGCGCAGCTCCTCCTTCACCGGCGCCCAGTCGATATCGAAGTACTTGGCGTACATGGAGGACGGGCCGTTCTCCAGCACGTCGAACCAGAGCCGGTTGTCCCGCTCGATGCCCATGTGGTTGGGCACCACGTCCAGCAGCTGTCCCATGCCCAGCTCGCGAAGGGCCGCGCACAGGGCCGCATGCTCCTCGGGCGAGCCCACCTCGGGGTTGAGCCGCTGGTGGTCCGTGCAGTCGTAGCCGTGGGTACTGCCGGGCGTCGCCTTCAGGTAGGGGGAGGCGTACAGGTCGCTGACCCCCAGGCGGGCCAGGTAGGGCACCACGGCGCGCGCCTGCTCGAAGGTGAACCCTTTGTGGAGCTGGACGCGGTACGTGGACAGCGGCGTGTGGGGTCTGGCCTCCAGGTCGGCCTGCACACGCGTGTAGAGGCCCTCCGCCAGGGCCTCCGCGGTCATGATGGCGCCCTCCGCCCCCGGGGTGGAGGCGGTCCTCTCTTCATCCAAGCCGTCGAGCAGCATGCGGCCCAGAGGTAGGTCCCCCGCGCTCCGTCCGCCAGCACGCAGAAGCCCGTCCGCCCTCTATCCAACGCTCCATGGGACTGCTCGCGGACAGGGGAGCCGCAGAGGGCCCTGCCGGAAAAAGCAGAGGGCCCGCCGCAGCACACGGCGAGCCCTCGAAGAATCAGCCGGGTGGCCCCGGCGGTGCGGCTCAGCTCAGCTGCTTGTTCACCAGCGCCGTCATCTCGAACATGGTGACGTTCTTCTTGCCACCGAAGATGGGCTTGAGCTTGTCGTCGGCGTTGATCTGCCGCTTGTTCTTGGCGTCCTGGAGGCCCTGCTTCTTGATGTAGGCCCACAGCTTCTTGACGACCTCGGTACGGGGCAGCGGCTTGTTACCGACGATCTCGGCGAGCGCGGCGGACGGCGTCATCTCCTTCATGAACGACGCGTTCGGCTTGCGCTTCGCGGCGCCGGCGGTCTTCTTGGCGGCGGGAGCCTTCTTCGCAGCAGCAGCTTTCTTGGCGGCCATTCGTCTTGAGTCTCCTCCCCTCCGAAGGGGACGTTATACGGCTTTGCTTATGTGAAGCTGGAGCCGATGCGGCGTAGAAGTAGCACGCCCAAGCCCGAAAAACAGCCCTCTCCTGCGTTTTTCCCTCGGAGAAGGCTCGGAAGAACGCATCCGGGGCCGAAAACTCGGCTCCGGAGCGCTGTTTTCCCTCGGGAGCGTCCTCCTCCCGACGCATGCGGGGCCGGAAACTCGGCTCCGGAGCGCGTCTTCCCTCGGGGAGCCACCCTCCCATCGCGTGCGAGGCCCGACAATCCGGCCCCGGCGGCGACGGCCCCTCGGGGGGAAGGCGACAGTCCCGGGGATTCTCCTTGTGGACGTGATGTGTTTTTTCGGATGAAACGCCTCCATGCGAGCTCTCATCACCGGTGCCGGAGGCTTCCTGGGAATCTGGTTGGCGCGTGCCCTGGCGGCGCGCGGGGACGCCGTGACGTGCCTGCTGCGCCCCGGTGGAGACGCCTCGGGGCTGGCGGGGGTGGCCCACACCCGGGTGGACGGAGACGTGACGAACCCCGCCTCGCTGGCCCCGGCGGTGGTGGGCCAGGACGTCGTCTTCCACCTGGCCGGCGTACGACGCGGCGCGACGCGGGAGGACTTCATGCGCGTCAACGCGGAGGGCACCCGCCACCTGTGCGATGCCATGGTCGCCGCCGGGCACCGTCCCCGGCTGGTGCTGGCCGGCTCGCTGGCCGCCATGGGCCCCTCCTCCCCCACCCGTCCCCATGTAGAGGAGGACGCCTTCCATCCGCATGAGTGGTACGGCGAGAGCAAGGCGGAGGCGGAGCGCATCGCCTTCTCCTATGCGGACCGGCTGCCGGTGACGGTGACGCGGCCTCCGCGCATCCTCGGACCCGGGGACAGGGAGAACCTCACCTTCTTCAAGCTCGGCAAGCGCGGCATCCGGCTGGAGCTGGCCGGTGGCCCCCGCCCCCTGACGATGGTGGACGTGGAGGACGTGGTGGACCTGATGCTGCTGCAGGCCGGCCACCCCCAGGCCGTGGGCGAGGCCTTCTTCTGCGCGGGCCCCGGCGCCCCCCTCTCCCTGGAGGAGGTGCAGGACAT
This sequence comes from Pyxidicoccus xibeiensis, assembly GCF_024198175.1. Lineage (NCBI taxonomy): Bacteria > Pseudomonadati > Myxococcota > Myxococcia > Myxococcales > Myxococcaceae > Pyxidicoccus > Pyxidicoccus xibeiensis. The sequence continues at coordinate 724,468 of NZ_JAJVKV010000003.1, forward strand.
GGGGGCCGCCGCGCTGGGCCTGCACCCCCGCACGGTGCGTCTGAGCCCCTGGATGCTGACCACCATGGCCTCGGCGGCGGACGGGGTGAGCCGGGCGACGGGCCGGAAGCTCCCGCTGAACCGGAAGCTGGCGCGGCAGCTCTTGGCCCCCGCCTGGACGTGCTCCGGCGCCAAGGCCGAGCGCATGCTGGGTTTTCACCCAAAGCGCGATCTGAAGGACTCCATCCGCCGTAGTGCGGAGTGGTACCAACAGCAGGGCTGGTTGTAAGTCCCGCCGTCGTTGACCTCACCCCCCCAGGAGTGTCAGGAAGCCCGCTGTCACATGCCCTCGAAAGCTGCCTTTTTCGATGTCGACGGGACGCTCGTGAAGACGAACGTCGTCCACGTCTACGCGTACTACGCGATGAACCGCGGCTCGGTCCTGGGCATCGCGGGGAGGACGCTGAGTACCGCCGTCAGCGTTCCCCTCTTTGGCGTCATGGACGCCCTCGACCGCAAGACGTTCAACGAGTTCTTCTACCGCTACTACGCGGGGTTGACCGAGGACCGCCTGGTCACCATCGCGGAGGACATGTTCGAGGACGTGCTCGAGCCGGCCCTCTTCGAGCAGTCCCAGGACCTCATCGACCAGGCGCGCCGCAGCGGCTGCAAGGTGGTGCTCGTCACCGGAGCGCTGGACTTCACCATGCGCCCGCTCGCCCGCCACCTGGGCGCGGACGACCTCATCGCCAACAAGATGCAGTTCGTGGGCGGCAAGGCCACCGGCAAGGTGATTCCGCCCATCATCGAGGGCGCGAACAAGGCCAACGCCATCCGCGCCTACTGCGTGAAGGAGGGCCTGGCGCTGGACAAGTGCCACGGTTACTCCGACAGCGCCTCTGACTACGCCATGCTCGCGGTGGTGGGACGCCCCACCGCGGTGAACCCGGACCTGCGCCTGCGCTCCATCGCGCGCGCGTACAACTGGCCCATCCTGGACCTCAAGTAAGAGCCCCTCATCCATGCGCCCGTTCAAGACGCTCCAGAAGCTGTACGACGAGGAAAGCCAGGTGGTCATCACCGAGAAGGGCAGCCCCCCGCGGGCGCTCTTCCACGGCGAGGGCTTCCTGCAGGAGGACCTGCCGGTGGGCACGCGGGTCATCTTCCCGCGTCCCCCCATGGCCGGCGTCCCCAACGTCAAGGCCGCCATCCGCTGGGCCATCAACCACCCGGAGGGCATGGAGCCGCTGCACGCCCTGCTGCGGCCCGGCATGCGGCTGACGTGCGTCATCGACGACATCAGCGTGCCGCTGCCCCCCATGGTGACGCCGGACGTGCGCCAGTCCATCCTGGAGGTGGTGCTGGAGCTGGCCGCCGACAGCGGCGTGGACGACATCCACCTGGTCATCGCCAACGCGCTGCACCGTCGCATGACGGAAGGCGAGATGCGGCGGATGGTGGGGCAGAAGATCTACGACGCGTTCTACCCGGACCGGTACTACAACCACGACGCCGAGGACCCGGACGGCATCGTCGCGCTGGAGCGCACGTCCCACGGTGAAGAGGTCTCCGTCAACCGGCGCGTCGCGGAGAGCGACCTCATCATCTATGTGAACGTGAACTTCGTGCCCATGAACGGCGGGCACAAGTCCATGGGCACCGGCGTGTCCAACTACGCCTCGCTGCGCCACCACCACAACCCGAAGACCATCCGCGAGTCGGACTCCTACATGGAGCCCAAGGCCAGCGCGCTCTACCGGAGCAACGAGCGCATCGGCCGCAACATCGACAAGCACCTGAAGGTCTTCCACATCGAGACGGCGCTGAACAACCGCATGTTCGGCGGGCCCACCGACTTCCTCGCCAAGAAGGAGGAGGACTACACGGAGGCGGACAGGCTGAAGTTCCAGGCCCTGCGCTACACCCTGTCGAAGATGCCGCGCGCGGCGGCGCGCAAGGTGCTCAGCGCGATTCCGGCGCCCTATGAAGTCACCGGCGTGTACGCCGGGGCCACCGAGCCCGCGCACCAGAAGACGCTGGAGACGAGCTGGAAGCAGTACGTGGTGCCGGTGGAGGGGCAGAGCGACATCGTCATCTTCCCCATCCCCTTCATCTCCCCGTACAGCGTCAACTCCATCCTCAACCCGCTGCTCGTGCAGGTGATGGGGCTGGGCTACTTCTACAACCTCAACCGGGGCGTGCCGCTGGTGAAGAAGGGGGGCGTGCTCATCCTCCTGCACCCGGCCTACGACGAGTTCGACCCCGAGCACCACCCCAGCTACATCGAGTTCTTCAACCGGCTGCTGCCGGAGACGCGCGACTCCATGAAGCTGGAGCACAAGTACGAGCGCGAGTTCGCGGAGAACCCCAGCTACGTGCACCTGTACCGCAAGGGCAACGCCTACCACGGCGTGCACCCCTTCTACATGTGGTACTGGGGCGAGAACGGCCGCCAGCACGTGGGCAAGGTCATCGTCGCGGGCGCGGAGAACAACCACGTCCCCGCCCTGATGGGGTGGGACCGCACCGACACGCTCACCGAGGCGATTGAGGAGGCCCGCGGGTTCATGGGCCGCTCGGCCACCATCAGCCTGCTGCGCATTGCCCCCACGGTGATGGTGGACGTGAAGTGAGGACGGGCATGGAACAGGCACAGCTTCCCGAGCTCAACGTCTCGCGCGTCTTCACCGGCAGGCGCGTGCTGTTCGCCGGCGCCACCGGCTTCGTGGGCAAGGTGACGCTGTCCATGCTGCTGACCCGCTACGGGCAGGAGCTGGACAAGGTGTACGTGCTGGTCCGCAAGGGCAGCGCGGCCTCCGCCGAGCGCCGCTTCTTCGACAAGGTGGCCACCAGCGAGCCCTTCCAGCCGCTGCGCGACGCGTACGGCGACGCGGGCGCCCTGGAGTTCATCCACAAGAAGGTCGAGGTGCTGGACGGCGACATCACCGACCCGTGGGTGGGCCTGGAGGAGTCGCAGGTAGAGGCGCTCACCGGGAAGGTGCACGCCTTCATCAACTGCGCGGGCCTGGTCTCCTTCAACCCGTCGCTGGAGGTGGGCCTCAACGTCAACACCCACGGCCTGAAGTTCGCGGCGGCGCTGGCGGTGCGGTGGGGCGTGCCCCTGGTGCACATGTCCACCGCCTTCGTGGCGGGCAACCGCGACGGGCTCGTCTTCGAGGACGAGGAGGTCAAGGGCTACTTCCCCAAGAAGGACGAGCTGGACGGGCGCGACTTCAGCCTGGAGCAGGAGCTGCAGGACGCGGAGAAGATCGTCGCCCGGCTGCGCGAGCAGGCGGATGACCGGGCCCTCACGTCCACCTTCCGCAAGAAGGCCCTGGACCGGCTCGCTGAGGAAGGCCGCGACGTCAACGACGAGAAGACGCTGCGCCTGGCCGTGGGCCGCGAGCGCAAGCTGTGGCTCAGCGGCGAGCTGGTGCGCGCCGGCATGGAGCGCGCCGCCCACTGGGGCTGGCCCAACACGTACACGTACACCAAGTCCCTGGGCGAGCAGGTGCTCGCGGCCACCCCGGGCCTGCGCTACTCCATCGTCCGGCCGTCCATCGTCGAGAGCGCGCGGCACTTCCCCTTCCCGGGTTGGAACGAGGGCTTCACCACGTCCGCGCCGCTGGCCTTCGCCGGCATCAAGGGCCCGGGTGGCATCCCCGCCGGGGAGAGCACCATCCTGGACATCATCCCGGTGGACCAGGTGGCCGGCGCCACCATCGGCATCACCGCGCACGCCATCGAAGTGGAGGAGCGGCGCGTCTACCAGCTCGCCTCCGGCGACGTGAATCCGTTCTACGCCAGCCGCTCCGTGGAGCTGGTGGGCCTGTACCGCCGCCGCTACTACCGCAACCGCGAGACGGGCAACCGGCTGATGAACTCGCTGCGCTCGCGCCTGGAGCCGCAGCCGGTCAGCAAGAAGGAGTTCGAGCTGTTCAGCGCGCCCATGCTGTCGCGCGGCGCGCGCTTCCTGAAGAAGGCCATCGACGAGGTGCGGCCCGCGTGGGGCGCCCCGGCCGTGCAGGCCCTGCTGGACAAGGCGAAGGTGACGCTGGACGAGACGGAGGAGTCGGCCCAGGGGCTGATGGCCCTCACGGACCTGTTCCTCCCCTTCCTCTACGAGAACCGGTACGTCTTCCGCTGCGACAACACGCGCTCCGTCTATGCGCGCATGGCGCACGCGGACCGGATGAAGGTGCCCTGGGACCCTGAGCACATCGACTGGCGCGCGTACTTCATGGAGACGCACCTCCCCGGCCTGGAGAAGTGGGTGTTCCCCGGCCTGGAGGAGGAGCGCGAGAAGCGCACCGTCATCCCCGCGCACAGGGATTTGCTCGAGCTGCTCGAGGCCACGGTGCATGCGTACCGGCACCGGGTGGCCTTCCGCATGGTGGCCGGCGAGCGCGAGGAGCGCTTCACCTTCGGAGAGGTGCACCGCTACGCCTCGCGCGTGGGCAGCTTCCTTTTGGGCAAGGGCATCAAGGCGGGCGACCGCGTGCTGCTGGTGTCGGAGAACCGGCCCGAGTGGGGCATCTGCTACTTCGGCATCCTCCGCGCGGGCGCCACCGCCGTGCCGGTGGACCCGGGCCTGAGCGAGGCCGAGGTCGTCAACATCTGCCGCCGCGCCGAGGCGCGCGCGTGCCTGTTGTCCGAGGACGCGGCGAAGGACTTCCCCGGCCTGCTCACCGCGCTGGGCGAGGGCGTCACCACCGCCAGCCTCGCGGAGGCGATGACGGGCAACCCGGCGTTCCCGGACCGCATCGGCCCGGTGAAGAAGTCGGCGTCCGCGGACGACCTCGCCAGCGTCATCTTCACCTCCGGCACCACGGGCACGCCCAAGGGCGTCATGCTCACGCACCGCAACTTCACCTCGCTGGTGGCGAAGCTGGCGGGCGCGTTCGACGTGGGCGTGGGTGACGGCGTGCTGTCCGTGCTGCCCTTGCACCACACCTTCGAGTTCTCCGCCGGCTTCCTCACCCCGTTCTGGCGCGGCGCGGAAATCACGTACATCGACGAGCTGACGTCGGACCGGCTGGGCGAGGTGTTCGAGACGGGCCGCATCACCGCCATGGTGGGCGTGCCGGCGCTGTGGCAGCTGTTGCACCGGAAGATTACGCAGGAGTTCGCCAGCCGCCCGCCCTTCATCGAGCAGGCGCTGAAGGCGCTGATGGCCACGCACGGCGAGCTGCGCAACCGGGGCAACATCAACCTGGGCAAGCTGCTCTTCTGGCCGGTGCACCGCAAGTTCGGCGGGCGCATCAAGGTCATCGTCTCGGGCGGCTCGGCGCTGCCGGACGAGGTGCACAAGGCCTTCCACGAGCTGGGCTTCAACATCACCGAGGGCTACGGCCTGACGGAGTCCGCGCCGGTGCTGACGGTGACGGAGCCCGGCAACAAGCGCCAGCCCGGCACGGTGGGCCGCGCGCTGCCCGGCATCGAGCTGCGCATCGCCAACCCGGACAACGACGGGCTGGGCGAGGTGCTGGCCAAGGGCCCCAACGTCATGCCCGGCTACTTCGGGGACCGCGAGGCCACCGAGGCCGTCCTCAAGGACGGGTGGCTCCACACCGGTGATTTGGGACGTCTGGACGCGGAAGGAAGGCTGTACCTCGTCGGCCGCGCGAAGGACGTCATCATCGACCACAACGGGAAGAACATCTACCCGGACGAGCTCGAGGAGCTGTACCAGGACCACACGCACATCAAGGAGCTGTCCATCGTCGGCCTGCCGGACGAGGCGGGCGGCGAGAAGGTGGCCTGCCTGTGCGTGCCGGACTACGCCGAGCGCCCGCGTGAGGAAGTCCGGCGCGAGCTGGAGGAGCACTTCCGCAAGGTGAGCGCGGCCATGCCCTTCTACCGGCGCGTGAAGGTGCTGCGACTGTGGGACGGCGAGCTGCCGCGTACCGCCAAGCGCAGCGTGAAGCGCAAGCAGGTGGTGGAGGAGCTCTTGCGCCTGGAGCGCATGGCGGCCAGCGCCAGCAAGGCGCGCGAGAAGGTGGCCCACCCCACCACCGGCGGCGTGGGCGACTGGCTCTACCCGCTCATCGCCGAGGTCTGCCACAAGCCGCTCGCCGACGTGCGGCCGGACTCGCTGCTCAGCGGGGACCTGGGCTTCGACTCGCTGATGCTCACCGAGCTGTCCTCCGCGCTGGAGGCGGCCGGCGTGCCCCTGCCCGCGGTGGAGGACCTGACGCAGGTGCAGACGGTGGAGGACCTTCGCAAGGTGGTGGCCTCTTCCGGCAAGCGCCCCTCCGTGGACACGCGGGCGAAGGACATCTCCAAGGAGAACGAGCGGGCCGAGGAGGTGGAGATTCCGGTGCCCGACGTGGTGGCCAACGTGGGCCGGCAGCTCCTGTCCTTCGGGCAGAAGGTGCTCTACGGCGGCGTCTTCGACGTGAAGGTGACGGGCAAGCCCTTCATCCCGATGAACCGCAACTTCCTCGTCATCGCCAACCACGCCAGCCACCTGGACGCGGGGCTGGTGCGCGTGGCGCTGGGCGAGCAGGGCGACCGGCTGGTGTCGCTGGCCGCGCGCGACTACTTCTTCAACACGCCGCTCAAGCGCGCCTGGTTCGAGAACTTCACCAACCTGATTCCGATTGAGCGGCACGGCTCGCTGCGCGAGTCGCTGCGCATCGCCGGCGAGGCGCTGCGCCAGGGCTACAACGTCCTCATCTTCCCGGAGGGCACGCGCTCCACCACCGGCGAGCTGATGGAGTTCAAGTCCACGCTGGGCTACCTGGCGCTCACCTTCCACATGGACGTGCTGCCGCTCTACATCCATGGCGCCTTCGACGCGCTGCCCAAGGGCAGCGTGCTGCCCAAGACGCAGAAGGAGCTGAAGGTCCACATCGGCCCGGTGCTGGGGCACGAGGTGCTGCGCGCCCGCGTGCAGGGCATGGCGCGCTCGGAGGGCTACCGGTACGTCACCCGCATCGCGGAGGACGCCATGCGGGCGCTGCGCGACGGCGGCGTGCTCAACCTCGAAAGACTGGGTGGACCGGAGGCGAGCGCCCCCTCGCGCGCCTCGCTGCAGGCCTCCACCGAAGGGCAGGACTCGTGAAGCTGCTGGTGACGGGAGGCACGGGGTTTCTCGGCACGCACCTGGTGCCGAGGCTGACGGCGGCGGGGCACTCGGTGCGGCTCATCGGCCGCTCGAAGCCGTCCGGCACGCCGTACGCGGGCACGGAGTACGTCCCCGGTGACTTGAAGGACAGGGACGCGGTGCGCCGCGCGCTGCAGGGCGTGGACGCCGTCTACCACCTGGCGGGGCTCGTCTCCTTCCAGCCGAAGGACGCGCGGAAGATGTTCGAGCTGCACGTGGACAGCACGCGCGAGCTGCTGCGCGACGTGCGCGAGGCGGGCATCAAGCGCGTCGTCCTCGCCTCCACCTCCGGCACCATCGCCGTATCCAAGGACGAGCGCGTCGGCACCGAGCACGATGACTACCCGATTACCGTGGTAGGCCGGTGGCCGTACTACCTGTCGAAAATCTACGAGGAGAAGCTGGCGCTGGAGTACTGCCGCAAGCACGCCATTCCCCTGGTGGTGCTCAACCCCAGCCTGCTGATGGGCCCGGGGGATGACCGGCTGTCCTCCACGTGGACGGTGGTGAAGTTCCTCAACCAGGAGATTCCGTCCATGCCGGGCGGCGGCATCTCCTTCGTGGACGCGCGCGACGCGGCGGACGCCTTCGTCCAGGCGCTCACCCGGGGCGAGCTGTACGGCCGCCACCTGATGGGCGTGAACATGACGCTGGTGGAGTTCTTCCGGCGCCTGGAGCGGCTCACCGGCGTGCCGGCCCCGCGCCTGCGCCTGCCGTCCCAGGTGAACATCCTGGGCGGGAAGCTGCTGGAGCGCTGGGCGAAGCTGCGGGGCGCCACGCCCACGTTGGATCCGCAGGAAGTCGAGATTGGCGAGCACTACTTCTGGCTGGACGCCTCCAAGGCGGAGGCAGAGCTGGGCTTCCGCGCGCGCGACGTGCAGGAGACGCTGGCGGAGACGGTGCAGCACATCTACGGGAAGATGCCGCCCCAGAGCCTGCCGGGCACCAAGGGCCGGCTGGCGGACCTGCGCGACGGCACCTGAGGCGTCCGGGCAGGCCCGCTCTGCCCGTGACTACCGCTGCAGCGGGCGCCGCGCCTCTTCCACCAGGCGCGCCGCCCAGGGCTCCGAGCGGCGGCTCCACACCCAGGCCGCGCCCAAGAAGCCGATGCCGATGAGCACCAGCAACAGCCGCGCGAAGAGCGAGGGCCCCGACTCCTTCGCCACGGGTTAGCCCACCACCCGGTTGCGGCCCGTCTTCTTCGCCTTGTACAGGTTGGCGTCCGCAATCTTGATGAAGTGGGTGGGCTCCGTCATGTCCGGTGTCATCTCCGCCACGCCGATGGAGATGGTGACGGGGATTTCCTTCTCGTCGTAGACGAAGGACTTCTCCTCGATGAGCTTGCGAATCTTCTCCGCGAACAGGCGCGCCTTGTCCGGCCCGTCCTCGGGCATGACGAGGGCGAACTCCTCGCCGCCGTAGCGGGCGAAGCACTGCTCGCGGCGCACCATGCGCTTGATGGACTGGGCCAGCTCCCGCAGCACCGCGTCCCCGGCCAGATGGCCGTGGACGTCGTTGATCTGCTTGAAGTGGTCGATGTCGAACATCATCAGCGTGAGCGAGCGCTGGTAGCGGCTGGAGCGCCCCATCTCCTTCTCGAGGTACTCGAGGAAGTAGCGCTTGTTGTTCACGCCGGTCAGGCCGTCGGCGATGGTCAGCGTGTAGATGGTCTCGTGGTACTGGGTCTCGATGTTGTCGCCATCGAGGAACTTGAAGATGGAGCCACCCACCTTGATGAGGTCCCCGCTGCGCAGCGGCGAGGCCTGGAGGACCTCCTGGTCGTTCAGGTAGGTCCCGTTGGTGGAGCCCAGGTCCTCCACGAACATGCGGCCCCCGCGGCCGAGCACACGGGCGTGCCGGCGGGAGACGTTGTCCAGGTCCACCCAGATGTGGTTGCCCTGGTCTCGTCCGATGGTGAGCTCGGAGTCGATGAGGTACTTCTTGCCAAGCTCCGGACCGTGAATCTGCACGAGGCAGCATTCGGCGTTGCGCTCGGCGCGCACGTCCTTGAGCGTGGAGATCTTGGTGACGCGGGTTTCGTCTCCGGACATCGCCCCGCGAGGCTAGCAGTCCATCCGCCTCCGGGGAAGCCAGGCAACCGCCAGGAAAGGAGCTTCCTTCCTCCCACATCCGGCCCGTCCCAGGAGGGAGGCAGCCGGGGGGCGTACCTGAACGGGCGGTTCGGCATTCAACGAAGGCAGCCGAGCGGGCACGTGCGCCCTTGTCGGGCTGGGGCGAACGGTTAAACGTCCCCCCACCTATGTCCAAAGTCCTGGCAATGATTCTGGCGGGAGGCGCGGGTACCCGCCTGGAGCCGCTCACGCGCGAGCGGGCCAAGCCCGCGGTGCCGTTCGGCGGCCGCTACCGCATCATCGACTTCGTCCTCTCCAACTTCGCCAACTCCGGCGTGTACCGGATGAAGGTGCTCACGCAGTACAAGAGCGACTCGCTCAACAACCACCTGTCCCGGGCCTGGCGGATGACGGCCTTCCTGGGCCACTACGTGGAGTCGGTGCCCGCGCAGATGCGGACCGGCGTGGACTGGTACAAGGGCAGCGCCGACGCCATCTACCAGAACCTCAACATCATCACCGACGAGGAGCCCGACTTCATCTTCGTCTTCGGCGCGGACCACGTGTACCGGATGGACACGCGGCAGATGCTGGACTTCCACAGGACGAAGAAGGCCGCGTGCACGGTGGCCGCCATCCCCGTCCCGATTGAGCAGGGGCGCGAGTTCGGCATCATCGACGTGGGGCCGGACGGGCGGATGCGGCAGTTCCTGGAGAAGCCGAAGGACCCGCCGCCCATGCCGGGCAACCCGAAGATGTGCCTGGCGTCCATGGGCAACTACCTCTTCTCCACCGACGTGCTGGTGCAGGAGGTGGTGCGGGACGCGGCGAACGAGACGAGCGCCCACGACTTCGGCAAGTCCATCATCAGCGAGCTGTACAAGACGGCGCCGGTGTACGTGTACGACTTCGCGCAGAACACGATTGGCGGCCAGGAGCCGAAGGAGCGCGGCTACTGGCGGGACGTGGGGAACATCGACGTGTACTACCAGTCCAACATGGAGCTGGTGGAGGTGGACCCCGTCTTCAACCTCTACAACGACCGCTGGCCCATCCACACCCAGCCGAACAACTACCCGCCGGCCAAGTTCGTCTTCGCGGACAAGGACAACAGCCGGGTGGGCCACGCCACGGACTCGCTGGTGGCGGAGGGGTGCATCATCTCCGGCGGGCACGTGAATCGCTCGGTGCTGTCCCCGAAGGTGCGCATCAACTCGTACTCGGAGGTGGAGTCGTCCATCCTCTTCGAGAACGTCACCATCGGCCGGCGCTGCCGCATCCGGAAGGCCATCATCGACAAGAACGTGGAGATTCCGCCGGGGATGACGATTGGCTACGACCCGGTGGAGGACAAGCGGCGCTTCCACGTCACGCCGGACGGGGTGGTGGTGATTCCCAAGGGCATGAAGGTGACCTGAGGCGGCCATGGGTGCGGCGGGGGGCCTCCACCTCAGGCCGGCGCGGGAGTCGGACCGGCGCACCCTGTGGCGCATCCACGTGCAGGCGGTGGAGGCGCTGTGCCGCGAGGTGTATGCGCCGCACGAGCTGAGCACCTGGGTGCGGCTGTTGCGGCCGGAGGGCTACCTGCGGCCGGACCGGCCGCGCACGGTGCTGGTGGCCGAGCGGGGCCGGAGGCTGGTGGGCTTCGGGCAGGTGGACACCCGCGCGGGCGAGCTGGAGGCCCTGTACGTGGTGCCGGACGAGGTGGGCCACGGCGTGGGCTCCACCCTGCTGGCGGCGCTGGAGGACGCGGCGTGGCACGAGGACGTGCCGCTGCTGGGCCTGGATGCCAGCCTCAACGCCGAGCGCTTCTACCGGCGCCATGGCTACGTGTGGATGCACGCGGCGCGGCGCCCGCTGACGCCGGAGGTGCAGCTGGCCTGCGTGCGGATGCAGAAGCGGCGGCCGGCGTCCGCCCGGAGGCAGGAGCCGGCCGCGGCGGGCGACGCGGACACGCCTAGGTGAAGGCGGCGCGGACCTCGGGCTTGCGCAGCACCACCAGGGCCCAGATGCCCACGGGGAGGCCCAGGCAGAGACACGGGCCACAGCAGGGAATGAGGGAGAGGATGCCAGCCGTCATCGCCAGGCCGTAGCTCTTGAGGCTCTTCATCTTCAGCGCGCCGAAGAAGACGAGCGCGTTGATGAGGAGGTAGGGCAGGCTGACCGCGAGGCGCCCGCCCGTGGACGTCATGAATTCAATCATGCCCCGCATCTGCGCAAGCTCGGGCTTGTCCATCATCTGCTCGAACTGCGCCATCTGCTCCGGATTCACGGGCTGCAGGAGGCTGACGAGGCCGTACAGGAACGTCAGGCCGGCCATGACCATCAGCAGGATGGCCGGCAGCGACACGGCCTCCTTCGCCTGCGCGCTGGAGCCGCCGGACGGCAGCGGTGACCCGTAGTTGCTCTCCATGTTCCCCTCCCCTGGGCTGCGTGGGTGATGCCGCGGGCACCGGCCCGGACTGCGCGCATTCCACCCGGAGAACGGCGAGCACGCCAAGATAAATGACGTGCCCGCCGCACGGGTTGCTCAGGCCTTGAAGGTCAGCAGGGGCGCCAGCCGCGCCACCTCGCGGACGATGCCGGCCTCCACCTGCGAGTCCACCACCGGGCGGATGGGCTTGTACGCCGCCGGGGCCTCCTCGACGCGCCGCTCCGCCCGGAGGCTGATGCAGTCCACGCCGGTGAGGCCCAGCGCCGCCTCGCTGTGGTCCGCCCCGCCGCGCGCCATGGAGAAGCGCGAGCGGGCCCGCCCCGCCCCGTGGGACGCGGACTCCAGCGAGCGCGCGTCGCCACACCCCACCATGAGGAAGGACGTGGCCCCCATGGAGCCGGGGATGATGACGGGCTGCTCCAGCCCCGCCGGGCACGCGCCCTTGCGCGCCAGCCACCCGCCCTCGTACGGCAGCGTGAGGTTGTGCGGCACGTCGTACACGAGCGGCGCCTCCACCTCGCCGAACAGCTCGCGCAGCGTCTGGCGCAGCAGCTCCGCCAGCAGCAGCCGGTTGAGGAAGGCGTAGTTGGCCGCCGTCGCCTCGGCCTCCAGGTACTCGGCCACCAGCCGCTCGTCGCCCAGCGGGAGGATGCCGCTGTCCGGGAAGGGCGCCCCCACGGGCCACGCCTTGCGCGCCCGCTCCTGCCAGGCCACGCCCACGTGCTTGCCCACGTCGCGGCTGCCGGAGTGAATCATGAACGCGAGCTGTCCCTCGCGCACACCCCACTGCCAGGCCCGCGCCCGGTCCTCCACGGCCTCCACCCGCTGCACCTCCACGAAGTGGTTGCCGCCGCCAATGGTGGCCAGCCCCGCGTCGCGCACCACGCCCTCGCGGGTGAAGGCGTCCGGCGCCCAGCCCGGCGCGCCCTTCAGCCCGCCGCCCAGGTGGATGCGGCCCACCTCCGCGTCGAGCTGGGCCAGGTCCGCCCGGCCCGCGCAGCCCAGCGGCGTGTCCAGCGTCTCCAGCAGCCAGCCGGGGATGCCGTCGCGCAGCAGCGCCTCCGAGGCGCGCGAGGACAGGGCCACGTCCCGCGTGCCGAAGAAGTAGTGGCCCTTCATCCGCTCGACGAAGGCGTCCCGCTTCGCCAGGAAGGCGTCGACGGAGAGGTCCGCGACATGCAGGCGCATGCCGCAGTTGATGTCGGTGCCGATGGCGCCGGGGACGACCAGGTCCTTCGTCGTGTGCAGCACCGAGCCGATGGCCACGCCGGAGTCACCCGGGTGGAAGTCGGGGGTGGCGCGCACGCGCAGCACCTGGCCACCACCGGGGTGCTTCAGTGCGGCGAGGTTGGCGAGCTGCCGGAAGGCCTTGCCCTCCACGGGCAGGTCCGGCGGGAGGAGCACCTCGGCGGGCGGCGCATTCGCGTCGCTCAGGAGGCGCACGGAGTAGAGGCGACCGTCATAGGTCACCTCGAGCCCCTCACGGGCAAGCGCCCGCAGGAGCCGATTCAGTTTCGGCTGCATGACCCAACTCTTGAATGGCCCCGGTGCCCGCGTACGGGCCACCGGGGGGACGTGACGGATGAGATGGTGGGACCTTCGGGTCAGCAGCCGCGGTCACCAGACGGCACGAGGCCGTCGTCACCGTGCACGGACGTCAGGCGGTTCGGTTCCTGACGGCCCTGCGCTACACCGAGGCGGACAGGCCGCCATCCACGTTGATGGCGGCGCCGCTGATGTAGCCGCCCCGGGGGGACAGCAGGAAGGCCACGAGGTCGGCGAACTCGTCCGCACGTCCCACGCGGCCCAGGGGGATGCCGGCGTGGCGCGCCATCTCCGTCTGGAACGACTCCACCGGCTTGCCCACCTCCTGGGCCCGGCGCACCCACTGGCCGCTCTCGATGATGCCCACCAGGACGGCATTCACGCGGATGCCGTGCGGCCCCAGCTCCTTCGACAGCGCCTTCGTCAGCGCCAGCCCCGCCGCGCGCGACACCGACGAGGGCGTGGAGTGGGCCCCGGGCGTCTTCGCCGAAATCGCCAGCACGTTGACGATGGAGCCGCCCCCGGCGTCTCGCAGGAAGGGCATCGCCTGCCGCGACGCCCGGACGGCGGCGAACAGCTTGAGCTGGAGGTCCGCCTCCCACTCCGCGTCCGTTACCGAGTGGAAGGGCCGCCCCGCCGCGGAGCCGGCGTTGTTCACCAGCGCGTCCACCCGCCCGAAGCGCGCGTGCGCCGCGTCCACGAAGTGCTCCACCTCCCAGGCCTTCGACACGTCCGCCTGGATGGTGAGCACGTCCCCACCCTCGGCGCGCAGCGAGGCCGCGGTGGCCTCCAGCCGCTCCGGGCCGCGGGCACAGAGGGCGACCTTCGCCCCCTCGCGCACGAGCCTCCGGGCCAGCGCCGCGCCCAGCCCGTCCGAGCCCCCCGTCACCAGCACCACCTTGCCACCCAGCTCCAGGTCCACGTGCTTCCTCCTTCACGGGCGCCCACCGCCCGGGTGGCAGGTCCACGCCTCCACCCGGGGGCCGGGCCGCCGTGCGCCGGAGGCTACGCCATCACGCCGGCTGCTTCATCGGCTGACGCTTCTTGTCGAAGGCCGCCAGCGTGGTGGCGATTTCCTGGTTCACCGCCCGGAGCATGTCCTGCTTCTCGCGGAACGGGAGGAAGGCGCTCTTGAAGCCGGAGACGATGATGGTGGCCAGGTCCTCCAGCGCGAGGCCCAGCTCCTTGTGCGCGGTCCACAGCTCCTTCGTCACCGTGGTGTCGGTGATGAGGCGGTTGTCGGTGTTGATGGTCACCCGCAGGCCGTAGTCGAAGTAGAACTTCAGCGGGTGCGCGGACAGGCTGGACACCGCGCCCGTCTGCACGTTGGAGGTGGGGCAGACCTCCAGTGGAATCCGGTGGTCGTTGACGTAGTTGAGCAGGTCGCCGTCCTCGCGCAGCCGGGTGCCGTGGCCGATGCGGTGCGCGCCCAGGTTGTGGATGGCCTGGGAGATGGACTCGGGGCCGTAGGCCTCACCCGCGTGGGCGGTGCAGTTGACGTTGTTCTTGAGGATGAGCTGGAAGGCGTCCTTGTGGTCCTTGGCCGGGAAGCTGGCCTCGGCGCCGGCGAGGTCGAAGCCGATGACGCCCCGGTTCTTGTAGGCCACCGACAGCTCCGCCAGCCGCATGGACGTCTGCGGGTTGATGTGGCGGATGCCGCAGACGATGACGCCGCACTTGATGCCCGTCTCCTTCTTCGCGGCGCGCAGGCCCTCGAGCACCGAGTCGATGACGGTGGTCATCTTCAGGCCCTTCTGGAGGTGGAGCGCGGGGGAGTAGCGCACCTCCAGCCAGCGCACGTTCTCCGCGGCGGCGTCGACCGCCAGCTCGTACGCGGCGCGGTAGAGCGCGTCCGCCGTCTGGAGCACGGAGAGCGTCACGTCGAAGGCGACGAGGTACTCCTCCAGGCTCTTGCACACCTCGCCCATGTGGATGGCCTTGGCGAGGCCCTCCACGGTGTCGGCGGGCAGCTTCACCTTCTGCTGCTCGGCGAGCTCCAGAATCGTCTTCACCCGCATGGAGCCATCCAGGTGGCAGTGCAGGTCCGTCTTGGGCAACGCGAGCAGCAGCTCCTCCGTCACCGCCAGCGTGGGGGGCGGAGTGAAGTCCGTCCGCCGGGCGGAGGAGGGGATGCCGGTGGCGTTGGGAAACTCGTCTTCACGAATCGTAGGCATGGTCCAAGTTCCTTCCTTGCGCCATCCTCCAAACCATGTCGCCCCGCGCCTGTCCATGCATGCCCCTGTTGCCCGCCCTGGCGCTGACACTGGTGGCCATGGCGGGGTGCCGGGAACCGGCCGAGACGGCCTTCCGGTATTCCACCGACGCCTCCTCGCGCGCCGGGCTGGTGGCCCTGGCGGACGGCGTCATCACCGGCAACGAGGCCGGCACGGTGGTGCGGCTGGACCGGCTGGGACTCCCCGTGTGGCGGGTGGCGCTCGGCCGGGAGGTGGCCACCCGGCCCGCACTGGCCGGAGACAGCGTCATCGTCGGCACGGTGGCGGGGGACCTGGTCCGGCTTTCCATCTCGGACGGGGCGGAGCGCTGGCGGCTGACGGGAGAGCCTCCCGTCCTCACCCCCATCGTGGCGGACGAGGAGGGGGCCTCCGTGTACCTCGTGGCCCCGGACGGCGCCGTGCGCGCGCACGCGGTGGACACCGGCAAGGTCCGGTGGCGGTACCCTGCCCCGAAGACTCCAGGGGGCACGCCGGAGGCGACGCGGGCCCTTCCCAGCCCCGTCCTCTCGGGAGGACTGCTGGTGGTGTCACAGGGAGACGCGGGGCTCCTCCTGGCCCTCTCCACGGCTGACGGCTCCCTGGCCTGGCAGCGGGACGTGCGGGACATGGTGGGAATGGTGTCGTGGCGCGACGCCCTCTACGCGAGCACGCGCAAGGGGGGCGTCCTGGCGCTGAGCCTGCGGGATGGGAGCCCCCTGTGGGAACAAGCCCCCGCGGCCACCGTCACCGGCCCTCCATCCGTGGCGCTGGGGACGCTCTGGGTGGGGACCTCGGGGCCCGAGTCGGCCTGGCTCGTGGGTCTGGCCCTCGCGGATGGGAAGGAAGTGGCCCGCGTCCCGCTGCCGGCACCGCTCGTCAGCGGGGTGGCGTCGGTCCGGGATGAGGTGCTGCTGGTGCCCACCGGGGGCCGCGAGGGGCGGCTCGTCGCGCTGAAGCAGCCGGGCTGGGAGCGGGCCTTCACGCTGCGCACGGACACGCCGCTGCGCACCCGGCCCGTGGTGCTCGGAGACCAGGTGTTCGTGCTGGGGCTGGACGGGCGCGTGCTGTCGTGGCGGCTGCGGCCTCCCGAGCCATGAGCCGGGGGCTCAAGCCGCGCTGGCCTCCCAGTCCACCTTGTACGAGTAGACCCAGGCGTTGGCCTCGGCCGCGCGCTTGATGAAGAGGGGCAGGAGCCGGTCCCGGAACCAGGCCCCGACGGGGCCGGGCGCGCCCTTGGTGTTGCCGGTGCGCCGGGCCGCTCGCGTCAGCTTCTCCACCCGGGCCTTGCGCAGCGATTGGTAGCGGGCGAAGGCCGCCTCCGGCGCGGGGAGGTCGCGCAGGCAGCGGGCCAGGACGAGCGCATCCTCCATCGCCATGGACGCGCCCTGGCCGACATGGGGCGACGTGGCGTGCGCGGCGTCGCCCACGAGGCAGACCCGGCCCTGGTGCCACGTAGGCAGGAAGGGGATGTCGTGGATGGGGGAGCAGGAGATGCCGCCCTCCGTCGCTCGGATGATTCCGGCGATGGGCGAGGCGTCATCGGCGTGCAGCGCCAGCAGCCGCTCCTTCGAGACTTCCGACGGGACGGACCGCAGTGAGCCCCGCGCCGGCTCCTGGGCCTGGGGCTCGTTGCTGAACCAATACACCTCGCCGGAGGGGGCCACGCAGTAGCCGAAGAAGCCCCGGCGGCCGAAGGTCATCTGCATCATCCCTCCGGGCGAGGGCGGCACCGGGTAGCGCGAGAAGCCGCCCCACCCCAGCTGCCCGGTGTAGACCGGCCCTGGAGCGTCCGGCAGCAGCAACTGGCGCGTGCGCGAGCTCAGCCCATCACAGCCGAGGAGGAAGTCCCCGTGCGCGGAGCTCCCATCCGTGAAGCGGGCCACGACACCAGTGCCTCCGGAGGAGTCGTAGGACTCCAGCTTCCGCCCCGTCTCCACCCGGATGCCTCTGCGCAGGGCCTCTTCGCGCAGCACCCGGTGGAGCACGCCCCGCTTGATGACCGTGGTCGTGGCGCCGTAGCGCTGCTCCTCGGGTCCGTTGTCCATCACCGCGATGCGGCGACCCGCGCCATTCCAGAAGGCGATGCCGGAGCTGGAGAAGCCCGCGGCCTGCACGGGCCCATCGAGCCCCAGCGTCTTGAGGGCGTTGACGCCGTTGGGCGCGAGGTTGAGGAATGCGCCCACGTCGTCCATGGGCCCGCTCTGGGCCTCGTAGATGACGGGCTCGAAGCCCGCGCGCTGGAGCGCCATGGCCACCACCGGCCCGGCAATCCCACAGCCCACAATCAGTGCGTGTCCGTCCTTCGTGCGCATCCGTGTTCCCTCCTGGAACCTGATGCGACGAGTCTTCGCTCATCCCGTGGGGCGTTTCTTGCCGCCCCTTGCCGGCGATTGCTCCTTCTTGCGGACATCCACCGTGCTGGCGCTCAGGCGCCGCGCGAGGCACGCACCAGGGACATGGGTGTGACCCCGAGGACGCGCCGCATGCACCGCGCCAGGTGACTCTGGTGCGAGAAGCCCGCCTCCAGCGCCACCTCTCCCACGGAGCGCTGGCCCTTCATGAGCAGCGCCTTCGCCCGCTCCACCCGGCGCTGGATGACGTACGCGTGGACCGGTACGCCCATGGAGCGCTTGAAGAGCGTCTTGAGGTGCGACGCGCTGACCTCCGCGACGAGCGCCAGCTTCTCCAGCGAGAGGTCCTGGTCCAGGTGGTCCTCGATGTAGTCCGTCAGCCGGCGGAGCTGCTGCTTGGACAGGCCGTGGCGGGCTTCGAGAGGCGCCGAGTAGCTGCGCAGCAGGTGGACCGCGAGGGCCATGCCCAGACTGTCCGTGTAGAGCCGCCCGTTCGGGAAGCCTGCCCGGTGCTCCGCCTCCAGCGCCCAGGCGACGTGCTCGATGCGCGCGTCCCGGAGCATGTACTTCGGCTCCAGGCCCGCGCGCGCGGGGTCCATCCCCATGTCCTGCGCGGCCTGGCGCAGGAGCGCGGGGGGCATCCACAGCACCAGCGAGGTGCCCGGCTCGTCCTCCACCTACGTGGCAGACGTCCCGGCCGGCACGATGTCCACGTCACCGCGCGTCGTCTCGAAGCGATGGTTGTGGCACACGGCCCGGATGGGAGGACCGGCATGGACGCTGAGGCGGTGGTCGGACCGGGGGGCCACCTCGACGACGCCACGCGCACCGGTGCGGTAGTCCACGCGCAGGCCCGCCTGGGGGCGCCGTGCCTCCAGCAGCGCCGCCGGAGGCGCGCCCACGTCAGGGTGGCTCGGAACGACCGATAGCTGTCCCCGCTGGCTCATGATTCACGATGCTAATCCCGGACTCTCGCCCGTGCACGGAGCGCGAGCTCCGGCCGCATGCCGGCCCGGCTCCTTTTTCGTCCGAATGTGCTCTCGCGCGTCCGAACGTGCTCGGCCCTGCCCCGTCAGGGGCCGGAGGGGCGGGCTCGCGGGAATACGGTGGGAACAGGCCTCGCGCCTGGCTCACCGGCCCCGCGCGGCAGCTGTCCTGCCGTGGTGGCTACCGCGCGTCAGTGGCGGTCCCGAGCCGGGCTTCGGTGCCGCGGCGGTATCTCGCGGGCGTGAAGCCCGTGGCCCGACGGAACGCAGTGGTGAGGCGGCTCTGCGAGCTGAAGCCACAGGCGAGGGCGACGTCCGCCAGTGGCAGCTCCGTGTCCCGGATGAGCTCCGTCGCCTTCTCCACGCGCAGTCGCTCCACGTAGGCCCGGGGTGTCTCCCCGGTGGAGGACTTGAAGGCCCGGGCGAAGTGGTACGGGCTGAGCTGGGCGCGCGCCGCCAGGTCGGCCAGCCGCAGCGGGCCGTCCAGGTGCGCGACGGCGAAGACGTGGACGCGCCGCAGCGCCGCGGGGGAGACCCCACCTCGGGAGCGGTTCGGCCGCGAGCGGCTGGACGCGGGCACGCTCGCGAGCGCACGGAGCCGCGTGGCGTGGGCCTCCTGCATCGCGCTCGCCTGGGCCAGGTAGCGCGTCACCACGGCGAGGTCCCGGGTGCTCCATTGGGAGAAGAGGCGGATGCCCTCGTCTCGCAGCGGGCCCCAGAGGCTCTCGATCCACTCGCGGGCGTGCGGGGTGAGCTCCACGCGACGCCCCTGTTCCCCGGCGGGGGCGGGAAGCGCGCGGGCGTATCCGGCCAGCTCCAGCCGGTCCAGCAGCGCCGCATGCTCGCGCTGGCCCAGCGCCACCGCACCGGCCAGCTCCGCCTCCGTGACGGGCCCGTGCTGCAGCAGCTCGAGGTACTGAAGCTCCGTCCGGCCCAGTGCGAGCACCGCCGCCGCCGCGTCGTTCACGAACTCCGCGGCCAGCTGGAACCGGGGAATCTCGCGCATGAGCTCCGCGCCCACCGCGTCACGCTTGCTGTCTCTGCGCACGGGCGTTCGAGCAGTCCGCGTCACAGCAGCTCCAGCGTGGACAGCGACAGCTCCACGCGCGAGGACAATGAGCCGTAGTCGCGCTCGGGCGCGGTGAAGGTGACGAGCAGGAAGCTGCCCGCCCGTGGCAGGAAGTACACCAGGGTCCGCTTCCCTCCGTCGGCGAACTCGTAACGGGACACCGGGCCCGCGGGCAGCGTGCCTCGCGAGTCCGCCACCAACCTGCCAGGGACGGCCAGCCCCGCCGCGCCCAGCACCGCCTCCGGGCCGGCATCGAGCGCGGGAGGCGCTGCCTTCACCGAGCGCAGCTCCAGCCCCTGCTTGAAGCGAGCGACCACGGACGCGCCGGCCACCTCTTCCGACTCCAGCTTCATGGCGGACGGAGGCTTGTACCGGACGCCGAGCGCCGACGAGGTGAAGTCTCGCGAGCACCCGAGGACACCCAACACGAGGAACCACACCAGCACGCAATTTCTCACGGCCCCGACTCTGCCATGGCACCCGGGCCGGCGTGTCGGGCACTCACGCGCCGCTGCGTCTTTCCGCAGGCCCCACACGCCTGGCCCGCATTCGCGCGTACTTCCACGGGACGGCGGAGCACTGACGACCCGTGCGTGGCCCCCGGGCGGGGCGCCTCGCGGGCCCCGCCCTCCGCGCCGCCCGGCTACCCCGGAATCAGGAAGCGGGCGATGACGCGCTTGAGGCCCACGGTTCCGCCGAACTCCACCGTCACCTTCGCGTTGGGGCCGCTGCCATCCGCGGACACGATGCGGCCGGTGCCGAACTGCTCGTGGCGCACGCGCATGCCGCGCACGTCCCCACCGACGCCGTCCATGTCCGACGCCTGCGAGTACGAGCGGTCGACGCGCGGCCCATCATCCTCGTCCCAGTTGCGCTTGCGAGGTGCCACCGGCACCGCGCGGGACGGCGCCGCAACCTCCTGCTCGCTGATGCCGAAGAGCGCCGGAGGCACGTCCTGCAGGAAGCGGCTGGGCGGGTTGTAGCGCAGCTCGCCGAACAGCGAGCGGCACTGCGCCAGGCTCACGAAGAGCCGCTTGCGCGCGCGGGTGAAGCCCACGTAGCAGAGGCGCCGCTCCTCGGCCATCTCCTCCCCGTTGTCCGGGTCCTCGCCCTTGAGCGCACGCGCATGCGGGAAGACGTTGTCCTCCAGGCCCGTCATGAAGACCGCGTCGAACTCCAGGCCCTTCGCCGCGTGCAGCGTCATCAGCGCCACGCGGCCCTCGCCCACCTCCGCGTCCGCCTCGCCCACCAGCGAAATCTGCTCGAGGAAGGCCTGCAAGGGCGGCACGTCCGCGGACAGCGGGGCCGCGTCCACCTCGGGAGGCACCTCCGCGGGCGCGTTCTGCGCCGCCGCCACCGCCGCGGCCGCCCGGTTCAAATCAAACTCCTGCGCTGCGCCCAGGAACTCCTTGAGGTTCTCCGCGCGCGTCTGGGACTCGTCGCTGCTCTCCGCCTGCAGCGTCTCCACCAGCTTCGTCTCGCGCAGCATCTGGTCCACCGCGCCCGCCGCGTCCTTCGCCTCCTGCGCGAAGGCCGTCAGCGAGGACAGCAGCGCGTGGAAGCCCCTCAGCCGCTTCACCGCCGCGGAGTTGAGCATCGGGATGAGGCCCGGGTCGGCCAGCGCCTCGTACAGGCTCACGCCCTTCGAGTTGGCGAAGTCCGTCACCCGCTCCACCGTGGTGTCACCGATGCCACGCGCCGGCGTGTTGATGATGCGCAGCAGGTCCGCGTCCGAGCGGGGGTTCACCATCAACCTCAGATATGCGGAGGCGTCGCGCACCTCCGCCCGGTCATAGAAGCTGCGGCCGCTCACCAGCGTGTACGGCACCCGCGCCAGCCGCAGCGCCTCTTCCAGCACGCGGCTCTGCGCGTTCACCCGGTAGAACACCGCCATGCTGGAGAACTTGATGAAGCCCTCCCGCTGGAGCGCCAGTATCTGCCGCGCCACCTCCTGCGCCTCCGAGCGCTCGTCCCGGTTGAGCAGGAGGTTCAGCGTCTGGCCCTTCTGCCTGTCGGACCAGAGCTTCTTCGGCATGCGCCGCGTGTTCTTGCTGATGACCTCGTGCGCCGCCGTGAGGATGTTCTGGTCGGAGCGGTAGTTCTGCTCCAACTTCACCACCTTCGCGCCGGGGTACTGGTCCGGGAAGTTGAGGATGTTGTCCACGTTGGCGCCGCGCCAGCGGTAGATGGACTGGTCGTCGTCGCCCACCACCACCAGGTTCGCCGACGGGGGCGGCGCCAGCTGCTTGAGCAGCTCGTACTGCACGGGGTTGGTGTCCTGGAACTCGTCCACCAGCACGTGGTGGAAGCGGCGCCGGTAGTTGTCCAGCACCTCCGGCCGCGTGCGGAACAGCGTCACCAGGAGCAGCAGCAGGTCGCCGAAGTCCACCGCGTTGGCCGCGCGCAGCCGCTCCTGGTACGCCGCGTACACCTTGCGGATGAGCAGGCCGCGCTCGTCCCCCGGCTCCACCACCATGTGCTCCGGCAGGCGCGCCGCGTTCTTCTCCTGGTCGATGCGGTGCAGCACCTCGCGCGGCTGGAGCTGGTCGATGCCCGCCTCGCGCATGGCCCGCTTCACCACGTTGAGCTGGTCGCTGTCGTCGTAGATGACGAACGAGCGGGTGAGCCCCACGTGCTCCGCCTCGCGGCGCAGAATCATGGCCGCGGACGAGTGGAAGGTGCTCACCACCAGGTCGTTCGCCTGGGCACCGAGCAGCTGCGTCAGGCGGTCCCTCATCTCCCGGGCCGCCTTGTTGGTGAACGTCACGGCGAGGATGCGCCACGGGAAGACGCCGTGGACCTTCACCAGGTACGCCACCCGGCGGGTGATGACGCGCGTCTTGCCACTGCCGGCGCCCGACAGGACGAGCAGCGGGCCAGTGCCGTGCAGCACGGCCTCCATCTGAGGCGGGTTCAGGTCTTCGAGGAGTGCGGATTCGTGGGGATTCTTCACGGGAGGCTCGAAAGAGAACCCCTGCTTCTAACGTCTTTCCCCCTCCGGTGGGCGCCCTTCCACCAGGGCCTGATGCCTGCCCGGTCCCCCGCCCACCCAGGCGTCATATATAAGGATGGAGACCCATGTCCGACTCCCCGTCCGGCCCCCCCGCCCGGCCCTCCCAGGCCGATCTGGACCGCTACGCCGCGCTCTTCACCCAGAGCCTCAGCCTCCGCTACTTCGGCGCGCACCTGTCCTTTCCCGAAGGAAAGAAGGTCGTCGTCACCCTGCCGGAGGTCCGCCCCGAGCACCGCGGCGGCCTGGGCACCGCCTCCGCCGTCAACGGCGCGATTCTCGCCGCCCTCTTCGACCTGGCCATCGGCTGCAGCGGCGCCCTGGTGGACCCCTCGCGCCGCTGCGCCACCGTGCAGCTGTCCATGAGCTTCGAGCGCCCCGTCACCGGCGACGCCATCCGCGTGGAGGCGGAGCTGACCAGCCGCAGCGTCTCCCTCCTCTTCGCCTCCGCCCAGGTGTACGACAGCCAGGGCCGCGCCTGCGGCCGCTGCCAGGGCGTCGTGAAGCTCTCCACCCTCCCCTGGCCGTCCGGGGAAAGCCCCGCCGTCAACTGACCTTTGGCCACCCCTCCCCACATCTTCCCGGCTCCCGCCGATATGTCCGGCACGGACACACGTTACCCGGGCACCGGGGAGGAGTCGGGCCCCGGAGACGCTACAGAGCGACGGGAAGACGGCATGAGTGCAGCCGTGCAGGGCCTGCGGATGACGCTTCGGATGCCTAGGGAAGCCGACGAGCCAGTGGAAGCCGCGCGAGGGGGGGATGAGGACTCCCTGTCGCGGCGTGCACTGGCGGGCGACCGGACGGCCTGGGATGCGTTGGTGGCGCGCCACCACCGCCGGGTCGTGGTATCGCTGCTCGCCAAAGGCGTCCGGGTGGACCGGGCGCATGAGCTGGCCCAGGAGACCTGGGCGCGGCTCATCCAGCAACAGCAGCGTGGGCTGCTGACGGAACTGCGCCTGCCGAACCTCGCCCTCACCCAGGCGGCCTTCCTGGCCGCGGACGATGCCCGCCGCTCCCGGCGGGAGTCCATCTCCGGTGCGGTGGACGAGCTTCCGGAGCGTCAGCATCCGGTGGACCCGGCGGTGTCCGCGGAGCGGCGCCTCTTGTCCGAGGAGCAGCTTTCCCGTGCCCATGCCGCGCTGGCGCAGGTGTCGCCGAGCGCGCGCAGCGTCTTCCTCCTGGCCTGTGACGGCCAGGAGCTACCCCATGCCGAAGTCGCCGCGCGTGTCGGCCTGTCCGTCCAGCGCGTACGACAGATCCTGTGCGAGGTCCGGAAGAAGCTTCGGACCGCGCTCGAGGAGGAGACCCATGCTTAAGCCCCACCTGACCCGCGACTCCGCGGAGCAATACATCCTGGGGGCCCTGCCACCCGAGAAGGCGGCGGCGCTGGAGGCCCACACGCTGGAGTGCGAGCCCTGCGCCCTGCTCCTCCAGGAAGAGGCCGTCCTGTCCGAGCAGCTCGAAGAGGTGGCCAGCGCTTTCCCTCGGGAGGACCGCGTCATCCGCCCCGCCCGCTGGCACGCGCGGCGCGTGGCGGCCGGCGCGGTCGGCGCGGCCCTGGCCGCCGCGGCTTCGCTCGCGCTCATCCTGCTGCCCGGCGGCCGAGGCGTGCCTTCCCCCGGCCCCGGCGCACCTGGCGTGACGTCGCCCGTGGTGGACTTCGAGATGGCGGAGCAGCAGAACAACTTCCTGGACTGCCCGGACCTGGCCACCCAGGACAGCTGCCTGCGGGATGCGCAGGACCGCGGGCTGCTCGTCCAGAATCCGCGGGGCACGCTCGACGTGCCGCGCTACGAGGCCCGCACCGGCCTCCCCGAGGGCGCGCTGAGCGCGCGCCGTCCCGTGTCGCTGTGAGGATGCCCGCCATGGACTTCCGGAAGAAACTCGCCACCCTGCTGCTCGCGCTGGCCGCCACCGCGGCCGGGGCGCAGCCGTCGGGGGGTAGCCAGAAGCTGCCGGTCGGCTGGTACGTCACGGAGAGCGCGCCCAAGCGCTACGAGGCGGGCGTGGACAGCAGCGCCCCCTGCGAGGGCACCCGCAGCGCGTACCTGCGCTCGCTGACGCCGGACGAGAACGGCTACGGCACCTTCATGCAGGCCTTCGGCGCGCAGGACTTCCGCGGCAAGCGGCTGCGCTTCTCCGCCGCCCTGCGTGTGAAGGACGTGGAGGGCTGGGCCGGCCTGTGGATGCGCGTGGAGGGCCCGGACCCGAAGCAGCCGCTCGCCTTCGACAACATGCAGTCGCGCGCGCTGGTGGGCTCGGTGGGCTGCAAGCGCTACGAGGTGGTGCTGGACGTGCCGAAGGAGGCCACCACCATCATGGCCGGCCTCATCATGAGCGGCACCGGCCATGCGTGGATGGGCGGCGTGCGCTTCGAGCCGGTGGATGCCTCGGTGCCGGTGACGGACCTGCTGGCCGCGCGGCCCGTGGTGGCCTCCAACGGCCCCGCCAGCCTGGAGGAGTCCGCGCCCGTGGCCCGGAACGACCAGCTCCCGCTGGGCCGCGTGGGCGACGTCTGGTTCAACCATGGCCGCGTCGCCGCGGACAAGCCGTACACCCGGCGCGGGGACGGCGTCTGGGTGAGCATCCTCTCCGAGGAGGTCTACGAGCACGGCATCGAGGTGACGGGCACCTACGGCCAGCGCCAGCTTGCGCTGAAGGTGAAGGCCGGCGGGCCGCGCACCACCATCGAGGGCACGTGGGGCGGCGAGCCCGTCAACATCGTCATCTCGCCGGAGCGGCTCGCCATGCGCTGGGGCCGCCTCACGCGGGATTTGCCGCGCGACAAGAGCGCCCAGGTGGACAGCTCGTGCAACCGCTACCAGGTCTCCGACGGGCCGCGCGTGACGGATCAGCTCGACGTGTGCGGCGCGGCGCTCGGCATCCGCCCGCCGAATGCCCAGCTCGTCGTGGCCCTGCTGGCCAACGGCTTCCGCCCCACCCTGCCGCCGCAGACCTTCCCCATTCCCCAGCCGCCCGTGCGCAGCCGCCAGGCGCTCGACACGGAGCGCGCCCGGGACAGCACGATGACGCCGTGAACTGAAGTGAGCACCGGGGGCCCGTGAAAGCGGGCCCCGGCTCACGCAAGGCAGGTGCGGCGCGTCAGAAGGAGAAGTCCCGGTCCAGCGTCTCGCCGCCAGCCTGCACCGAGAGGTGGGCAGAGCGGGCGCCGGTGGAGGACGCGGACGTCAAGTCAAACGCGATGCCCTCCGGACCGTGGGTGGGCTTGAGCGAGGGACGGCCGGGACTGAGGAACACCGCCGCCGTGACGGAGCGGCCGGAGAGGGGCTGCACCAGCAGGCGCACCCGCTGGCGCTCGCGCACCAGCACCACGCGGAAGTCGCGTCGCTCGTCCAGCACCTCGCGCTGCTCCGGGTGCCGGGCCGACGTCGGCCGGTGTGACACGGGCGCGCGGGAGCTGCGCGCGGAGCGGCCCACCGTGCCCTCCTCCATGTCCAGCGCCTCGTCGATGGCCTCGTCGCCCTCGTCCAGCGCCAGCACGGCCTGGGCACACTCGCCGCAGCGGGCCGTGTGCGCGTCCAGCCGCGAGCGCTCGTCCTCGGACAGCAGGCCCATGTCGAGCCGCCAGAGGTCGTCCGCGGTGAGGTGACGGCGCGGGGGCGCGTCCACCGGCGCGGCATCCGCCATGTCCGCGCGGCACTCGGTGCAGCCCTGGAGGTGGGAGGTGAGGTTCTGGGGCCGGCCCGTCCAGGTGGCCACCAGGTCATCGCAGCCGGCCCGGGCGGAGAACCACCAGGCCGTGTCCTGCTCGGCGGAGTCGAGCAGGTCGCGCTCCTGCCGTCGCTGCGGATTCAACGGGATGAACCAGCGGGCTCTCGGGCGGAGTGACGAATCCAATGTCCCGAGCGCGGAGAGAAAGCGGTCTCGCAGCTGCGCCCCCTCGCCATCGAGCGCGCCATGAAGGCCCTCCCAGGCGGCCAGCGCAAATGCGGCGGAGGCGGCCCTGTCCCGGGCGGCAAGTCCTTCCAGCGCGGAGGTCCGCCACATCTCGGACTCCTCACCACCGTCCAGCGCCACCTCGACAGCTTCTTCCGCGGCCCTCAGCAGCACCGGCTGCAGCGACTGGGGCTTCTGGGCCTTCAGCCAGGCCTCGACTTGCGGACGACCCAGGCCGCGCAGGGCGGCCTCCACACCTTCCACCCCCACCCGGGAGGAGCGACGCATCAGGTCGCCGGCGGCCTCGAGAACTTCACCGGGGGAAGACTTCGCCGCGGTCAGCTGGGTGCGGCGGGCGGAATAGCGGGACAGAGCGTCAACAATCATGGGTTCAATCCTCCTGGGTACCCCGGGGTGTGGCCGGGAAGGAGGCTCACGCTTCCTCCCCTTGCGACTCGCGCTGGAGGTCCAGCAGGTAGAGCTTCAGGTAGGCCTGCGCGCGGCTGACGCGCTTGTAGGAGTTGACCACGCTGATATTCAGGCGCCGAGCACATTCCTCGTGATCCTCGACGTCCTCGTGGTGGTACAGCTCCCATGCTGAGGCCTCCTTCGGGTGCTCCTCCTGCAGACGGGCAAACGCCGCCCAGTACAGCTCCTGGGCTTCGGCCCGCTCCTCACGTCGCTTCCCTGCTTCCACCGCCCGAGCCACCTCGGAAGGGGGCTCCTCCATGACCTCATCGGGGTCCGACGGGGGCGCCGCGAGCTCCTCGCGGTGCCGCCGGTAGAAGTCGATGGCCACGTGCTTGACGATGCGCAGGAAGAACGTCTTTGGGGACGCGCTGCGGCCCGGCATCTGCTCGGAGACGCCCCGGAACTGGTCCAGACCCCGGTCGAGGAACTTCCCGACCGCGTCCTGGAAGAGCTCATCGGCGTCCGCGGGAGACCCACGGCCGTAGCTCGCCTGAATCTTGCTGATGACGTAGCGCGCGGGGCGGCCCCACCGGTCCACGAGGGAACCGAGGGGGGCCCCGACGGGCTCGCCAGCGGAGCGGCGGCGGACCACCTCCGCGAACAATTCGTCATCCGTGAGCTGCTCGTACACCGGAAGGACCTGAGGGCTGCGCCGGGCAGACCGCCCCGGGAGATGGGGTTACTGGGATGTGGCGCGGCAAGGTACCACGTTGGCATCCGCAGGCAGCCTCCGAGACGAGCAGGGGGCTCCGAACCGCCCGGAACACCGGACAGTCGGAACCTCCCAGGCCGGACGGGGGTGGCGCCAATTTCCTGACAAAATGCCTCCAAAGAGAGGACGGGGGCCGGAAGGGGGAAAATCCCCCCGTCAGGAACGCGGAAAAGGCGCGTCCCTGGCTCCATTGCTTTCGAGCGCCCGGCCGAAGCGGCCCTACAAGCTCGTGGTTCAACTCCACGCACCTACCCATGGGGTAGATGTCCCGTCGGCGGTCCGACACTGACCTCTCAAGTCAGCCGTTCCGGCTGCTTCACTCGGGCGCTCACTTCCTTCTCTTGGAGCTTCGCGTCATGTCCCCCCGCACCATCGTCATCGGAGACCTCCACGGCTGCTACGACGAGGCCGTGGAGCTGCTCGCCAAGGTGGGGGCCACCTCCAGCGACCGCATCATCTTCGCGGGGGACCTGGTGGACCGGGGCCCGAAGCAGCGCGAGTGCGTGGAGCTGGCGATGCGGCACGAGGCCATCCTCGGCAACCACGAGGAGAAGCACCTCCAGCAGCGCCACCGGCCGGACGACCGGCTGCTGCCGGACCACCTCGCGACGCGCCGGGCCCTGACGCCGGAGCACTACGACTGGATGGCGGCCCTGCCCCACTACCTCCGGTTGCCGGAGCATAACGCCGTCGTCGTGCATGCCGGCATGCTGCCCGGACGGCCCGTCGAGGCCCAGGACCCCTACCACCTGCTCCACGCGCAGTGCATCCAGCCGCCCGCCACCAAGAGCTACTGGCCCTCCAAGGCGCCAGAGGGGTGGACCTTCTGGACGCACCACTGGAAGGGCCCGGAGCGGGTCATCTTCGGCCACACCGTCTTCGACAAGCCGCTCGTCACCGAGCACGCGGTGGGTATCGACACCGGCTGCGTGTATGGCCGCTCGCTGACGGCGGTGGTGCTCCCCACCTGGGAGCTCGTCTCGGTGCCAGCCCGGTCCTCGTACCGGGGCGGCAAAGACGTGGCGAAGTTCCCGGTGCACGGCGACGTGTGCGTCTACTCGTGAGCACCTGACAGCTTTTCGCGCCCGGCAGACGGGGTCCTACACGCAAAGAGGTGCAGGTTCGAATCCTGCCGGGGCCACTCATGGCCCCGTAGCTCAACGGTAGAGCGCTGGACCCTTAATCCAGAGGACAACCGGCCTCGTCACTCGGGCGCGTCTTTTCCTTCTTCACTCCGACTTCGCACGGGCGGCCTTCGCTGCCGTGAAGGCCACCCGTGCGCTCCACGCGCGGTGCACTCCTCTTGCGCGCAACGCGAGAGGTCCGCCCCGCGCCTGACACGCGGCACGTCCCGAAAGGGGGACACCCATGACGACCCAGACGCAGAACACGAACCTGCTGCCGGAGGCGCAGCGCGGCCCGGCCGAGCGGCTGCTGGACCTGGTGCTCGGAGGCTCGGCGCACCTGTGGCACAACCGGCCCGGCCTGGACCTGGACGGCACGTGGTACGCGGCGGCGCACGCCAGCCCGGCGCAGAAGGCGCGCGGGCGGGCGGTGAAGCCGGGCCTCTTCGTGCCGGCGGCGGTGAAGCTCTACAAGCAGCTGCTGGACATCTACCAGCTCAACTCGGAGCTGATGGCGCACTTCGCGTCGTACGCGCTGACGCAGACGGACTGGCGTGACCTGAAGGTCGCCACGTGCGCGCTCATGCTGGTGCAGGAGCACGCGGGCCAGCCCGTGCGCGACGACACCGGCCAGGTGGCGTTCCACGACGACGACTGGCGGGCCATCGGCGAGGCCATGGTGCTCCACTACGAGCGCAAGTCCACGCGCATGCTGGCGCCCAAGGCGGTGCTGCGGGTGGCGGAGCTGCTCGAGCAGCCGGAGATTGCGCGCCTCAACCGCGAGGCGGGCTTCGGTGACCCCGCGTCCCGCAAGGCGCCGCTGGGCCGCTGGAAGCGCGTGGCGTCCAAGTGGCTGGCGGCGCGTGAGGCGAACCTGCCGATGCTCCAGGGACTGGTGAAGGCCGGGTACAAGGAGACGCTGAAGAAGCTGGCGCGCAAGGCGGGCTACAAGCCGACCACGCAGGCCTTCTTCGAGGTGCTCGGCTGGAAGCAGAAGCAGTCCACGGCGGGCCACCGGACGGTGGGCCTGACGGGCCTGACGCTGGTCAAGCGGGAGCGCTTCGACGGGCTCTCGGAGGCGGAGATCTGCGAGTGGGTCGAGCTGGAGCGCCTCTCCTACAAGGAGGTGGTGGGCCGGCTGCCGAAGGACGTGGGCCTGACGCCGGCCATCATGGCGGCCCTGCTCCCGTCGCTGTCGGACCGGGACTTGCGGCTGATGACGCCGACGCTGGAGGAGCTGGGGCTGTTGGCGGAGGCCCCGGTGCGTGCGCGCTGGGAGAAGGCCGTGCAGACGGCGACGGACCAGCGGGCGCTGAACATCGCGAAGAACGTCCGCAGCGAGGTGCTGCGGCAGAAGCTGGAGGAGGCGAGCGACAACGCGGCGCGCACGGCGGTGGCGGAGGCGACCGCGGAGACCGACGTGAGGGTGATGTTCCTCATCGACAAGTCGGGCTCCATGGAGGGGGCCATCGAGAACTCGAAGGAGGCGCTGGCGCGCATCCTCGCGGGCTTCCCGATGGAGAAGCTGCATGTCGCGGCGTTCGACACGATGGGCACGGTGCTGAAGCCGAAGGCGGCCAACCGCACGGCGGTGCAGCACATGCTGGCGGGGCTGAAGGCAGCGGGTGGCACGACGCACGCGGCCGCGGTGCAGGCGCTGCACCGGGACGGCGTGAGGGTGCCGGAGGGGGCGAAGCTGGTGGTCATCGTCGTGGGAGACGAGGCGGGCGAGGCGGGTGACCAGTTCGCCCGGGCGTTCCGTGACTTCGGCTACACGGTGTCGGCCATGGCGTTGCTGGTGTCGGTGGCGGGTGCGCGCGGCAACACGGTGCGCACGTGCGCGGGCCAGCTGAAGGTGCCGTTCAGCGAGGTGGACGTGGACCAGTTCGCGGACCCGTACCAGGTGCCGCGGGTGCTGAAGGCGCTGCTGGACGCGCCGGCGGCGCCGGGGGCTCCTTCCACGCAGTCCGGGTGGGTGGAGCGGGTGATGCGCACGCCGCTGCTGAAGGTGGCGTGAGTGTGGAGCAACCGCGGTTGCGGTGGGAGTGGAGCGGGTGATGCGCACGCCGCGGCCGAAGGTGGCGTGAGTGTGAAGCAACCGCGGTTGCAGTGAGGAAGGAGGAGGCGGCGTGGACTACCGGAAGTTCCTCGGGAAGGTGGAGTCGGCGGTGCTGCCGTACTTTGGCGGCGGCACCGTGGACGCCCCCTCGCGCCGCCTCCGTGTCGCCGCCCCGGTCCGCCCGGGGTGGTGGCGCTTCGAGGTGTCGGGGCGGGTCGCCACGGCGCGCGAGCCGGCCGGGCCGGAGGGCCTGGACGGGCTGCCGCGCGTGCGGGGCCATGTGTGGGGCAGCCGGCTGGTGCGCGAGGGCGCGGTGGCCGAGCCCCTGGAGCTGATGCCGGAGGAGGAGCCGCCACGGCTGGCGCCGGTGTGCGCGCGGCGGTGGCATGACGGCTCGCTGGTGTTCGACGGCGTGGAGTTCGAGGGCGAGGCGGAGGACGCGGCGCGCCGCGCGCTGGAGGAGGGCCAGTCCCTCTCGGGCGCGAAGGGCGTGAGCGCGCCGCTGCGGGCGGCGTTCGGCTACGCGCTGCTGGAGGCGGCCTCGCGGGCGCTGCGCATTCCCTTCGCGCCGGCGGAGCTGCGGGGCCGCGTGCTGGCGGTGGCGGAGGGAGGCCGCGCGGAGGCAGAGGCCTGCCTGCGGCACCTGGTGGCCGAGCGCGAGGCGCACCTGCGCGAGCGGGCGGTGCGGGCGGCGGCGCTGGATGCAAGGGCGCACGAGGAGCGGGAGGCGGCGCAGGCGCGGGAGTACTCGGCGGGGCTCGTGTCGGAGGCACAGCGGCGGGTGGCGGAGCTCGGAGCCTCGGGCCGGTGGGCCGACGAGCGCGGCGCCGTGCCAGGGCGGGAGTCGGAGTCTTGGCGGCGAGCGCAGGGCCAGGGGGCCCATGCGGGGCAGGCGCCGGACGCGTGGCGTCGGGCCGAGGGGCGCGGGGCCGTGCCGGGCCGGGAGGCGGAGGCCTGGCGGCGGGCCGTGGAGCACGGGGCCGCGGAGGGCCGGGAGGTGGAGGCCCGGCGGCGGGCCGAGCGGCACGGGGCCGTGCCGGGCCGGGAGGCTGAGGCCTGGCGGCGGGCCGTGGAGCACGGCACGGCGGACCGGGTGCGCACGGCGAACCTGGTGGCCGAGGCGCAGCGGCGGGCGGGGCGCAACGGGCGGAGGGCCGCGCGGGAGGACGGCATGGACCGGGCGGAGCGGGCGCTGCTCGGTGCGGGCGCGCGGCTGCGGGACATGCGCCGGCTGGGCGGCAACCGGCTGGAGGTGACGTACTCGTTCATGGACGAGCGCTTCATCTCCATCGTGGACGCGGACACGCTCCAGGTGGTGGACGCAGGAGTGTGCCTGGCGGGCGCGGACGGCGAGGTGACGCTGGAGAGCCTGCCGTCGGTCATCCGCGAGGCCATCGACACGGGCGTGCTGGTGATTACGCGGCACGCGTAGCGGAAGAGGAGGAGGAAGCCATGACGACGCGAGAGGTCTGCCTGCTCATCGGCCGCGACGGTCAGGTGCTGTGGGGCGACGAGTCCGACAGTCCCTTCGTGCTGCCGGACTCCCGCGAGAGGTGGGAGGCCATCTGGAGTCTGCGGGACGAGCTGGCGGAGGTGGCGCACAGCCACCCCGACGGCCCGCTCGGCTTCTCCGCCGAGGACGAGAGCACCATGTCCGCGCTCACCTCGGCGCTCGGGCGACCACTGCGGTTCTCCGTGGTGGCGCCCGGGGGCATGGTGGCGCGCGTGGACGGGCGCGACGTGCTCGTGTCCGACGAGCCGTGGTGGGCGGAGCCGCTGCGGCGCGTGTCCGGCATGCGCCGCGAGCCGCGCGCCCTGGCGTGACCCGGGGCAATCCTGCCCCGTCCCGCAGTCCATAGTCCTTGCGAACGTCAGTCAATCGCCAAGACTCGCGGCTGCCTTGCTGGCACGTCTCTCGAATTCCACCTTGGTCCCGCGCATTGCAGACCTCCTCGCCTTGCGCCCCTGAATCCCCACCCAGGACGGACCATGAAAGCCTCTGCCGCTTCGTTTGTATTGATTTCCGCCACCCTGCTCGCGGCCACTCCCGCCGACGCAGGAAACTGGTTTGCTTGCGGTAACCTCACGCAGATTGGCTGGAGTTGTCAGCTCCCGAGCTACCCGAGCAGCCACTACGAGTACGGCGTGGCCTACAACTCGGCCGAGCCACAAGTGACCAACTGCGCGTACTGGAACTACGGGCTGCGCCTCATCAACAGGCATCCATACATCATCGCGAGCGACAACCCCCAGACGGGTTCACTCTGGGGTGGTTTCATCTTCTATACCAGCACGCTCGCCTCGGACGACGACACCTGCTCTGGAGGCAGCTGGCGTCATCAGTATTGGATCCTGGATTCAAACAATGCCGTCAAGGCCATCGGCTCCAACGGCTGCGCTGGAAGCAACCACCTCATCTACTGTCGCGCCCGATAGGTGTGAGCCATGCGGGTCCGACCCCTCATGCCTTCCGTCGCGTGCCTCATGGTGGGGCTCCTGATAGGGCTGGGCTGGGAAGACATGCCCTCGAACAAGCAGCCCGGGCCGCCTGAAGTCTCGTCGCGGACTCCACGCGGAGCGCCTTCATGCCCGGCCCCAGGTCCCTTCGGCTCACTCCCGGCGCAGGGCAACGCCCCCTCGCTCGCGGACATCCGGGCAGCCATCCGTGAAGAACTGCGAGCCGAGCTCGCGGCATACCGGTCCCCGAACGACGAGGTCGAGGAACGCGTTCCCGGGGAAGACGCCGAGCAGCGACGACAACTGGCGCACGAGCGGGCGAGCAGGGCTCTCGCGGATGCCGTTCGCCACGGCGCCTGGTCACAGGAGGCCCGCGAGCAGTTCCGTAGCACCCTTCACGAACTGTCCATCCCGCAGCAGGACCAGCTCATCGGCGAGCTCTTCAGCGCCATCCAGAGCGGCAGGTTGAAGCTGGATGGGGCTGGCCCACCCCTGTAGCGAACGCTCCAGCAATCCACCGCGCCGTGTTCGACGGGCACGGCGCGGTTCAGTCGACACCCGTCGCGATGCGCCACACCTCGGTTTCGGAGCGGACGCATTCAAGACGCGGCTGAGTCTTCCCTCGCCGAGGGAAGGACGAGCCTCCCGTGGAATGAAGATTCCTTCCAGCCTCAGGATGAGGAGAGGACCGACCACCGCGCCGCCATGCCGTGCAAGCCCTCGCGACCTGGGACAGCCGACGCGAGCCAGGGAAACGCTTGTGGATGGCTGACTCAAGACTCCAGGGCGACTGTATTCCTTGGATTCTGGAGCAGATACTCCCCGCGGCCGTGGTCGCCGGGGACCTATCTGTGAGCTCGGTCCCCATGTCGGAGCGTGGTACCCCGGCAACAGCATCAGGAGGTTTCGCGGCTCCGGCCGCTTCATGTGCGCCAATGCCCGTCGTCGTCTTCGACGCGGTGCCGCTGAGCCGCGCGCAACATGCTCGGGAGGACCGCTGGCCGACGCTGTGGCAAGCGGTGCGCTGGAGCCCATGCTCCTCCCGTGTTCCCGCGAGCCATGGCTTCGGGCAGGCTTGGAGCCTCAGGACGCCACGGGACGCTTCCCGGCGTGAATCCTCAGACGGCCCTGCCCCAGAGGTCCCTCAGGTCCTCCGGCAGCTGGGACATCACGTCCTCGGCCTCGCCCTCGGTAATCTGGTGGCGGATGGCGTCCAGCACGGCGCGCACCACCGGCTCCACCGCGTCGGGGTTGAGGGACAGGTCCTCGCCCACGCGCTTGAGCAGGTGCTCCCGGCCGAACTTCTCCGGCAGTTCCTCCTCGTGCTTCTCACAGCGGTGAATCAGGTCCGTCAGCTTTCGGGGGAGCTGGGCCTCCATGTCCAGCGCCTCGTCGGCGAGGATGCGCTGCTCTAACGCGCACAACACGGACACCGCCGCCTGCTCGGCCACGGCGGGTGACATCCCCCCGCGCTCGCACAGGTGGTTGAGGAACGCCTTGTACGTCTGGCTGGTGCGCGACTCGTGCCGAAGCTTGCGTCGGACCTCGATGGGGACGTCGCGGCGGCTGGCCGGCCGGTCGCCCTCCTGCGGGGCGCCCTTCCCCTGCTGCTCACGGTTGTCGGCCATGGGGGTTCTTCCTCCGGAAGTAGCTGTGTGGGCATCACGGTGCCCACGCCACCCCGGAGGAGCACGCCTCCGCCGACACGAAAAGCGGACCGCTGCCTCCCCGCCCGCTACGCCGCCTTGCGCACGTAGGTGTCGAAGAGCGCCCCGAAGAAGAAGCGCCCGAAGCGAGCCAGCGTCGTGAGCCGGTGCGTCGTGTCCCGGGCGTCCAGCACCCGCAGCGTGGACAACTGCACGGTGAAGTCCTTCGCGTTCAGCCCCAGGTAGCCCCGGTACACGCACCGTGCCGTCGCGTCCCCGCCCTCATGGATGGACACCAGCAGCCGCGTCGTGTCCGCCCACAGGTCCAGCCCCACGTCGTCGTGGACGTCCTTGTACCCATCGAGGAAGAAGCGCTCGCCTGCCTCGGAGACCAGCGGCAGCTGGTAGCGCATCCGGCGGCCTCCCTGCCGGGCGTGCTCGCGCGTCATCAGGTGCAGCTCGCCCCCCTCCACCGTGAGCGGGCGGGAGGACAGCACCGGCGCCAGCACGCAGCCCGACATGCTCAGCGGGTGCAGCGGGTTCGCGAGCACCGCCTCCACGTCCGCCGCCTCCACCGTGACGATGAAGCGCAGGGGCGAGGTGTCATCCCGGCTCCGGTCTCCCGCACGCAGGAAGTCCTCGTCCACCGCCTCGGAGATGTACCCGTACATCGTCTCCGTGAATTGCACGGCGGGCGGCCGCGCGGGCAGCGGGGACGGAGCCTCCGGCACGGGTGAGTAGTCCACCGTCCACCCGTTGCGCCGCGCCATCAGCGCGACACAGCGCTCGGCTACCGCGGAGATGGTGAGCAGCGGGTTGATGCCCACCGGGCGCGGAATCACCGAGCCGTCGCTGACATAGAGCCCCTCGTGGACGGCGGTGCCCGACGTCTCCGAGAAGACGCGGCCCTCGTGGTCCACCACGCCCTCGTCCGAGGACTCCCCCATGGCGCAGCCGCCCAGCGGGTGCGTGCACAGCAGCTCGTGGCCGGTGAGCTTGTTCCACAGCGGGTTGCGCACGAAGGTGCCGCCCAGCGCCTCGGTGGCCCGGCGCAGCCGCTCGTCCACCCGCGTGTAGACGGGCTGCCTTCCCGCCTCCGGCCAGCGCACGCGCACCCGGTCTCCCACCAGGTGCAGCTCGCCGGCGCCGTCGTCGTGCGACATCACGAGGAACGTCTGCGTGTTGCGCATGGCCCCGTAGTACGGCCCGCGAAGCGCGCTCTCCGCCACGCGCGCGACCTCCTCCATGCGGTCCTTGAGGCCCCGGTCGGTGTCCTCTCCCGAGAGGGCCGCGGCCGCCGTGAGCAGCGCCGTCACCGGCCGGCCCAGCGCCCCCGGAATCGCGCCGTTCTCGATGATCATCCCGTCTTCCTGCCGGGGCGTGGCGCGGTCGTCGATGATGCCGCTGATGGTGGGGCCCACCGGCTCCCGCGAGCCGGGCGGGTGCGTGCCGAACCCCACGCCGTTGACCGGGACGTCCGTGTTGTAGCCGAACGCCATCACGTCGCCGTTGTTGCTGAAGCGGTGCCCCAGCCGGTCCGACAGCGGCAGGCCCAGCGCCTTGGAGCGCAGCAGGATTTCCGCCGTCCCCATGGTGCCCGCCGCGAGGATGATGCGGTCCGCGGTCACCCAGAGGTCCGGGGCATCGAAGTTCTCACGGCCCACGCTCATCGGCCGGTAGTAGATGCGCCACCGGTTGCCGTCGCGCGCGACGTAGCGCACGCCCACCTCGGTGAAGAGCTTCGCCCCGTGGCGGTGCGCATCCGGCAGGTAGTTCATCAGCACAGAGTTCTTCGCGCCGACGTTGCACCCCGTCATGCAGTCGCCGCAGAGGGTGCACCCGGGCTGGCGCACGCCGGCGGCGTTGACGCCCGCCTCGAAGGTGACGGCCAGCGGCGTGCGGCGGAAGGTGCCGCCCAGCTTCTTCGCGGCCAGCTCCAGCGCCTTCAGCGAGGCCAGCGGCGGCGAGGACTCCGGGTACGCCCTGGGGCGCAGCATGTGCTCCGCCCATGCGAAGCCGTCCTCCAGGAGCGCGTCCACGTCCTCGCGGAAGGCCTCCGGCCAGCGGGCGTCCAGGAACACGCGCGGGTCCGGCCGCATCGTCACGCTGGCGTTGATGAGGGACGTGCCGCCCAGGCCGCACCCGTTGGCGACGGAGACGTCACCGCCCCGGTGCACCTCGAACAGGCCGGTGGGCTTGCCCAGCTCGACGCCGCTCTCGGCGTCGAAGTGGATCTGCAGCTCCTTGAGGAACTCGGCCTCGGTGCGGGGGTACTCACCGGGCAGCAGCTCCCGGCCCCGCTCCAGCACGCACACCTGCCGGCCCGCCCGCGCCAGCCGGCTGGCCGAGATGGCCCCGCCATACCCGGACCCCACCACCACGACCTCGTAGTGGGCCTCCAGCTCGCTCCAACGTGAGGACAACCGCCGCATCGACGCTCCCAATGGCTTCTCCCGCCCGTGCTCCCCTTCCCCGCGGCCCTGGTGCTACCGCCAGTGCAGGTGCGGGGGGAAGGGCGACCAGGGAGTCAAACGCCCGAGCCACCGTTCCTTGAGCACGAGAGGCCCTGAAACCCTTTTCGGACATAGAAGGGGTCGGGGCCGCGGTCAAAATCCGGCGCGGGGCGCGCGGCGCGGCGGCATCCGTCCGCCGGCATTCACTCCGGGTACGCCTTTCCCGTGCGGCGAGCGCGCGCGGTCCACGCCTCGCCCCTCACGGGCACCGGCAGCGCCCGGCGGCGGCCCGCGCCAGTCCCACCGTCTACTCCAGCTCCGCCGCCTCACCTCCCGCGCGGCGCAGCGCATTGACGAGCCGGTGCGCGTGACGCGTGGTCTCCGGCTCGCGGTACTTCGGGCTCACCTTCAGCACCAGCTCCACCGCCGTGGGCAGGTCCATCAGGTGGCCCGGAGACACGTACACCGGCTGCACGCCCTTGCGCGTGCGCACCGCCATGCCGACCACCTCACCCTTGTGCATGAGGGGCGCCGTCGAGCCGCGCGCCTCCCCCAGCTTCTCGTACGTCCCCACCAGCAGCGACTTGGCGCAGCCGATGGAGGGGATGCCGAACAGCAGCCCGCCGTGACACGCGATGCCCACGCGGCGCGGGTGCGCCGTCCCCTGCCCGTCGAAGATGAGCACGTCCGGGCGCACCGTGAGCCGCGCCCATGCGGCGGCGACGATGGGCAGCTCGCGGAACGACAGCAGCCCCGGCACGTAGGGGAAGCGCAGCTCCACCGCCGCGCCCGCCTGCGCCACCGGCGCCAGCGTCCCCGCATCCAGCACGACGATGCCGCCGAAGCCCGTGTCCCGCCCCTTCTCCGTGGAGATGTCCGCGCCCGCCACGCGCTCCACCTTCAGCCCCGGCGGCGGCCGCAGCACCAGGTGCTCGCGCAGCCGGCGCTGCAGCGCCACCGCCTCCGAGGGCGTCACGTCCCAGCGGCCCACCTCCGACTGAAGCTCCATGCACCACCCTCCTCGCGCTCCCGGAGGCAATCTGACGACCCGGCGCCCCGAGGCAACCCAGCACGTCATGTCAGCCCCACCCGACCGTGGACTACCGGACGAGTCACCTGCCCCCCGGGGCCAGCCGCCTGTTCCATGTCTCACGGCCCCGCGGGGCCCGGCCTGGAATGGGGGAAGGACGGGCGTAGGGTGGGCACTCCCAGGGGGTGCGAATGCGTCGATTCCTCGCAGGCTGTCTCGCAGTGTCCACGCTGGTGGTGGCCCGGCCCGCCGGTGCCTCGGAGTGTGGCTACACCTCCGCTGGCTGGAATGCGCCCAACGGCGCGGTGGTGTTCGACCGGGGAGAGGGCCCCATCCGCAACGTGATTGACGCCATCGGCGAGTACCGCACGCACTCGATGCTCTCCCATGGCGCCATTGGCACCGTGTCCCACGCCACCATGGAGGACCCGGACCAGAACGGGTGGCCCACCGTGTGTGGCACCCCGCTCAACGCCAACCAGCTCCAGTTCGGCTACCCGGGCCTGGAGCAGGTCAACCAGGGCGGCATCTACCACTACATGTACAACCCGGACGGGCACGGCCCGGAGTGGGTGGCGTGGCAGCTCGGCGATGCCATGGGCGCGGCCCAGGTGGCCGACAACCTCTGGTTCAACCACGCGTACGTCAGCGACGTGTCGCGCGTCGACGGCTCGCAGTACATCGACCGGCCGCTGTGGAACGGGGCGCGCGTGCCGTACTCGCTGTTCCAGTACCGCGACCTTCAGACGGTCCACCACATGCCCGGCAGCGCGGCGAACAACGGGATGGTGTGCTCCACGTTCCTCGCCTACGCGCACAACTACGCGGGCCGGGGCTTCGTCTCCGCGTACACGTACCCGCATGAGCGCATCGCCAGTGCGTCCAACTCGCTCTACTCGGGCGTGTACAACCACTGCAAGGCGTCGCTCGGGTGGTTCGAGAACGCGGCGCTGAGCGTCATCTGCCCCATCTTCTGGAACGTGTGCGGCAACGCCGGCAACCAGGTCGCCAACTGCATGTCCGCCAACCGCTGCGACACGAGCAGCAGCAGCATCTGGAAGGGCGTGCGCGACAACGCCTCCACCACCGCCACCTCCGTCAGCCCGGACCGCGTCGGCGGCTGGAGCGTCCACCCCATCTCCACCACGCTGTGGGCGAGCGACTACTCGCACCAGCTCCAGTGGAACTCGGGCGGCAACGTCTACGGCTGCTGGCAGTGAGCCCCGCCACCCTCGAAGCGACGAGAGGAGCCCTCGAATGAGCGCGGCGGAACGTCCCCTCTGGCAGCGACGCTGGGCCTGGATGCTGGGGCTGGCAACCCTGTTGCTGGTCGCCGGGTGGCTGCTGTCCCATGGCACCGGGGCGCCCGTGCCTCCCGCGCCACCGGGCGCGCGGGCGCCGGTGCCTGCCAGGGACGCGGCACGGGCCCAGGCGCCGGTGCCTCCCGCTCCGCCTCCCCGTGTGGTGGCCCCCGCCAGCAGGGCGCCGGTGCCGCCGCCCGTCATCGACGCGGTGACGGTGGAGAAGCAGGAGGTGTGCTCGGGCGAGGACAACCTCATCAGCGTCCGCGCGCACTCGCCGGATGGCAATGACACGTACCTGCACACCACCATCGGCACCGGCACCGGCATGCGCGTTCCCCTGCGCGTCTGGCTGGAGCCGGATGGGACGTACGAGCCGCCGGTGGTGACAGTCTTTGGCAGGGACAACGTCGCCACCTCGGTGCCGGTGCCCCGCTACACGGTGAAGCCGTGCGAGCCCGAGCGGCTGGTGGAGGTCTTCTCCCGGCGCCTCCCCAACGCCGACGAGGACTACGAGTTCCTGGCCCGCATCGTCGAGGTGCCGAAGCGGGAGGCGCCGCCCCGTCCGCGCTTCGCGCCGGTGAAGTACGTGTGGACCTTCGATGACCAGCACACGGTGACGACGGCCACCCCGGTGGTGAGCCACACGATGGGCTCCGAGGGCGCGCGGCCCTGGGCCATGTACTTCCAGCACCTGGTCCGGGTGGACGTGTTCGACGCGCAGGGCCGGAAGCTGACGGGCCGCTCGTCGCTGCAGCTGCTCAACACGTCCTTCGAGAACTTCGACAAGAAGGGCGTCATCACCCTGATGGCCCGGGGTACCCCGCGCTTCCCCGTGCGCGGCGAGGACGGCGTGGTGCGGCAGACCTTCCGCCTGTCCCACGCCTGGAAGGGCCCGGTGCGGCTGTCGCGGGTGACGGCCCTGCGCGCCCGGACGCCGGAGCAGGGCGCGCCACCCCTCCCGGAGGACGCGAGCGAGGTGTCCCTGGGCGTGGACGCCGTCCCCGAGGGCCGGGGCGTGGAGGTGACGGTGACGCTGGACTCGAAGGCCGAGCCGGACGTCGCCATGGTCACCTACGCGCTGGAGGGAAACACCCTGGACGGGCATCCGGCCCGGGGCACCTTCTCCCTGATGCGCCCGCCGCCCGCGCCCACCCGGGACAACAGCACGCCGGTGACGGACCCGCTGCTGCTGGCGAAGGTGAAGAAGGCGCGGGAGCTGCTCGGCCAGCCCTACGTCACCGACGAGGACCTCTGGCGCCTGGAGCGCGAGGGGCGCTTCGACGACCTCAACGTGAAGCGCGACACGCCCTGACGTCCGGAACCTACGGCGTGCTCCGCGCCGCCTGGGCCGTCTTGCCTTCCTTCACCAGGAGGTAGCCGCGGTTCTCCTGGGTGTCCTGCGTGCGCATGGACGTGAAGAGGGAGGCGGCCTTCACCCAGACCCAGCGCTGGTCCGTGGCGTTGACGTCCATGACGAGGAACGAGTCGGACTTCACGTCGTACGCGGCCAGCGGGGAGATGTGGCCGCCGCCCTTCTGCCCCAGCACGGGACGGAAGTAGTTGACGATGACGTAGTCGCCCTCGGTCTTCAGGTTCTGCTTGAGCTCCTCGCGGAGGGTGGCGTCCTTCAGCGAGTCGTCCAGCACGCGCAGCTTCACGTCCAGGCCCTGGGCCGCGAGCATGCCGGCGAGCTGGCGCAGCTGGATGCCGCCGTCGGGCTTGGCACCCTCGCCACGCGGCAGGCCGAAGACCTCCGAGCGGGTCTTCACCTCCTGGACTTTGTCGTCGAAGAAGTTGTTCTGGGTGTAGCGGTTGAAGAGGGGGTCCACGCCGGCGGGGAGCAGCTTCCGGTCCTCGGCGGTGACGAGCGAGGGGTCCTGGGGCTTGGCCACCGCGTCATTCCCCACGCGCAGGGCGTTGAGGACGATGACGGAGGAGGTGGGGCCGCAGAAGGCCTTGTTGCCCTGGGTCTCGAACTGGTTGGCCAGGTGGAAGAAGTCCACCTTGTGGCGGCTGCGCTCGATGCGCTTGATGGACTCGGGGGCGGAGAACGTGACGAGGCCCGGGTCCGCGGGCGTGGGGCCCCTGGCGGGTGCCGTCATCGGCGCGAGGGCGGCGAGCCCACCACCGAGGACGAGCAACGTGGTGCGGAGCGTCTTCATGGATGCAGCCTGCCATGGCCTCGGTG
Source organism: Pyxidicoccus xibeiensis (assembly GCF_024198175.1). NCBI lineage: Bacteria > Pseudomonadati > Myxococcota > Myxococcia > Myxococcales > Myxococcaceae > Pyxidicoccus > Pyxidicoccus xibeiensis. The sequence goes on from NZ_JAJVKV010000003.1 coordinate 766,579, forward strand.
GAGCGGAAAGCTGGCGTCCCGTGCTCCCCTGGCTGCTCCGCATGTGCCCCCCGCCAATACAAAACCATACGCCCCACCCCTGACGCTTCCGGCCATGGACACCCGCGCCTGTTCATTGAACGACCGCTGTCTCATCCCGCAGTGCTGAATCAGGGATAAACCGTATTTAGCGTCGGTCCGTTTCACCCTGACAACTCTCCTCCAATGGGTGAAACATGTTTCGAAACAGCATGAAGTGGACGCTCTGCCTGGGCGCGGTGGTGTTGCTGGGTGGGTGCGCGTCGCAGCAGGTCCCCTGCAAGGACCCGGCGGCGCTCAGGGCCACGCTGAGCCAGAAGCGGACCGGGAAGTTCCTCACCGCGCGCAAGAAGGTGCCGGGTGAGTACATCGTCGTGCTGAAGACGCCGGCCGCGAGCCTCCAGCAGGTCGAGGTGGCCCAGCAGACCCAGAGCCTCTCCATGAAGTACGGCGGCAGCGCCTTCTCCGTGTACGAGCATGCGCTGCGCGGCTTCGCCAGCAAGATGACCGAGGACCAGGCGCGCGCCATGGCCGGCGACCCCGCGGTGGACTACGTGCAGGAGAACGGCGTGGTCTCCCTCTTCGAGAGCCAGCCGGGCCCCACCTGGGGCATCGACCGGGTGGACCAGCGGAAGCTGCCGCTCGACAAGCTCTACATGTACAACGCCACCGGCCTGGGCGTGCACGTGTACATCCTCGACACCGGCGTGCGCTTCTCGCACCGGGAGTTCGCCGGCCGGGCCTCCGTCGGCTTCGACGCCATCGGCGACAGCATGAAGGGCAATGACTGCAACGGCCATGGCACGCACGTGGCGGGCACCGTCGCGGGCAGCACCTACGGCCTCGCCAAGAATGCCTTCGTCCACTCGGTGCGCGTGCTGGGCTGCGACGGCTCCGGCTCAATCTCCGGCGTCATCTCGGGCATCGACTGGGTGACGAAGAACCACCAGGCGCCGGCCGTCGCCAACATGAGCCTGGGCGGCGACGTGGACCAGGCGCTGGACGACGCGGTCCGCCGCTCCATCGCCGCGGGCGTCACCTACGTGGTCGCCGCCGGCAACGAGGACAAGGACGCGTGCAAGCACTCTCCGGCGCGCACTCCGGAGGCCATCACCGTGGCCGCCACCGACAGCAAGGACGGCCGGGCCTCCTTCTCCAACTGGGGTGACTGCGTGGACGTCTTCGCGCCCGGCAACAAGATCACCTCCTCGTGGCACTACGGCGACAAGGAGACGCGCGAGCTCAGCGGCACCTCCATGGCGTCGCCCCACGTGGCGGGCGTGGCCGCCCTCTTCCTGGAGCTCAACCCCACTGCCACGCCCGAAACCGTGGCGGGTGAGCTGTTCGCCAACTCCACCACCGACATCGTGGCCAACCCCGGCTGGTGCTCGCCCAACCGGATGGCCTACTCGGGCTTCATCGGCGCGGTGCCGCTGATGCCCACCGTCAAGCAGGAGCAGGCCCCGGCTGCCACGCCCGTCAGCACCGAGACTCCGCGGTAATCCCCTCTCACCGCGGACACAGGCGGCCCGGCTTCCCGACAAGGAGGCCGGGCCGCCGCCTTTTTCCGGGCCACCCCGTCCCCCTGACGCCGTCAGGAAGTGCCGGCCGGGCGCGTCCCGCCGGGGTGCCCCGACGGCCGCGCTCATGCGTTCCGCCAGGGGTGTGAGGAGGCACGAAGACCCATGGCCACGCTCAACATCACCTATGACGGGATGTCCGCGGACGTGCCGGTGGAGCTGGACCGGCCGGTGTCGGACTCGGACGTGCGTCGCATCGCCGCGGAGCTGGTGCGCTCCGGCGGGGTGCCCGGGCTGCACCTGTCCAACATGCGCGAGGACGCGTTCCAGCACTACGTGGTGGACCGGTTCCGCGGCGCGCGCGGCGACGAGCGCATCTACCTGCGCCCCAAGGTGCCGTTCGGCGCCCGGTGAGGTGACGTCATGCGCATCCTCTTCTGTGGCGTGGGGGCCATCGGCTCCTCGGCGGCCATGCTGTGCCGCAACCTGGAGGCCACGCTGGCCTTCGTAGACTTCGACCGGGTGGAGTCCAAGAACCTGCTCGCGCAGGCGTACGTGAAGCCCTCGGTGGGGAAGAACAAGGCCGAGGCCCTCAAGCTGCAGCTGCTCAACCTGCACGGGGTGAAGGCCGAGTCCTTCGGCGTCCGCCTCACCCGCGACAACGTGGAGGCGCTGTGCGGCGGCGCGGACCTGCTGGTGGACGGCTTCGACAACCAGGCCAGCCGCCTGCTGCTCAGCGAGTACGCGCGCAGGACGGGCAAGCCGCTGGTCCACGGGGCGGTGAGCGCGGATGGGACGTTCGGCCTGGTGCGCTGGGACGAGCGCTTCGTCCCGGACGCCGAGGACACGGCGGGCCAGGCCACCTGCGAGGGCGGCGCGCACCTGCCCCTGCTGGGGCTGCTCGCCGCGACGCTCGCCCGCGCCGTGCAGGACTTCGTGAAGCACGGCGTGAAGCGTGACGCCCTGGTGAACCTGACGGCGGTCATCCCCACCTCGGGCACCTGAGGTTCCGGCGGTGGGGCGGGCCGCCGGGGCCCGGACGTTGAACGGTTCACGAGTCTCCGAAGGAGTCCTTCGGAGCCCCGTGCGCCGCCACTATGGTGCGGCCGCCATGCCGCTGCTCGTCCTGCTCAGTCTCCCCTTCCTCGCGAGCCTCGTCGCGGCAACGGTTCCGACCCGCGCGCGCAACTGGAGCGCGCTGCTGGCCGGCCTCACCGCGCTCGCGTGCGCGGTGGTCACCACCCTGCACTTCCCCGCCATTGCCCGGGGCGAGGTGCTCCGGCAGCGCTTCGAGTGGGTGCCCTCGCTGGGGCTCGCGCTGGAGCTGCGGCTGGACGGCTTCGCGTGGATGTTCTGCATGCTGGTGCTGGGCATCGGCACGCTGGTGGTGCTCTACGCGCGCTACTACCTGTCCGCGGAGGACCCGGCCCCCCGCTTCTTCGCCTTCTTCCTCGCCTTCATGGGGGCGATGGTGGGCGTGGTGCTCGCGGGCAACCTGCTCCAGCTCGCCTTCTTCTGGGAGCTGACGTCCCTCTTCTCCTTCCTCCTCATCGGCTACTGGCACCACCGCAAGGACGCGCAGCGCGGCGCGCGCATGGCGCTCACCGTCACCGGCGCGGGCGGGCTGTGTCTGCTGGCGGGCCTGCTCGTGCTCGGCCACATCGTGGGCACCTACGACCTGGACACGGTGCTCGCCAGCGGGGCGCGCGTGCGGGCCCATGCCCTGTATCCGGTGGCGCTGGGGCTGATACTGCTGGGGGCCTTCACCAAGAGCGCGCAGTTCCCGTTCCACTTCTGGCTGCCGCACGCCATGGCGGCCCCCACGCCCGTCTCCGCCTACCTGCACTCGGCGACGATGGTGAAGGCGGGCGTGTTCCTCCTGGCGCGGCTGTGGCCGGTGCTCTCGGGGACGGAGTCCTGGTTCTGGCTGGTGGGCGGCGCGGGGCTCGTCACGCTGCTGCTGTGCGGCTACCTGGCGCTGTTCCAGAACGACCTCAAGGGCCTGCTCGCGTACTCCACGCTCTCGCACCTGGGGCTCATCACGCTGCTGCTGGGCCTCAACAGCCCGCTGGCCGCGGTGGCAGCGGTGTTCCACATCATGAACCACGCCACCTTCAAGGCGTCGCTGTTCATGGCCGCGGGCATCATCGACCACGAGAGCGGCACGCGGGACATCCGCCGGCTGTCCGGGCTGTTCCGCCTGATGCCCATCACCGCCACCCTGGCGATGGTGGCCAGCGCGGCCATGGCCGGCGTCCCGCTGCTCAACGGCTTCCTGTCCAAGGAGATGTTCTTCGCCGAGACGGTGTTCCTCCAGGCCAGCCCCCTGGTGGAGTGGGGGCTGCCGGTGGCCGCGGCGCTGGCGGGTGTGTTCAGCGTGGCGTACTCGCTGCGCTTCACGGTGAACGTGTTCTTCGGCCCCTCGTGCGCGGGGGAGGTGCCGCGCGTGCCGCACGAGCCGCCCCGGTGGATGCGGGTGCCGGTGGACCTGCTGGTCCTCGTCTGCATCGTGGTGGGCGTCATCCCGGAGGCCTCGGTGGGCCGCTTCCTGGAGGCCGCGTCACGGCCGGTGGTGGGCGGCACGCTGCCCGCCTACAGCCTCGCGGTGTGGCACGGCTTCAACCTGCCCCTGCTGATGAGCCTCGTGGCCCTGGCGGGCGGCGCGCTGCTCTACCTGCTGCTGCGCCGGCAGCAGGGGCGCGGCCGCGCGCTCACGGCGCCGCTGGTGGGGCGCGCGGACGGCAAGCGCCTCTTCGAGTGGGGCCTGGCCCGCCTCGCCCGGGCGGGCCGGTGGACGCGGCTGAACCTGCTCGGCGCGGGCCTTCAGCTCCAGCTGCTGGCGCTGGTGCTGGTGACGCTGGCCTTCGCCTGGAGCGCGCTGCGCGGGGGCGTGGGCACGGGCGACCGGCCCCTGCTGCCGTTCGCGCCGGCCTTCGCCGTGCTGTGGTGTATCGGCGGGGCGAGCGCGGTGGGCGCGGCCTGGCAGGCGAAGTACCACCGGCTGGCGGCGCTGATGCTGGCGGGGGTGTCCGGCATGGCCAGCTGCATCACCTTCATCTGGTTCTCCGCGCCGGACCTCGCCCTCACCCAGCTGACGGTGGAGGTGGTGACGACGGTGCTGCTGCTGCTCGGGCTGCGCTGGCTGCCGGCGCGCGAGCCCGTGCGCGGCGTCTTCAACCCCCGGACGCTGCGGCGCGCCCGCGTGCGGCGGCTCCGGGACCTGGCCGTGGCCGTCGCCGCGGGCAGTGGGATGGCCGTGCTCGCCTATGCGGTCGCCACGCGGAACTTCGCGCAGAGCCTCTCGCCCTTCTTCCTCGAGCGCTCCCTCCCGGAGGGCGGTGGCCGCAACGTGGTCAACGTGATGCTGGTGGACTTCCGGGGCTTCGACACGTTCGGCGAGGGCGTGGTGCTGGCGCTGGTGGCGCTCACCGTGTACGCGCTCCTGCGGCGCTTCCGGCCGGCGCCGGAGACGCTGACGCTGACGCCCCAGCAGCAGGCGCTCCCCCCGGACCTCCAGACGGACCTGCTCAACCCCCGCCACGCGCGTGACACCGCCGTGGGCTACCTCATGGTGCCGGCGGTGCTGGTGCGGCTGCTCCTGCCGGTGACGGGCGTGCTGGCCGTGTACTTCTTCCTGCGGGGGCACAACGAGCCCGGCGGAGGCTTCGTCGCGGGGCTGGTGATGTCGCTGGGGGTGGTGCTGCAGTACATCGTCTCCGGCACGGAGTGGGTGGAGGCGCACCTGCACATCCGCCCGCGCCGGCTCATCGCGGTGGGGCTCCTGCTGGTGCTGGGCACCGGCGCCGGCTCCTTCGTGGCGGGCTACCCGCTGCTCACCTCGCACACGTGGCACCTGGACCTGCCCGTGCTGGGGGAGCTGCACCTGGCGAGCGCCCTCTTCTTCGACCTGGGCGTCTTCTCGCTCGTGGTGGGCTCGACGCTGTTCATCCTCGTGGCGCTGGCGCACCAGTCGGTGCGGGCCCACCGCCGGCCGGAGGGCGAGTAATGGAGCTGGTCCTGGCGCTGGCCATCGGCGTGCTCACGGGCTCGGGGGTGTGGCTGCTGCTGCGGCCGCGCACCTTCCAGGTCATCATGGGCCTGACGCTGCTGTCGTACGCGGTGAACCTCTTCATCTTCAGCATGGGGCGGCTGGCCATCGACAAGGAGCCCATCCTCGTCGAAGGGGTGGCGCTGGACCTGGGCAGCTATGACGACCCGCTGCCCCAGGCGCTGGTGCTGACGGCCATCGTCATCAGCTTCGCCATGACGGCGCTGTTCCTGGTCATCCTCCTCGCCTCGCGCGGGCTGTCGGGCACGGACCACGTGGACGGTGAGTCATGAGCGGGTGGGTCGCGTGGATGATGCCGCACCTGATGGTGGCCCCCATCCTGCTGCCCATGCTGACGGCGGCGGTGCTGCTGCTGATGGGCGAGGGCCGGCGGCCCGTGAAGGCCACGCTCAGCGTGGGCTCGGCGGTGCTGGGGCTCGCGGTGTCGGTGGAGCTGCTGGGGTGGGTGGAGACGTGCGGGCGCGTGGTGTACCTGCCGGGCAACTGGCCTGCGCCCTTCGGCATCGCCCTGGTGGCGGACCGGCTGGCGGTGCTGATGCTGGTGCTGACGAGCCTGGTGGGGCTGTGCGCGCTGCTCTTCGCCGCCGCGCGGTGGGACAAGGCGGGCGTGCACTTCTACCCGCTCATGCAGCTGCAGCTGATGGGGCTGTCGGGCGCCTTCCTCACCGGGGACCTCTTCAACCTCTTCGTGTTCTTCGAAATCATGCTCGCCGCGTCCTACGGGCTGCTGCTGCATGGCTCGGGGCGGCCGCGGGTGAGGGCCAGCGTGCACTACGTGGCCATCAACCTGGCGGCCTCGTCCCTGTTCCTCATCGGCGCGTCCATGCTCTACGGCGTGACGGGCACCCTCAACATGGCGGACCTCTCCCTGCGCGCCGCCCTGGTCCCCGAGGGCGACCGGGGCCTGTTCCACGCCGCGGCGGGCATCCTCGCGGTGGCTTTCCTGGCCAAGGCGGCGGCCTGGCCCCTCAACTTCTGGCTGGTGCCCGCCTACACGGCGGCTACCGCGCCCGTGGCCGGCTTCTTCGCGCTGCTCACCAAGGTGGGCGTCTACGCGCTCCTGCGGATGTGGACCCTGCTCTTCTCCGAGGGGCCCTCCGCGGGAGTGGGGTCCGACGGGCTCTTGCTGCTGGGGCTGGTGAGCGGCGGGCTGGGGGCGCTGGGCATGCTGGGCTCGCAGCGGCTGGGGCACCTGGCCGCCTACAGCGTGGTGGTCTCCGCGGGCACGCTGGTGGCGGCGATGAGCTTCGGGCGGTGGGCGCTCACCGGCGGGGCGCTCTTCTACCTGCTGAGCTCCACGCTGGCCGCGGCCGCCCTCTTCCTGCTCATCGACCTGGTGGAGCGCTGGCGCAACTCCGGTGCCACGGTGGATGACGTGGCGCCCTTCCTCAACCCCAGCCTCCAGGGGGACCAGGCCTTCAACCTCGACGACGACGAGGAGCGGCTGGTGGGGCGGCCCTTCCCCGCGTCCACGGCGCTGCTGGGCCTGGGCTTCATGACGTGCACCCTGCTGGTGGCGGGGCTGCCACCGCTGTCCAGCTTCGTGGGCAAGCTGGGGATGCTGTCCGGAGCGCTCGGCGTGGAGAGGGACGGAGCCGGCGTGTCGTGGCGGGCGTGGAACCTGGTCCTGCTGCTGCTGGGAGGGGGCCTCGCGAGCCTCATCGCGATGACTCGCACGGGCATCCGCCTCTTCTGGTCCGCGCCCCCGCGCGAGCCCCCCCGGCTGCGGCTCGCCGAGGGGCTGCCGGTGGCGGCGCTGCTCGGGGCCTGCCTCGCGCTGACGGCGGGGGCGGGCCCGGCGATGGCGTACATGAACGAGACGGCCCAGGCCCTGCACGCGCCCAGGGCCTATGTGGACGCGGTCCTCGAGGAGCCCACCGTGACGCGGGGGCAGCGGCTCGGCGGAAGGTGCGTGGCGCCATGAAGCGGCTGCTCCCCTCCCCCGTCCTCTCCTGCGCGCTCTTCGGGCTCTGGCTGCTGCTCAGCCAGTCGGTGAGCGTGGGCACGGTGCTGCTGGGCGTGGCGCAGGCCCTGGCCTGGCCCGTGCTCACCGCGGAGCTGCGGCCCGCGCCGGTGCGGATGCGGCGGCCGGTGGCCATCGCGCGGCTGGTGCTGAACGTCGCCGTGGACGTGGTGCTCTCGAACTTCGCGGTGGCCCGCGCCATCCTCACCAAACGCGTCAAGGACATCCCCTCGGGCTTCGTGCACGTCCCCCTGGAGGTGAGGGACCCCAACGCGCTGGCGGTGCTGGCGATGATTGTCGCCGCGACGCCGGGCACCGTGTGGGCGGAGCTGTCGCTGGACCGCAGCGTGCTGCTCCTCCACGTGCTCGAGGTCCCCGACAAGGCCGTCGTCATCGAGACCATCAAGCGCCGCTACGAGCGGCACCTGCGGGAGATCTTCGAATGAGTCCACTGCTTGCCTGGGCGCTGCGCATCGCCGTCGGCTGTCTGCTGCTGGCCATGGGACTGGGGCTGGTGCGCCTGCTGCGCGGCCCCTCCGCGCAGGACCGGGTGATGGCGCTCGACAACCTCTTCGTCAACGCCATGCTGGTGATGCTGACGCTGGGGCTGAGCTACCGCAGCAGCACCTACTTCGAGGCGGCGCTGCTCGTCTCGGTGTTCGGCTTCGTGGGCTCCATGGCGATGGCGAAGTTCCTGCTGCGCGGCGAGGTCATCGAATGACGACCTCGCTCCCGCCCTGGGTGGACGTGGTGACGGCGGTGCTGGTGGTGACCGCCGCCCTGCTGGCGCTGACCGGCTCGCTGGGTCTGGTGCGGCTGCGCGGCTTCTTCCAGCGCGTCCACGCGCCCACGCTGGGCTCCACCGGCGCCTGCTGGCTGCTGACGCTGTCCACGGCGCTGCAGTTCTCCTTCGTGCGCGAGCAGTTCTACGTACACGCGCTGCTCATCGCCCTCTTCATCACCCTGACGGCGCCCATCACCACCGTCTTCCTGTCGCGCGCGGCGCTGTTCCGGATGCGCCTGGCCCGCCAGGACGTGCCCCCCTCCGTCACCGAGCAGCCCGCCCCCCCGCCGCAGGCTTGAGGTGGGGGGGCCCCTCCCCCGGCTGCCCCTGCCTTTGGAAAAGAAATCAGCACGCTGTCAGGGACGGATTTTCTCCGCGTCAGTCCCCCATGAAAGGAGCGGTGGCCATGACGACGACGACGCAGAAGAGCCTGATGAAGTCCCAGTATCCGAACACCAACCTCTGGCACAGCATCAACGTTGCCCTTCCGTGCATCCGGCCGGCCATCGCCCCGAGCTTTTCCGTGGGATTCCGCTCGTATCACGGCCACCCGCCCGACTCCTGCTGACGCACCCGCCGTGTCTCCGACACGCAGTGCCACGCAGAGGCCGGGCTCCCAACAGGGAACCCGGCCTTTCGTCTTTCCGGGCTCCCACCTCCTTCGGGGACGTAGAGCGTTAGAGGAGGCGCGTCGGCCTGTAGAGCCGGAGCCCGAGAGGGCCCGCTGGGTGCAACTCCCAGCGTCCCCATCACCGCGGTGTCAGCAGAAGCAGTGTCTTTTCTGGGTGTAGCTCAGTCTGGCCAGAGCGCACGGTTCGGGTCCGTGAGGCCGCAGGTTCAAATCCTGTCACCCAGATACGCAGTCGCAGTGCACGGGGTATGGCTCAAAGGCAGAGCTCTCGCTTGATAAGCGGGCGGTCCCGGTTCGAGTCCGGGTGCCCCGACTCCATGTTGGCCGAAGGCGATTGGTGAGCCACCGGATTGTGACTCCGGGGAAGAGGGTTCGATTCCCTCCGGTCAACCTGACAGCAGCTCTCTGACAACTGAATCGTTGTGGTGAAGCACGCCGCCCCAGCTCAGTACGGGCGGCGCGCAATACACCTCCGTAGCTCAACGGCTGAGCACCCGGCTCTTACCCGGGCGGTGAGGGTTCGAATCCCTCCGGAGGTACTCACGCGGGTGTCGTCCAGCGGCAGGATTTCGGTCTCCCATACCGACGACACGGGTTCGAATCCCGTCACCCGCTTCACACATACCAGGCTGGTCCAATGGCCTCAAGACGGCGGACTCTGACTCCGTAGATGCAGGTTCGATTCCTGCGCCTGGTGCTCTTTCTCGCAGCACATTCCTCGGTAGCTCAACTGGCAGAGCACACGGCTGTTAACCGTGGGGTTGGGGGTTCGAATCCCTCCCGGGGAGCTGATTCACATGGCCTGTTCCACCTGGGGTGGCAGCGGTCTGCAAAACCGCTCGGGGCGGGTTCGACTCCCGCACTGGCCTCTCTGTCTCGCAACACCGCAGCACCTGCCGGCCTGGCGTAGGTGGTCCGCGCGCCTGTCTGAAGCACAGGAGGACTCGGTTCGATTCCGGGGGCCGGCACTCGCAGCACGCAGCACGCAGTCGCAGCACCTTCATAGGCCGCGCTCCGGGGAGCAGCATCGACTCCAAATCGAAGCCAGCGGGGATCAACACCCTGGCGGCCTGTCTCAACCGCTCCTGTAGCTCAGCTGGTAGCAGCACCGGTTTCGTAAACCGGGGGTCGTCGGTTCGAACCCGACCGGGAGCACTCGTAGCACCGCGGTGCAGTACTGGGATCATGGCTCAACGGGAGAGCGCTCGGTTTGCACCCGAGACGTCCGGGTTCGAATCCCGGTGGTTCCACTCATCGCCTCTGTAGCTCAGTGGATGAGAGCGCACGGCTCCGAACCGTGAGGCCGCAGGTTCAATTCCTGCCAGAGGCATTGCAGTCCATACGCTTCCGTAGCTCAGTGGATTCAGAGCGGGCGCGTCCTAAGCGCACGGTCGCAGGTTCGAGTCCTGCCGGGAGCACACGTCACGTCTTTCATGCGGAGTGGAGCCGGCTGCTCCACCGGGTCTCATAAGCCTGGATTGCAGGGTTCAACTCCCTGCTCCGCAACTCTCTCATGCACGCCGAGCCAGCTGGAGACGGCAACGGTCCCACATACCGTCCTCGCCGGGTTCGATCCCCGGGGCGTGCACTCTCAAGGACTCCATGCCGGAGTAGCCCAATTGGTAGAGGTGCCAGGTCGAGAACCTGGAGGTTGCGGGTTCGACTCCCGCCTTCGGCACTCGCAGTCGTCGTAGCCGCAGTGCGTTGTCAGTGGTTCGTCAGAGGAAGCTCCCGAAGTCCGTCCGCGTAGCCCAAACGGGAGAGGCCGCCGGCTCAAACCCGGCCAAGTGCGAGTTCGAATCTCGCCGCGGATACAACCCGAGAGGCGCCGTGTCATGGAGACGCTGGTACTGAGTCAGTCCTACGAGCCCGTCGCGCGGGTCCCCTGGCAGCGCGCGGTGATGTTGATCTTCCAGGGCAAGGTCGAGGTGGTCGAGGAGTACGAGGACCGCTTCGTGCGCTCGGTGACGGTGGCGGTGCGCATGCCGTCCGTCATCCGGTTCATCCGCGGGCTGCGCAAGGGCCCCAAGGGTGTGAAGTTCAGCCGGGAGAACGTCTACCTGCGCGACAACTGCCGCTGCCAGTACTGCGGCCTCAAGGTCTCCCGGCCCGAGGCCACGTATGACCACGTCCTCCCCCGCGCGCAGGGTGGCAAGACGTGCTGGGAGAACGTCGTCATCGCGTGCGTGCCCTGCAACCAGAAGAAGGGCAACCGCACCCCGGCGGTGGCGAAGATGGCGCTGCGCAGCACGCCGGTGAAGCCGAAGAAGGTTTCGGACGCCCTGCACCTGACCTTCATGTTCGAGAAGGGCATGCCCACCTCGTGGGCGAAGTTCCTGGGCGACATGGCGTACTGGCACGTGGAGCTGGAGGAGTGAGGTCGCGGGTGGAAGGGGGGCCGCCAGAGGTGGCTCCCGCCCCCGCTCCGTCCCGGGACGGAGCACGTCGGGGGTAGGGGGTACCGCCAGAGGCGGCCTCCCGCCCCGCGCTACCTCCCCGCGCGCCGGCAGGCGGGAGCGCTGCTGCCGGCAATTTTCCTGGAAGGTCGACACCGAAGGTCGGTGGCCCGTCTCGAAAGCGGTGCGGGCGCCTCGGCGCGCTCGGGGTTCGAGTCCCCTGCCTTCCTCTTTTTCTTTTGGAGCATGCGGGCCGGGTGGCCGGCCGCCTGGTTGGAAGCCAGGAGGGCCCTTCGGGGCTCGTGGTTCGACTCCACCCTGCTCCGCTCTCTCTTCGTCCGTTTCATGGAAGTTGGACTGGTGATGGCGCCAGGCCCCGCTGCTAACGGGTGCGAGCCGGACTTCCGGCTTGAGGTTCGAGTCCTCCGACTTCCGCTTCCCCACCCTCCAGGGCCATGTCCATGGCCCGGGTGTGCGCCGGGTGACGGCGGGCTGACCCCGCCACGCAGCATGGCCGCGGGCCTCGCCGTCCCTAGCCTCCCCACCACCGGGACTTCCCGGTCGTGGGAAAGGAAGCACAGACATGAGGCACTTGCGGATGGGCCCTGGGTGGGTGGCGGGGGTGGCGTGGCTCGCCGTCATGGGCGGCGTCGCGCTCGGCTGCGGGTCGCAGGGCGCCCCGGTGCGGACCGGTGATGACGAGCAGGCCCAGGTCCCCGTGGGGACCGAGGACCGGGAGCGCATCGAGCGGGGCCTGATTCTCTCCCCGGTGCCCCTGAACCTGACGGGACTGGACCGCGACCTGGTGGGGCTCGGCAGCTACCTCGTCAACGCCACGAGCGGGTGCAGTGACTGCCACACCAACCCACCCTATCTCCCCGGGGGAGACCCCTTCCTGGGAGAGCCGGAGCAGACCAACAGCGCGAACTTCCTCGCGGGTGGGCGGCCGTTCGGCCCCGGCATCGTGTCCCCCAACCTCACGCCGGGCGCGGAGGGGCTGCCGGCGGGACTCACCTATGAGGCCTTCGTGGCGCTGATGCGCACCGGCCGCACGCCGGGCGGGCGCATCCTCCAGGTGATGCCGTGGCCCGTCTTCTCGAAGATGCGCGATGCGGACCTGCGGGCCATCTACGAATATCTGCGAGCCATCCCCCCGGCCCAGCCGGGGACGACGCCACCGCCCACGCCGGGGCCTGGACCCGGCCCCTACCCCTGAGGCAGGCCGCTCGCCGCCGGGCCCTGTGTCCCCGGGCCTGGAGCCTCTTCGGGATTGCGCGCTCACCACAGCGGTTCAGCAAGGTTAGAGTGCGCCCGCGAGGGGGCGTCCGACGACATGGCGACGAGGAAGAGCGAGGACCAGGAGCGTCTCATCGACCGCGACCTCACCGCGCTGGGCCGCGAGGGCAAGCTCCCGGCCGCGCACGGGGTCGACGCGGCCGTGACGGAGGTGCTCGGCCTGCTCACGCGGGGCGGCAAGCACCCCCTGCTGGCGGGCGAGCCCGGCGTGGGAAAGAGCGCGCTCGTGCAGGAGGTGGCGCGCCGCATCGCCGAGGGGCGCGTGGACGCCGAGCTGTCCCAGGCACGGCTGGTGGAGGTGTCCGTCGCCAACATCCTGGCGCGCAGCACCCAGCGGCAGGCGGCCGAGAGCTTCGAGGAGCTGCTGTCGCACCTGGGCCGGCACTCCTGCCCCATCGTCTACATCCGTGACCTCCCGGCGGCCCTGGGCGGGCCCCTGGCCCCCGTGGCCGTGCGCGCGCTGCGCACCGGCGGCCTGCGCTTCATCTTCGAGACGGAGCCCAAGCGCGTCCAGGAGCTGCTGCGCTCGGACGAGGCGCTGGCCGAGCGGCTCCACCTGCTGCCCCTGCACGAGCCTCCGCTGGAGAAGGCGCGCTGGGTGCTGGGCCGCGTGGCCGAGGAGCTCGAGAAGGAGCTGCGGCTGCCCATCGACCCGGCGGCGTGTGACCTCGCGCTGCGCCTGTCGGCCAAGTTCCTGCTCGCGCAGCGGATGCCGCGCAAGGCCATCGAGCTGCTCAAGGAGACGGCGGCGGAGGCGGCGGGCGCGGCCAAGGACCACGTGGGTCCCGAGGACGTGCTCACCCGCTTCTGCGCCGCCACGCGCCTGCCACGCTTCGTGGTGGACGACGCGATGCCGCTCGATTTGGACGAGACGGAGCGCTTCTTCGGCGAGCGGCTGCTGGGGCAGACGGACGCGGTGGGCGCGGTGCTGCGCTCGGTGGCGCTGCTCAAGGCGGGCCTGAACGACCCGCGCCGGCCGCTGGGCGTGTTCCTCTTCGCGGGCCCCACGGGCGTGGGCAAGACGCAGCTGGCGAAGCTCCTGGCGGAGTACCTCTTCGGCTCGGCGGACAGGCTGGTGCGCCTGAACATGGCGGACTACCCCAACGACGGCGACGAGAGCGTCCCGTTCGGCGCGGCGTGGGCCCCGGCCCTAGAGACGCGGCGCGGCGAGCTGAGCGCGCTCCTGGACGGCAAGGTGTTCACCGTGCTGCTGCTCGACGAGTTCGAGAAGGCGGCGCGCAGCGTGCACGACCGCTTCCTCCAGCTCTTCGACGAGGGCACCTTCGTCAACGGCGCGGGCGAGACGGTGTCGTGCAACAACACGCTCATCGTCGCCACGTCCAATGTGGGCGCGGAGGTGTACCGCGAGTCCGGCCTGGGCTTCACCATCCACAAGCGCACGGAGGAGATTGTCTCCGAGGTGGACCGGCGCATCGGCGAGGCCTTCCGCCCGGAGTTCCTCAACCGCTTCGACGCCATCTGTCACTTCCGGCCGCTGTCCAAGGTGGACATCCGCAAGATTGCCCAGCGCGAGGTGGGCCGCGTCCTGGAGCGCGAGGGCATCCGCGCGCGCTCGCTGGACGTGGAGGTGACGCCCCAGGTGGTGGACCTCCTGGTGGAGCGCGGCTACTCGCCGCAGTTCGGCGCGCGCTACCTGCAGCGCGAAATCGAGAAGACGCTCACCGCGGCGCTCGCGGTGGAGATTGCGCGCAAGCCGCTGCCGCCGGGCACGCCCGTGCGGGTGGAGGCGCGGCCCCATGGCCGGGTGGTGGCGGTGGCCGAGCCTCCGGCGGCGGCGCCGTCACCCACGGCGCAGCTGTTGCTGCCGTCCGCGCGCGCGGCCCCGGTGAAGCGGCGGCTGGACCGCAAGTCGCTCCTGTTCGAGATGGACCGGCTGGTGGGCAAGACGCGCGCGCTGGCGGTGTCGTCGGGCCGGCCGGAGCTGGAGCTGCGGCGCGCGGCGCTGCTGGCGGAGACGCAGGCGCCCAACCTCTGGGACGACCCCACGCGCGCGGCCGAGGTCATCCGGGCCTTCCGCACGGTGGAGGCGCACCTCAACGAGCTGGAGCGGCTGGAGGCCGCGTGCCTCTTCGCGCGGCGGCTGGTGCGCGAGGCGAAGAACGAGGTGCAGCTCGCCTCCGCGGCCAGGCAGGTGGAGGACGTCGCCCGCGAGGTGCAGATGGCGGAGGCGCTCCACGCGTCCGGGTCCACGCAGCAGGACAACGAGGCGCTGGTGGACATCTGCGCCAGCGACTCGGCGGAGCTGCAGGAGGCGTGGGTGCAGGAGCTGGCCACCATGTACCTGGGCTGGGCGCAGCGGCGCGGCTATGACGCGGTGGCCGTGGCCGAGGCGGAGGAGCCCGCGCGCGTGGTGGTGCGCATCATCGGCCCGGGCGCGTACGGCTTCCTGGCGGGCGAGGCCGGCATGCACCGGCGCCTGGAGGAGGAGAAGCGCCAGCGCGCCTACGTGCGAGTGCACCGCGGCGGCGAGCTGTCGGAAGAGGAGCGGGAGCTGCTGGACGTCCAGGGCCGGCCGGTGAAGAGCCACGAGGGCTCCTACCTCCAGCGCGTGCGCACGGAGGTGACGGTGCGGGACGAGAGCACCGGGCGCATCCTCACGCTCACCGGCGCGGGCGAGCTGGACGAGCTGAAGACCATCGCCGCGCGCGTGGTGGCCGGCCAGGGCGGCTCCACGGACGAGGCCCGCCGCTACTACGTGGGCCGCAGCGCCCGCGTGGAGGACCCGCGCACCGGCGCCGGCAGCCCGCGCGTGAAGGACGTGATGCGCGGCGAGCTGGACGTGTTCATCGCCGCGTGGATTTCCCGCCCGCCCGCGGAGCCCCCCGCCACGGGGAGCTGAGCCGGGAGAAGCGAAGGGCGGGAGCCTCGTGGGGCCCCCGCCCTCCTGGCGAAGCGGCGTGCTACCAGGTCAGCTCGAAGGCGTGGTCCGCCCTCGAGTTGTTGTCCTCACGCAGCTCGGCGTGGCCGTGGTGCGGGTCGATGATGGCGCCCAGGAAGTAGGCGCCCGCGCCCTGCCCCGCCGGCGGCGCATGGGCATTGCCCGACAGGCTCAGCGTCGTGCACTGCCCCGCCGCCAGTGCGCCCAGCTGCGTGGAGCCGACGGGGTACTGGTCCATGGACATCGGGCCCGGGCCTCCCGCGGTGAGCGTGGTGTCCAGCGAGATGTACAGCTCCACCATGGGCCCGCCGTAGGTGCCGTCGACAGGCGTCGTGCCCTGGTTGCACACCTCCACCGAGGCGGTGAAGACCGCGCCATGCTGCACGCTGGAGGGCGCCGTCACCGACGTCACCACCAGGTCGGGCCGGCTGCCCACGCCCATCAGGCCGCCGACGGTGACGTTGTTGTCCTCGCGCAGCTCGGAGATGGTGGACGCCGTGTCGATGGCGGCGGCCAGGTAGAAGGCCCCGTCATCCCACGCCGGGTCGGAGAGCAGGTTCGCCGCGGCCGGCACGGCCACCGTCACGCACTGCGCCGGCGCGAGCGTCCCCACGTCCAGCGAGCCCACCAGCACCTGGTCATTCGGCGGGTACATCGGGCCCGGGCCGCCGGGCACCGGCACCGTCACCGACGTGTCCAGGGACAGGTACAGCTCCAGGTGCCCGTTGACGTACGGGTGGTTGCTGGGCTCCGTGCCCTGGTTGCAAACCGTCACGTCCGCCGTGAAGGCCCCACCCCGCTGAACGGCAGGCGGGCCGCTCACCGCGGTCACGACGAGGTCCGCGTCGTTGCCCACGCCCATCAGGCCGCCCACGGTGACGTTGTTGTCCTCGCGCAGCTCCTGCTCGCCCTGGTGGGCGTCCACGATGGCGCCCAGGTACCAGGCCCGGGGGGCACTGGAGCCGTAGCCGCCATGGGCAGACGCCGGGACGGTGAGCGTCACGCACTGCCCCTCCATGAGCGGCATCACGTCGATGCCGCCGACGAGCCACTGCACGTCCGGGTTCTGGGAGCCCGGCCCCGGCTCAGGGAAGGCCAGCTCGGGAGTCCGGGACTGGTACAGCTCCAGCCGGGTCTGCCCATACCAACCGCCGGAGCCGTACGTGCCCTGGTTGCAGACCTGCACGGTGGCGTTGAAGGAGTCACCGGGCCGCACGCTGGCGGGGCCGCTCACCTCCGTCACCACCAGGTCCGCGCGGAAGCCCACGCCCACCAGACCGCCCACGAGGCTGTTGTTGTCCTCGCGCAGCTCCTGCTCCGTCGCCTGGGTGTCGATGGTGGCACCCAGGTACCAGGCCCGGTCCGAGTATGGCCCCGGAGGCGGCTGGGCGTTGGCCGTCAGGACGCGCGTCACGCACTGGCCCGGCTGCAGCGACGGCAGGTAGTCGGAGGCCACCTCCTGCTCGTCCGTCGTCGGGTACGGATTGGGGCCCCCGGTCGACGGCACCGCGAGCGTGTCATCCGCGGACAGGTACAGCGCCAGCCTGCTCTGGCCATACCAGCCGCCGGAGCTGTACGTGCCCTGGTTGCACACCGTCACCGTCGCGGTGAAGGCGTCACCATGGCGCACGCTCGGCGGGCCCTGCACCTGCGTCACCACCAGGTCCGCCAGGTTGCCCACGCCGATGAGGGTGCCCACGGTGACGTTGTTGTCCTCGCGCAGCTCCTGCTCGGACTGGTTCGGGTCCACGATGGCGCCCAGGTAGAAGGCCGTCTCCAGCCCGCCGGGGGCCTGAGGGTACGGCGGAGACGCGTTGGCGCTCACCGTCCGGGTGACACACTGGCCCGCGGCCATGGGCGGCAGCTCCACCGAGCCAATCAGCCGCTGGTCATTGTCCGGGTAGCTCGGGCCCATCGGCGGCGGCGTCACCGTCGTGTCGCGAGACAGGTACAGCTCCACGCGCGGCTGCGAGTACCAGCCGCTGGTGGTCTCCGTGCCCTGGTTGCAGACCTTCACCGTGGCGTTGAAGGAGTCGCCATGGCGCACGCTGGCCGGGCCGCTCACCTCCGTCACCACCAGGTCGGACCGGTGGCCCACGCCCATCAGGCCACCGACGTGGAGGTTGTTGTCCTCGCGCAGCTCCTGCTGCGCCTGGAACGCGTCGACGAAGGCGCCCAGGTAGAGCGGCTCGTCTGCCATGGCGTCCTGCGGCCGCTGCGCCGAGGCATTCACGGTGAGGCTGGTGCACCTCCCCGCGCCCAGCTCCTGCACGGGCACCGTCGCCACCGTCCGCTGGTCGGTGGGCATCGTGCCCGGGCCCGACGTCGAGGGAGGCGTGAGCACCGTGTCCCGGGACAGGTACAACTCCAGCTGCGCCTGGCCATACCAGCCGCTGGTGGCCTCCGTGCCCTGGTTGCAGACCTTCACCGTGGCGGTGAAGAAGTCACCGGGCCGCACGCTCGGCGGGCCCTTCAGCTCCGTCACCACCAGGTCGGCGCGGTGACCCACGCCCATGAGCCCGGCGATGTGGACGTTGTTGTCCTCGCGCAGCTCCTGCTCCACCTGGAAGGCGTCCACGATGGCGCCCAGGTACAGGGCACCGTCGGGCTGCGTGCCGTGAGGCAGGCTCGCGTTCGCGTTGAGCGTCTGCGACTCGCACTCTCCCGGGTACAGGGTCCGCACGCTGGTGGAGGCCACCATCCGCTGGTCCAGCGGGTTGGTGCCCGGGCCCGACGTCGGGTGGAACTTCAGCGCCGTCGTGGTGGACAGGTACAGCTCCAGCTGCGCCTGGCCGGACCAGCCGCCGCCAGAGGGGTCCGTGCCCTGGTTGCACACCGTCACCGTCGCGGTGAAGGTGTCACCGGGCCGCACGCTCGGCGGGCCCTTCAGCTCCGTCACCACCAGGTCGGCGTGGGTGCCCACCCCCATGAGCCCGGCGAGGTAGACGTTGTTGTCCTCACGCAGCTCCTGCTCCGTCTGCGAGACGTCCACGATGGCGCCCAGGTAGAAGGCGCCCGCCTCTCCCATCGCGTCCGGCGGGAAGCCGGCGTAGGCGTTCATCGTCAGGGGCACGCACTGCGTCGGGAAGAGGTGCGGCACGCCCACCGAGGCGAGCAGCCGCTGGTCCGTGGCCTGCTGCGGGCCCGGGGCCGACGGCGTGGAGAACGTGAGCGCCGTGTCCATGGAGACGTACAGCTCCAGCTGCGGCTGGCCGAACCCGCCGGTGGCCTCCGTGCCCTGGTTGCACACCGTCACCGTGGCGGTGAAGGTGTCGCCCGGGCGCACGTTGGCGGGCGCCTTCACGTCCGTGACGACCAGGTCGGAGCGGTGGCCCACGCCCATCAATCCGCCGATGAAGACGTTGTTGTCCTCGCGCAGCTCCTCCTCCTCACGGAACACGTCCACGATGGCGCCCAGGTAGAGCGCGCCCTCGCCGCCCATGGCGTCGGGAGGCACGGAGGCGTAGACGTTCTGGGTGCGCGTCACACACTGCCCCGCGCTCAGCGAGGGCAGGTCCGCCACGCCAATCGTCCGCTGGTCGGTGGGCATCGGCGCCGGGCCCGAGGCCTGGGCGTGCGTGAGCGTCGCATCCAGGGACAGGTACAGCTCCACCTGGAGCGTCTGGCCGTACCAGCCCCCGGTGGACTCCGTGCCCTGGTTGCACACCTCCACGGTGGCCAGGAAGGAGTCACCGCTGCGCACGCTGACGGGGCCGCTCACGCGCTTCACCACCAGGTCAGGGCCGTAGCCCACGCCCATCAGGCCGGCGACATGGACGTTGTTGTCCTCGCGCAGCTCCTGCTCGGACTGGTACGGGTCCACGATGGCCGCCAGGTAGAAGGCGCCGTCCCCCTGCGCCGCCGGAGGCTGGTCCGCATGGGCCTGCACGCTGCGCGTCACGCACTGCCCCGCGTCCAGCCAGGGCAGGCTCACCGAGCCCAGCAGTTGCTGGTCGTCGGGCATCGGCATCCCGGGGCCCGAGCTGGACGGAAGCGTGAGCGCCGTGTCCGAGGACACGTACAGCTCCACGACGGGCTGGCTGTAGCCATTGGCGGACTCCGTGCCCTGGTTGCACACCGTCACCGTGGCGGTGAAGGTGTCGCCCGGAGCCGCGCTGGCCGGCCCCTTCAGCTCCGTCACCACCAGGTCGGCGCGGGAGCCGACGCCGAGCCTGCCCGCGACGTGGACGTTGTTGTCCTCACGCAGCTCCTGCTCGGACTGGTTCGGGTCCACGATGGCGCCCAGGAAGTAGCCACCGTCGCCCTGCGCGTCCGGAGGCAGCATCGCGGAGGCCGGCAGCGTCCGTGTGATGCACTGGCCCGCGTTGAGCGACTGCACGCTCAGCGAGCCAATCAGCCGCTGGTCCGTGGGCAGCGGCATGCCGGGCTGCGGCGCCGTGAGGCTGTCGTCCAGGGACAGGTAAAGGTCCACCTGCGACTGGCCAAAGGAGCCCGAGGACTCCGTGCCCTGGTTGCACACCGTCACCGTGGCGGTGAAGGCGTCACCGGAGCCCACGCTGGCCGGCCCCGTCACCTGCGTCACCACCAGGTCGGCGCGCTGGCCCACGCCCACGAGCCCGGCGACGTGGACGTTGTTGTCCTCGCGCAGCTCCTGCTCGGACTGGTACGGGTCCACGATGGCGCCGACGTGATACGCCCCGTCACCCTGCGCGTCCGGAGGCAGCTCCGCGTTCGCGCTCACCGTCCGCAGCACGCACTGCCCGGGGTTCAGCGACGGCAGGCCCAGCGAGCCCACCCGCCGCTGGTCCGTGGGCATGGGCCCGCCCGGCTGCTGCACCGTGAGGCTGTCATCCACGGACAGGTACAGCTCCAGCTGTGCCTGGCTGTAGGAGCCCGAGGACTCCGTGCCCTGGTTGCAGACCTCCACCGTGGCGGTGAAGGACTGGCCCTGGCGCACGCTGGCGGGGGCCTTCACCTGCGTCACCACCAGGTCGGGGCCGTAGCCCACGCCCACCGGCTCCGAGACGAGGACGTTGTTGTCCTCGCGCAGCTCCGTCAGCGACTCGAACGCGTCGGCGATGGCGCCCAGGTAGTACGCCCCATTGCCCTGCGCATCCGGCGGCAGCGCGGCCGACAGCTCCAGCGTCTGCGTCAGGCACTGCCCCGGGTCCAGCGGGGGCAGGCCGGTGCCGTAGAGCATCACCTGGTCCGTGGGAGGCGGCATCCCCGC
Source organism: Pyxidicoccus xibeiensis (assembly GCF_024198175.1). Lineage (NCBI taxonomy): Bacteria > Pseudomonadati > Myxococcota > Myxococcia > Myxococcales > Myxococcaceae > Pyxidicoccus > Pyxidicoccus xibeiensis. The sequence goes on from NZ_JAJVKV010000003.1 coordinate 787,346, forward strand.
CCCGGGGAACGAGAGGCTCTGGTCCGTGGAGAGGTACAGCTCCAGCGAGGACCAGCTGCCATAGGTCTCCGAGGCCAGGGTGCCCTGGTTGCACACCGTCACCGTGGCCTTGAAGTACTGGCCGGGCCGGATACTCGGAGGAGCGTGCAGCTCCGTCACCACCAGGTCCGGTCCGTACGCTTCCAGGGAGCTGGAGCGCGACGCGGGTCGCGGCTCCTGGGCGGGTGGGCTCCCTGCTCCTTCACACCCCGCGCCCGTGAACAATCCCATCAACAGCCACAGAGGCGTGGCTCTCGCTACCGGCTTCTTGCGTTGCATGTCTCTCCCGATTGCCGCGTCAGACGGGCACGCCGACGACGGCGCGCGCTGAGTCCTGACGCTTGCCCAGCCTCCTAGCAGGCAGGCTGGAATGGGGAGAAGCACGCCACGGGTCGCGACCTTCAGGCCGGGTGAAGACAGCTCACGGGAAGGTCACGGTGTGTCAGGCGACGAGCCCTTTTTCGGCAGCTCGCCGGAGCAAATTCCGTCAGCGGGTGCCCACCGCTGACAAATTGTGTCAGCGAATGCGACCAGCCACCCTGGTTGGTGGGCTCTCGCGCTGCGCCGAGGCCATGGACTGCTCCAGCTTTCTCGCGCTCTGCGGGAAGGGACCGCTCGCCACCTCCTGCCCGCTGGGGCTCAGCACCTTGGCGAAGACCTGCTTGAAGCCCTTCTGCAGGCCCACCGCCTTGTGCGGCTCGCCCTTGGAGTCCGCCACCATGAACAGCGACGACTCCAGCTCGGCCGGCACCGGCTGCCCGTGCTTCTTGAACACGTCCCGCATCAGCTCGAGCGACTCGCGGTGGCTCTTGCGAATCTCGCCCTTCGCCATGCCCTTGAAGAGGCCGGGCACGTCGCGCAGGTCGACGCGGACCACCACGATGGGCTTCTCGCCGCGGATGTCATAGATGAACTGGTACGCGTGCTGACGCAGCTCGTCACGGGTGCCCTTGTTGGCATAGAGCACCACCGTCGGCCGTCCCTGGCCGATGGGTACCTGCTTGCCGAAGACGTCTTCGAGCCCGGCGGCCTGGGCGGGGAGAGCCCCCAACAGAGCCAGCAGACATCCGAGCGCGGCGAACTTCCTCATGTGGCGTATCCCTTTCGTGACGAACTGCCAGAGTCATCACGAACACCAGGAGCCCACTCGCAGAATCCCCGGGTGAGTTTCGCCTCACGTGAAGCGCTCCTGTCCTCCGGGCCATGCCTCGGGGGCGCGCCTGGTCGATTGCCCAGCATCCCGGACCTCTGCTATCGCGTCGCCGCCGAGCGCCCCACGAAGGCGGCGCCCGCGAGGGGGCTTCATGTCGCGACCGTGCAAGGGGTTGAGAGGAATTGTCTCGCTGATGCTGGCGGTGCTGGCGGTGCCGGCTTCGGCGGCCAATCCGTTCGAGCAGGGGATGGTCACCATCACCCTGGATGACGGCTGGGCCACGCAGTACACGAAGGCGCGGCCGGCGCTCAACTCGCGCAACATCGACGCCACCTACGCCCTCGTCACGCAGGCGCTCGCCCAGAGCTGGGGCGGCTACATGACGACGGCGCAGGCGCGGACGCTGGTGGCCGAGGGCAACGACATCGCCAGCCACACGCTGACCCATCCGGACCTGACGACGCTGTCCTCCACCCAGCTCACCTCCGAGCTGCAGGACTCGCAGGCGTGGCTGGTGAGCAACCTGAGCGTGCCCGCGGTGCCCCACTTCGTGGTGCCGTTCGGCCTCTACAACGGCACCGTGCTCACGGCCATCCGCCAGAGCTACGCCAGCAGCCGCACGGTGAGCGGCGGCCGCAACTTCCGCGACACCATCGTCTACGAGCTGCGCGCCAACGACGTGCACCGCGCCGTGACGGTGAGCACCGTGCGCGGGTGGGTGGACCAGGCCCTCGCCGAGAAGAGCTGGCTCATCCTCGTGTTCCACGAGTTCGTGGACGGCACGCCCACGCGCGACACGCAGTACAAGACGGCCAACTTCGCGGCCATCCTCGACTACATCAAGACGAAGAACCTGCGCACCGTCACGCTGGCGCAGGGCGTGGCGCTGATGGAGGGCCGCACCCAGCCGGACCCGACGGCGGGCCTGCCCATCTACACGGACGGGCTGGAGACCGGCTTCGCGGACTGGAGCTGGGCGGACCACGCGCTCGACGAGGCGGGCGTGGTGCACGGGGGCTCCGCCTCCATCCGCTTCGAGCCGGACGCGTGGGCGGGGCTGATGTTCCACCACTCCGGGGTGGACCTGTCCCTCTACCAGTCGCTCGAGCTGTGGGTGCACGGCGGCACCACGGGGGGACAGGCCGTGCAGCTGGTGCTCCACGACGGCACGCAGGCACTCGGGGCCGTCTCGCTGGACACGGCGCTGGGTGCGCCCATCGCCGCGGGCACGTGGCAGAAGGTCACCATTCCCCTCGCCAGCATGGGCGTGACGGCCGGCACGCTGGTGGACCTGTACGTCCAGGACGTCTCGGGCGCGGACCAGGCCGCGGTGTACCTGGACGACATCGCGCTCGTCCCGTAGGGGCTTCCGCTCGCGAACGGGGCCTTCGCGGCGGGAGGCCCAAGGGGCCCGGCCTGGGTCAGGAGGGCCGTGGCTCCGGGGGCTCCGCGCCGGGCGTCAGCTGACCCTGGAGGTGGAGCTGGCCGTCCTCGGCCCTCACCCGGTAGGCCACGCCGTCGTCCTGCCGGGCCGTCTGGAACAGCACGCGCGAGGGCAGCAGCAGCGGCCGGCGGAACTCCGAGGTGAGGGTGAGCGCGGGGGCCTCGGCCGCTTCGCCCATCTCCGCCACGCAGCGGCCCACGGTCCACATGCCGTGGGCGATGGCGCGGGGGAAGCCGAAGAAGCGCGCGGTGAGCGCGTACAGGTGGATGGGGTTGTAGTCCCCGGAGGCCTTCGCGTACCGGCGGCCGGTGTCCTCGGGCACCGTCCAGCTCGCGGGGCGGCTCTGGGCGAAGCGGACGTCCTCCTCCGGAGGCGCCTTCGGGCCCGCCGGCTTCGCCTCGCGCGAGCGCTCCTCCGCGCCCGGCAGGCGGCGGAGCATGGTGGTGAAGGCGCTCCAGACGAGCGTGCCCTCCACCTCCACGTGGGTGTGCAGGTCCAGCTCACGGCCCTGCCGCACCTCGCGCTGGCCCTCCACCCACGTGCGCACGGAGAGCGGCGTGCCCTCCGGCAGCCGCCGGTGCTGATGGATGCGGTTGCGCACGTGAATCATGCCGAGCAGCCGGTAGGGGAAGTCCGGGTGGTTGAGCAGCGCGATGTGCAGCGGCGCGACGAGCACCTGGGGAAAGGGCAGCGGCAGGTACCCGTCCGCCGCGAAGCCGCACACCTCCCGGTAGCGCGCGAGCTGGAGGGCCTCCGGCGCGAAGTGCCGCACCCGCACCTCCAGCCGGGGCACCTCGCCGGGTCGCGAGGGGCGGCGGGCCACGGCGGCGCGCAGCAGCTCCCGGGCGAGCGGTGGGGGCGCGGCAAGCTCGAGGACACGTGGGGAGGTGGACACGGAGGACTCCTGGCAGGGGGACGGACGCCCTGGCATGGCACCATGCGTCGTGGCCGGCGGGAAGCGCCTTCTCCCCTGCTGGGGTGGCGAACGTCGGGCGGGTGGAGGGAAACCCCCTTTCGCCTCCGGCAGCCCTTCCGCACGCCCTCCATGCAACTTTCCGCCGCGCGCGACAGCCTCAGTCCTTAGACTTCCCCAAATGCTTCATGTCATTCCCCTGGGCGGCCTTGGCGAGATTGGCCTCAACTCCATGGTCATCGCCTGTCGCGGGGAGATGCTGCTCATCGACGCCGGGCTGATGTTCCCCTCCGCGGGGATGCCCGGGGTGGACATCATCATCCCGGACTTCACCCACCTGAAGCAGAACGCCGCCCAGCTCAAGGGCGTGGTGCTCACCCACGGCCACGAGGACCACCTGGGCGCGCTCCCCTACCTGCTCAACGAGGTGCCCGTCCCCGTCTACGGCACGCGCTTCACGCTGGCCATGGCCCGCCACCGCCTGAGCGAGCTGGGGCTGAAGGCGGACCTGCGCGAAATCGAGCCGCGCGAGCCCTTCCCCGTGGGCACTGCCTTCAAGGTCGAGGCCAGCCGCGTCACGCACACGGTGCCGGACGCGGTCGGCTTCATCGTCCGCACCCCCGAGGGCACCGTCATCCACACCGGGGACTTCAAGCTGGACCCGGACCCCATCGACGGGCTGCGCACGGACCTGGAGCGCTGGGGCGAGGCCGGCGAGGAGGGCGTGCTGTGCCTCCTGTCGGACTCCACCAACTCCGAAATCACCGAGGAGACGGGCAGCGAGCGCGTGGTGGAGCAGACCTTCGAGCGCCTCTTCACCGGCGCCACCGGCCGCATCGTCGTCGCCCTCTTCTCCTCCAACCTCCACCGCGTGCGACATCTCCTCGCACTGGCCGAGCGGCTGGGGCGCAAGGTGGCCCTCCAGGGCCGCAGCATGATTCGCAACGTGGAGATGGCGCGCGAGCTGGGCTACCTGGACGTGCCCGACTCGCTCTTCATCCACCTGGACACGGTGCAGCAGCTGCCGGCGCACCGCGTGCTGGTCATCACCACCGGGGCGCAGGGCGAGCCGCGCGCCGGGCTGTCGCAGCTGGCCGCCGGGGAGGGGCCGGTGCGGTTGGACCCGGGAGACCTGGTGGTGCTCAGCTCGCGCCCCATCCCCGGCAACGAGCGCTCCGTGGGCGGCCTCATCGACGACCTCCTGTGGCGGGGGGCGCGCGTCGCCTATGCCCAGCTGGAGCCCGGCGTCCACGTCTCCGGCCACGCCAGCCGGCCCCAGCAGCGGCGGGTGCTGGACCTGGTGCGCCCCAAGCACTTCGTCCCCGTGCATGGGGAAGGCCGCCACCTCCACCGACACCTGGCCACCGCGCGCGAGGCCGGAATGGAGCCGGCGCAGTGCCTGCTGGCCCAGGACGGGGACGTCGTCACCTTCGAGCACGGCCGGGGGCGCTTCAGCGGCAGCGTGCCGGCGGGCCGCGTCTTCAAGGACCGCTTCGGCAGCGGGGTGGTGACGCCGGACACCCTCCAGGAGCGGGTGAAGCTGTCGGAGACGGGCATCGTCACGGCGGTGGTCGTCATCCAGCGGGACAACCAGAAGCTGGTGGCCGGGCCGCAGCTGTCCGGCCAGGGGCTGAACCTGGACGAGCAGGTGATGCTGCCCCGGGTGGCCCAGGAGGCCCGTGCCCTCTTCGAGGAGCTGTCCACCCAGCTCCGGGGGGATGACGCCCTGGTGCGAGAGGAACTCACCCGGGCGGTGCGCCGGGCCTTCAAGCTGTACACCTCCCGGCGGCCCCTGGTGGTGCCCATGGTCGTCAGGGTGTAGGTGTGGTAAGGGCCGCAGCCGATGCCATCCTTCGACGTCGTCTCGAAAATCGACCTCGCTGAGCTCGACAACGCGGTCAACCAGACCAAGAAGGAGCTCAGCACCCGCTACGACTTCCAGGGCACCCAGGCGGACGTGGTGCTGGCCCCGGACAACACCGCCATCACCGTGAAGGCCAACAGCGAGGACCGCGTCCAGGCCGCCAAGGAGGTCCTCCTGGGCAAGCTGGCCAAGCGCAACATCAGCCTCCATGCGCTGGAGTACGGCGACATCGAGAAGACGGGCCTGCACAACGTGAAGCAGGTCATCAAGCTCCAGCAGGGCATCCCCGTGGAGAAGTCCAAGGAGCTGGTGAAGCTGCTGAAGGAAACGAAGATGAAGGTGCAGGGCTCCATCCAGGCGGACCAGCTCCGCGTCACCGGGAAGAACCGGGACGACCTGCAGGCCGCCATGGCCCTGTTCCGCAAGGAGCAGGACCGGCTGAAGCTGGACATGCAGTTCACCAACTTCCGCGATTAGAAAAGACGTTCATGCGCACTGCCGCCCCGCTCCTCTTCCTGATGCTGTGCGCCCCCGCCGTCGCCTCCGCGCAGGAGGAGCGCGCCTCGCGGCCGGTGCCGACCCTCGCCAAGGCCCCGGGCTTCCAGGCCGGCCTCAAGGGCCTGGCCTCGCCGCTGGTGCTCAAGCCCGTCGCGGCGGAAGGGGCCAGCGCGTCGTTCACCGCCAAGGTGGGCCTGCGCAAGGACACCCTCTACGTGGGCGTGGAGGCCACCGACGACCAGCTGGTGGCGGCCGACCTGCTCACCCTGTCGCTCTACTTCCCGGGCTCGGGCCCCACCGCCACCGGCTACACGTGGCGCTTCGCCTTCGACGGCAAGCGCGCGTCGGGCACGGACCACGGCACGCCCCAGTTCGCGCAGGAGAAGGTGAACGCGGCGGTGCAGCGCCGGGGCAACGCGCTGGTGCTGATGGCGGCCATCCCCGTGCGCGCCTTCCCCCGCTTCCCCGCGCGCGACCCCCTGGTGATGGACCTGTGCCTCACCTACGAGGACCAGGACGGAGCGGGCGGCAAGGCGGTGCCCGTCTCCAACTGCCAGAGCGGCACCATGGTGGGCGAGGCGCTCCGGCTGCCGGAGGACCCGCGCAAGGGCCTGAAGCTGAAGCCGCCGGAGACGGTGACGGCGCTGGAGGCGGCGAAGGACGGCTGGCTGGGGTGGGACCTGCACAGCTTCCCGGCCTGGGCCCAGGGAGACGAGCTCCTGGTGCCCGCCTCGCTGCGCGCCCTGGTGGTGCCGGACGCGCTGGACGCCACGAAGGTGGGCGTCATCGTCCCGGACACCCTCAGCCTGCCGGACGGGCGCCCGATCGTCACGGTGCTGTCGGGGAAGAATCCCTATGCCGTCGCGGGTCGGTGTGATTCCGAAAGCGAGCTGCGGGTGGGGCTGTACCTGGTGACGGGGAAGACGGCGCTTCGAGTGCTCGAGTGGCCGGCCGCCACCTGCGCGCTGGGGCGGGCCGTGTCGATGGAACTGGATGAAGAGGGAGCGCTGACCATCGGTTACTCGAACGGCGCAACCATGAACTTCGCCTGGAGTGGAGACCACTTCGAGCGAACCGAACTCGGAAAGCGGTAGACGCGGTGCAAGAGACCAAGAGCCTGTACATGATGACGCTCGGCTGCCCGAAGAACCGGGTGGACTCCGAGGTGATGCTGGGCACGCTGCAGCACCGGGGCTACAAGCTGGTGCAGGAGCCGTCCGAGGCCCAGGTCATCGTCGTCAACACGTGCGCCTTCATCGGTCCCGCCAAGCAGGAGTCGGTGGACTCCATCCTGGAGATGGCCGAGCTCAAGAAGTCGGGCACCTGCAGCACGCTGGTGGTGACGGGCTGTCTGTCCCAGCGCTACGGCGAGGAGCTGGCGAAGGAGATGCCGGAGGTCGACCACTTCCTGGGCACCAGCGCCTACGCCCAGATTGGCGACCTGCTGGCCGCCGAGGCGTCGCCGCGTCAGGTGATTCCGGACCCCGACTACATCCACGACGCCAACACGCCGCGCGTCAACTCGATGCCGAAGTACACCGCCTACCTCAAGGTGTCCGAGGGCTGTGACAACGCCTGCGCCTTCTGCATCATCCCCACGCTGCGCGGCGGGCAGCGCTCGCGCCCCATCGCCGACATCATGCTGGAGGCCCAGCGGCTGGCGGAGAGCGGCGTGCAGGAGCTGAACCTCGTCGCGCAGGACCTCACCGCGTACGGGCATGACCTGCCGGGCAAGCCGAAGCTGCACGACTTGCTCAAGGAGCTGGTGAAGGTGGACGTGAAGTGGATCCGCCTGCACTACGCCTACCCGCGCGTGTTCCCGGACGAGCTCATCGAGGTGATGGCCTCGGAGCCGAAGATTGCCCGCTACCTGGACATGCCGGTGCAGCACGTCAGCGACAAGCTGCTCCTGTCCATGAAGCGCGGCCGCAACTCGGAGTTCCTCAAGGGCCTGCTGGCGAAGCTGCGCGAGCGCGTGCCGGGCCTGGTGATGCGCACCTCCCTCATCGTCGGCCTGCCCGGCGAGACGGAGGAGGACTTCGAGATGCTGAAGGAGTTCGTGAAGGCTCAGCGCTTCGAGCGGCTGGGCGTCTTCCAGTACTCGGACGAGGAGGGCACCGCGGCCTTCGACCTGCCGGACAAGGTCCCCCAGAAGCTCATCGAGCGCCGGTGGCGCGAGGTGATGGCCATCCAGAAGCGCATCAACCGCGAGCAGAACAAGAAGCTGGTGGGCAAGCGGCTGGAGGTGCTGGTGGAAGGCCCCGCGCCGGAGACGGAGCACCTGCTGGTGGGCCGCCACCAGGGCCAGGCGCCGGACATCGACGGGCTCGTGTACATCAACGATGGACTGGCGTACCCGGGGGAGCTCGTCACGGTGGAGGTGACGGAGGCCCACGACTACGACCTGGTCGCCCGCGTGGTGGAGCGCCCGGACCCGAAGCAGCGCAAGCACACCGCGCGCGACGCGCACCCCGCGCCCGTGCCGCTCGTGCCCAAGCCTCGCGAGGCGACGCGGGTGGAGTAGCCGCTTCCGGGCCGCGTGCGGTGCGACACGGCCTGGAGGTTCATCGACGGGCCCGCGGCCTTGCTGGCGCGGGCCCGCTGTCGTTCAGGGGGACGGCGTGTCGTCGAGGATGATGCGGCGGCCCGGGCTGACGGCGTGCAGCCGCTCGCGCAGCTTCTCGCGCTCCTGCTTCTGGGCCTTCGGGATGGCCGCGAGCTTCTCGTGCAGCTCGCGGGCGCTCTCGTCGTACCACTCCTGGCGCGTGAGGCCGCCTTCCGACAGGTAGCGGGCGGCTCCCGCCAGCAGGCGGCAGCAGTCCTCCCAGCCCGGGTCCTGTCCAGGGCCGCCCTCGTTCCGGGAGAAGGCGATGGCCTGCTCCAGCGTGGCGCCGGGCGCGAGGGCCACGTTGACGAGGGAGTACGCCGAGGCCCCCGAGGGCTCGCGCATGCACATCCACAGGAACCAGTAGGCGCCGGCGCCCTGCGGCGAGGGGGACTCCACCGCGTAGATTTCGGTGATGGGCGCGGTGCCGCCTTCGGGCAGGCGCCCGGTGAGGCCGGCCTCGGCGGGCACCACCAGCACCAGCGAGTCCGTGGGCAGCCGCAGCCCGTCACAGGGCACGGTGCCGGGAGTCTCCTTCAGGAGGCGGCGGGCGAGCGGCTCCGTGATTTCGTAGCGCTGGCGGCCGCGCTGCTCGTGGACGACGAGGTGCCAGTGGCGCAGCGTCGTCTGAAAGGTGGACTGGCGCAGCTGCTCGCGCGCGGCGGGCGCTTCGATGCGGTGGCGCTCGCTGATGTCCTCCATGGCGAAGCGGAGCGCGTCCGTCAGCTCCGGGTCCTTCATGAGGTCGACGTAGCGCGTGTAGCCCACCCGCGCGGCCACCCGCTCCACGACGGCGAGCAGGGCGTAGCGGACGGCGCCGGCCGCGTCTTCCCTGGACACCTTGCCGCGCTCCACGTCCTTCACGAGCACGCGCTGCATGCGCGCGAAGCCCTCCTTCTCCAGGTAGGTGCGGGCCAGGTCGATGTATTGGCGCTGCTCTGTGTACTGCCGGTCGAACTCGGTCGGGGGCGGGCGCATTCGGGGGGAATCTACCTCGGGTCCTCGGGCTCCAGCTCACGCTCCTCGGGTGGAGGCTCGCGGGAGGGTGAAGTGCGCGACGGCACGCCCACCCCCTCACCCAGCGGCGTGGGCTGGCATTCACACACGGTACGGCGAGAGGCCTGCTCGGTGACGAAGGCGCAGGCCGTGGGGCACTCGGGCTGGCGGCCTTCCTCGAACAACGCCAGCTTGAAGCCAGTCGCGCTCGCGAGGGCCGCGTGGCAGGCGGGCAGGGCCTGCGAGAGAGAGGCCCAGGGCACCCGGTGCTGGGTCGTCAGCCCCCGGCTGGTGGCGGGGAAGCTGAGGCCTACGCCGCAGCCGGGCTCCAGGCGCGTCCCATCCGGCCTCACGGGCTCCAGGTGCAGGCGTCCACCCTCGGGGAGGTCGCGGTACACGGCGCCGCTCACGGAGACGCTGCCGTCCGGCTCGCGGCGGACGTGCAGGCCGTAGCACGCCTCCTCGCTGTAGGTGCCGTCGGAGGACGCGCACTGCCGACGCTCGCCAGGGGACGAGGCTGGGGCCGGCGGTCCCACGCGGGGCCGGCGCAGCACCAGCGCCCCACCCTTCGCATCCACCGTCGCGGTGAAGCGCCCCCAGACATCGGGGCCCAGGCGTCCCAGGCTGCTGGGTGAGGCCCACCGGCCCGCGGCCTCCACCACCAGCGGGCGGGCGCCCACGCCTTCGGACACCTCCACCGCGTCCACCGCGAAGGTGCGCGCCGGCAGGTTCGCGGCCGTCTCCAGCGGCTGCAGCCCCTGCGCCTCCGCGGGCCCCACCGCCAGCCTCGAGAAGGGCTCGCGCGTGCCGAGGACGAACGGCCCGGTCAGGTCCGCCTCGCCCTGCCTCACCCGCGCGGCCAACAGCGGCCAGTCGCCGAGGGGCTCGCGGCTGAGTTCCACCACGTACACCTCGCGCGCGGGGTCGGCCGCGGCGGCCTCGGCGGCGTATGCCTCGCGCGGACGGGAGGCGGAGAAGGTCACCTCGCGCCGCAGCGGGTCCACGGTGAGCGCATACGGCTCCAGCACGTCCGCGCCCAGCGTCACTGCGCAGGCCTTCTCACCGGACAGGCCGGCAGTGCGTACCGGCGAGACGACCGGCCCCACGGAGAAGGCGGGCAGCGGCACCACGGGCCAGGAGCGGAAGCCGCCCGCCGGCTCCGGGGCGCGCACGGTGCCCTCGGGCGCGGGCGCCTCCCCCGGGAAGCAGCCCCGGGACACGAGCGAGAGAGGCCGCGCCACGTCGAGCACCACCGGCACCGGACGCGTCCCCAGCCGGCCCGCCACGGTGAGCCGCAGCGCGGGCGAGGCCAGCAGCGGGAGCGTCTGCCCCGCGAAGCCCTGGGAACGCGAAGGGCCGGCAGCCGTACTCCGACGGCAACCGGCCCCGGCCAGACACATCAATCCTACGAGCAGGAACGCGCCGCGCACGCCGCGCAGGTTACTGCTTCTTGCCCTTGGTGAAGTCGTCCACGCGCGTGTCGTCCGGCACATCCAGCTTGAAGCTGTCCGCGGCGATACCCACGTTCGTCTTCAGGTTCAGGAAGGCGATGGTGTTCTCGCTGCCGTCCGGGTCCACCACGGTGCTCTTGAGCACCTGGGCCGAGGCGGGGTCCACCTCCAGCCGTACCTGGCGGAAGCGGGGCTCGGCCTTCAGCGGGTCCAGAACCAGCAGCGTGCCCTTGCAGTCCTTGCAGGCGCCCTTGGTGATGGCGAACTCGTCCGCCAGCTTGCCCTGGCCGAAGAGGAACGTCACCGACGCGGAGAGCTGGCTCGTGTCCATGCTGCCCACCGTCAGGCTCTGGGCGCTCGGGTCGTGCATGTACACCTTGTTGCCGGCCAGCACGAAGGTGCGCGCCGACGGCTTCTGGTACTCCCACCGCATCAGGCCCGGCTTCTTGTACGTGACGGTGCCCTCGGACGTCTGCGTGCGCCGGAAGGTCTTGTACTTGTAGTCCTGCCGGAAGCCCGCCCGGAAGTCGCCGGTCTTCTCGTAGAAGGCCTGCATCCGGTCCACCAGCGACTTCACCTCCGGCGTCATCGCCGCCGGCTTCGCGGCAGGCTGCGCGGGCTTCGTCTCCACGGGCTTCGTCTCAGCAGTCGCCCCCGGCTGCGCGGCCGCGGGCTTGCCGGCCTCGGAGGGCTTCGCGGCGGGAGGAGGCGTCGCGGCCGCGGGCTTGCCGGCCTCGGAGGGCTTCGCGGCGGGAGGAGGCGTCGCGGCCGCGGGCTTGCCGGCGTCGGCCGGGGGCTTCGCGACGGGCGCGGGCGCGGCGGCCTGGGCCACCAGGACAGGCTTCACGCCCTCGGAGCCGGGCGCGGCCTGGGTGCCAGGCGCGGACAGGAGCGTGACGAGCAGGGTTTCCAGGAACATGGCGTGCGTCTCCAGGCGGGCCCATGTAGGCCAGCGGCGTCCATCTAGCCCATACCGACGGGGAGCGGGGGCCCGGCATTCATGGGCGCTTCTTGAAGAGCCGCTTCCTCTGTTTGATGGCCAGCACGTAGAAGCGCTCGCGCAGGGCCTGGGCCTCTTCGGGGGACAGGTCACCCGAGCTCCCCAGGTGCTCGTCCCGCCAGGCGACCGCCCGGCTGATGCAGGCCGAGGCGGCGGCGGAGATGTTGAGGCTCTGGCTGAAGCCCCGCATGGGCACCCAGAAGGTGCCGTCCACGGACTCCAGCACCTCGGTGCTCACCCCGTAGCGCTCGTTGCCGAAGACGAGCGCCATCTTCCCGTCGAAGCGCAGCGTGTAGAGGCTGGTGGCCCCCTCCTGGATGGCGGAGGCGTAGAGGCGGAAGCCCCGCGACTTCAGGTGCTCCCGGCACTCGGCGAACGTCTTGTACAGCTTCACGTCCAGCCACTTGTCACAGCCCTGGGCCACCCTCGAGTTGGGGACGAAGGGGGCCTCGGGGTTGATGACGACGTGCACCTCCTGCACGCCCATGGACTCGCAGGTGCGCAGCACCGCGGCCATGTTGAAGCTGTCCTCCAGCCGGTCCAGGACGACCGTGAAGTTGCGCGTGCGCTGGCTGACGACGCGGTCGATCTTCTCCTTGCGCACGTCGAGAAGGAACTGCTCGGGCTCGAGCTGCTCCTTCTCGAAGGGCTCATAGCGAGCACCGCCGCCGGACATTGCCTCAGGCCCTCCTGCCGGCCGGCCTGCGCGCCGACGTCTTCTTCGCCGCCGGCCGCTGCTTCACCGCCGCCGCGCGCTTCGCCGGAGCCTTGCGCGCCGCGACCTTCTTCACCGCGGCCTTGCGAACCGCCGACGTCTTCTTCGCCGCCGCCCTGCCCGCCCCCGTGGCCTTGCGCGCCGGGGACGCGTTCTTCACGGCGGCCCCACGCGTGGCCGTGGCCTTGCGCGCCGGAGCCTTCTTCACGGCCGCCCTGCCCGGGGCCTTGCGCGCCGCCGGAGCCTTCTTCGCCGGAGCCTTCTTCGCCGCCGCCCGGCCATTGCCCACGGCCTCGCGCGCCGGAGCCTTCTTCGCCGCGGGAGCACCCGCGCTCTTGCGAGCCCCAGCGGCCTTCGCCGGCGGCTCCACCCGGAGCTTGTCCGTGCGGCCGGTGAACAGCACCTCCGCCACCGCGTCCATCAGCGGCTGCATGCCCTCGCCGGTGGCGGTGGACACGGGATAGACGCGGATGCCGCGCTCGCGCAGGGCCTCGGTGAAGGGCGCCAGCTTCGCCTGCGCATCCGGCAGGTCCTGCTTGTTGGCCGCCACCACCTGGGGCTTGCCCGAAAGCGTCTGGCTGTACTTCTCCAGCTCGCGGTTGAGCACGTCGAAGTCGTGCAGCGGCTCGCGCCCCTCGCCCTCCGCGCCCATGTCGATGAGGTGGACGAGCACCTTGCAGCGCTCCACGTGCCGCAGGAACTGGTGGCCCAGCCCCACGCCCTCGCTGGCGCCCTCGATGATGCCGGGGATGTCCGCCATCACGAAGGACAGGCCGTCCTTGTACTGGACCATGCCCAGGTTGGGCACCAGCGTGGTGAACGGGTAGTCGGCCACCTTCGGCCGCGCCCGGCTCACGCGGGAGATGAAGGTGCTCTTGCCCGCGTTGGGGAAGCCCAGCAGGCCCACGTCGGCCAGCAGCTTCAGCTCCAGCCGCAGCGTGTGCTCCTCGCCCTTCGTCCCGTCCTGGGCGAAGCGCGGCGTCTGCCGCGTGGACGTGGCGAAGTTCATGTTGCCCAGGCCGCCCCGGCCGCCCTTCGCCGCCACCCAGCGCTGGCCGGGCTCGCTCAGGTCCACCAGCAGCTCCTCGGTGCCCGCGTCCTTCACCAGCGTGCCCACCGGCACCCGGAGAATCATGTCCTCGGCGCCACGACCGTTGCAGTCGTTGCCCATGCCGTGCTCGCCGCCCTTCGCCCAGTGGTGCTGCTGGTAGCGGTAGTCGAGCAGCGTGGTGAGCTGCGGATCCGCCACGAAGATGACGGAGCCACCATTGCCCCCGTCCCCGCCGTTGGGGCCTCCACGCTCGATGTACTTCTCCCGCCGGAAGGAGACGGAGCCGTTGCCGCCGTCGCCCCCCTTCACGAAGATGCGGACTTCATCGACGAACTTCATCTGGAACTCCTGGAAAACGCAGAGCGGGCCGCCCTCGCGTCCCGCCGCCGGAAAGGGCGCGTGGACTGGAGAAGCGACCCGCTCGTGGGTGCCGCGCGGCTGCCGGCCTTCGAGGGCCGGCGGACCGTCAGGCGCTCGCCTGCTCAGCGGCCGGGTAGACCGAGACCTTCTTCCGGTCGCGGCCCAGGCGCTCGTACTTCACCACGCCGTCCACCACCGAGTAGAGGGTGAAGTCGCGGCCGAGCTTCACGTTGGTGCCCGCGTGGATGACCGTGCCCACCTGGCGAACCAGGATGCTGCCGGCCGAAACCGTCTCACCCGCGTACACCTTCACACCACGATACTGCGGGTTGGAATCACGCCCGTTGCGCGAAGAACCCTGTCCCTTTTTATGGGCCATGACACCTTGCTCCTGAAGTTGGGGGTAAACCGTCCGGACTAGCCGGCGATGGAGGTGACCTTCACCTCGGTGTACGGCTGGCGATGACCACGGCGGCGCGTCCAGCCCTCCTTCTCCTTGCGGAAGTGGAGGACGCGGCGGTGCTTGTCCTGGGCCAGGACCTTGCCCACCACGCGAGCGCCGGACACAGTCGGCCGGCCCACCTTGGGGCTGTCCGTACCACCCAGCATGAGGATGTCCGTGAAGGTCACCTCGGCGCCAATGTCGCCGGCGATCTTCTCGATCCGGAGCACATCGCCCTCGGCGACGCGGTACTGCTTCCCGCCCGTGCGAATCACTGCGTACATCGTCTAACCCCTGTCAGCTGTCGGGTTGGGTCAACCCGTGGAATCGACCGCGCATTTCGGACGGTGGTCCATCCAATCGCGCCAAAGGCGGCGGGATTTACGGGATGTGCCCTGGGGAGTCAAGGCGGATGAAGGATCATCCCGCACACCCCGGGGTGGTTTACTCAGCCCGGCCTCCGATGTTAACTGGGAAGCGGGCTTACGGCCGCCAAAACGGGCGCCGTTCTACCGACCTCGTCACGAGGGGGAATCCACAATGAAGAAGTTCATGATCAGCCTGGTGGCTGCGACGTCTCTCGTTTTCAGCACCGGCTGCGGCGGCGACATCTGCGAGGACATCGCGGACGCCTATGAGGGCCTGGACGAGAAGACCGAGGACTGTCCCCAGGTCAATGCCATCGTCGGGCAGATCACCTTCACCGACGAGGACATCGAGGAGTGCAAGGAGGAGTCCGAGGACTGCTCCGGCGATGACAAGGACAAGATCAACGACACCATCGACTGCATCAACGACCTCCCCGACTGCGAGGCGGGCGAGGAGGCGGACTGGGCCGAGAAGTTCGAGGCCTGCAGCGAGAAGAGCGACGACGTGACCTGCAACTAGTCACCTCCCGCCTCTCGAGTACCCCAAGGCCCGGCTCCCTCTCAAGGGGACCGGGCCCTGTCGTTTCCGCGCACGGGCGGGGAACGGGCCGCCAGGGCCCGCCGCACCACGCGGTAGCGCTGCAGCAGCCCCGGCTCCAGCGGGTCCAGCGCCAGGCCGCGCTCGTAGTGCTCCAGCGCTCGCGCGAGCTGGCCGTCCCGCTCCAGTCCCCCACCTGACAGGAAGTGGATGCGTGCCGTGCCCGCGGCCTGGGGCCTGCGGGCGAGGAACTCCCGCCGCAGCGACTCCAGCTGCTCGGCCGTGAGCCCTCCTTCCAGGCACCGCGCCACCCCGGCGTGGTTGCCGCGCCAGGCGTCGTACAGGGCCCGCTGCACCGGGGCGCCCAGCGCCTCGCCCGCCTCGCGCACCCGGACGAGCGCCGCGTCCAGCCACGCCCGCTGGGAGGGGGACAGCGGCCGCTGGCGCAGGGCCTCCAGGGTGCTCGCCGCCTCGCGCGTCCGGGCGCGCACCGCCTCCATGTCCGCGTCCGGCGTCAGGCCCAGCACGGCGTAGTGGTCCCCCGCGGAGCGCTGGCGCCAGGCCTCCAGCACGCGGGCGGCTTCCGCGTCGTCCCCGTGGGGCTCCACGGACGGACGGCGGGCCGGCCCGCCCTTGAGGAGCTGATCCACCGCGGCCTTGAGCGCGGCATTCGCCTCCACGAACTGGACGCCGAAGCCGGTGGGCATGCCCCAGACGCGCGCCTGCTCGGGCGGGACGTGGCGCACCACCTCGCAGAGCACCGACAGCGGGCCGGACTCCAGCTCCAGCACCACCGGCAGCCTCGCGCACAGCGGCGGCAGCGCGCCCGCGCTGCGCAGGAACAGGCCCCCCCGGGACAGGTCCGAGCCGGTGAGCCGCACGGGCCCCTCACCCGGGCGCAGCACCACCTGCACCGGCAGCTCCACGCTCCGGGGCCGGGCCGGCGCTTCCGCGGCGCCTCCCGGCCGGGGGCCGCCGGAGGCTGAAGGCGCAGGGGCCGGGGCGTCGGGCTCGACGGCCGGGGGGGGCGTCACGACGGCGGGAGCGGCCGGGCCGGGCCGAGAGGACGGCGCCGTTCCTCCACCCTCCGCACCGGGAGCGGCCGGGCCGGGCCGTGAAGACGGCGCCGTCCCCCCACCGTCAGCAGGAGCAGAGCCGGGCCGTGAGGACGGCGCCGTCCCCCCGCCGTCAGCAGGAGCCGGTCCCCGGCCCGCCGCGGACACGGGTGGAGTCGCGGCGAGGGCATTCGCCTCGGGCGCCGGTGCCCGGTTCTCCTCGGCCAGGGCGGCCTGCAGCGCGGCACGCAGGGCGGAGGCGGTCGGGTAGCGCTCCTCGGGCGCCTTGGCCAGCGCGCGGAGGATGACGCGCTCCACGGCCGCGGGCACCCCCGGATGCACCGAGCGCGGAGGCGGAGGCGGCCGCATCTGGTGGGCCACGAGCTGCGCCGTCAGCCCCTCGTCGTCGAAGGGCAGCTTCCCGGTGACGAGCTGGTAGGCGATGACGCCCACCGCGTACAGGTCCGCGCGCCCGTCCAGGCGCCGGCCCAGGGACTGCTCCGGGGCCATGTACTCGGGCGTGCCCACGATGATGCCCGCATGCGTCTGCGGCATCCGCGCGTCCGCCAGCTTGGCGATGCCGAAGTCCAGCACCTTGACGAAGGGCATGCTGCGCCCGCGCCGCACCAGGAAGACGTTGTCCGGCTTGAGGTCGCGGTGGATGATGCCTCGCGCGTGCGCGGCCTGGAGCGCGTCGCACACCTGCGCCAGCACGGACACCACGCCCGCGGCCGGCAGCGGCGTGCCCACCCACGCGGACAGCGGCGCACCCTCCAGGTACTCCATGATGAGGTACGGGCGCGGCGGCGCGGCATCCATGTCGAAGATGCTGACGATGTTCTCGTGGCCGATGAGGTTCACCGCGCGCGCCTCCGCGTGGAAGCGCTGCACCAGCTCCGGGTACATGGCCAGGTGCTCGTGCAGCACCTTCACCGCCACCCGGCTGCCGATGGACACGTGCTCGCCCAGGTACACCGACCCCATGCCACCCCGTCCCAGGCGGCGCATCAGGCGGAAGCTGCCGAGCCTCGTGCCCACCAGCGGGTCCGTCTCCTCCATTGCCGGGGCACACCTGCGGCGAGGCGGCTCCCCGCCCTCCCCGTCCGCGCGCACCAGCGTCGAGCAAGTCACCGACGCTCCATGCCACCGGCCGCACGCCGCGCACACACCACCGTTGCTCACCTCGGCCATACCGCTTCCCCCGGGCCTGCCTGCACAGCTTGGACACCGGGGAACCCAGGCATCCACTGGCGGTGCGGGCGGATGTCACGTAGTACCGAGCTACCCGGAGCCACGGTCGGAGAGGACGGTCTACCGGAGGACGCCGCGCGTGCCGACAATCCATCACGCTGGTAAGAGTGCGGCCCCATGTCCGGAACCGCACGCCGCATCCCCGTCGTCAACCTGTCCCACTACCGCGCTGGCACGCCCCGGGAGCGCGCCCGCTTCGTGCAGGTCTTCGGCGACGGCCTCAAGGAGTTCGGCTTCGTCACCGTGGAGGGCCACGGCGTCGACGACGGGCTCATCCGCCGCACCTACTCGGACGTGGAGCGCTTCTTCGCCCAGCCGGAGGCGGTGAAGGCGCGCTACGCGGACCTGGAGCGGGGCGGGCAGCGCGGCTACATCGGCTACGGCCAGGAGCACGCGAAGAACCGCAAGGTGGGCGACCTGAAGGAGTTCTGGCACGTGGGCCGCGAGCTGCCCGTCGGCCACCGCTACCGGGACGTCTACGGCCCCAACGTGTGGCCGGAGGAGGTGCCCTCCTTCCGCGAGCACACCCTGTCGCTGTTCGGCGCGCTGGACGGCGCGGCGGGGGTGATGCTCCAGGCGCTGGCCGAGTACTTCGGAATCGAGCGCGACACCTTCAGCACCATGGCCACGGACGGCAACTCGGTGCTGCGGCTCATCCACTACCCGCCGCTGAAGGAGCGCTTCATCCCCGGTGGCGTGCGCGCGGCCGAGCACGAGGACATCAACCTCATCACCCTGCTGTGCGAGGGCACCGCCGGCGGCCTGGAGCTGCTCACGCGAGATGGCGAGTGGCTGCCGGTGGACACGCTGCGCGGGCAGATTGTCGTGGACTCCGGCGACATGCTCAGCCGGGTGACGAACAACGTCATCCCCGCCACCACGCACCGGGTGGTGAACCCGCGCACCACGGCCGAGGACACGGTGCGCTACTCCATGCCCTTCTTCGTGCACCCTTATGCGGACTGTGTGCTAGAGCCGCTGCCGTGCACGCAGACGCCGGACAACCCGGCGCGCCATGCACCCATCACCGCGGATGCGTTCCTCAAGCAGCGCCTGCGGGAGATTGGCCTGTTGAAGTAATCGGAGGAGGGGCCGGCCTCACTCCTTCGACGTAGGGGAAGTGACATGAAGCTGGGATTTTCGGCGGCCCTGGCCGCCCTGACGCTGGGGCTGACCGGGTGTGACGAGTCGATGTGCTCGGGCATGGAGAGCGCATATGAGGACTACCAGGCGCACGTCCGCGACTGCGGTGGCACCACGCAGAACCTGAGCCCGACGCGGGACACCGACGTCTGCAACGACCACATCGACGACGTCTGCACGGATGACGACGAGGCCGTCATGTTCGACTACATGGACTGCCTGCGTGACCTTCCCGGCTGCGGCGCGGGTGTCGATGCCATCAAGGCAGCCGCCAGGCAGTGCTCCGACACCGCCTCGCGGAAGATCAACTCGAACAACGCCGACTGCCACCTGACCTTTGCCGGGTTCACCGTCGACGACTGACCCGCGGGCGCGAGGCCCGCGCTCCTCCGTCGGAGCGCCGGGCCACGTCTCCCGGGCGGCGAGGGCAGGCCCCACGCCTGGCGGGCTCGCCGTGCCGGCGGCAAGCTCGACCGACTCCCGGGCCGGTGCCATCCTGGGTCCCCACCGTGGACGTCCTCCAACCCGCCACCCACGTCGAGCTCTTCGCCGTCCAACCCCGTGTCTCGCTGGAGGACTATGCCTCCCCGGCGGCCTTCGCCGCGCGCCACCGGGCCCTGGCCGCGCGGGTGGACGCGCTGCGGGCCCGGGACGCCTCGGGCAGGCCCCTCTACCCCGCCCTCGCGGTATGGCCGGAGATGGTGGGCGCGGCGCTGGGACTCATGGGCCACCTGTCCCGGGTGCGGCGCTGTCGGACGACGACCCGTGCGATGACGCGCGTGGCCCTGGCCGAGTGGCGCGCCCTGTGGCGCACCTGGCGCCGCTTCCGGCCACCCTCCATGGAGGAGTGCCTCTACGCCGCGCTCTCGCCGAAGGTCCACCGGGCCATGTGGGAGACCTTCTCCGGCATCGCGAGGGACTACGGCCTCTGGGTGGTGGCGGGCAGTGCGCTGCTCCCCGCGAGCCGCCTGGGGCCGGACACCCCGGACTTCGAGCCTGACGGCGCGCGCACCTACAACACCAGCTACACCTTCTCGCCAGAGGGGCGCTGCGTGGCGGTGACGCGCAAGGTGAACCTGGTGCCCACGCAGGAGGACGTGCTGCACCTCAGCCCGGGACGCCCGGAGGACCTGCCCGTGCTGCCCACGCCCTTCGGCACGCTGGGGACGCTCGTCTGCTACGACGGCTTCCGCGAGCCGCACACTTCCAACGAACCGTGGTTCGTCCCCTGCGCGCAGTACCTGGACGCGCTCGGCGTGGACGTCATCGCGCAGCCCTCCGCCAACGCCTGGGCCTGGGACGCGCCCTGGGCCTTCAACGACGCGGGTGAGTCCCAGCTGCGCCGCGAGCAGTGGTTCAACGAGGGCCTCTACACCCAGCTCCGCGCGCTCACCCGGGTGCGCTACGCGGTGAATCCGCAGCTCGTGGGCGGCTTCCTCGACAACACGTTCGAGGCCCCCTCGCTCATCCTGGAGCGCCCGGCCCCCGGAGAGGTGCGCGTGCTCGCGCAGTCGGCGAATCCCCGGGGCGAGGACGTGCTCCTCGCCACCGTGCCGGTGCCTACGCCCCGCCCAGCTTCTTCTTGAGCAGCTCGTTGACCAGGGCGGGGTTGCCCTTGCCCTTCATGGCCCGCATCACCTGGCCCACGAAGAAGCCGAACACCTGCGTCTTGCCCGCGCGGTACTTCTCCGCCTCACCAGCGTTCTTCGCCAGAATCTCGTCCACCACCGCCTCGATGGCGCCCGTGTCGCTCACCTGCGCCAAGCCCTTCTCCGCGATGATGTCCGCGGGGGCCTTGCCGGTGCGGAACATCTCGCCCAGCACGTCCTTGCCCGCGTTGGCGGACACCGTGCCCTTGTCCACCGCGCCCAGCAGCTCCGCCAGCTGCACCGGGGTGAAGCGCAGCGCGGACAGCGGCGTGCCCTCCTCCTTCAACAGGCGCATCAGCTCGCCGAGGAACCAGTTGGAGACCTTCTTCGCGTCCGGGTAGTGCGCCGCGCACGCCTCGAAGAAGTCGGCCAGCGGGCGCTCGGCGGTGAGGATGCGGGCGTCGTACTCCGGCAGCCCGTACTGGCTGATGAAGCGCGTCAGCTTCGCGCGGGGCAGCTCCGGCAGGGCCTGGGCGGCCGCGTCGATGGCGGCGTCGCTCACGTGCAGGGGCGGCAGGTCCGGCTCCGGGAAGTACCGGTAGTCGTGCGCATCCTCCTTGCTGCGCATGGAGCGGGTGACGCCCTTGTTGACGTCCCACAGGCGCGTCTCCTGGTCCACCTTCCCGCCGCCCTCGATGACGTCCACCTGCCGGGCAATCTCGTACTCCACCGCCTGCTTCACGAAGCGGAACGAGTTGAGGTTCTTCAGCTCGCAGCGCTGGCCATACGTGGACGAGCCCTTCGGCATCACCGACACGTTGGCGTCGCAGCGGAAGCTGCCCTCCTCCAGGTTGCCGTCGTTGACGCCCAGGTACACGAGCACGTCGCGCAGCGCCTTGAGGTACTCCACCGCCTCGTCCGCGTCGCGCAGGTCCGGCTCGCTGACGATTTCCAAGAGCGGCACGCCCGCGCGGTTGAGGTCCACCAGGCTCTGGCCCCCGCCGGCGTCGTGCACGTTCTTCCCCGCGTCCTCCTCCATGTGGATGCGGCGGACGCGGATGACCTTCTCGCCCTGCGGCGTGTCGATGACGAGCCGGCCGTGCTCGCAGATGGGCTGGTCGTACTGCGTAATCTGGTAGCCCTTGGGCAGGTCCGGATAGAAGTAGTTCTTCCGGCTCCAGATGCTCGTCTTCTTGACGGTGCACTCCAGCGCCAGGCCGGTGCGCACGGCGAACTCCACCACGCGCTGGTTGAGCACCGGCAGCACGCCCGGCATGCCGAGGCACACCGGGCACGTGTTGCGGTTGGGCTCGGCGCCGAAGGCGGTGGAGCAGCCGCAGAAGATCTTCGACTTCGTGAGGAGCTGCGCGTGCACCTCGAGGCCGATGACGGGCTGGAAATCGCTCACGGGCATGGCGGAGTCACCAGTGCGGCACCGCTACGCACCCTGGAGGGGCGCGGCGCGGCGGAAGAAGTCGTGCTCGCGCTCGAAGGCGCGGGCGATGCGCAGCAGGCGGGCCTCGTCGAAGGGCCGCCCGAGAATCTGGAGTCCCACCGGCAGCCCCGCCTTCGTGAAGCCACAGGGCACGGCCAGGCCGGGCAGGCCCGCCAGGTTGCACGGCAGGGTGTAGACGTCCATGAGGTACATGGACAGCGGGTCGTCCACCTTCTCGCCCAGCTTGAAGGGCGGCACCGGCGAGGTGGGCGACAGCAGCGCATCCACCTGCTGGAAGGCCTTCGTGAAGTCCTCGCGGATGAGGGTGCGGACCTTCTGCGCGCGCAGGTAGTAGGCGTCGTAGTAGCCGGCGGACAGCGCGTATGTCCCCAGCATGATGCGCAGCTTCACCTCCGGCCCGAAGCCCCGCTCGCGCGTCTGGGCATACAGCTCCTTCAGCCCGCGCGCGTCCCTGGCCCGCAGGCCGTAGCGGATGCCGTCGTAGCGGGCCAGGTTGCTGGACGCCTCCGCCGGAGCGAGGAGGTAGTACGTGGCCAGCGCGTACTTCGTGTGGGGCAGCGACACGTCCACCAGCGTCGCGCCCAGCCGCTCGTACTCGGCCAGCGCCGCGCGCACGGACGCCTCCACCTCCGGGTCCATGCCCTCGGTGAAGTAGTCACGCGGCACGCCCAGCTTCAGGCCCCGCACGCCGGCCTCCAGGTCCGCCGAGTAGTCCGGCGCCTCCACCGCCGCGGACGTGGAGTCCTGCGCGTCATGCCGGGCGATGACCTGGAGCAGCGCCGCCGCGTCCGCCACCGTGCGCGTCATGGGGCCCGGCTGGTCCAGCGACGAGGCGTAGGCGATGACGCCGTACCGCGACACCCGGCCGTAGGTGGGCTTCAGGCCCACGGTGTTGGTGAAGGCCGCGGGCTGGCGGATGGAGCCGCCGGTGTCCGTGCCCAGCGCGCCGAACACCTCGCGCGCCGCCACCGCCGCGGCCGAGCCACCCGACGAGCCCCCCGGCGTCCGCGTCACGTCCCACGGGTTGTGGCTGGGGAAGTACGCGCTGGACTCGTTGGACGAGCCCATCGCGAACTCGTCCAGGTTGAGCTTGCCCACCAGCGGCAGGCCCGCCTCCTTGAGCAGCCGCACCACCGTGGCATCCAGGGGCGGCACGAAGCCCTCGAGGATGCGCGAGCCGGCGGTGGTCTCCACGCCCTCGGTGAGGAAGAGGTCCTTGAGCCCCACCGGCACGCCGTCCAGGGGGCTGGCGGGGCTGCCCGCCTTGCGGCGCGCATCGCTGGCCCGGGCGGCGGCGAGGGCGCCGTCCTCGTCCACGCGCAGGAAGGCGCGCACCTTCGGGTCCACCTGGCGGATGCGCTCCAGGCACGCGCGGGTGGCCTCCTCGGAGGAGACCGCCCCCGCGGCCAGCTTCGCCGCCAGCTCCAGCATCGTGAGGTCCGTGAGCTGCATGGAACGGCAAGCCTCCGGGGCTACTCGATGATTTTCGGCACGGCGAAGCTGGTGCCCGACTTCGCCGGCGCGTTGGCCAGGGACTTCTCCGGCGGCAGCGACGGCCGCGTCGCGTCCTCGCGAAGCAGCGAGGCCGCGAGCGTCGCGTGCGAGGTGGGCTCCACGGCCTCCACGTCGAGCGCCTGGAGCTGCGCCACCGCGTCCAGCACCGCCGACAGCCGCGTGGCGAAGCGCTGCTCCTCCTCCGGAGTCAGCGCCAGCCGCGCCAGCGTGGCCACGTGGCGCACCTGCTCGAGCGTGAGGGCCATGGACGAGGGGGGCTACTTCTTCTTGAACAGGTTGAGGACGGCGCCCATCACCTTGCCGCTGCCCTCGTGGCCGTGCTGCTTCACGAGCTGGTCCAGCTCGCCCGCGTCCAGGAAGACGCCGTGGCAGTTGAAGCAGGTGTCGATTTCCACGTTGCCCTGCTTCAGCGTCTGCAGGTCCATGCCGCACTTGGGGCACTTCATCCAGTGCAGCTGCTTCAGCTCCTCGCGCTGCTTCGTCGCAGTCTCGGCGGCCTGCTGCAGGGCCAGCTTGCGCTTCTTCTCAATCTCCTCCCGGGCGAAGTACTCCTCCTCGGTGGAAGACGGCTTGTCGGTACGGGCGTCAGCCATGGTGCTCCTCCGCAGAATTCCAGCCACCCCGCGACGCGGCGCGTCCGGGCGGCGCTGATGGGGGCACCATACCCGCTCCAGGAAGGTGCGCAGCCGAAATGTAGGCGCCCCGTCCGCTGCCTTCCGCTTCCCCTCGCTCCCCTCGGGATTCCCCTGGGAGGACTGCTGGAAAATTGACCGCTCCCCCTCCCTCCCTACACTCGCGGCGGGCATTGCTACAGCCCGCTACGCGGCTGAGACGCGCAGAGGGAAGACGGTCATGACGGCGAAGAAGGGTCGGGCGGAGAAGGCTGTGCTGTCCCGGCAGGAAATCGCGACGCGGCGAAGGCAGCTGGCGGACAAGCGGATGAAGGCTGGCTCGGGCGGGGGTGTCGCCGGGCGGGCCATCACCGGCGTGTTCCTGCTGGCCACATCCCTGTTGGCCCTGCTGTCCGTCGCGACGTTCGATGCGAAGGACAGGGTGGGTCCGGGCTTCCGCAACGCGGTGGGCCCGATGGGCCACCTCATCGCGGAGTCCCTGCGGGGACTGCTGGGCGTGTGTGCCTACCTCATTCCGA
This sequence comes from Pyxidicoccus xibeiensis, assembly GCF_024198175.1. Lineage (NCBI taxonomy): Bacteria > Pseudomonadati > Myxococcota > Myxococcia > Myxococcales > Myxococcaceae > Pyxidicoccus > Pyxidicoccus xibeiensis. The sequence goes on from NZ_JAJVKV010000003.1 coordinate 811,942, forward strand.
TGGGGGGCCTCTACACGGCCATGGTGCTGTTCGTGGGCAACCGCGAGCGCAAGCGGGGGGCGCAGGTTGTCGCCCTGGTGCTGATGACGGTCAGCGTCTCCGTGCTGGCGCAGCTCATGTTCGCCGGGGACAAGGGCTGGGCACACCCGCCGGGAGGCGCGCTGGGCGCCGGGCTGGGCGGCCTGCTGGAGGGGCTGTTCTCCACCGTCGGCACCGTCATCCTCGTCACCGCGGTGAGCGCCGCCGCGCTCATCGTCGGCACGCAGTACACCTTCCTCAAGCTGTGCTCGCTGGCCTGGGCCGGGCTGTGCGTGCTGGGCCGCCGCCTGTCCGAGTCCTTCCACGTCTTCTGGGAGGCGCAGAAGGTCGCCTACAAGGAGCGCCAGGAGCGCGCCGCGCAGGAGAAGGAGGAGGAGGCCGCCTTCCTCGCGCAAATCGAGGCGGATGAGGAGGAGCTCGCCGAGGCCGAGCGGCTCGCCGCCGAGGCCGAGGCCGCCGAGGCGGAGGCCATGGCCGAGGAGGCCGTGCGCCTGGCGAAGCAGAACGAGAAGGAGCAGGCCGCCGCCGCGAAGCAGGCCCAGAAGGAGGCCCGCGAGCGCGAGAAGGCGGAGAAGCTGGAGAAGCGGCTGCTGCCCGCTCCTCGCGAGGAGGACTCGCTGCCGCCCGGGGCGGCCATCGCCATCACCGAGAAGCCGCCCGTCCGTGCGGAGAAGCGTCCGGCCCCTGGCGCGGACCCGGCCTGGGCCGCGTCCTTCCTCGCCCCCGAGCCCCGTCCCGTGGGCACGGAGGACGCCGAGCTCGCGCCGCGTGGGCGCCGCCGTCAGCCGAACATCGTCACCGGCCCTTCGGCCTCCACACCGCCGGTGGCCGCCGCCGCGCTGGCCGCCTCGCGCTCCGTGGACACCGAGCCGCCCGCTCCGGCGGTGGCGGCCCCCCTCGCCGCCGCTCCGGTGGCGCCCGCTGCCCCCGCCGCGGCCCCGGCGGCCATCGTCCCGGCGCCCGCGTCCGCGCTGGCGCGCATGCCGCTCATCGTGGAGCCCAAGGCCCCGCCCAAGCCCACAGCGAAGAAGAGCCAGGACCAGTTCGAGTTCGTGGGCGACCGCAAGAGCTTCTCGCTGCCGCCGCTCGACGTGCTCGAGTGCGACCGGCAGGAGCGCACCGCGCTGGACAAGGACGCCTTCCTCATCACCGCGGAGAAGCTGCGCGCGAAGCTGGCGGACTTCGGCATCGTCGGTGAGGTGGTGGAAATCCGCCCCGGCCCCGTCGTCACCATGTACGAGTTCCTGCCGGGCCCTGGCATCAAGGTGAGCAAGATTGCCTCGCTCGCGGACGACCTGGCCATGGCCATGGAGGCCATGCGCGTGCGCATCGTCGCCCCCATCCCCGGCAAGGGCGTGGTGGGCATCGAAGTCCCGAACAAGGACCGCGAGACGGTCTACCTCAAGGAGATCGCCGAGCAGGACGCCTTCAACAAGGGCGCCAGCAAGCTGACCATGTGCGTGGGCAAGGACATCGAGGGCATGCCGTACGTCCTCGACCTGGCCAAGGCGCCCCACCTGCTCATCGCCGGTACGACGGGCTCCGGCAAGTCGGTGGCCGTCAACTCCATGATCATGAGCATCCTCCTCAAGGCCACGCCGGAGGAGGTCCGCTTCATCATGGTGGACCCGAAGATGCTGGAGCTCTCCGTCTACGAGGGCATCCCCCACCTGCTGCTGCCGGTGGTGACGGACCCGAAGAAGGCGGCGCTCGCGCTGCGCTGGGCGGTGGAGGAGATGGAGCGCCGCTACCAGCTGCTGTCCGAGGCCGGCGTGCGCAACATCGCCGGCTACAACAAGCTGGTGGAGAGCACCGCCGTCGAGGTGAAGGACTCCGAGCCCGCGCCGAAGAAGAAGTCCAAGCCCAAGAACGTGCTGGTGCTGGATGCGCCCGGGTCCGCCTCTTCCGGCGGCGAGGGCATGGGCGTGGCCGCGCCGAGGGACGACGACGAGGACATGCGGGAGGCGGTGGTGTCCGAGGAGGCCGCCGAGGTGCCCGAGGTGGAGGCCGAGCCGGAGGACTCCGAGGAGGGCCTGGCCGCGGACGCGGCTGGCGAGAAGGAGAAGAAGCAGCGCCAGAAGCTGCCGTACATCGTGGTCATCATCGACGAGCTGGCGGACCTCATGATGGTGGCCAGCCGCGAGGTGGAGACGTACGTGGCCCGCCTGGCGCAGATGGCGCGTGCGTCCGGCATCCACCTGATGGTCGCCACGCAGCGTCCGTCCACCGACGTCGTCACCGGCGTCATCAAGGCCAACTTCCCCACGCGCGTCAGCTTCATGCTGCGCTCGAAGCCGGACTCGATGACGATTCTGGGCACGGTGGGCGCCGAGGCCCTGCTGGGCATGGGCGACATGCTCATCATGCCGCCCACGAGCGCGCACCTGCAGCGCGTGCACGGCGCCTTCGTGTCGGAGAACGAAATCAAGCGGGCGGTGGACCACCTCAAGGCCCAGGGCAAGCCCGTCTACGACGAGTCCATCCTCAAGCCGCGCGACGAAGAAGGCGAAGGCGGCGGCGGCGAGGAGGACGAGCTGTCCGACGAGCTGTACGACCAGGCGCTCGCGACGGTCAGCGAGATGCGTGCCGTCTCCATCTCCATGCTCCAGCGCAAGATGCGCATCGGCTACAACCGCGCGGCGCGCATGATTGAGCGCATGGAGCGCGACGGCGTGGTGGGCGCGGCCGACGGCGCCAAGCCCCGCGAGGTGCTCATCCGGGGCGTGGGCGACATGCCCGGCGCCGGAGCCATGTAGCCCCCCGGGAACGGGGCTGGCGTCCTGGCGGTTCTTCTCACGGGGGCGCCCCGGTTCCGGTCGTCCGGGCCGGGCGCCCCCGCCTCATTTCGCGAGGCGCGTGTCCATGATTGTCGCCATCTCCCGCTTCCGCCCCGCCCCCGAGGAGGCGGACCGCCTGGTCGCCCGCTTCCAGGAGCGCACCCGGCAGGTGGATGCCTACGACGGCTTCCTGGGGCTGGAGGTGCTGCGCTCCTTCGAGCGCTCGCCGGAGCTGCTGCTGGTGACGCGCTGGAGGGACCGGGAGTCCATGCGGGCCTACTTCCAGTCCGCGGACTTCCAGCGCGCGAAGGCGGCGAGCGCCGAGCAGGAGGGCGCCACCTTCGCCATCTATGAAGTGGTGGGCACATGAGGTGCCCGGGAGGTTGTGGGCACATGAGGCGCGTTGCCGGTTCCCAAGCGGCCCCATGTCGTCTAAGGGCGGTGTCCCATGGCTGAACGCATTGCCCTCTTCGCAACCGCCGCTCGCGGCACCGAGGACCTCCTCGCCGACGAGCTGAAGGAGCTCGGCGCGCGCCGCATCCGCCAGGACCGCGGCGGCGTGCGCTTCATGGCCACGCTCGACGAGGCCCTGATGGTGGCCCTCTGGTCGCGCATCGCCATGCGCGTGCTCTACCCGCTGGGCGCCTTCGAATCCCACGGCGCGGAGGGCCTCTACGAAGCCGCCGCCAGCATCCCCTGGGAGGAGCACCTCACGCCGGACACCACCTTCGCGGTGGATGCCACGCTGAAGGACAGCGAGCACAGCCACTCGGGCTTCGTGGCCCTCAAGGTGAAGGACGCCATCGTCGACCGCATGCGCGACGTGGAGGGCGCCCGGCCGGACGTGAGCACCCGAGACCCGGACGTGCGCGTGGTGGCGCACCTGGCGCGCGAGACGCTGTCACTCTCCCTGGACTTGTGCGGCGAGCCCCTGCACCGCCGGGGCTACCGCGTGCGCCCCACGGAAGCGCCCCTCAAGGAGACGCTGGCCGCGGCCCTGCTGCGCGCCGCCAGCTACACCGGGGAAGAGGCCGTGGTGGACCCCATGTGCGGCTCCGGCACGCTGCTCATCGAGGCGGGCCTCATCGCCCGGCGGCGGGCCCCGGGCCTCAACCGCGACTTCGCGGTGGAGCGCTGGCCGGGACTGGGCACGCGGGCGCGCGAGCTGCTCACCGACATGCGCGCGGATGCACGGCGCAACGAGCGCAAGGTGGAGGTGGCGCTGCTGGGCTTCGACAAGGACCCGGAGGCGCTGGAGGCCGCCAGCCGCAACGTGCGGGCGGCGAAGCTGTCGGAGGAAATCCAGCTCGCCGAGGGCGACGCGACGAAGCTCCCGCCGCTGCCCGAGCGTGGCGGCCTGCTCATCACCAACCCGCCCTACGGAGACCGGATTGGAGGCTCGGGCGGGCAGAAGGGCATGAAGAGCTTCTATTACAAGCTGGGTGAGTCGCTGCGCGTGCCGGGCTGGCGCGTGTGGGTGCTCTCCGGCAACCCGGCCTTCGAGAGCGCCTTCCATGCGCGCCCCTGGGCGAAGCGGGACATGTGGAATGGCCCCATCGCCTGCACGCTGCTGGGCTACCGGGCTCCGGGCGGCGGCGGCGAGCCGCGGACCGGGGCAGGCTCAGAAGCGCCGCTCGGTCTGCCGCACGAGCCGGCCGATGTTGCTCCGGTGCGTCCACAGCATGAGGGCGAAGAGGACGGCTGAGAGGCCGGCGTACTCCGTGGCGCGAGCGGTGAAGGCCGACGTGCCCACCGCCGTGGCGCCCGCCGCCAGCGAGCCGAGCGAGCTCACCCGCCACACCGCGAAGATGACGGCATACACGGCGGCCCCGGCCAGCGCCGCCAGGGGCACCAGCACCACGAGCACGCCAAGTGCCGTCGCCACGCCCTTGCCGCCCTGCAGCCGCAGCCACACCGGGTAGACGTGGCCCAGCACCGCGGACAGGCCCACCAGCACGTGCACCACGGGCTGTCCCGGGAGCAGCCGCAGCGCCAGCGCCACCGGCAGCGCGCCCTTGAGGGCGTCCAGCAGCAGCACCACCGCGCCCAGCTTCTTGCCCGCCACGCGCGTGACGTTGGTGGCGCCGATGTTGCCGCTGCCCTGCTGACGGACGTCCACGCCGCGCAGCCACCGCGTCAGCAACACACCGAAGGGGATGGAGCCGGCGAGGTAGCCCAGCACGACGAGCGCGTATGACACGAAGGACAGGCTACAGCAGCACGTGGGGGAAGCGCGTCTTCACCACCACGTAGGCGTAGTTGACGACGATGAGGATGGGCATCGCCACCCGCACCACGTTCCACTCCCGGGGCGACAGGCGGACCTCGGGGATGGGGACGGCGAAGACCAGGTGCAGCACCATGGCCACCCCCGCCAGGGCGAACAGGATGGCGGCCACCGTCCCCAGCGGGTTGGCCTCCCAGGCACCCACGAAGTTGAGGTGGGACACCCGGTCCGCCACCCGCGTCAGCCCGCAGCCGAGGCAGGGCCAGCCCGTCTGCTCGCGCAGCACGCAGCCCCAGAAGGGGATGATTCGCGCAATCGGGATGTAGCGGGCCACCAGCAGGCCCAGGATGCCGGCCAGCCCGAGGGCATCCACGGTGCCGAAGCGACGATTGCGGGGAGGGACGATGACCTTCATGCGCGCCTCACCGGCGTTTGGGAGACAGGTGCACTCTAGTACGGGTGCCGGCTTGCCGGGGCAAGGACTTCTGGCTAAGCGTACGGGTCATGAACTCGCTCCGCACGTCCCTGATGCTGCTGGTCGCTGTTCCCATGCTCGCGCTCGCGGGTGACAAGTCGTCCGGCAAGGCCGCCAAGGCCGAGCCTGACTGTCACCACCCGCCTGCCCCCCAGGCCGCCAAGGCCGAGGTGCAGCCCGTCCTGGCCTCCGCGCCGGCGGCCACCAAGAAGGACGCGGCCCCTGCTCCGGCCGCGACGACGCCCGCTCCGGCGGCGGCGCCCGCCAACGACGGCTGGAAGCTCACGCGGGGCGAGCCCCTCAAGGGCGCTCCGGCGGTGAAGCTCACCGAGGTGCTGGCCAAGCCCCAGGCGCACGACGGCAAGACGGTGCTGCTCGAGGGCACGGTGCGCAAGGCGTGCGAGGCCAAGGGCTGCTGGATGGAGCTGGCGGCCAGCGGCAAGGACAAGGGCCCGGGCGTGCGCGTGACGTTCAAGGACTACGGCTTCTTCGTCCCGCTGGACTCGGCCGGCTCGCAGGCGCGGGTGGAGGGCGTGCTGAAGCTGGCCGAGCTGAGCGACAGCCGCGCGAAGCACTACGAGTCCGAGGGCGCCATCGTCCCGCGCGGCACGGACGGCAAGCCGCGCGAGGTGCAGTTGGTGGCCACGGGCGTCGAGCTGCGCCGGTAACTGCATGGCGCGAAGCTTCAGCATGCGGGGCGTGCAGGGCGCGGCGGACCGCGCCGTCCAGCACGCCCGCGCATGGTTGCTGCAGACGGAGCCGGGCTCTCGCGTGCACGACGTGCAGGCGGACCCGCGCTTCCAGCACCGGGGCGTGGACCTGCTCTGGGAGCTGCCCTCGGGAGAGGTGCGCGGCATCGAGGTGAAGGGCGACCGCAACGCCACCCGCCGCCGCTACTTCTTCGAGCTGGTGTCCAACCTGGAGAAGGACACCCCGGGCTGCTTCCTCTACAGCGGCGCGGACCTGCTCGTGTACGTCTTCCTCTCGCAGGGCGAGCTGCACGTGCTGCCCATGCGGGCCGCGCGCGAGTGGTTCCTCCCCCGCGCGAAGGAGTACTCGCTCAAGCACGCCTTCACGCAGACGGGCGCCATCCGCTACACGACGGTGGGCGCGGTGGTGCCGGTGCGGGACGTGGCCGAGGGCGTGCCCGGCGTGCTCCGCGTGCCGCTCAAGCGCACGGCCAGCGCGGGGAAGGACGCGGAGGAGGCGCCTGCGCTGGAGGCCGCCGTCCCGCCTCCCACCGCGAAGGAGGAAGGCGGAGGACCCGACGCGCTGGGCTGAACGGCGCGCGCCGGGCGGACGTCTCCAGAGCCACGCCTTCGCCCGGCAGGGAGGGCGCTCGGGCCTCAGTGACGGTGGCGGCGGTGGCCCGGGTGGATCTTGTCGTGGGCCGCTTCCAGGCGCTCGGAGATGCGCATCAGGTCCAGCAGCGCGACGCGGTCGTTCGTGGCCTTGTAGACGTGCTCCAGACGCGGGACGAGGTCCAGCGCGAGGTGCAGGTCACCGCCCTGCTCCGCCTGCTCCAGCAGCGCGCGGGCGGCCATGCCGGCCTGCTCGTTCGCCTTCACGTGGATGAGGCCATCCACCGCCAGCAGGCGGGCAATGGGCGTGCGAGAGGTGTCCTGGGTGAGCTTCACCAGGTCGTCCGTGGCGTCGCGCAGCTCGCCGCGGGCCGCGCGGACCATGGCGCGGGAGATGCCCTTGCGGTCCGGCAGGAAGAACTCCTCCACGTCGGCGAAGGACTCCGCGTGGGCCACGTGGCCCGAGGACGCCAGCGCCTCGGCGAGGCTGTCGAAGACCTCGGCCTGCTTCTCCGTGAAGGGCGCCAGGGCCTCGCGCATGAAGAGCTCCTGCGGGGCGCCGCGCTCATCCAGCGGCATGCGGGCGCGCAGCGCGGTCATCTTCTCGAAGGCCGGCCCCACCGGCGCGTCCGTCTGGCCGTTGAGCAGTTGCGCCAGCGCCTGCATCAGCCCGCCCAGGGTGTCCGTCAGCTCCATGGGGGCCACGCGGTCCGGCAGCCAGCGGCGCCACAGCTCCACGGCCGCCGCCACCGCGAAGTCCTTGAAGGGGCCCGTGCCCTTCCACTTCGCCCGCCACTGCTGGGCGATGCCCAGCGGGAAGGACTTCTCCGCCAGCTGGCGGAAGTCCTCCTCGCTCACGGGAAGCCCATAGTGGCCGAGCGTCCCGAGCAGGGCCTCCGTCGAGTACTCCTTCAGGCCCTTCTGCTGCCACGCCTTGTCCACTCGCTGCGTGCTCACACGATTCTCCGCTGCCCTGGACGCCGGCCATCGGCGCCAGCGGCCTTCTAGCGGAAGCGGGGGCGGACGTGCACGCGGTGTCGCACCCCGCGTCAGGCGGCGGACGCCGGAGGGGCGGCCTCCGGGGGAGCCAGCTTGGGGACGGTGGGCCAGAGGACGGGGTTGCGCCGCCCGTCCTCCACCCTGCGGGCGAGGTAGGGCTCGCAGCCCCGGGCCTCGAAGGCGCGCTTCCAGGCGGCGAAGGTGCCCCCCGCCCGCCAGGCGTCCATGGCCGCCAGTCCGCCTTCCGGGCCGCACTGGGCCAGCATGTACTCCACCCAGGCCCACCGGGCGGACGTGGGCCGCACCTCGGCGCGGCCCCTGAGGCCCTTTCGCAGGCGCTCCAGCCGGTTCTCCACCTCGCGGATGCCCAGGAAGGGGGCCCCGTCCAGCGGCGTGTTGCGCTTGGCCACGAAGGGGGCCACGCCGAGCGCCACCGGGAGGATGCGGGACAGGTCGGCGGTGAAGCGGATCAGCTCGTCGATGTCGGCGTCCTCTTCCGTCGGCAGCCCCACCACGTTGTAGACCTTGAGCTGCTTCATCCCGGCCGTGCGGGCAAAGCCGGCGGCCCGGATGATCTGCTCCTCGGAGTGCTTCCGGTCCACCATGTCCCGCAGACGCTGGGAGGGCCCGTCCGCCGCCACCGTCAGGTTGGTGGCCCCGCCCCGCCGCAGCTGATCCACCAACTCCTGGGTCAGCCGGTCCGCGCGCAGCGAGGACACCCCCACCTCACGGCCCGAGTCGACGATGGTGCGCAGCAGCTCGACGATGCGCGGGTGGTCCGTCACCGCGGCCCCCACCAGGCCCACGCGCCGCGCATGCTCGGGGATGAGCGACAGCACGCGCTCCGGAGGCACCGTCCGCATGCCGCCGTTGGTGGTGCGCCGCATGACGCAGTAGTGGCAGCCCCGCGAGCAGCCCCGCTCCGGCTCGATGAGGAACATCGAGCGCAGCTCGGTGTGCGGGGTGACGATTTGAGAGCGGGCCGGCAGCCGGCCGTCCGTCGCCTTGGCGACGTGGTAGCGGGCACCTCCCCTGCCAGGCACCCGGAAGCCGGGGATGCGCGCCAGGTGCGCCAGCGCCGCCTCGCGCTCCATGGTGGAGGCCGTCTCCACCAGCACGTGGATGAGGTCCTCCGCCTCGCCCTGGACGAGCACGTCCACGAAGGGCTCCAGCGGATCCGGATTGGAGAACGTCAGCGGCCCTCCGGCCACCACCAGCGGGTAGCCGCCCTCGCGGCGCTCCTCGGCCAGCAGCGGGAAGCCAGCCATCTCCAGGAGGGTGAACAGCCCCGTCAGCTCCAGCTCGTAGGCCACGGAGAAGGCCAGCATGTCGAAGCTGGAGACGGGGTTCTGCGACTCCCAGGTGAACAGCGGGGTGCGCGTGCGCTTGAAGGCCTCCACGTCATCCGGGAGGAAGACGCGCTCTGCGGTGGCGCCTGGGTGCGCATGCACCTCGCGGTAGATGGCCTGGTAGCCGAGCGAGCTCATGCCCACGTGGTAGGGGCTCGGGTAGCAGAGGGCCACACGGAAGGACGCCGCCTTGTAGAGCGTGCCTTCCTCGTCCGCCAGCAGCGTCCGGACGTGGTCAACGAGTGAGTAACGGCCCTCCATGCGCCTCCAGTAAGGGTACAGCTCTGTAAACACCGCGGCCCCGGTCGCCACTCCCATGAGGGAGGGCTGCCGGGGCCGCGATGAGCCACCCGGAGGTGGCGTGCTCGGCTATGGACTACTCAGCAGCGTCGACGAACGACGGAATCGTCTTCGAGGCGACGCAGCACCCGTTGTAGCCGTCGTCGATCTGGCGCTGCGTGAGGCCGCAGTTCGCGATGGGCGCGCACTCGGCCGCGAAGTCCGGGTTCAGGCCAGAGCCGTTGCCGCAGTTCGTCGCAGGCTCCGTGGTGCCCTGGATGCAGGCAGCCGCCGGCCAGATGGCCCGGATGACGTACGTCGAGGTGCAGCCATCACGCGTGTACTTGAGCTCGCCCGTCATCTGCGTGCCCGGCGAGCTGGGAGCCGAGTACACCCGGACGTTGCTGAACTCGTAGGTGATGGTCGTCGCAGGCACCGCCGGACGAGCCTCGTTCGCGGTCGTGGCCGGGTTGTCCGGCACGGCAGGCACCACGGCGGCGTCCACCGTGGCGACCGAGAAGTTGCTACCCGAGCAGAAGTCATCGGCATCGGGCTCCGTCGCCAGCTGGCCGGTGGCCGTCTGACGGGTGGAAGGACCCGAATCCCGAGCACCCAGACCGGCAAGGCCTGCCGGACGGATGGTGATGATCGGCTCGTTCGGCTTCTCGGGATCGACGAACTTGTAGATACCCAGACGCTCGGCGATGGGCGGAACGACGGTGCACGCCGCCCCCGCCGCGGTCCGGGGCTCCGAAACCAGGTCGTACTTCGCGTACCAGTTGCCCGCGTCCTGCACGAAGCAGGGAGCCTCGGGCTGCTCGAGGTCGCAACCGGCCAGCATGCTGCCGGCGGCGAGGACCACCAGCGTGGTCTTGAGGATGTTCTTGGTCATTGTGGCTTGAGATCCGATTCTGTGGATGACCTGGGATTAGAACGTGTAGCGGATACCGAAGCGCACCTGACGCGGCGCCTGGTAGCGGCTCGGGTTCTTGAAGTTCCGGTTCACGTCGCCCTCGACCGTGCCGAACGGCACGTCCGTGTCGGGCTCCTCGTCGCCGTCGGTGTCGATGCGGCGCTCAGAACCCTCCTGCCAGTCGACGTTGCCCACCGGGTTGTCGAGCAGGCTCGGCGAACCGTTCGGGATGGGACGCACGTTGAGGACCGTGTAGGTCTGGTCCACCTGGTCCGTGCCCTGGAAGTTGAACAGGTTGAAGACGTCCAGGGTGAAGGAGACGACGCTGTCCTTGCTGACCCGGTAGTTCACACCGATGTTGGAGTCGATGGTGTTGATCCACGGGGTCCGGCCACCGGCGCCACGGGGAAGGACGAAGGACTCGTCCGTGCCGTAGGCGTCATGCGCGCCGTAGTAGTTGATGGGCGTACCGGAGTTGCCGCGGTAGCTCACGCCGACGCTCGCCGACAGCGCGCTCGTCAGGTTGAACTCCTTCGCGCCGAACACCTTGATGGCGTGCGTGCGGTCGAAGGGCAGCAGACCCGTGCGGTTCTCGAGCAGCTCGATGAGGTCGAAGTCCGAGAGGATGTTCGGGTCGAGCTGCGCCGTCTCCGGGCGGAACAGACCGGGGTAGTTACCGTACAGGCGCGACCAGGTGTAGCTACCCTGGGCCAGCCACCCGTCCGCGAACGTGCGGTTCAGGTAGACGGTGACGGCGTCGTAGTTACGCTCCGGCGTCGGGAACTCCTTGGCGAAGCCGCTGCCCGGGTTGCCGAGGAAGTACGAGTTACCACCGTCGCGGCTCATGTCCTCGATGACCGCACCCATGTCACGGTGGGTGTAGCTCGCACCCACGCGGGTGTTGGCCAGCACCTCGTACTCAGCGCCGACGACCACTTCGTCGGACGACTGGGGCTCGATGTCCGGGTCCACCGGCTCGTTCTCCACCTTGCCACCGGTGTAGAAGCGGTTCGGGCTGCGGCTGCTCTCCGGGTTCTCGATGACGTTGCGGGTCTCGCGGCACGCGCCTTCCTGGCTCGCGCGGCTCGACGGGTCGCAACCGCCCGTCCCCTCGGGGTCACCCGGCTCGGCCAGCACGCGGCGGGCGCTGTAGCGGCGCTCACCCGGGAAGGCGCGGTCCAGGAGGTTGAGCGGCACCTGCTCGTAGTACCGGGCGAAGTTCACGAAGAACTTGGCGCGGCCGTTGGCGAACGGGTCCACGATGGCGCCCAGGCGGGGCGACCACTGGTTGCCGAGGATGAGGGCCAGCTCGCCGTCACCGCCGTACATCGCCTGCACGTCGTAGCGCACGCCGAGGTTCAGCGTGACGCGGTTCGCGATGGACCAGGAGTCCTGCACGAAGCCGCCCACCGTGGTGCTGGTGGACTTCGCCTGCTGGGTCAGCTGGGTGATCGGCGTGTCCGGCCCCGTCTGGTACCCGTAGCGACGGAAGTCCGTCACGGCACCGGGGTTGCCGAGGTAGTCCACGCCCTCCTGGTAGAAGACGCCGCCGCCGTAGGCCTTCGTCTGGTCGTACACCAGGAACTCGGTGTCCACGCCAGCCTTCAGCACGTGGGTGCCGAGCGCGTTCAGCAGGTAGGTGGCCTTCGCGTTGATCTGGTAACGGTCCAGCTTCGCGTCGCTCATGAAGGCCGGGCCGCCCACCGCGTACCCGGTGACCGGGCAGCGCTGGATGACCTCATCGTCCTCGTCCGTGGCCGGGTCGTTCTCCCGGAAGTACGGGTCGCACACGCCCTCCTGCCCGGCGGGCAGGGCCTCGAACACCGTGAGGTTGCGCTCGTTCAAGTAGGACATGCGCGAGTAGCCGGCCAGGCCCGTCGTGGAGCCCAGCTTGCTACCGTCGCCCGGCAGGGTGGACGCCGTCTGGTGGAACCAGCCGAGGTTCGCGTCGACCAGGACCTTCTTGTCCATGAACGCGCCGGCGTACTTCAGGCCGAGCGACGTGGTGTTGGCGGTGTTCTCCGTCAGGCCGAAGTCACCAGGACGCGAGGTCAGCGCGCCCGGCAGCAGGCCCGTACGGGGATCCAGGGTCAGCTTGCCCAGGCCGCCCGTGCTGGACGGGGTGCCGTTCAGCGCGAACGACACGTTGTGGTCCTGGTTGATGAGGTACGTCAGCTTGCCCATGTACTGCAGGGCGCGGGAGTCCGCGTAGTACTGACGCTCGGAACCGGGGATCAGGTTCGCCTGCGTGAAGCCGGCGTCGTCACGGATCGGGTCGCCGTTCGCATCCAGTTGGAGCGCGTTGAGCGCGCGGGTGTGCTGGTAGCGGGTGAACGACGGCGCGAAGCCGGCGAAGAACCACAGCTTGTCCTTGAGGATGGGACCGCCGAGCGTGGCGCCGAAGTCGCCGAGGTTCTGCAGGGCGTTACGGCCGGTGATGACCGTACCCTCCTCGCGGACCAGCTTGCGCTCACCCTCCAGCGTACCCGGCGTCCAGTTGGCGAACACGGAGCCGTGGAACTCGTTGGAGCCCGACCGGGTCACCGCGTTGATCACGCCGCCCGTGGAGCGACCGAACTCCGGCATGTAGCCGCCGGTGATGATGTTCACGTCCTGCACGAACTCGATGCTCAGCGGGCTGGCGTTGACGCCATACGCCGGGTCGTTCGTGGACAGGCCGTCCACCACGTAGCCGTTCTCAGGAGACGTCGCGCCGTTGATGGACACGCCGTACTGGTCGTTCTGGGCGCCAGGCGCCAGCTCGGCCAGGGACTCGAAGGAGCGGGCAGCGCCGCCCTTTCCGCCCGGACGCGCGACGGCGATGCGCTTGATGAACTCCTGATCCACGTTGACGCCCGTGGTCGTGGAGCCGACGTCGATGGTCGGCGGGGCGCCGACGATCTCCACCACCTCACCGAGGGACTCCGGCAGGAGCTCCACGTTGACGCGGATGGTGCGGTTCAGACGCAGCTGCACGTCCGAACGGGCGTACGGCTTGAACTGCTCCTTCTCGAACCGCAGGGTGTACACACCCGGCGGAAGCTGGGGAATACGGTAGTTGCCCTGTCCGTCCGTAACCACGGTCTGCTCACCCTGAAGGTTGGGCGAGGTCGCGGTGACGACGACATCAGGAACAGGCTGCCGGCTCTGAGCGTCGATGACCGTACCGATCATCGTGCTCGACTGCGCGAAAGCCGCCGATCCATAAAGCAGACCTGCGGCCAGGACAACTCCGGTTTCCCGGAGCACTCGGTTCAAGTGCATACCATACCCCTCCAAGGTGGGCTGCAACCGAAAATGACTCGGGAAAATATCCGAGGTCGGGCAGTTGTCAATAGACCGTTGCTTTTTGGTGACCAGTGGGGCAATTGCGCGATCACGCCACGGACCGTTTGACACGGCTGCTTGAACGCCGAACCGGTTTCTGTATGGTGACGCGCCCTTTCGTCCGGCAGGGCGTGGCGCTGTCCACTGGTGAAGAGGAGTCTACATGTTCGATTCAGTCCTTGACCGTGGCCAGGGGCCCAAGTCGCGGTTCGGCGTCGGGGCTACCATCTCGGTCATCCTCCACGTGGGCCTGTTCGCCCTGGCGCTCTGGCTGTCCACGCGACCGGCCCCCGAGGAAGAGAAGGAGATCGAGGTCACGCTGAAGGCCACCATGGCCCCGCCGCCTCCGCCTCCCCCCCCGCCTCCTCCGGCGTCTTCCTCCAAGCCGAAGACGCAACAGAAGAAGCCGAAGAAGCCGGATCAGATCGTCCAGCCGAAGGAGGTCCCTAAGGAGGTTCCCAAGGAGGCGGAGCCTACCGAGGAGCCCACGGAAGAGGCCACCGAGGAAGAGGTCGAGGGCGGGGTGGAGGGCGGCGTCGCCGGTGGTGTGGTGGGTGGTGTCGTCGGTGGAGTGATTGGTGGCGTGGTCGGTGGTCAGCTGGGTGGAACGGGCACGGACGTGCTCCCCTTCGGCGCCGGCATGACGCGCCCGGAGAAGGTCTCCGGTCCCCAGCCCGAGTATACGCGCGAGGCGCTGGAAGCCCGTGTGGCGGGCACGATGATCGTGAAGTGCGTCGTCACCGTGGAAGGCCGAGTGGAGCGCTGCCGGATCATCAAGCCCCTGCCCCACATGGAGAAGGCCGTCCTGGACGCTCTGACTTCGTCACGTTACAAGCCGGTCACCTTCCAGGGCCGTCCGGTCCAGGTGGATTACACCTTCACCCTGAACTTCAAGCTGCCGCGCTGATTCCAGCGCGCTGTACAGAAGCACCTGCAGACCACCCGCGCTCGTGAGGAGGAGCGCTCCAAATCATGGACTTTTCAATCGCTGGAATCTGGGCGCACACGGGCCTCTTCGCTCGTTGCATCATCTTTACGCTGGGCATCATGTCGATTGCGTCGCTGGTCGTGATGGCCGAGCGCATGCTCGTCTTCCGGAAGACGCGCGCCGACAGCCGCAACTTCGCGGCGAAGATGGGGGCCATCCTGGCTAAGGGCGACCTGAACACGGCCGCCAACACCAACCTCGGCAAGGACGTGGGCCACCTGGGCCGCGTCATCAACGCCGGCCTGACGGCGTACCGCATCAGCCCGAACAACAAGGACGTGGCGGTGGAGTCTGTGGCGCGCGCGCTCGAGCGCCAGGCCCAGCGTGAGGTGCAGAGCATGAAGCGCGGCCTGGGCCTGCTGGCCACGGTCGGCTCCACGGCCCCGTTCGTGGGTCTGCTCGGCACGACGATGGGTATCGTCACCGCCTTCCAGCTCATGGCGGCCTCCGGCTCCGGCGGTCTGGGCACCATCTCCGCCGGTATCGCCGAGGCGCTCATCACCACGGCCTTCGGTCTGCTCGTGGCCATCCCCGCGGTGATGGCGTACAACTTCCTGCAGGGCTGGGTGGATGCTCGCGCGGTGGACATCTCCGAGTCCTCCAACGAGTTCCTGGACGTGGTCGCCCGGCACATGGGCGGCGGCGCGCACTCCTCGCACGCGGCCTGAGCAGGGCCGGGGCGAGCCCGCGGGGACGACCCGAGGTCCGCCCTCCAAGCTGAGTACGGCTCCAGCTCCTGACGGGGCCGGAGCCTCCGCCCGAGGGCGGGCCCTCCTCCATCCAGGAATCAGGTACACGCATGGGAATGTCAGCAGGCCCCAAGGGGGGCATCAAGAGCGACATCAACGTCACGCCCCTGGTGGACGTGGTGTTGGTGCTGCTCATCATCTTCATGGTCGTCACCCCCATGCTCCAGCGCGGCAAGTCCGTGGAGCTGCCGAAGGCCACCGAAATCGAGAAGGAGGGGGGCAAAGACGCAGACCCTCTCGTCCTCTCCATTACCCCGGACAAGAAGGTGTTCGTGGAGAATGACCAGGTGGATGATCAGGCACTCCAGGACCGGCTGTCCGAGGAGCTGGGAAAGGATCCGGGCAAGAAGATCCTGCTCAAGGGTGACAACAGCCTGAACGTCGGCGACGTGCGCAAGGTGCTGGACGTGGCCCGCAAGTCCAAGGCGAAGACCATCGCGCTCGGCGTAGAGGAGAAGAAGTAATGGCCGGACGCAAGCAGAGACAGTGGGTGAAGCCCGCTTCCGCGCCGAACTCCGAGATCAACGTCACGCCGCTGGTGGACGTGGTGTTGGTGCTCCTCATCATCTTCATGGTGGTGACGCCGCTCCTGGAGAAGGACATCCTGGTGCGAGTCCCCGACACGGAGGTCGAGGAGCAGCCGCCTCCGGACCCGGACGACCAGCAGCTGGTGGTGCAGCTCGACAAGGACGGCGGCTACTCCATCAACACGGAGAAGATCCAACCCGCCGACTACGTCAGCCGCCTCAAGCGCATGCTCGCGGCCAAGAAGCCGGACGAGAAGATCGTCTTCTTCATGGCGGACGACGCGACGAACTACGGCCGCCTCGTGGTGGCCCTGGACGGGGCAAGGGCCGCCGGAGCGAAGGTGCTCGGCATGGCGACCGAGCTCCCGCAGAACGCCGTCATCCAGGGAACGGAAGCGGACCCCGGCGCAGCGCCGCCCGCGCCAGCCCCCGCGCCCGCTCCCTGAGAGCCTCCTCGCCGGAGCCTACGCTCCGGGTTGGAGTCGCGGTTCACATCGAGAAGCTCGTCGGCTAGAGTCAAAAGCTCATGGCCGACGAGCTTCTCATCTTTGAGCAGACCATCGAAGCTCTGTTCCTCCGGGCACTCGCGGGGCGGCTGACGCCCGAATGCAAGGCCCGGCTGCGCCAGGCAGGGCTCGATGTGGACCAGAAGCTGCGGCCCGCCTACCCCTTCCAGTCGTGGATGACGTTCCTCCGCATCACCTCGGAGGAGCTGTTCCCCCAGGAGCCCCTGGAGCAGGGCACCTGGAAGCTGGGGGAGGCCTACATTGAAGGCTTCCGCGAGACGATGCTGGGGCGCGCGGTGCTATCCCTGCTGCGCGTGCTGGGGCCCCGGCGGGCGCTGATGCGGGCCACCCAGAGCTTCCGCGCCGGCAACAACTACACCGAGTCCAAGCTGAAGGAGCTGGGACCGACGCAGTTCGAGCTGTGGATGAACGAGGTGGGGGCCTACCCGGCCTTCACCGCGGGCATCATCCACGCGGGCCTGCGGGTGTCCGGCGCGCAGGGCATCGTCATCGAGAACTCAGGCTACGACGGCCATGCCTGCACCTACCGCATCAGCTGGAGGGACGCCTCGGTCTCCTCGGGCGTGGCGGGCAGCGGCGACTCGAGCGCGGCCAAGAGGTCCGGGTCCATCATCTCCCTGTAGATGAACTCGGCGATGAGGCCCGTCACCATCCAGATGGGCAGGATGTAGAGGGACGTCATCTCCCAGAGGATGGCGCCCGCGTCCCCGTAGTACCAGATGCGGTAGCCGGTGAGCCGGTACAGCACGACGCCGCAGAAGCCCTCGAAGAGCAGGATGACGATGCCGTAGATGGCGGCGCGCAGGGCGGTGTGCTGGTACAGCATCCACCGGTACAGCGGCTCGACGAAGAAGAAGCACGCCACGCCGTAGACGACGAACATCCACAGCGAGCACTGGCCGTAGGCGGCGGAGATGGGCGTGTCCCAGATGGCATTGAGCCCCAGGCGCTCATCCACCCGCCACTGGAACCGGAAGAGCGCCTCCAGCAGGGGCACGTTCCGGGCAATCCTCACCAGGTTGTAGAAGAAGATCTCCGAGCTCAGCCCCATCATCCCGTAGAGGCAGAAACGGAAGACCGCGAATGCCAGCTTCATGCGCTGGCCGCGCTTCATGTCCGCGCGACGGATGCGGACCGGACGGCGTTGACGAGCCTGCGCCTCCACTGCGACTTCTGCCCCCATGGCATCCCCCATGTGGGCGGCAACGTACAGGACTCAACCGGACATCGCCAGTCCCCGGTTCACTAATCCGGTGCGCTTGGAATCAGGCTCTCACGGGTGGGATGGGCATCCGTCGCCGCGGATTGGGGCGGGTGGCCCTACGCCCCGGGTGGGCTCCCGGTACGGCCATTGCTGAAGGGCTGGCGGAGGGCTTCGGGAGAGGACGGGACATGCTGGCGAGGGTGCGGTCGGGGGCGTTGATGGGCATCGACGCGGTGGTGGTGGAGTGCGAGGTCGACATGGCGCTCGGCCTGCCCTACTTCAACGTCGTGGGGCAGGCGGAGGGGGCGGTGCGGGAGTCCAAGGTGCGGGTCATCTCCGCGCTGAAGAACACGGGCTTCGAGCTGCCGCAGAAGCGCATCACGGTGAATCTCGCGCCGGCGGAGTTGAAGAAAGAAGGCGCGGCCTTCGAGCTGCCCATCGCCCTGGGGGTGCTGGTGGCGGCCCGGCAGCTCGACGAAGCCCCGCTGGGGCGGCTGCTCTTCGGCGGGGAGCTCTCGCTCGACGGCTCCCTCCGGCCCATCAAGGGCGTGCTGCCGCTGGCGGTGGCGGCGCGGGCCGGCGGCTTCGAGGGGGTGATGGTACCGGCGGCCAACGCGGCGGAGGCGTCACTCGTGGAGGGGCTCCAGGTCCTGCCCGTGACCCACCTGCGCGAGGCGGTGGACCACCTCACGGGAGCCGTGCGGGTGACGCCGTATGTCCGGGACGGTGGCCCGGCGAGGTCGGCACCGGGCCAGGGTGAGCCGGACATGGCGGACGTGCGGGGCCAGCCGGAGCTGAAGCTGGCCCTGGAGCTGGCGGCGGCCGGCGGACACAACATGCTGATGTGCGGTCCCCCGGGCTCCGGGAAGAGCATGCTGGCGCGGCGGCTGCCCGGCATCCTCCCGGAGATGACCTTCACCGAGGCGCTGGAGGTGACGAAGGTCTACTCGGTGCTGGGCCTGCTGGAGCAGGGACACGCGTTGATGCGCGAGCGGCCCTTCCGGGCACCGCACCACACCCTGTCGGACGCGGGGCTGGTGGGCGGCGGGCCGATGGCACGTCCTGGAGAGCTGTCCCTGGCGCACCATGGCGTGCTGTTCCTCGACGAGCTGCCCGAGTTCCGGAAGCACGTGCTGGAGGTGCTGCGCCAGCCCATGGAGGAAGGCGTCATCCACCTGGCCCGGGCCAACCAGCACATCACCTATCCGTGCCGGGTGATGCTGGTGGCGGCGATGAACCCCTGCCCCTGCGGCTACTACAACGTCCCGGGGCGCATCTGCACCTGCCATCAGGGCCGCGTGTTCGACTACCACACGCGGGTGAGCGGCCCCCTGATGGACCGCATCGACATCAGCATGCAGACCCGGGCGGTGGAGTACCAGGAGCTGGCGCGAGCCGACGCGCGCGAGCCGACCAGCCGTTACTACCGTGAGCGGGTCCAGGCGGCGCGGGAGCGACAGCGGCTGCGCTTCCGGGACGAGCCTGGCATCTACTGCAACGCGCAGCTCCCCTCCCATCTGCTGCGCCGCCACTGCGTGATGAGTGCGCGTGCCGAGGAGATGCTGGCGCGGGCGGTCCAGAACCACGCGCTGTCCGCGCGCGCCCATGACCGCCTCCTGAAGCTGGCCCTCACCCGGGCGGACCTGGAGGGGCACTCCCGCATCGAGGCCGTGGACATGCAGCTCGCCGTGGACTGCCGGATGCTGGACCGGCGCAACTACCTTCACGGCAACGCGCAGTTGGCCCGCACCGACAGGCAGCACGACCCACCTCGCGCGTTGGCGCCCTCCGGTCGGGCGAGCCCGCACGAGGGCCACTGACGGCGCCGACGCAGCCGTCAGTGGGGGGCCGGCGTCGTGGGCTCGGGATGGGTGACGCTGGCCCGGGCCGTGGCCTCCGCCTCCAGAAGATGCGAGCTCCCATCCGTGGCGAGCGCGGGAGCCTTCCGCCGCGCCTCCAGTCGGGGCGTGGGGCCGGTGATGATGCGGGCCGACTTGGCGAACGTCAGGTACGAGTAGGCCCAGTCGAGCAGCACGGCCAGCCGGCTGCGGAAGCCGATGAGGAAGGCGATGTGGATGAAGAGCCAGGCCATCCACGCAGGGAAGCCGGTCTGCTTGAAGCGGCGGAAGGCGATGCCCACCGCGTGCCCGCGGCCAATCACCGCGTAGGAGCCGCGGTCCCAGTACTTGAAGGGCTCCAGCGGCTTGCCCTCGAGCTTGCGGCGGAGGTTCAGCGCGGCGTGCTTGCCCTCCTGCATCGCCGCGGGCGCGAGGCCGGGAACGGGCTGCCCATCCGCGCCCTTGATGGAGGCCAGGTCCCCGACGACGAAGACGTTGTCATGGCCCGGCACCGTCAGCTCCGGCGTCACCTGGACGCGCCCGGCCCGGTCCAGCTCCACGCCGAGCGAGCGTGCCACGGGCGAGGCGGCCACCCCTGCTGCCCAGAGCACCGTGCGCGCGGGGATGAACTCGGCGCCGATGAAGACGCCCGTCTCGTCGATGTTCGTCACGCGGGCGCCCGTGCGGACCTCCACGCCCAGCTTCTCCAGCGTGCGGCGGGCATTCTGCGAGAGGTCGTCCGGGTAGACGGGCAGCACCTTGTCCACACCCTCGATGAGGATGATGCGCGCGTCACGCGGGTCGATGTTCTGGAAGTCTCCGGGCAGCGAGTGGCGGCTGATCTCCGCCAGCGAGCCCGCGAGCTCCACGCCCGTGGGGCCCGCGCCGATGATGACGAAGTTGAGCAGCGCGCGGCGGCGCTCCGGGTCCGTCTCACGCTCGGCCAGTTCGAAGGCCATCAGGATGCGGCGGCGAATCTCCACCGCGTCCTCGATGGACTTCAGCCCCGGGGCGAACTTCGCCCACTGGTCATTGCCGAAGTAGGAGTGCGTCGCGCCAGTGGCGATGATGAGGTAGTCGTACTGCAGCTCACCGTCGGCCAGCTGCACGCGCTTCTGGGCCGTGTCCACGCCCGTCACGTCCGCCAGCAGCACGTTGATTCCGCGAGGGCCCAGCAACGAGCGCAGCGGTGAGGCAATCTCGCTGGGGCTGAGCGTGGCCGTGGCCACCTGGTACAGCAGGGGCTGGAACAGGTGGTGGTTGTGCCGATCCACCAGCGTCACGCGCACCGGCGCCTTCTGGAGGTGCCGCGCGGCATAGAGGCCGGCAAAACCTCCGCCGAGGATGACCACATGGGGCAGGTCTTCGCGTTTCGGGCTCACGCCAGGGAAGTTCATGCCGAGCCCCTCGAACTTCAACGCGAAGCGCCATGTTGCCAGCAGGCAGGCGAGCCCCCCTCTGCACCCACCCATTAGCGCGGGAAGCCCGGGGGTTCCCGAGAGTCGGAGGACATACCCGCACCGACTCCGCCGCACCGAGGCGGGAGCTGAGCGTGGCCGTACGCCAGGGTGTCAGGGCTGGTGTGCGGTGGAGGCGCGCGGAGAGGTGCTGCGTCCCCGTGGACTCCGAGGCGCGGGACGCCGGGCCACGCTCATGGACGGCACGCCCTCGCACGCTCCAGGGAGGACGGCCCGGCACGGGCGTTGCTCAGGTGCGCAGCCGATGCGCGCGGCGGCCCTACGAAGCCGCCGTGGCGCAGCACCCACTCACAGGCAGGGCGGCGAGGGAGCCGGAGACGCGATGAGCAAGCTTGCGGAGAAGCTGAAGGCGGTGGCGGCGGCGGTGGCGGCAATCGAGAAGCAGTTCGGCCGGGGCTCGGTGATGACGCTGGGCTCAGAGGCGCGGGAGCAGAAGGTGGCCGTCATTCCCTCCGGCTCGGTGGGCCTGGACCGGGCGCTCGGCGTGGGCGGCTACCCGCGCGGGCGCGTGGTGGAGGTGTTCGGCAACGAGTCGTCGGGCAAGACGACGCTGACGCTGCATGCGATTGCGCAGGTGCAGGCGGTGGGCGGCGTGGCGGCCTTCATCGACGCGGAGCACGCGCTGGACGTGTCCTACGCGCGCAAGCTGGGCGTGCGCGTGGAGGAGCTGCTGGTGTCGCAGCCGGACACCGGTGAGCAGGCGCTGGAAATCACCGAGCACCTGGTGCGCTCGGGAGCGGTGGACCTCATCGTCGTGGACTCGGTGGCGGCGCTGGTGCCCAAGGCCGAAATCGAGGGAGAGATGGGGGACGCGCACATGGGCGTGCAGGCGCGGCTGATGAGCCAGGCGCTGCGCAAGCTGACGGGCGCGGTGAGCCGCTCGGGCACCTGCATCATCTTCATCAACCAGATTCGCATGAAGATTGGCGTGATGTTCGGCAACCCGGAGACCACCACGGGCGGCAACGCGCTGAAGTTCTACTCGTCGGTGCGGATGGAGATTCGCCGCACGGGCAACCTCAAGGAGGGGGACGCGGTGGTGGGCTCGCGGGCGCGGGTGAAGGTGGTGAAGAACAAGGTGGCCCCGCCCTTCCAGGAGACGGAGTTCGACCTGCTGTATGGCGTGGGCATCCACCGCGCGGCCGAGGTGCTGGACCTGGGCGTGGCCACCGGCCTCATCGAGAAGTCGGGCAGCCACTTCAGCCTGCGCGGCGAGCGCATCGGCCAGGGCCGGGAGCGCGCCATGGAGTGGCTGCGCGAGCACCCGGACGTCATGGAAGCGCTCGCCCGGGAGCTCACGGGCACGCCGGCGCTCCCCTGCCCTCCTGCTCCCGTGGAGGCGGCGGCCTAGGGGGACAGCGCGTCCAGGGACACCGGGAACGGCAGCCGGCGCTGACCGGCGCACAGCACGAGCCCACCTTCCGGACCTTCCTCCAACAGCTGTCCCAGCTGGTACTGGGCGTCGCGAGAGAAGCGCGCCCGGGCCCGGCCCTGCTTCACGTGGCAGGCGAGGACGCCATCCGGCGCCACGCGCAGGGTGGCGGTGTCCAGGGCCTCGGCGGTGCGGTCACTCAGGCGGATGGAGACCCGCTCGTCCTGGGTGACGTCCACGGTGCGCACCTCGTAGGCGGCGTCCTCCACCTGGACGTAGCACCAGTCGTTGCCGATGCGCAGCTGGTAGCGGCCGGCCTCGTCCAGCACCAGGGAGCTGTTGAAGAGCTCGATGATTTTCGGGTGCTGGATGGGCTCGTCGTCGTGCCACCAGCGCAGCGCTGCGTCGAGGCGGATGCCGCTGTCCTCGCGGGTATGCCAGCGCTTGCCGGGAGGGGGCTGTCCGGTGGGAGGTTGCATGGCCTCTCTTATGTGCGACCGGGGGACGGAGGATTCAAGTCGGGAGACTCCGGACGCCTACCAGTTCCGGACAAGCTCGGTGTAGCCGCGGAAGGCCGCGGCGCCCCAGAAGTTCACCAGCACGCCGAGCGCTACCGCGGCCAGCACCGCGCGGTTGCGCAGGGACCAGCCACCGATGGCGAACAGCAGCAGGAGGTAGGGCGTGTAGTCGAGGCTGAAGCGGAAGCCGAACTGCATGTAGCCGGTGTTCTGGTAGAAGAGGCCCGGCAGCGCGCACACGGCCACGGTGAGCCACAGCGGCCAGTGCAGACGCGGGCGCGTCTTCGGGATGAGCAGGAAGACGAGCAGCGGCAGCGTGAGCAGCAGCGTCAGGCCGTGCGGGTCATACGAGAGCCGCAGCGGCTCCAGCGAGAGCCGGGGCAGCTTGAGGAAGGCCGCCTCCAGGTTGCGCGGCAGGTACGCCAGGCTGAACAGGCCCGTGCGGTCGATGTCCACGTTGACGCGGTTGTTGAAGAGGAACGAGTGGCCGAACTCGCCCAGGCGGCCAAAGCGGTAGACGTTGTACACCGCCGCGAGCCCCCCGAGCGGCGCGGCCCCCAGGGCGAACAGGCCCAGCCTGCGCGCCGCGGGCTTCCAGTCCCGCCCCAGGGACTTGAGCTGCTCCAGCCGGGAGCCCGGCCCGGGGCACAGCGCCTCCAGGACGAAGAAGAGCCCCGTGAAGAGCAGCGGCGTGCGCGTGAGCGTGGCCATGGAGAAGAACAGGCCCGCGAGCAGCGGCCGGTGGGCGCGCACCGCGTTGCGCGCGTAGAGGCAGGTGAAGGCCACGCCCATGACCTCGGCGCTGAACCAGACCTCGCCGCGGATGGCGCAGTAGAAGAACAGGGTGCCGAAGGAGAGGATGAGCGCCAGGGCGATGTTCTCGTCGCGGTTGCGCGCCGATTCACCCTCCTTCGCCAGGAAGCGCAGCAGCGAATAGAAGAGCGCCACCGCCAGCGCGCCCACGATGACGCCGAAGGAGGTGTCGTTGAACTGGTAGCCGTGCAGCGCGACGAAGGGCAGCATCACCACCGAGGGAAACGGCGGGAAGCTCACGAACCAGCGGTCCGTCGGGAGCGGCCGGCCCTCGCAGCGGACCTTCTCGCCGCCCACCACCCGCACGCAGGCCCAGTCCTCCAGGTTCGGCAGCAGTTGGGGGTCCAGGTCCAGCCGGCCGTCGAGCCAGGACTGGGACTGGTAGATGAAGTGCGGCGCCGCGCTCTGGCGCAGGAAGCGCTGCGAGCTGAAGCTGGCCAGCACCACGAAGGCCACCAGGAACAGCCCCACCTCCACGCGGTAGGCGGACAGCCACACGCGCAGGATGTTGAGCGGCAGGCCTCCCATGGGCCCCTTCGGCACGGCCGGCGTCTCCGGCGAGGCCGGCGGAGCGACGGGAGCTGACGCAGTCCCCCTGTCTCCGGGCGCGCCGGGGTCGGCGACTGCGGATGGCGCGGCAGTGTGGGTACCGCCGGGCGCAGAGGCTCCCGAGACCGGCGAGGTGCCGGGCGCCGCCGGGGTGGCCGCGCGGGCGTCTCCGGGCGCGGTGGTTCC
Source organism: Pyxidicoccus xibeiensis (assembly GCF_024198175.1). Classification (NCBI taxonomy): domain Bacteria; kingdom Pseudomonadati; phylum Myxococcota; class Myxococcia; order Myxococcales; family Myxococcaceae; genus Pyxidicoccus; species Pyxidicoccus xibeiensis. The sequence goes on from NZ_JAJVKV010000003.1 coordinate 836,377, forward strand.
TGCAATGGGCGCTGTTCCGGGGGCCGCCGGGGTGGCCGCGCGGGCTTCTCCGGACGCGGAGATTCCCGAGGAGGAGGCTCCGGCGGGGGTCTCGGCACCGGGGGCCGCCGGGTTGACCGGACCGGACCCCTTGGGCGCGGCGGGAGACGGACGGGGGCGCTTGGACTTGGAGCGGCTCATGGGGTGGCGGGCGCGGCGAGCAGGTGCTGCCGCAGCATCTCCAGCGTGTGGGAGGCGGCGAACAGGCGCACGCGGTCGCGGTCGCCGGAGAAGGTCATGCGGTCGCAGCGGGTGGTCATCCCCGCGCCGGCCAGCGCGCAATACACGGTGCCCACCGGGTCCTCCGGTGTCCCGCCTCCCGGGCCCGCGTAGCCCGTCACCGACAGGCCAAACGTGGTGCCACAGGCGGCGCGCACGCCCTCGGCCATGGCGATGGCCGTCTCGCGCGACACGGCGGTGTGGCGCTCGAGCACCTCGGCGGGGACGCCCACCCACGCGGACTTCATCTTCTCCGAGTACACCACCGCGCCGCCGATGAAGACGCTGCTGGCCCCCGACACCGCGGTGAGCTGCTGGGCGATGAGGCCGCCGGTGCAGCTCTCCGCCGTCGCCAGCGTGGCTCCCACGCGCCCGAGCAGGCCCAGGAGCACCGGGGCGTACTCGTTCGCGTCCGCGCCGAACACGTGCGCGCCCAGCAGCCGGCGGCACTCCGCCTCCACGGCGGCGAGCGCGGCGTCAGCCTCGGCCTGCGAGGGCGCCTCGGCCATCAGCTTCAGGTGGTTCTCCGGCGCATGTGTGCGGAAGCCGAACACCACGCGCGGGTGGCTCGGGGCCAGCGGCATCACCGCCTGGTCGAGCTCCGACTCGTAGATGCCCACCGTGCGCAGCAGGCGGAAGGCGCGGTACGTGCGGCCGGGCTCGGCCTCCAGCCAGGTCCGGAGGCGAGGCAGGACCTCACCGTCCAGCAGCGCCTTGAACTCGCGCGGCACGCCGGGGAGGAAGAAGAGACGGCACCGCCCCAGGGTGAGGATGACCAGGGGCGCGGAGCCCTGCGGGTTGCGCACGGGCTCGGCGCCGTGGGGGATGCGCGCCATGCGCAGCGCACCGGGGTTGAGGGCCATCCCCCGCGCGGCATACCGCTCGCGCAGCCAGTCGAGCACCCGGGCGTCCTCGCCGAACGACACCCCCGCGGCCTCGGCGGCGCACTCGAGGGTGAAGTCGTCCGCCGTGGGCCCCAGCCCGCCGGACACCACCACCACGTCCGCCCGCGAGGCCGCCTCGCGGAGCGCCTGGGTGATGTGCGGCCTCACGTCGCCGACAGTCACCACGCGCTCGACCTTCACTCCCAGGTCGAAGAGGCGGGCTTCCAGGTACGTGCTGTTGGTGTCCGTGATGAGGCCGGTGACGAGCTCGTCACCGGTACACAGCAGCTCGACGCGCATGGGCCGCGCATCCTAGCGGCACCGCGCGAAGCCGGCACGGATTGAAGGAAGTCCACCGGCCCCCGGGTCCGGAGCCCGACGGTGCGGCCCGGAAGGCACCCTCCCGGGCAGGAACCGTCAGAGGTACGCGGGACCGTCGTTGCCCGGGCCGGCCTCTTCGTCGGCGTCCTCTTCCTCGTCCTCGTCATCGATGACGGCGGCGACCGCCACCGCGGCGGCGGCCCCCGGGGCCACCTTGCGCGCCACCAGCCGGCTGCGCACCAGCACCGCGGACTCCACCAGCCCCAGCACCAGGTACGCCCCGCAGCAGGCCACCAGCACCCAGGCCGGGTGGAACCGGGTGGCAATCGCCACGCCGCCGACCACCACCAGCATGAGGGTCAGCGCGCTCTTGCGGCTGGGACGCGCGTCCTTGAAGGTGCGGTAGCGCACCGTCGACACCATCAGCAGCGACAGGCCCACCACCGCCGCCGCCACCGGCACCGCGGCGGCCTCGTGCAGCGGCTGCCCTCCGGCGGCCGCGTGGTGCGAGATGATGACCGACACCAGCATGCCCGCCGCCAGGGGAATCGGCAGGCCCACGAAGAAGCGCCCCCCGCCCCCGTGCGGGTTGCGCGCCGCCAGCACATTGAAGCGCGCCAGCCGCAGCGCGCCGCACGCGGTGAAGGCGAAGGCGACGAACAGGCCCGCGAAGCCCAGCGGCGAGAGCGCCCACTTGTAGACCAGGAGGCCAGGCGCCACCCCGAACGACATCACGTCCGCCAGGCTGTCGAGCTGCACGCCAAAGTCGCTCTGCGTCTTCGTCAGGCGGGCCACCCGGCCGTCCATCCCGTCGAAGAACATGGCGAAGAAGATGGACAGGGCCGCCTGGTAGAGCTGCACGGGACCTGCCTCACCCGTGCAGAGGGTGATGGCATAGAAGCCACAGAAGATGGACGTGACAGTGAAAAGGTTCGGAAGCACGAACATCAGTTTCCGCAGCTTCATCTATTCCCTCGACTTCCTTTGATGCCCGTGAGTTCCGGCAGCAGGACGGCGGGTGCAACCGACCTTAGCAGGGTTTTATTTGCGTCATCGTCACCCCGAGGTCCGATAAGGAGGCGAAATGGATGCCTGGCGGTGGGGCGTGTGGGTGCTGGTCGCCATGCTCGCCCTGTTTCTGTGGAACGTCGTCTGGGTAGCGGCCGTGCGGCGGTGGTACCGCCCCCGGACGACGCTGCCGCAGACGCTGCGCGCCCGGTGCGCCGACGGCTGGGAGCTGACCGTCCACGCGCGGCGCGCCACGGTCCGCCGCTTCGAGGAGCCGGTGCTGCTGTGCCACGGGCTGGCCGCCAACCGCTTCACCTTCGACTTCGAGCCGCCCTACTCCGTGGCGCACTACCTGGCCGAGGCCGGCTTCGACTGCTTCAGCGTCGAGTGGCGCGGCACCGGCCACTCGCGAAGTCCGCCTCCGGGCCGGCGGTACACGGACTTCACCATCGACGACCACATCCTCCAGGACGGGCCCGCGCTGCTGGAGCTGGCGCTGAAGGAGACGGGCGCGAAGCGGGCCTTCTGGCTCGGTCACTCACTGGGCGGGCTGGTGGGCTACGGCGTGGCGCAGGGGCCCCAGGGAGAGAAGCTGGCGGGGCTGCTCACCCTGGGCGCGCCCGTGCACTTCAAGTCCGGGCCCCTGATGCGCGCGCTCATCTCCATGGGCGTGCGCGCCGCGTGGCCCGCGCGCTTCCGGCAGGAGTGGATGAGCGCCAGCCTCGCGCCCTTCCTCGGCTACGTCACCCTGCCCCTCTCGGACCTGCTGGTGAACCCGGAGCACATCCCTCCGCGCATCCAGCGGCAGGTCTACGCGAACATGATGTCGTCGATGAGCCGCAAGGTGCTGCTCCAGTTCCAGGACTGGATTGAGCACGACGCGTTCCGCTCCTTCGACCGCGCCACGGACTGGCGCGAGGGCATCACCCGCCTGCGGCTCCCGCTGCTCGTCATGGGCGGCAGCTCGGACCGGCTGGCCACCGCGGAGAACGTGCAGTCCCAGTTCGCGCTCGCCAGCGCGCCCGACCGCACGCTGCACGTGTTCGGCAGGGACCACGGCGACAAGATGGACTACGGACACGGGGACCTCATCTTCGGCACGGGCGCGCCCTCGGAGGTCTATCCCGTCATCCGTGAGTGGCTGGAGCAGCACGCCACCCGCCTGTCTTCCCCCGCCGAGCCCTCCGAGCCCTCCATCTCCCTGCAGCGGCAGGCGTGATGCGCGCCGGACCGGGGGCGCTCAGCGCTCCACGCAGGGGGCGGACAGGCCGCGCACGTCCTCCGAGCGCACCTGCTTCAGGCTCACCTGCGTGTCGCCCTGGCACTCGGCCCAGACGAGCCCGTCCACCAGCTGCCGCGCGGTGAGCCCCTCCACCCGCAGCCTGCCGTTGTCCAGGGCGGCCAGCGCCGTTCCTCCGCCGCGGACGTCCACGTTCCGGGCCTCCACCCTCGCGAGCGTTTCCACCAGGATGCCCGCGTGCCGGCAGCCCACCAGCTCCACGTCCTTCAGCTGGACGCGGGAGTCCTGCGCGGCCAGCACGCACGTTCCCGCCACGTCGCGCACCCGCACGTCCTCCACGTCCGCTTCCATCTCACGCAGGTGCAGGCCATCACCGGCGACGTCCGCCGAGCTGACCCGGGTGATGGTGCCCTGACGCACCCGCAGCTTCCCCTGCAGCGCCGTGAGCCCGTACTCGGCCGCGCCCTCCACCGTGAAGCGCCGCACCTCCATGTCGCCGCCCACGAGCTGGATGCCTCCGAAGGCGCCGCTGTCCCGCACCACCACGCCCTCCAGCACACCGCGGGACTGCGCGAGCCCCAGCCCCGCGCGCTCGGCACGCACCGACGTGAAGTCCCGTACGTCGATGCGCCGCGCCCGCATGGAGGACACCCCGTACTCGTGCCCCGTCACCTGCACGTGCTCCAGCAGCATCGAGCCCTCCACCACCGAGAAGGCCGAGCCCCGCCCCCCTTCCGCCACGGCGCGCCGGACCTCCGCGTGCCCGCCGTCCACCCCCACCGCCGACACCGGGCCGGAGAAGCGCACGTCCTCCAACTCCACCCGGGCGTTGACACCTCGCACCCGCACCGCGCGCCGGAAGGGGCCCGTGAAGGAGCTGCCGGTGATGCGCGCCGTCGGGCCCTCCGAAGGCACGACGGGCTGGGATGGTGCGGCACCAGCAGCTTGCGTCGAGAGCCCAGGTGCTCCTTGCGCGGAGGTTCGCGTCGCGGCTTCCCGGGGGGCGCTCTCCTGCCCCACGCGCCCGGCCCCGTTCGTCGCTGGCGCCGCCTCATCTGGCGGGAAGGGAGACCCGACGTCCTGGGGCGCCCGCTGGAGGGGCGCTCCCACCTCCTGGGGCACCCGTCCGGGCCCCGCCTGCCCGGCCTCGGCCTCCTCGAAGGCGCCTTCGAGCAGCACGCCCGTCGTCTCCGACACGGCGGCGTCGAAGCGCGCACCCTCGGCCTCCAGCCTCCCGGCCACCACCCGCACCGCCCCCGTGCGCTGCCCTCGGAAGCCCACCCGCTCCAGGCGCACCCGGCCTCCGCCCGTCACCTCCAGCCCCCAACTGCCCCCCTGCACCAGGAGGTCCGCCAGCTCGGCGCCCTGCCCTGCCCGCAGCACCAGGGGCTCCGCCCCTTCCACGTCCAGCACCGAGGTGGGCCCCTGCCCCTCCAGGCGGACACCCTCGGGCAGGCTGAAGGGCCCCGTGTACGTGCCCATCGCCAGGTGCACCGTCAGCGGCCCGGGCCGCGTCAGGGCCTCGGCCAGGGAGCGCAGGGGGCGCTCGCGCGAGCCGTCACCGGGCCTCCACCAGGCCGCGTCCACCCACACGTGGGTGCGGGTCACCCCGGTGGGTGGGGACGCCTCACGAGGCGCCGGGCCCCGGCAGGTACACAGCGCCAGGATCAGCGGAAGGAACGTTCGGAAGCGCACGTGGACGGGCACTCTAGCGCCTCCCGGCAGGTCGCCTCCGGGAATGCGATCAGCACCACCTGCCAAGTGATCATTATTCCAAAGACTTTCTTTCAAACACGATCACACACAGCGCATTCGCGCTGCACTGTGGGTGGAGTGTCCAGATGTAACAAGAGCCTCTGACTCCCTCTCTGTACGCGCGCTGTTTCAGAGAGCCAACTTTTCATCCGGAGGCCGATTTTCCGGCCCCGGAGCACGGCCAGCATTGACAGGGAAAAGAGCGATTTGTTACCACCGTTCGGGTTAAGCACATTCAAGGCCAGACAACGTCGTATGGACGGAGGGGCGTAATGACCAAGGCAGAGCTCGTCGAGGTGGTGGCGGCGCAGACACGTCTCACCAAGAAGTCCGCGGCGCAGATCCTCGACATCGTCTTCACCAACATCGGCAAGGCGGTGAAGAAGGACGCCCGCTTCAGCTACCCCGGCTTCGGCACGTGGTCGGTGCGCTCGCGCAAGGCGCGGAAGATCCGCAACCCGCAGACCAACGAGATGATGAAGCTGAAGGCGTCGAAGACCATCGGCTTCCGGCCGGCCAAGGAGCTGAAGAACTCGCTGTAGCCGTACCTGACGGTCCTGCCCGCGCGCCTCCGAGGCAGCGCGGCGGACCGGTCCTCACGTTCAGGGGCGCTGACCCACGGGGCGGCGCCCCTGATGCGTTGCGGGCTCCAGCGCAGTGCGGCCCCGGGCAACGGGAGGCCCCTCCACCAGCGGGGCCTCGTCGTCAGCGCCCAGCGCGTCCAGCGGGTCCATCGCCTGGCCGTCACGCCAGAGCTCGAAGTGCAGGTGGACGCCCGTGGCCAGCCCCGTCTCGCCGGCCAGGCCCACCGCGTTGCCGCGCTCCAGGATTTCGCCCGGCTCCACCAGCACCCGCGACAGGTGGCTGTAGCGGGTCACCCAGCGGCCCGCGTGCTGCACCTCCACCTGGTTGCCGTGGTCCCCGTTCCACCCCGCGCGCAGCACCACGCCCTTCTCGGCGGTGTAGATGACCTGGCCCTGGCGCGCGGCCAGGTCCACGCCCAGGTGCCGGCGGTGCTGGCCCGTCACCGGGTGCCAGCGGTGTCCGAAGAGGCTGGTGATGGAGACCGGCTCCAGCGGCCAGGCGAGGCGCGGGAGGCCGTCCGTCTGCGCCGGGTGCTCCAGGCGGCGCAGCTCCGCCATGCGCACGGCCAGCCGCCCCACGCGCAGCACCACCGCCTCCGCCAGCGCCCCGGGCATGTCGCCGTAGGTGCGGCCGTCCAGCTCCAGCTCGGCCTCCAGCACGCTCCGGGCCCGCACCACGTCATGCGAGTCCGTGCGCGACACCGGCCGCGACAGGAAGCCGTCCAGCGCGTGGTTCATCGCCTCCCAGTTCTCCGCCTGTGACGCCGGCATCGCCCCACCCCGCTCCACCTGCTGGCGGTAGGCGCGGGCCCGCTCGGCGAAGGACGCGAGCGCCGCCTGGAGCTCCTGGGAGGACTGGGGCACGGCCCGGCCCGCGCCGGCCAATGGAGCGGGAGGCGCCGTGGGCTCCGGAGGATGGGAGCGTGAGGAGCCATAGAGCTCCTCGAAGCTCATTTTCTCCGCGCGGGGGGTAGCGCAGGCGCAGGCAGTGGTGAGGGCGAGGAGACCGAGGCGGCGCACGACGCCGCGAGCCTACCACGCCCGGGCTGGAGCGCTCCTCACGCGCCGGGAGTGAGGCCAGGGGTGTCCGAGCGTCCGCGTTCCACCCCTGCCCATGTAGGAGAGCGGGCCCGGTGGTCGCTCAGGCCACGACGCGGCGGATGCGGGCGACGGCCTCGTCGATGTCCGCGGCGGACAGGTCCAGGTGGGTCACCAGCCGCAACGTGCGCGGGCCGCCCGCGGGGTTGGTCAGGATGCCGTGCTTCGCCAGCTCCGCCACCATCTCCAGCGCGGGCCGGGAGAACTCGGCGAAGACCATGTTGGTCTCCACCTGCGCCGCGTCCACCTTCACGCCCGGCACCTCCGCCAGCCCCGCCGCCAGCTTGCGCGCATTCGCATGGTCCTCGGCGAGCCGGGCCACGTGGTGCTCCAGCGCGTACAGCGCCGCCGCCGCGAGGATGCCCGCCTGCCGCATGCCACCGCCCAGCCGCTTGCGCAGCCGCCGCGCCTCGCGGATGAGGTCCGCGCGGCCCGCCAGCACCGAGCCCACCGGCGCCCCCAGCCCCTTGGAGAAGCACACCGACGTGGTGTCCGTCAGCTTCGACCACGAGGACGCCGGCACGCCCGCGGCCACCTCGGCGTTGAACAGGCGCGCCCCGTCCAGGTGCACGCCCAGCCCCGCCTTGCGCGCCACCTCCACCACCGCGCGGAAGCGCTCCACCGGCCAGATGGAGCCACCCCCGCGGTTGTGCGTGTTCTCCAGTGAGAGCAGGCGCGTGCGCGGGTAGTGGATGTTCTCCTGACGCACCGCCGCCTCCACCTGCTCCGGCGTCAGGAGCCCGCGCTCACCCGGCAGCGGCGCCGGCTGCACGCCCCACAGCGCCGGCACCGCGCCACCCTCGTACTGGATGATGTGGCTGCCCGCCTCGGTGAGGACCTCGTCACCCTGGCGGCAGTGCGCGCCGATGGCGATTTGATTGGCCTGCGTGCCCGACGGCGTGAAGACGGCCGCCTCCAGCCCGAGCCGCGCGGCGACCGCCGCCTCCAGGCGCAGCACGGTGGGGTCCTCGCCATAGACGTCGTCCGCGACCTCGGCCTCGGCGATGGCGCGGCGCATGGCGGGCGTGGGCTTCGTGACGGTATCGGAGCGGAAGTCGATGGGCTTCATGGGTCTCTCGAAAAGGGTTGGTCCCAGCCGGTGCTTGGGCTCGCGTCAGGGGTGACATACAACGGCCGCGTGCCTCGACGTGAGACGGTGGTGGAGAAGAAGCAGCGTGCACTGGCGGTGATGGACCGGCTGGAGGCCGACATGCCGGATGCCCGCATCGAGCTGGACTATCGCACTCCCCTGGAGCTGCTGGTCGCGGTCATCCTCTCCGCGCAGTGCACGGACAAGCGGGTGAACCTGGTGACCCCCGCCCTCTTCCAGCGCTTCCCCGACGCCCACACCTACGCCGGAGCAGAACCCACGGACGTGGAGCCGTTCATCCGCACCTGCGGCCTCTACCGCGCCAAGGCGAAGAACATCGTCGCCGCGGCGAAGGCGCTCGTCGAGGAGCACGCCGGGCAGGTCCCCCTCCAGCGCGCCTTGCTGGAGAAGCTCCCCGGCGTGGGCCGCAAGACGGCCGGCGTGGTGTGCATCCACCTGGGCGGCGATGCGGCCTTCCCCGTGGACACCCATGTGAAGCGGCTGGCGTACCGGCTCGGCTTCACCACCCAGGAGGACCCGGACAAGGTGGAGGCCGACATGCAGGCCGTGCTGCCGGCCGAGCGGTGGACGCTCGGCCACCAGCTCCTCGTGTGGCATGGGCGGCGGACGTGCTTCGCCCGCTCGCCCGCCTGCGAGCGGTGCGTGGTGGCGGAGCTGTGCCCGAAGAAGGGCGTGCGCGCCCCCGCTCGCGCGAAGGGCCCCGCGACGGCGCTCGCGGAGGCTTCCGGCGCGGCTACCGCGAAGCGGACGCGCCCAGCTCCCGCTCGCGCGAGGCCTTGAAGCGCTTCATCCGGCCGCGGATGAGCTCCCGCTTCAGCGTGGAGACGTGGTCCACGAAGACGGTGCCGTTGAGGTGGTCCGTCTCGTGCTGCACGGCGATGGCGAGCAGCCCGTCGCAGCGCATCGTCTGCTCCTGGCCGTCCACGTCGAGGAACTTCACGGTGACGATGGCGGCGCGGTCGATGTCCTCGGACTCGCCGGGGATGGACAGGCAGCCCTCCGTGTAGCTCGTCTCGCCCTCCATGCCGATGATCTCCGGGTTGATCATCGCGATGGGCTTGGAGTCGGGCTGGCTGGGCGTGGTGTCCAGGACGATGACCCGCTGGAGGACTCCCACCTGCGGGCCGGCCAGGCCGACGCCCTCGGCGGAGTACATCGTCTCGAACATGTCCTTCACCAGCGTGCGGAGGGTGTCGTCCACCTTCGCCACGGGTCTGGCCTTCTGCTTGAGGATGGGGTCGGGCCAGATGAGGATCTCACGAACCATGGGGCCGTCATAATCCCACCGGGACGGCCCGGGCAACCGCCAACCCGGCCTCAGTCGAGCAGGCTACGGGCGTACTCGGCCCGCAGGCGGTCATCCCCCAGCGCCTGGGCCGCCTCGGAGAGCACGCTGCGAATCTGCTGGGCCCGGTGCTGGAGGGCCGGGTCGGGATGCCCGGCGAAGCGCAGCGGGTGGAACTCGGCGGCCAGCAGCTCGTACGCGCGCTTGACCTCCTCACCGCCCGCCGAGCGGGACAGCCCCAGCACGGTGAAGTAGTCGGCGTCCTGGATTTCCTCGAACTTCGCCTCCAGTCGGCGCACGTCGAGCTCCGGCGGCAGCTCGCCGGTGTCCTCGTTGCTGGCGGCCTGGAGGGTGATGAGGCCCAGCGTCCGCGCCACCGCGAGCGCCTTCAGGGCGGAGTCCTGGGGCAGGCCCGCGCCCAGGAGCAGGGCCTCCAGCGTGTGCTCTCCGTCCACCTGGGAGAGGAGCTGCAGGTCCCTGGGAGCCAGCCCGAAGTCGTCGGGGGCCAGGTGCAGGTCCCCGCGGGTGACGCGCGCGCGCAGGCTGCCGGCGGCCTCCAGCAGGGACTCGGAGGTGAGCGTGTTGCGCAGGGCCTCGGCCAGCAGGTGCAGCGGCGGGCGCGTGGCGGCGGCGAGCGCCACCTCGTGCGGCGCCGGCTCCGGCACCAGCCGGTAGAGCGTGGAGGGCTCGGCGAGCGCGTCGAGGAAGACCTGCTCGGTGTAGCGCTGCACCAGCGGCACGGCCTCGGACTCGCGCAGGTAGCCGCGACCGCGCAGCGCGTCCAGCAGCGCGGCGGTGGTGGCGCTTCGCACCAGGCGCAGCTCGCTCTCCTGCCGCGCGTCGATGAGGCCATCCGCGCGGGCCCGGTCGACGAGCGACTCTCCCGGCGCGGAGGAGACCGCGCCCACCAGCGCGCCGTCGCGCAGCCAGAGGACGCGCAGGGCGTTGATGACCTTCAGCTCCAGGCGCATCTCCATGCGCGCCTCGCAGAGCCGGAGCACCAGCTTCGCCAGGCCATCCTGGGTGACGCTGCCGCTGCGGGACACGGCCAGCTCCGGCCGCCCTGGCGGCGTCTCCAGTGGGAGGAGCGCGGCCCGGGCCTGCGCGGCGGCCTCTTCGGCCTCGCGGCGCCCCTTCTCCTCGAGCTCCACGCGCTCGCGCTCGGACCTCGCCCGCTCCTCGGCGGACTCCACCTCGAGCTGGGCCTTCTCCGCGCGCAGGGCCTCCAGCGCCTTCTCGACGGCTTCTCGCGCTTCGCGCTCGCGCGCCAGCTCGTCACGCACCTGCTGGGCCTGCGCCTGGACGTCGGCGAGCCGGGACTCGAGGGCGCTCCGGGCCTGGGCTGCTTCCTCGACGCGTGCCTCCGCGGTCGTCCGCTGGTGGGTCTCTGCCTCCAGGCGGACCTCCAGCGCGGTGCGGTGACGGCCCTCGGTCTTCGCGCGGGCCGCGGCTTCGGTTTCTGCCTGCGCGGACTGGCGTGCACGGGCTTCGGCTTCAGCGCGGGCCTTCGCCTCGGACTCCGCGCGGGCCTCGGCCTCGGCACGGAGCTTCGTTTCGGCTTCGGCTCGGGCGTCGGCTTCGGCGCGCTGCTTCGCTTCGGCTTCGGCCTTCGCGTCCGCTTCGGCACGGAGCTTCGCTTCGGCTTCGGCCCGGGCGTCGGCTTCGGTGCTGGACGTGGCGCCTGCCTCGGCGCGGGCGTCGGCTTCGGCGCGCTGCTTCGCCTCGGCTTCGACTCGGGCCTCGGCTTCGGCACGGAGCTTCATTTCGGCTCCGGCGCGCGCTTCGGCTTCGGCACGGAGCTTCGTCTCGGCTTCGGCCTTTGCCTCTGCTTCGGCGCGCAGCCGGGCTTCAGCCTCGGCTCTCGCTTCGGCTTCGGCGCGCTGCTTCGCCTCGGCGTCGGCGCGGACATCAGCGTCGAAGCGCTTCTCGGCTTCGGCCTCGGCCCGGACTTCCGCCTCGGAACGGTGCTTCGCTTCCGCTTCCGCGCGCGCTGCTGCCTCGGCACGGTGCTTCGCTTCCGCTTCCGCGCGCGCTGCTGCCTCGGCACGGTGCTTCGCTTCAGCCGCGGCGAGGGCTTCCGCCTCGATGCGCCGTTTCTCTTCAGCGTCCGCGCGGGCTTCTGCGTCGATGCGCAGCTTCTCTTCAGCCTCGGCGCGGGCTTCCGCCTCGATGCGCAGCTTCTCTGCGGCTTCGGCGCGGGCTTCCGCTTCGATGCGCAGCTTCGCTTCGGCCTCGGCACGCGCCTCCGCCTCGTGGCGCTGCTTTGCTTCGGCTTCGCCTCGCGCTTCCGCTTCCGCACGGCGGCGGGCTTCCGCCTCCGCGCGCGCCTCCGCCTCCGCACGGGCCCTGGCCTCGGACTCCGCGCGCTCTTCGGCTTCGGCCTGCGCCTGGGCCGCCAGCTCCGCGCGGGCTTCCGCCTCCGCGCGGGCCCTGGCCTCCGAGGACGCACGGGCTTCCGCCGCGAGCTTTGCCTCCGCCTCCGCCTCTGCGCGCTCCTCCGCCGCCTCCCGGGCGCGAATCTCCGCGTCGGCGCGGTCCTCCGCCGCCGACGTCGCCGTCTCCGCCGCCTCGGCGCGCGCATCCGCGTCCCGGCGCGCCTTCGCTTCCGTCTCGGCACGACCCTCGGACTCGACGCGGCCGGCGGCCTCGGATTCGAGCCGGGCCTCGACCTCCTTCAGCGCCTGCATGGCCGCGGCCGCACGGGTCTCCGCCGTGGTGCGGGCCTTCACTTCCTCCCTCAGCCGCGCCTCGAGCTTCTCGGCGCGCACCTGCGTCTCGCTGCGCGCCAGCGCCTCCGCATCGGAGCGCACCTGGGCTTCGTCCCTGGCGAGGGTGGCGTCCCGCGCGCGAATCTCCGCCTGCATCCGGATGCCCAGCTCCGCCTCGGCTCGCGCCTCCGCGTCGATGGCTCGCGTCTCCGCCTCCGCGCGCGCCTCTGCTTCCTCCTGCGCACGGGTCTCCGCCTCGGCCCTGAGCCGGGTCAATTCCTCGACCTCGGCCTTCAGCGCCTCGAGCTGGGCTCGCAGGTCGGTGAAGTCCTGCTCCCGCTCCTCGATGCGTCCCAGCGCCGCCCTCGCGGCCGCATCCACCGTGGCTCGAGCACGGGCCTCGGTGCCGGCACGGGACTCCGCCTCTTCGAGCCGCTCCTGCAGCGAGGCCACCTGCTCCCGGAGCCGCGTCACCTCTCCCGCGCGCTGGGGCTCCAGCTCGGCATCCCGCTGGTGGACGACCTCCAGCTCCGCCTCGGCCTCGCGGCGGCGGCGCTCCTCGCGCTGGTGGGCAGCCGCGAGCTCCGCTTCCTTCGCTCGGGCTTCCTCGGCCTGCTGCTCGGCCTCCGCGCGCAGCGTCGCCTCTCGCGAGTGCTCCTCTTCCAGCGCGGCGACGCGGTCCTGCAGCCCCTGGAGCTGGCGCTCCACTTGGAGCCGCAGCTCCTGCTCCCGGGAGCGCTCCTCCTTCAGCGACTCTTCCCTCAGCCGGGCCGCTTCGGCCAGCTCCTCGGCCACGAGGCGGAGTGAGGCCTCCTGCTCGCGGGCGGCCTCCGCTTCGACTCGCAGCGTGGCCTCCCGGTCGAGGATGCCCCGCAGCGACTCACCGAGCTGACGTGCCTCCTCGGCCTGCTTCTCGACCTCGCGGCGAAGCGCGGCTTCCTGCTCCAGCTCGGCGCGGACGATGCGGACCCGCTCGTGGGCCTCCTCGAGCTGCCGCTCTGCCTCTTCCTGCTGCGCCTGCCACTGGGCCAGCAGTGCAGGAGTCGCCGAGCCACCCACGAAGGTGGCGGCCCCACTGCCCGAGGTCATGGGCGGAGCAGCTGATGCCTCGTCCAGCGGGGCTGCTGTGGCGGGCTCGTGCTCGGAGGTGGCGGCCGGCTCCGTGTCGAACCAGTCCGCGCCCGTACTCGTGCTCGACACCACGGTGTTGGCCGCGGCCGGAGCGAGCGCGTCGTCACCTGAGCTCGGGCTCGCTGCGAGGTCCGGCGAGTCCTCACCCGTGCTCGAAGTCGCCTCCGGGTCGAATGTCTCCTCCTCCGTGCTCGTGGACGGGGCAGTGTCCCCATCGCTCGCAAGCCCCGCCGCGGCCTCCTCCGCCTCACGGGCGCGTACCGCGGCTTGCAGCTCCGCCTCCAGCACGTCCCAGTGCGACGGCACGCTCTCGGTCTCGGCGTCGGCTCCCTCGGAGTCGGAATCGGCTTGCCCCGACTCGTCTCTGGCTTCGAGCGCCGAGGTGGCGGAAGCGTCAGTCGCAGCCGTCGAGGCACCGTCACCGTTGGCGGCATTCCAATCCGAGGAGGCCGCTTCACCAGGCACATCGCCCGTGCCATTCCCGTCAGCCGAGGCGGCTTCACCCGAAGCCCCCGCCTCGAAGTACGCATCGCCCGAGTCAGCCGCTGCGGCGCCGTCCGACGCTTCCGCCGGAGTACCGCCCTCGGCGTAGTCATCACCCGCGGCGTTCCACCCGGCCGTTGCGGCTCCGTCCGACGCTTCCGCCGAAGCTCCACTTCCCGAGGCGTCCCAGCCGCCCGACGTGCTCCCGGCCGCTGGGGCCGGGTCGCCCACGGTGCTCCAGTCCATGTCGCCGGCCTCGGATGGAACACCCGACGCGGACACGGCCTCAGCCAGGTCGGCTTCCGTCCCCCACTCCGAGCCCGCCGTGGGGGAGGACGCGTCCGGCGTCCAGCCCGCTTCCGGCGCGGCTCCGGCGAAGCTCACCGCCATCCGCGCGGTGTTCTCCATCTCCGGGTCCGGGGGCAGTTCCATCCAGGACGGCGTCTCCGCCGCGGCGAAGGGCGCCTCTGACTGCGACGGGGCCAGTCCCGGCTCCACGGGCGTGTCGACGTCGAAGAACCCCTCGTCCCCCAGCCGGGGCGCGGGAGTCACGGCTCGTGGCACGGGCTGCGCGACGGGCTCCTCCGTCCACGCGAGCCTCCCCACCGGCAGGGAGACTGCGGCCGCCAGCTCCGCCTGCTCGCGCGCCAGGGCCTCTTCGATTTCGAGCTGCGCCAGCCGCTCGGCCTCCGCGCGCACCTCCGCGTCCACATCGCCGCCGGCATGAGGCGGCTCCGCGACTGCCTCATCGCCCCGCGCGCCATCCACATCGCCGCCGGCAGCAGCCGGCTCCGAGACCGCCTCATCGCGCCGCGCGTCATCCACGGCCGCGGCCCAATCGTCACCGGGAGCCGCTGGCGTCCCGTCATCCCAGCCGTCCCCGGAGGAGAGCGCCGAGTCGATGGAGGCCATCGCCGCCGCCTCGACCTCCTGGTGCGCCCGCTCCATCGCGGTGTTCATGTCCAGCGTCGTCTGCCGCTCGCGCTGCTGATCCTCCTCGTGCGCGGTGCGCTCCTCGCGCGTCATCGCCGCCAGCTCCCAGTCCGTCTGGTGCAGCGGGGCCAGGTCGCCGAAGAGCGCATTCGCCAGCGTGGGGTCTCCGCCCACGGGGTGCGGAGCGGTGGCGTGCCAGGCCTCGGCCTCGCCCCCCACCGGGGCTCCGGTGTCGGGGCCGGCCGCGGGCAGGGTGCGGTTCTCCACCACGTGCCACGCGTCCGCCTCCGCGCGGATGAGCGAGTCCACCAGCGCGACGAAGCTCGTCCCATCCAGGGGCAGCGGCGCCACCGGTGCGCTGAAGCCCTCAATCGCCTCGCCCAGCAGCAGCACGCGCGCCGTCTTGCCATCCGGGTGCTGGAGCAACTCCTCCAGCACGAGCCGGCCACGGCCTCCCTCCACGCCCGGCGCGAGCACGATGAGCGCGGGCAGGTGGTGCCCGAAGCCGATGAGGGCATCCGCCGCGGAGGTCGCGAGGATGACCTCATGCCCCGCTCGCGAGAGCAGGCGACGCACGGCGGCGATGGTGGCGATGTCGTCGTGGACGAGGAGGACGGGTGCGCCCATGGGGGGCACCGAGTCTACAGCATGGCTCCCGGATCCACGTCGATGACGACCTTCACCGCGTTCGGGACGTCCCCCAGGGCCGCCTCCACCCTGCCGAGCAGCGGAGCGAGCGCCGCATGTGTAGGCCCCTTCAGGAGGAGCTGCCAGCGCGTCTTCCCCCGGATGCGGGAGATGGGCGCCAGCGCCGGCCCCAACAGGCGCACCCCCGCCGAGGCCGGGGGCATGTGCTTCGACACCAGGTTGCCGAGGAAGCGCGCCACGCTGGCCGTCTGCTCGGGGTGCTCACCCTCCAGGCGGATGGCCGCCATGCGCGAGAAGGGTGGGTACGCCAGCGCGCGGCGCCACTCCAGCTCCCGGCTGGCGAAGCCGTCGAAGTCGTGGGCCAGCACCCGCTTCACCGGCTCGGCATCCGGGTTGTAGGTCTGCACCAGCACCTTGCCCGGGTCCTTGCCCCGCCCCGCGCGCCCGGACACCTGGGTCAGCAGGTGGAAGGTGCGCTCCGCGGCGCGGAAGTCCGGAATGGCCAGCGACGTGTCCGCCATGACGACGCACACCAGCGTCACGCCGGGGAAGTCATGCCCCTTGGCCACCATCTGCGTGCCCACCAGCACGTCCAGCTCCCGGCGGGCGAACGAGGCCAGCATCTCCGTCAGCCGCTCCGCGCTGGTCGCCGAGTCCCTGTCCAGCCGCGCCACGCGCGCCGTGGGGATGCGCTCCAGCACCTCGGCTTCCACCTTCTCGGTGCCGATGCCCAGCTTGAGCATGGGGCCGGTGCACTCCAGGCACCGGTCCGGCAGCGGCATGGACAGGCCGCAGTAGTGGCACACCACCCGGTTCTGCGAGCGGTGGTGCGTAAGGCACACGTCGCACTCGCTGCACTTGAGCGACAGGCCGCACACCTCGCACAGCAGCACGGTGCTGTGGCCCCGGCGGTTGAGGAAGAGGATGACCTGCTGCCCGCGGCCAATCGTCTCCTCCATGGCCGCCAGCAGCGGCGGGCTGAGGATGGGCGCCTCCTCCGTCACCATCCCCTCGCGGGGACGCTCCACGCGCAGGTCCACCATTTCGATGGTGGGCATGGGCCGGTCATCCACCCGGTTCTTCAGCTCCAGCAGCCGGTAGCGCCCGCGCTTGACGTTCTCCAGCGTCTCCAGCGACGGCGTGGCCGAGCCCAGCACCACCACCGCCCCGGCCTGCTTGCCGCGCACCACGGCGAGGTCGCGGGCCTGATAGCGCAGCTTGTCCTCCTGCTTGAAGGACGGGTCGTGCTCCTCGTCCACGACGATGAGGCCCAGGTTGTCCACCGGGGCGAACACCGCCGAGCGCACGCCGACGGCAATCTTCACGTCGCCCCGGCGCAGCGCCTGCCAGTGGAAGAGCCGCTCGCGGTCCTTCAGCCCCGAGTGCAGCACCGCCACCTCCGCGCCGAAGCGGCTGCGGAAGCGGCCCACCAACTGCGGCGTCAGCGCGATTTCCGGCACCAGGATGAGGCTGCCCTTGCCCAGCGCCAGCGTGTGCTCCGCCGCGCGCAGGTACACCTCCGTCTTCCCGCTGCCGGTGACGCCGTGCAGGAGGAAGGGCTGGAAGGCGCCCGCGTCCAGGGCCGCGCGCAGCTCGAGGCCCGCGGCGTCCTGCTCGGAGGTGAGGCGGTCGGGACGGCCCTGGATGAGGCCCTCCTTCACGCCGGCCTCCAGCTGCTTCTCTTCGATGCGCGCCAGGCCGCGCGCGGCCAGCTTCTTCAGCGTCTCGCGTGCGCCCGGAATCGCGTGGGACACCTCCTCCAGCGGCGCGCTGCCTCCCACGGCGAGGAGGTAGGCGAGCGCGGCGGACTGGGCGGGGGCGCGGGTGAGCGCGGGCGGCACCTCGGAGACGAGCGCCACCGCGAAGTGCTGCACGTCCGGCCTGGCTTCCTTCTCGTCCACCGCCTTGGACAGCCCGGGCGGCAGGGCGCCGCGGATGACCTCGCCCAGCGGATGGCGGTAGTGCACGGCCGCGAAGCGCAGCAGGGCGATGAGGTCCCTGGGCAGCGACGGCGAGTCCTCCAGCACGCGCTGGATGGGCTTGAGCTTCACCGTCTCGTCGGCGGGAGGAGACGCGGGCCCCAGGTAGAAGCCCAGCGCCGTGCCCCGGCCGAAGGGCACCAGCACGCGCTGGCCCGGGGCCAGGTTGCCGGCGAGCTCCGCCGGCACGGCATAGGTGAACTCGCCCCGAACGGGGCGGCCAACGGCGATGGAGGCCAGGACGGGTGCGCTCACTGCGGCGCCCACTGTAGCGGCGCCTTCGCGCTCGGACAGTTCCCGGCGGCTCCTCGCACCGGACGTGCGCACGGCCATGGAACCCCGGGTGGAGGAGGCCTCCTCCGGCTCCATGCGCGTGTCGTCCCACAAGGGCTGCTGTTCCATGGCACTCCCTTCAACCGCCACCCCGACCCCGGCCGTCCTGCTACCGGGGTCCACAGTGCCTGGAGGGTCTGACATGTCCCGATGCAAGCGCGCGCCTCGGGAGCATGGCTCCCGGGCTGCCCTGCGGCCGGGCAGGCGTCGCTGGAGGGGTGGAGTGCCACGCAAGGGGCCCTCTGGAAACGAGGGGCCCCGCGAAGGACAGCGCGAGCCGCTACCGGCCGGTGACCTTCTTCCACGACGGGCGGGTGCTGACGCGCTCCCACCAGGCGGCCACGTTCTTGTACTTGCCGATGAGCTCCATCCCGCCGGACGCGACGAAGAACTCCATGTACGGCAGCCACGACACCTCGGCGAGCGAGAAGCTGTCACCCGCGAAGTACTGCTGCTTGCCCAGCACCGGGTCGATGATGGCGAAGACCTTCTCCACGCCCTGGAGCCCCTCCGCGATGCGGGCCTCGTCCGCGGTGCCTCCGCCCATGTGCGGCTTGAAGAACCGCTCCCAGATGACCTTCATCGCCGCCGGCGTGAAGTAGGACTGCTCCACGCTGATGGACTGCTCCATCCGCCCATACGCCTGCGGGTTGGACGGCGTGAGCGAGGGCCCCGGCAGCTTGCGGTCCAGGTAGCGAATGATGGCGCGCGACTCGTAAATCATGAAGCCGTCGTCGTCCTCGAAGGCGGGGATGACACCGAACGGCTGCCGGGCCACGTGCGCGGGCTGCTTGTGCTCGCCCTTCATCAGGTCCACGAGGACGAACTGCGCCTCGTGCCCCTTCTCCGCCAGCGTGGTGAGGACCTTGCGCGTACAGGTGCTCATCGGGTGGCCGTAGACCTTCATGGACTGCTCCTCCTCGTGAAGGGCCGGGTGGAGCCCCGGCCGACTCGCGGAGGCTACGGCGTGAAGAGCTTGTCCGCCACGGTGGCGCGGTTGTCGCCCTTGAGCGCGGTGAAGCGCAGGGCGCGCTGGCCGCCGCGCCAGACCTCGATGGTGCGCGGCATCCACTCGCCGGTGGCCGGCGAGTTGTAGTCCAGGAAGCGCACGTCCCAGGCCACCTTCGCATTGTCCGTGTAGCGCAGCCGCGCCGGGCGGAAGGAGTCCTTGTACACCCAGAACTGCGGGCGGCCCTCGGCCATGTCCCCGAGCACGTACGCCACCTCGCCGCCGAAGCGCGCCAGGCCGGTGCGCCCCGTCTCCACGCCCAGGCCCTGGAGGTACTGCTGCACCGACTCCTTCACGTCCTGCACGGAGCCGCCGCCGGCCGCGAGGATGGGGCACACCTGGGAGATGAGCACCGACATGGAGGGAATCTCGGTGCCCTCCGAGCGGCGCCGGCCGCCCGCCAGAATCGCGGCGGCCTTGGCGTTGCCGTCCGGCACGGAGGCCTCGAAGCGGCAGCGGCCGGGGACCTTGAGGTAGAGCGTGCCGTCGCCCTGGACCTCGGGGCGGTCGGTGGGGGTGCCCAGCGCCGCCCCCGCCTCCTGCACGGCCGGGCCGCTGAAGCTGAGCGAGCCGTCCACGCGCAGCGAGGACAGCTTGAGCTCGTCGCGCTCGCCCGCCATGCGGCGGAGGATGGAGCTGCCGGGCAGCACATAGGCGCCCGCGGCGAAGGAGACCAGGACTGTCAGCAGGGCTGCGGTGCGCTTCACGGTTTCTCCGTCTTCATGGGCCTGTGAGGTAGCGCACCTCGTCACCGCGACGTAGCGCCGTCCCATGAACATGTAGCCCAGTGGACCGTGCGACACTTCCTCGGGAAGGTGGTCATGTGGGCGGGCGTTGGGGCCGGCAATGTATTGATGGCCTCCCCCCCCTTCAAGCTGGATAGGATGCGAACGACATGCCGCTCCGCCCCATCGTCCTGCTGCTCGCCCTGAGTGTGTCCACCTCCGCCCTGGCCCAGCGCGCCGAGGAACTGCGCGACGTCATGAGCGCGCGGGCCTACGGCATGGGGGGGGCCTACCGGGCCCTGGGCCTGGGTACGGAGGCGGTGCTGGGCAACCCCGCCGCCATGGCCCTGTTCCCCGCCTACCGCGTGGAGGCCACGGGCGCCTGGGACGTCGGGCTGAAGGAGGGCCTGCTGGGCATCAGCGTGGTGGACGCGGCCACCAGCCGGCTCGCCATGGGCGTGGACTACCACTGGGTGAGCCTGGGCCGCGGCGGCGCGCGCTCGAGCGCCCACTTCAGCTCGCTGGGGGTGGGCCTGCCGCTGAACCAGGTCATCCTGCTGGGCGCGACGGCCCGCTACCTGCGGCTGAGCGGCCAGTCGCGGTACGTCAACTCCGTCACCGTGGACACGGGCCTGTTGCTGCGGCTGTCCCCGGCGTTCATCGCGGGCGTGTCCGCGCACAACCTCATCGACACGGACAACGAGGAGCTGACGCGCTACTTCACCGGGCACGTGGGCGTGCTGTCGGGTCTGCTGACGGTGGCCGGTGACGTGCGCGCGGACCTCATCACCGACGACAAGACGACGCTCACGTACAGCGGAGGCCTGGAGTACCTGCTCGGACAGGTCCTGCCGCTGCGCGCGGGCTACACGTATGACGGCTTCGCGAAGGTCTCCCAGCTGAGCACGGGCCTCGGCTTCGTGACGCAGGCGGGCGGCGGCGTGGACCTGGCCTACCGCCATGACCTGGGCGGCAGGAAGGGCCGGCTGCTGGCGCTCACCCTCCGACTGCAGATGAACTGAGGTCAGCGCGGCGCGCGCAGCTCCAGGTAGCGCTCGGACGCGGCGAAGCGCAGCAGCTCCACCAGCTCCGCGTCCTGGTTGCGGCGCGCGCGCAGGACGGCCAGGGCCGGCCCCACGCTCCCACTGGCGACGAGCCCCGCGCGGTTGGCGGAGTCCCGCGCGGCGTCCGCGAGCGCGGAGGCGTCGAAGTCGCGGGTGCCGGGCTCCAGCAGGACGATGGCGCGCTCCAGGGCGCGGGGCGAGAGGGAGTCGCGCACCACGCGGGCCTCGGGGCCCGAGGCGCGCGGGTCCTTCAGCACGGTGGACAGCAGGGCCAGGGCGCGCAGGAGCTGGCCGCCCTTGAGGGCGCGCAGCGCGAGCAGGTCCGGGGACAGCGACAGGAGGGCGCGGCCGGCGTGGAAGCGCAGCTCGGCGGCGGCGGGCGGCTGGCGCAGCGCGAGCCGGCCCACGAGCAGGCGCGCGTTGCCGGCATGGACGGCGGTGAAGGGCGGACCGTCGTCCTCGGCGAGGACCAGCTCCGGCAGGTTGACGTCCAGCAGCCGCGCGGCGGTGTGGAGCGCGTCGAGCACGGCGGGAGCGCCGGGGCCGGACGAGGCCCGCAGGGGCTCCGAGGTGCCGGCGGCGCGGCCCTGCGCGGGGAAGAGGCGGCAGAGGGCAATGCCGGTGAGCGCGAGCAGCTCGCCGGACGGCGTGCGGAGCCCCGGGTGGCGCAGGCCGGCGCGCTCCTCGGTGGTGAGCGGCGGGCGCTGGTGGCGCTGGGCGGGCGTCTCCTTCCCCTGGAGGGCGTCGGAAATCTCCCGCATGAGCGAGGCGCGCGCGGCGTCGCCCCGGCCGTCGAAGTACTCGGACAGCTCGCGGTAGGTCGCCGCTTCGAGGGGGTGCTCCCGGAGGTAGCGGAAGGCGTTGGGCTCGGTGTCCGGGGAGGGGTCGGAGACGGCGGGGGCTTCGCGCGTCTCGGACGCTCCGGGAGCAGCCCTTGCGGGGGGCTCGGGCGGCTTCACGCCGGCGGGCTTCGCAGGGGCGGGCGCAGGGGCGGGGGCGGCGGTGCCCTCCTGGCGCGAGCGGAACAGACGGCGCCCCGGTTCGAAGCGTCCGGGCGGGGCCTCCCAGGAGATGACGCGGGTGTCCGCCACGGGCGCGGAGCCCAGCTCCATGTCCGCTTCCTGCCCCGCCATGAGGTCCATGCCGCTCGGGCTCCGGGCCGGCGCTTCGGCTTCACCTGCTCCTGCACGCCCCTGTGAGGCGCGAGCGCTGGCGGCGAGGGGACGGGTGGAGGCGACGGACGGCTCGCCATCGCTCACGGCCTGGCGGCCGCGCGGGGCGGGGGCGGGCTTCTCGTCTCGGGGCGCGGCGCCTCTCTGCGCGGCGGGGGCCTTGGGCTCCGGAGCGGTGGCGCCGGCTCCGGGCGGACGCTTCTCGGCACGTGCGGCGGGGGCCTTCGGTTCCGGAGCGCTGACTCCCGGGGCAGCGGGGCGCTTGTCATCACGCGCGGGGGACTTGAGGTCCGGAGCGCTGACGCTCGGGACAGCGGTGCGCTTGTCCTCGCGCGCGGGGGCCTTGGGTTCTGGGGCGCTGACACCCAAGACAGCGGTGCGCTTGTCGTCGCGCGCGGGGGCCTTGGGTTCCGGGGCGGGAGTACCCGACAACGAGGAACGCTTGTCGTCGCGGACGGGGGCTTTGGGCTCTGGAGCGGTGACGCCCGATACGGAGGGACGCTTGTCAGCGCGTGCGGCAGCCCTGGGCTCCGGAGCGGTCGCACCGGGCACGGCAGGACGATGCTCATCGCGCGCGGCAGGAGCCTTCGGCTCCGGCGCCGTGACACCCGCTACGGAAGAGCGCTTCTCGTCGCGCGCGGCGGGCGCTTTCGGCTCCGGAGCGATGACACCCGCTACGGAAGGAAGCCTCTCGGTTCGTGCGGAGTGCGATGCAGGAGCGCTGGCCCCGGCACCTGCCGCGGGCGAAGCCGGGGCGGGAGCCTTCTGCGCCTGCCTCGACGTGGCGGCGGAAGCACCGGGCGCTTCACTGGCCGACGGTCCGAGGGCCCGCTCCGACCGCACTCCCGCGGACTGCGCGGGCCTGTTCGACGGCTTCTCGCCTCGGGCTTCCGGAAGCCCGGGAGCCGGCACGGCGCCCTGCGCCGCCCCGTCGCGTGGCGCGGGACGCTCATCGCCCTTGCGTGCCTTCTCGACCGCCCCTTCCTTGCCGACGGCAGGTGCTTCGAGAGTCGCTGCCGGAGCTCCCGGGTCCGTGGTGGAGGTGGTCTCGTTCGCCAGCGCCTCGATGCCCGAGGGCGTGAGGGACAGCGTGGAGGGAGCGGGAACAAGGGGCGACTGGGGGCCACTCGGCTCGCGGCGAGGTGTGGCGCTTCTCGGAGGCTCGGGGGGAAGTGGAGCCTCGCGCTCCTCACGGGCCTGCCGCAGTCCTTCGGCGCGACGGGCATAGACCTGCGCCCGCTCCGGATTGCGCAGCACGTCCCGCCAGAGCCGCGCGAGCCGCTCCCAGGCCTGCTCGCGCTCCAGCTCGTCCTCCATCGCCGTGGCGCCATGCTCCAGCGCCCACGCGGCCTCGCCCATGTTGCCGACCGCGGTGAGGCGCTCCACCAGCAGCAGCCAGGCTTCCTTGTGGCCCGGCTCGTAGCGCACCGCCTGGCGCAGCTCGTTCAGCGCGGACTCCGTGTCGCCCAGGGCCTCCAGCGTGGACACCAGCTCCAGCCGGGCCTGACGGGCCGCGGGGCCTCGCGACTCCCGGGCCAGCTGCGCACGCAGGAGCTGGCCGAGCGCCTTCGGGTCCCCCAGCCTCCGCGCGAGCGTCACGAGCTGCCCGCGCGCCTGCTCACTCTCTGGGCTCTCCGCGAGCACCTCCGTCCAGGCCCACTGCGCCATGCGCAGGTCACCCAGCGGGTCCTCGGCGGCCCGCGCGAGTGCGCGAAGCCCTTCGACACGGTCCGGCGCGCGACGAGGGGCCGCCGACAGCGCGACCTGGAGCCGCTCGGCGGCGGCCGGGCGCTCGGCATCGGTGACGCAGTGGAGGAGGCCGGCGAGCACGGGCAGCAGCCCCGGCGAGAGTGCATCCGCCGCCTCGAAGTCCGAGCGGGCCTTGCCCGGCTCCCCCATGTGGAGCCAGCGCTCCCCGCGCGTGAGGAGCGCACCCGCGCGGGCCCGGGCCGTGCGAGCCCGCTGGATGGCCTCGTCGAGCGCACGACGTACGAGCGATGCATCCCCGCGCGCGGACAGCAGCCGCACCTGCTCACGGAGCGCGGCGCGGTCTCCCGTCAGCTCGACGATTTCCCGGTACATGCGCGCCGCGCCCGCGGGGTCCTGGAGCTCGGTCTCCATCACCTCCGCGAGACGGGTCAGGGCCTCCGCTCGCACTGCCGGGTCCTTCGCCCGGTCGGCACGCTTGAGGTAGAGCTGGGCCAGCTCGCGCCAGGCCTGACGCGCGATGAGCTGCGCCTCCAGCTTCTGCGAGCGCGCCAGCTCCTCGGCCTCGGCCGGCGTCGGCTCCGCTCGACCTCCCGGAGCGCGGCCGGGGACGGCGGTCGAGGCTTCGGCACTGGCGGCAGAGGCCGTGCCCGGTGCGGCGGGCACTCCCGGACGCGGTGGCTCCGTACGGGAGGATGCGCCCGGGACGGCCGCACCACCGAGCGCGGCCACGAGGTCCGCCAGTGGGACCTCCTGGGTCTCCGAGCGGGGCGCCGTGGTGGAGTCGGGCCGGTCCTTCTCGGAGGCAGTCGCGGCGGGGAGGGCCGCCTTCGCGTCCCCTCGCACGGGACGGGGGGCGCTTTCGGCCGGCGGAGGTGTCTCCGCCACGTATCCGCCCAGGAGGGGTGGCTGGGCTTCGGAGGTGACCTCGCCCGTGTCCTCGTCAGCGTCCCAGGCGCCTTCGCGCGGAGGCCGCACCTGGGTGCCTCGGGGCGCCGGAGCGAGAGGCGGCAAAGCCCCCTCCGTGCTCAGCTCGGGCCAGGGCACTGACAGGTTCTCCTGCTTCACCCCAGGGCCGGAGCGCGGCTGGGGCGAGACTGGACCCGAAGCCGCGCCCACGGCAGGCAGCTCCACCTCGGTCCTGGCCGGTTCGGACCTGGGCGAGGTCGAGACCACGCCCACCGCGGGCATCCCCACTGCGGTCTTGGCCGGCTCGGGACGGGGAGTGCTCGAGGCCACGCCCACCGCAGGCATCTCCACCACCGTCGGGCGGGCCTCCGGCGGTGGCGAGCTCGATGCCGCGCCCACCGCGGGCATCTCCACGACTGTCGGCCGTGCTTCGGAAGGTGCGGCTTCTGATGCCGCCTGCGGCCGCTGCTTCCCTCCTGGCTCACCCCAGGGCACGTCCTGCGCGGGCGGCAGGGAAGGAAACGCCACCGCCGTCTTCTCGCGCGGCTCGGCTGCCTCTGCCGGGAACGCCACCGCCGTCTTCTCACGCGGCTCGGCTGCCTCTGCCGGGAACGCCACCGCGGTCTTCTCGCGCGGCTCGGGCGAGCTGGGCTCCGCCGGCACACCCGCGCCGGACTCCACCAACGTCTCCTCGCGATAGTCGGAGTCCTCATCCCAGACCGCGGCGGCCTGGACTCCCGCCTTCCGGGTCGGAAGCTTCGCCAGCACGGCGCTCGCGCCGCCGGAAGGCTCTCCATTCCTGGCCGCCGCTTCCGTGGCACCTCGCGCGTCGCCAGGCGCCTTCCCTTCGGGCCCCTCCAGCCTCCGCCGGAGGAGCTGAATCCCCCGCTGGGCCCGGCGGTCCTCGGGGAACTCGACCAACACCGCCTCCAGCGCGGCGATGGCGCGGGGAACCTGCCCCACCCGTCGCAGCACCCTCGCGAGCTGACGTCGCACCGCTCGGCGCACTTCACCCGTCGGGCTCGTCGCTGCGTCGAGGAGGGTGATGGCAGCGGCTTCGGTCCCCGCGAGCAGCGCGTAGCGCACGAGCGCGGCGGCCAGGCGCGGTGTCAGGGGTTGCGTACGGGTGGCCCGGGCCAGCTCGCCGAACGCGCGTGCAGCGGAGCCTTCACGCAACAAGCGCATGGCGGACCGGAGGTGCCGGCCCACCGCATCCTGCGCATCCTCCTCCGGCCCGACGTCGGGCACACCGGTCCGCGGCGCGTCCTGTCGGGCGGCCGGGGGCTCCGGAGCGCCGGCGCTCTTGCCGTTTCTCACGCCACCCATGGGTGATGCAGTCTACACAACGATGCCCGTCCCGGTTGTCACCGTCCTGCTCCCCGCAAGAAATGCAGCCGGCACCGTGGCGCGCGCCGTGGAGAGCCTGCTGGAGGGCACGCTCCGGGAGCTACGCGTGCTGGCCGTGGATGACGGCTCCACGGACGGTACGCGCGCCGTGCTCGAGGGACTGGCGGCCAGGGATGCCCGGGTGGAAGTCCTTGACGGCGGAGGCCGGGGGCTGGTGGCCGCGCTCAACCTGGCGCTGGAGAGGGCCACCTCTCCCTACGTGGCTCGCATGGACGCGGACGACGAGGCCCTGCCCCGCCGGCTGGAGGCGAGCGTGGCCGCGCTGGACGCCGAGCCGGACCTGGCCGGCGTGGGCACGGGCGTGGAGCTCTTCCGCGAGGACCAGCCCGTCAGCCCCTCCCTCCAGGCCTACGCGGCGTGGCTCAACGGGCTCACCTCGGCCGAGCGCCTCTATCGCGAGCGCTTCATCGAGAGCCCGGTGTGCCACCCCTCGGTCTGCCTGCGCAGGGACGCGGTGGTCGCCGCGGGCGGCTGGCGGCACGGATACTTTCCCGAGGACTACGCGCTCTGGCTGGAGCTGATGGACCGGGGCCAGGGCATGAGGAACCTCCCGGAGGTGCTGCTGCGCTGGCGCGACAGCTCCCAGCGGCTCACCTGGACGGACCCGCGCTACGCCGTCCGGCGCTTCACGTGGACGAAGGCCCGCTACCTGGTGCGTGGCCGTGGGCCCCTCGCGGACGGACGGCCCTGCACCGTGTGGGGCTCCGGCCCGAGCGGCAAGACGCTGACCCGCTTCCTGCGCGAGGAGGGCGCGGAAGTGGAGCGCTTCGTGGACGTCCACCCACGCAAGGTGGGCACGCGCCTGCAGGGCATTCCCGTGGTGTCTCCCGAAGAGCTGGGCCCACCAGGACGGGGACACCTGCTGGTCTGCGTGGGCGTGCGCTGGGCGCGAGAAGAGATTCGCGTGGACCTCGCTTCGCGAGGCTGGGTGGAGGGACGGGACTTCACCTGCGCCGCGTGACGCCTCGTGGGTGCGGGCTCCACTCGACGTGACGAGGCGGCTCCCGACTCCATGCGGGCTGCTGACGGCGCCGCGTCAGTCCTCGCCGACGGGCCTGTCAGTCCGGTCCGCCGGCACAGGGATGGGGCCCTGGGGTGGCGTGATGCCCGCCGCCGTGAAGAACCGCAGCAGGTCTTCGGGAACGGGCGCCTCCACTCGCAACACCCTGCCCGTGCGCGGATGCCCCAGCTCCAGCGCCTGCGCATGCAGCAGGCACCGCGCGGCCTCCACGCCTCCTGCCTTCGGCGCGCCGCCATAGCGCGAGTCCCCGAGAATCGGCGCTCCGAGCGCCGTCAGGTGCGCGCGAAGCTGGTGCGTGCGCCCCGTGTGCGGCAGCAGCTCCACCACGCAGAATGCGTCCCCTGCGTACAGCGTGCGGAAGTCCGTCAGCGCGGGCACGCCGTTGGCCGCGCGCGTTGCCCGCCAGCGCCCGGGGCGTGACGGGTCCTTCGACAGCGGCAGGTCCACCGACCCCGACGGCGGCAGCCCCGGGCCCGTGGCCGCCAGGTACCGCTTGCGCGCCCGGCCCTCGCGGAACTCCGCCGCCAGCGCCGACGTGGCGTCCGCCGTCTTGCCGAAGACCGTCACGCCGGAGGTCTCCCGGTCCAGCCGGTGCACCAGTCCCGCCTCGCGGCCCAGGTGCGCGCCCACCAGGTCCACGAGGCTCCCGCCCACGCGCCCCTCCGTGGGCTGCGCCGTCACCCCCGCCGGCTTGTCCACGGCGATGACCTCCGCGTCCTCGTACAGCACGCGAAGTACTGGCGCCGGAGGGGCCTCCGCCAGCGGGCTCGTGCCGCCCTCCTCCAGCACCACCATCACCACCTGCCCCGCCGTCAGCCGCACAGCCGCATCCCGGCTCCGCCTCCCGCCCACGTACACCGCGCCCACGTCCACCAGCTTGCGCGCCTCCGTTTCCGGAACGCCCAGCTCGGACGCCACCGCGCTCGCCACGGACTGGCCCACCAGGGCTCCCTCCGCGCGGAATGTCCGCCGCTTCACGATGCGCCTCCGCCCCACCCCGAGCCGGAAGGAACGTTCATTCCACCACCGACGCGGCCCTCCACCCGGACACGCCCCTCCGCCCCGCCCCGCGGCCATGAGCCGGAAGGAACGTTCATTCCAGTGCCACGCCCAGATGTCATGCGGCGGCACTCTACGCCCGCATCGGCCTGCCGCGCCGCCCGCTTCCTGTTACCTTCCGCGCCCCCATGGACCGTCCCCTGCACTCCGTCCGTACGCGGCTGGACGATTTCCTCGCCGACCTGGCCACGCTCCACTACCGGCACGGCGCGGGCCTCGCGACGGAACTCCCCGTCTCCAGCCTCTTCGCCACCTTCCCCGAGCTGTCCGCTCCCGACACCTTCGCCGCCACCAACGAGGCCCTCGCCAAGGCGCGCACCAAGGACGACCCCCAGGCCGTCCGCCGCATCCAGCTCGTCCGCGAGCTGGTCGCCTCCCACGTGGAGGAAGCCCTCGCCGCCCGGCCCGTCGAGGTCGTCGCCACGCTGGAGGCCCAGGCGCGCCTGCCCGTGGACGACCAGACGCTCTCCTTCTCCGAGGCCCAGGCCCAGATTCCGCGCGAGCCCGCCCGGGGCCGCCGCGCCCTCCTCGAGCGCGCCGTCGGCAACTTCCTCTGGGAGAACCGCGGCCCCTACGGAGACCGGCGCGAGGCCGCACTCCACACCGCCGAGCGGCTGGGCGCGAAGGACTACCCCACCCTGCGCGAGGACGTCACCGGCATCGCCTTCGGCAAGCTCGCGGAGGCCGCCACCGAGACGCTGCGCCGCACCGAGGACGCCTACCGCGACGTGCTCGCCTACGTCCTCAAGAAGGTGGACCCGCTGCTGCGCCCGCTGCCCTTCGGCGAGGCGCGCCGGCACGACCTCCAGGCCGCGCTCCAGGCCCCGTGGATGGATGCCTTCTTCCGCCGTGAGGACGCCTTCCCCGCCGTGGTGCGCTGGCTGGGCGAGTGGGGCCTCACCCCCCACGCCGACGGCCGCATCCGCATCGACGACGAGGACCGCCCCGGCAAGGCCTCCCGCCCCTTCGTCGCCTCCGTGCGCGTGCCGGGCGAGGTGCGCCTCGTCCTCCAGCCGCGCGGCGGACTGGACGCGCTGGGCAGCCTCCTCCACGAGATGGGCCACGCGCAGCACCGCGCCCATGTCTCGGACACGCTGCCCATGGAGCTGCGCCGGCTCGGAGATGCCTCGGTGACGGAGGCCTACGCGGCCGTCTTCGAGCGGCTGCTCCTGGCTCCCGGCTGGCTCAAGCGCTACCTGGAGCTGGCCACCCTGCCCGCGTGGGACGCGGTGCGGCTGTCCGCCTTCCAGGCCCTCACGGTGCTCCGCCGCCACTGCGCGAAGCTGTCCTACGAGCTGTCCCTCACCACGCGCGGCCCGTCCACCGAGCGCGCGGAGGAGTACGCGGACGGCCAGCGCCACGCGCTCTTCGTCGAGCCACACCCGGGCTTCTTCCTCCAGGACGTGGACCCGCAGCTCTACGTGGCCCACTACCTGCGCGCCTGGGCGCTCGAGACGCGGCTCACCGCCCACCTCACCGAGCGCTTCAACGAGGACTACTGGAGGAACCCCGCGGCCGCCGCCTGGCTGAAGGGGCTGTTCGCACGCGGAGGAACGGACGACGCGGAAGGACTGGCCACAGAGGTCTCGGGCACGCCGCTGGCATTGCCCGAGGCCGGGGAGCGCCTCGTGGCCATCCTCAACCGGTAGGGGTCCCGCGCAACGGGACTACTTCTTCTTGCGCAGGGCCCTGACGATCTTGTCCTTCGTCGCGTTCGCCGCCGGGGCCTTGGTGGTGGGCGCCGGAGCCGCGGGCGTCATCACCTGCTTGTTGTTGCCGCTGGCCACCGGCTTGCCACCGGCGCGAGCCCGCATCGCCTTCAGCAGCTGCATCTCAATGACGAGCAGCTCGTCGCCAAGCTCCTCGTTGTCACCCGCCGCGCGGGGAAGGGGAGCACGGGTGCTGGAAGCGCCGGCACCGTGCCGCATGCGCAGAACCTTCTCCTCCTCGGCCGCCAGCGTGCGCGTCTTCTCCAACGCCGCCTTGACCTCCTTGGCCGTCACCGTGCTACTTCCGACCTTGCGCTCCATCGCCGCTCCCTTGCTGTGCCGCCCGCTGAACGCCCGTACATGTCGGACGCGTCCGAGCCGCAACCGTCGAGGATTGTAGAGGACGCAAGAGTGAGCGCAAATTTTCTTCCAACAGGTCGCTGCCGGGATGTAGCGCCAGGACCCTCCCGCTACAGGCGGAAACCGAGCCCCAGGTACCCTGAAGTCAGAGCCTGCCGTTCACCGGAGAACGGGTCTCCCCCGGCGGAGAAGTTCTGGTACCGGGCCTCGGCGGACAGGAAGAGCTGCCCTCCCAGCTCCACCCCCACCCCGCCGCACAGCTCCGCCCCCACCTGCAGGGCGCGAGACGCGGCGACGTCCTCCTTGTCGTGGGCCATCAGCAGGCTGGCGCCCACGCCCAGATAGGGCCGCACGCGCAGGGGGCCGGACGGGGTGATGCGGATGGACATGGGCGTGGCCTCGGTGCGCCGGCGGCTGGAGGCCACGTGGCCGCCCACCTCCATCACCGAGAAGCCCCGCCGGTAGCCCCAGGCCACCCCCGCGCTGTAGCCCGACTCCCGGGCCCCGTCCGTGTCCGTCATCACGTACGCCCCCACCGGCGCCACGGTGACGCCCAGGTTGCGCAGGGGCGGCTCCGCCCGCACCACGGGGGCGAAGAGGCCAGCCAGACAGCTGAGGAGGAAGGCGGGACGGCGCATGGCCCCACCGTTGAGCAAGGGACACGCCACGCCCCGGGCCCAATGAAGTCGGGCGCTTGCGAGGCTCGAAGGGGGGCCCGCCACCCGTGTCCGGGCGCGCCCGTCAGGGCAGGCGAGCAACCTCCTTCACGACTGTGCAGGGCCCCGCGCCGGGCGGGCCTGCCGCACACATGACGCGAGGGCCAGGGGCGCGACGCACCCGTGGCCGCCGTGTCGGGTCCTCGAATCAGGTGCCCTCTTCGTCCTCGGGCTCGGGCGGGGCGTCCTGGGCGGGCTTGTCCTTCTCGGCGCCCTCGGGCTTCTTGCGCTCGATGCCGAAGGCGTCCAGCGCGTCGGCGATGCCCTGGGGCTTGTCGGCGTCCGGCAGGAAGTCCTGGGGCGGCTGGAGCTTGGGGTCATTGCCCAGCTCGGTGAGGGCGGACTCCAGCGTCATGCGCAGCTCGGCGGCCTCCGGCGTCTTCTCCGCGGGCACGCCGATGCGTCCGTCCAGCCGGGCCTTGAGGACCACGGAGGTGGCGGCGTCCACCAGCACCTCGCCGTCCAGCGAGCGCGGCACGCGGTGGGCGAAGAAGTTGGCGCGGCGGCGGGTCGTCTCGTCGGCGCCGCTCTTCGCGGCAATCATCGCGGGCAGCGGACGGGACGCCTCACCCTCCGAGGCGGGGGCGAGCGTCACGTCGTAGCGCCACGCGGTGCGGCCCTCGTACGTGACGGTGCCGTTGGGGGTGAGCTTGAGGCGCCCCTGGAAGAGGTTGTCGAAGTCCCGGATGGCGCCCGTGAGCTCCGTGCGGGTGCGCTCGGCCATGCCGCGGTCGCGGAGGCGCTGGCGGAACGGGCCGTAGCGGTTGCGGGCGAACACCTGGCCGCCCACGCGCATGACCTCCAGGCCCTGGTCCCTCGAGTTCTCCAGCACGCCGTGGAAGTCACCGGCGACGCCACCGGGGCCGGCGCGGAAGGTGCGCGTCTCGGTGAGCTTCACCGGGTTGGACTCGGCGGCGGACCACTCGTAGCCCAGGGTGGACTGGAAGCGGTGGGGCCCCAGCCGCTCGGTCACCTCGGCGGCGTCCATGCCCAGGATGCGGCGGGCCACCCGCGGGTTGCTCGCGACGTCCTCGGGGGGCAGCTTCTCCTTGGCGGACGCCACGGCCTTGGGCGGGTCCTCCGGCGAGAAGATGCGCGCCTTGGCCGCCTTGTCGACCGGGTCGGAACAGCCCACGGCGGCCAGCGCCAGGGCGAGGGTGAAGGCGGACTTCTTCAGACGGCTCACGACTCCTCCAGAGGGGTACGACAGGGTCGGCAAGTTACGTGGGGCATACAGGAGCGGCAAGCAGTGGCTTGCGTGCGGCCGTGCAAGGGATAGAACGCCCAACTCATGCAGAACCTGCGCGACAAGTTGTTGAAGGCGGGCCTCGTCACCGAGGAACAGACCAAGAAGGTGGAGTCGAAGCCCAGCCAGGCGGAAGCCCGGCGGCCCGCTCCCCCGGAGGGCGGTCGTCCAGGCGGAAACCGTTCCGCCCCCCCGCGTGACGAGAACCGGACACATGGTGGCCCGCCCCCCCGCGAGGGGGGTGGCCGTCGAGAAGGCGGTGGCCGGCCACCTCCGGGCGGAGGCGGTCGCTCCGGCCCGGGTGGTGGTGGCGGACGCTTCGGTCCTGGCGGCGGTGGCCGGCCAGCGGGCGGAGGCGGTGCGCCGCGCTACGGCGGAGGGCCCCCGCAGGGACGCCCGGCGCCCGTGGCGGAGAAGGCCATCCCCAAGCTGCCGCCGATGCCGGGCTCCAAGGCCTACCAGCGCGCGGAGTCCAAGAAGCAGGTGGAGCTGGACCGGGCGCTGCGCGAGCTGGTGCTCGGGTCGCAGATTCCCGTCGAGCCGGGCGAGACGACGTTCTACTTCATGACCCGCAAGGGCAAGCTGCGGCGGCTGGAGCTGAGCCCCGCGCAGGCGAAGCAGCTCGAGGAGGGTGAGCTGGGCGTGGTGGAGCGCCCGGAGCCCGCTCAAATCGAGCACTCGCTGGTGCCCGCCGCGGCCGCGGAGCAGATGTACGCGCTGTCGAAGAAGGCCGTGCGCTTCTTCAACCGCAAGGACAACCCCGTCGGCTTCATGAACGAGGACGACCTCAAGGCCCAGCAGGCCGCCGAGGCCGCCGGCACCGCGCCCGACCTGTCCGACGAGCCCGAGGGCGACGAGGGTGGTGAGGGTGAGGGCGCCTCCGAGGGTGAAGGCGCCTCCGAGGCCGAGGCTCCCGCCGAAGCCGCCGCCGAGCAGAAGCCCGAGGGCGGCACCGAGGGCGGCAACACCTGACCGGGACTCCCGGCAACACCCTACCCTCCCCTGCCTGAGTCCGGGGGAGGGTGTGGGCCCTGGCCACACCGGGGCCCTGGCTGACACCGTGCACCGTGCGTGCGGCTGATGGCCGCCAGCAGGTCCGTCGAAGAGCCCCGCTCAACTCCCTGCCAGCACGGGGGTTAGCATCGGGCAGCCATGGACTCTCTGTACCTGAAGATGCTGCCGGTCTTCTTCGTCGTGTCGGGGCTGGTGAAGGCGGTGCCCGTGACGGTGGGCTGGGCGCTGGGGCGCACCCGCCTGGCGGAGCGCTTTCGCGTCTACCGGCGCTCGCTGGCACCGGGGCAGCTTCGCAGCGAGGCCCGCGCGGCCGTGGGCGTGGTGCTGTGCGACGCGCTGCTCATCACCGCGTTCCGCGCCGCCTTCGAGCGCCAGATTGCGCCCTTCAGCCTGGGCGCGTCGCTGCTCACCTTCGCGTGGATGTTCGTGGGCTTCGAGGTGTGGTTCTACGTGTCGCACCGGCTGCTGCACACGCGCGCGCTCTACCGCTTCCACGCGCAGCACCACGTGGCGCAGGTGACGGACCCGCTCACGTCGCTGTCCTTCTCCATGGTGGAGCGGCTGGTGCTGATGGGCGGCGGGTTCGGCCTGGTCATCCTGGCCATGCAGGTGATGCCCGTCACGCAGGTGGGCATCATGGCGTACATCCTCACCAACTACGCGCTCAACGTCTTCGGGCACGGCAACACGGAGTGGCTGCCCGAGCGCTTCGTCGCCTCCCCCGCCGGGCGCCTCTTCTTCACGCCCACGTTCCACGCCCTGCACCACGCGCGCTACCAGGGCCACTATGGCCTGTTCACTCCCATCCTGGACCGGTGGCTGGGCACGGCCTTCGACGACTACGCCGAGGTCCACGGCCTCGCCCGGCGCGGACTGGGACTGGAGCGAATCGGCGAGCGCGTTCGCTCTGCGAAACAGCCCGCCTCGCTGGTCCCCACGCCCACGTCCACCACCGGCACGGCGTGAGCGAGCCTTGATGCCGACGCCGAAGCCCGGCGCTAGGCTGCCGGGCCATGACGACGACCCAGAAGACGGTGGTGGTGACTGGCGCGAGCCGGGGTATCGGCCGTGCCCTGGCGCTGGCTTTCGCCCGTGAGGGCTACGGCGTGTGGGCGCTGGCCCGCAACGCGGATGCGCTGACGTCGCTGCGCAGCGAGGGTGGCGACCGCATCCGCCCGCACGCGGTGGACGTGGCGGACGAGGCGGCCCTGCTCGCGGTCAGCAAGAGCATCCTCGCGGAGGGCGCGCCCCGCGTGCTGGTGAACAACGCGGGCATCACCGTGTCCGCGCCGCTGACGAAGACGCGCACGGAGGACCTGGCGCGGGTGATGGCCGTCAACGTCACGGCGCCCTTCATCCTCTGCCGCGAGCTGATGCCCGCCATGGCCCAGGCCGGTGGCGGCCGCGTCATCAACATCGGCTCCATGGCCTCGGTGCGCGGCATGAAGTACACGTCGGCGTACTGCGCGTCCAAGCACGCGCTGCTGGGGCTGACGCGCGCGCTGGCGGCGGAGTACGCGAAGAAGCACGTGACGGTGAACGTGGTGAACCCGGGCTGGGTGGAGACGGACATGTTCACCTCGGCGACCGGCGCCATCACCAAGACGACGGGCCGCACGGAGGAGCAGGCGCGCGAGGCGCTGGCGTCCATGAACGCCATGGGCCGCATCATCCAGCCCGAGGAGGTCGCCGCGCTCTGCCTCTTCCTCGCCTCGGAGGCGGCCGGCGGCATCACCGGCGCGGCCTACGCCATCGACGGCGGCGAGCTGGGCTGAGACTTCACTCCCATTCCGCCTGACTGGCTGCCGGGCCGCCACTCGCGGCCGGGCAGGTTGCGCCCCAGGCCCCCCGTTCACAGTGTCCGCCATCCCCGAATGGCAGCGGGGTTCGCGGTCAGGAGGCGGGCGTGAGGCAGCTGTGGGCGGTGGTGCTGGGCGTGGGGCTGTGGGGCTGCGCGGTGGAGGACGGTGGCGAAGCACTCGCGACGGACGCGGAGGCGCCAGCCGTCACCGCCCCCGAGCTGCCCGCGGAGGACGCTCCTTCATCCGATGAACCCGTGCAGCCGCAGCCCTCTCTCGAGGAGCCCGGCCCTCTCGGAACCTGCTCGGGCCCGGACGGCACGGCGCGCCTGGCGTGGAGCTACGAGGCCGCGTGGGACGTCACCATGGACTTCCGCGGGACGATGGACGCGGATGGCCACACGTACTGGACGGAGTGTGAGAGCGCGTACTGGTCGGACGAGGACCCGGGCCAGCTCGACTGCCAGCTCGTGTCCGCCACGCGCGACGGCGCCATCCGCTACCGCATCGCGCAGCCACCGCCCGGCCAGCGGGCCACGCACGCGGTGGACGCCGAGCGCGTCTACCTGACGGCGGGGTACGCCACC
Source organism: Pyxidicoccus xibeiensis (assembly GCF_024198175.1). Lineage (NCBI taxonomy): Bacteria > Pseudomonadati > Myxococcota > Myxococcia > Myxococcales > Myxococcaceae > Pyxidicoccus > Pyxidicoccus xibeiensis. Next base: position 871,640 of record NZ_JAJVKV010000003.1, read on the forward strand.
CTGTCCGCCCACGCCCGCGCGGATGGCCGGCAGCTGTGGAGCGTCCCGCTCGGCGAGCTGCGCACCGGTGACGCGCTGGAGCGCTACTCGCTGCGCGTCGACTCCGTCGTGCTCAGTCCGCCGTATGTGCTGGCGGTGGTGCGCCACACCCTCGCGGACGCGGACGGGAAGAACCTGCTGGTGGCCGTGCACGCGGACACGGGCGCGGTGGCGTGGAAGGCGCTGACGCCGGCCCTGCAGTCGCCCCTGGTGGTGGACGCGGCGGGCAACGTCTACGGCGGCTCCGTCGACGAGGCCCTCCCGGAGACGACGCTCTTCTCGTACTCGGCGGACGGCGCGCTCCGCTGGAGCACGCGCCGCGCCGGGGTGCTGCGGCCCACGGCGGTGGATGGCGGGACGCTGCTGCTGAACCGCTCCGAGCTGCTGGACGCGTCTCGGGGCACGCCGCTCGCCACGCTGGCCACGGCGACGCCGTCCCCTCCTCCGTACGCGCTGGGGCGCTCCACCTCCCTCTTCGGCCGCGCGGCCTTCCAGGAGGGGCGCGTGCTCGTCCTTCCCGACCTGCCGTGCGAAGGGAAGGGCTGTCCGACGCAGCGCCATCCCGGTGACACGTTCCTCTACGGGCTGGACCCGGTGGACGGCTCCGTGCGCTGGCACCGCGCGGTGGGCGCCTGGCCCATGTCACCGCTGCTCACCCGGCGCGACTCGCTGCTGCTGGTGGACCGCCCGGTGGATGCGGAGTGCGAGCTGTACGGCTGCACCGGGGACGACTCGCACTACGGCTCGTACCTGCGCGAGCTGGACCTGGACGGGCGCGAGCTGTCCGCCTGCGCGCTGCCCGGCGATGCGCCCTACATCACCCCGCCCGCGCTGCACGGGGGCCGCGTGGTGCTGGGCGCGTGGACGAGCTGGAGCGCGGACAACGACTGGACGCAGCGGCTGAGCATCCGCGCGTTCGACCTGGCCGTGCCCACCGAGCCCGCCGCCTCCGGCTGGGTGTGCGCGGGCGGCGGCAATGCGCGCTCGGGCAGCGCCGAGGTGCCACCCCGGAGCGCTCGGGCCCGGTAGCGAGCGCCCGGACGGGGCGCTCAGACCTGGTACTGGCTGATGATGGCGCTCAGCTCCTGGGACGCGGCGGAGAGCTGGATGGCGGACTGGTCCGTGGCGGCCATGCGGTCGACAATCTGGTCCGCCAGGTCGGCCATGGAGCTGAGGGCCATGAACAGCTCCGCGATGCCGGCGTCCTGCTGGCTGACGGCCTCGGCGATGCTGCGCACCGTCTGACCGTTGTTCTGGATGATGCCGGCCAGCGAGCGGAGGCTCTCTCCCGCCGCGCGCACCTGCTCCAGTCCCCCCTCCACCTCGCGCGCACCGCCCTCGCTGGTGCGCACGGCGTCGGAGATGGCCCGGCCGATGTCGCCGAGGATGGACTGCACCCGCGTGGTGGCGCCCGCGGACTGGTCCGCCAGCGAGCGCATCTGCCTCGCCACCACCGCGAAGGAGCGGCCCGCGTCGCCGCTGCGCGCCGCCTCGATGGAGGCATTGAGGGCCAGCACGTTGGACTGGTCCGCCAGGTCCTTCACCGTGCGGGTGATGTCGCCCACCTGCCGCGTGCGCTGGTGCAGCTCGGCGATGGTGCGGCCAATCGTCTCCACGTGCGAGCGGATGTGCGTGAGCCCGCCCACGCTGCCGGACACCGCGGCCTCGCCCGCCGCGCCGAACCCGCTGGCCTTCTCCGCCTCGCGCTGGATGGCCTCCACCCGCTTCGCCGCCGCCCGTGACGCCTCCTGGAGCTGCTGCGCCGCCAGCTGCGTCTCGTGCAGCGCAATCGCCTGCTGCGACACCGCCTCGTTCTGCACCGACGCGGAGTCGGTGAGCTGCGTGGAGGCGGACTCGAGGTGCTCGGCCGAGTTGCGCAGCGCCAGCAGCAGCTCGCGCAGCCGCGACATCAGCGCCACGAAGGACGCGGCGAGCTGGCCCACCTCGTCCTGCGAGCGTACCTCCAGCGTGCCGCGAAAGTCGCCCTCGGCCACCATGCGGGCCGTGGTGGCGGTGAGCTGGCGCAGCGGAGCCAGCAGCCACCGCGCGAGCAGGAAGGCCGCGCCCCCCGTGCCCAGCGCGAGCAGGAGGCCCAGCGCGACGATGAGCCACAGCGAGGAGCGGAAGCGCGCGGACTCCGCCCGGACGTCTCGCACCAGCACCAGGCTCAAGCCCGGAGCCACTTCCGGCCGGCGCAGCATGAGCTTCGTGCCCTGCACCGTCACCACGCCCTCCGAGTCCGCCCGGTCCGCCGCGACTTGCAGCGCCTCGGGCGTCACGGCGTCCAGCGCCTGCGCCACGGGCTGCGCTCCCACGGCGAGCAGGCCCTGCAGTCCGCGCTCCTGCGCCAGCAGCTCCAGCAGCACCGGGCCCAGCCGGTTGCCCACCACCAGGTGGCCCACGGCGCGCCCGTCCACCTCCAGGCGCCGCGACACGGCCCGGTAGGGCACATCTCCCAAGGCGAGCACGCCAGGAGCCGAGCCCCGCAGCAGCGCGTCCAGCCCGGCCACGGGGGCCGCGGGGCTGACCGCGCGCACGCCCCCTTCCAGGCTGGCGTAGAGGAGCAGGTCCACGCCGAGCAGCTCGCGCTGCGCGTCGACGGCGGCCTGGAGGGAGTCGCCGACCGGACCGGGCACGGCGGCGCGGGAGAGGGACACCAGCAGGCGGTCCTCCTGCGCCAGGCGGCGGGTCCACGCGGCTTCATCCCGCTCGAGGAGGTGGCTCAGGGACTCATCCGACCAGGAGCCCAGGGAGAGACCCGTGAGCGTGACGCCCACGAGGGTGAGTCCCAGGACGACGAGGGTGATGGCCGCGGAGAGACGTGCGGCAAGGCTGTGCATCATTCGCGGCGAAGCCAGGGGGAATGGCGGGTCGGGGAACCCGGGGGAGACCCGTACACTACCCTGACGGGCCTGCCCTGTTGAATGGGGAGTACCGATCTCCAACTTCAGGGAAGCGGTGGCGTCGATGACCCGGCCGCCAGGTGGAATGTGTGAGGTCGTCCCCCCGCGCACGATGTGAACGGTGGCCCGGCTCGAGTGGGGCCATGCGCCGGACCGTCGACACTGCCCGCGCGGCCGCCTTGACGGGATGGCCCCGCCGCGTGTCTTCGTCCTCCCATGCCCCCGTCCACGCTCCTGCCGGCCCTGGCCCTGCTCGTCCTCGCTCCCAGTGTGCTCCGGGCCCAGGAGAAGGTCGGCGAGGCCCGGGCGAAGGCGGACCCGGCCTTCACGTCGCGCAACTTCGGCAACCTGCGCGTCGGCGGCTCCACGGCCAACGACAACGGCCGGCCGGAGCTGTGCCTTGAGCTGTCTCCGGTGTCCTTCCTCTCCGTGGAAGGCTGTGGCACGGGCAGTGGATTCCTCCATGGCGACCCGGAGCCGGAGGTGGCGCACTTCCGGACGAAGCTGCGGCTGCTGTCCTTCGACGTGGAGGGCTGGGGCACCCTGCAGCCCTTCGTGGCCGCGGGCCTCGCCGAGGCGCAGGTGGGCGAGGACGACCTGGGCCTGCAGCTGGGCGGCACGGACGCGCGCCGCGTGTCCACGGCGGGGCCGGAGCTGGGCCTGGGGCTGCGCTTCCTGCGGCCGCTGGCCTCCGGCTTCGAGCTGGTGGGCGACTTCAACGTGGGCATGGCCTGGCTGCCACATGCCCCGGACCTGGTGAAGCCCGGGGACACGTGGCTGCCTTCCGCCAGCCTCTCACTCGGCGTGGGCTTCTAGCGCCCGCCGCCGTGCGCCTCACGCGTCGGCGACGCGCAGCACCACCGCGGTGATGTTGTCCTTGCCGCCGGCCTCGTACGCGTCGGCGACGAGCGCGTCGCACGCCTCGCGCGCGGAGGACAGCGTCAGGCGCCGCAGCAGCCCCTCCACGCCCAGCGGCTCATAGAGCCCGTCCGAGCACAGCAGGAACACGTCGCCGGGCTCCGTGCGCAGCCGCTGCACCGTGGGCTCCGCGTTGTCCGTGCCCAGGGCCCGGGTGATGAGGTGGCGGAAGTTGCCCGCCCCACCCGGCGGCTCCATGCCGGCGTCGCGCAGCTCCTCGATGAGCGAGTGGTCCCGCGTCAGCGACTCCAGCGTGCCCGCGCGCAGCCGGTACAGCCGGCTGTCACCCACGTGGGCCACGGCCGCGCCGTGCTCGCCCACCGCCAGTGCCACCACCGTGGAGGCCATCTCCCGCAGCCGGCCCACGCGCTGCGCCTGCAGGTTGCGCTGCGCCAGCGCCGAGCACGCGGAGAGCAGGTTCTCTTCCCTGCTGCGCGCCGGGTCCGGCACCGTGGGCCACGTCGAGTCACGGTCCTGCCCGAGCCGCAGCCCGAAGCCCGCGAAGGTATCCACGACACACCGGCTGGCGACTTCGCCACCCTCTTGCCCGCCGAGCCCGTCCGCCACCACGAACAGGCCCAGTTCCGGCAGGACGCAGTATGCGTCCTCGTTGTGCGGCCGCCGACCGATGTGGCTCTGTCCCGCGCTGTCCATTCTCATGACTGCCTCCTCGGGCCTCTCCCCAGCAAGCGTGAGGCCAGCGCCCGCCCCCCGGTGGGCACTCACCATGGAATACTCCTGAGAGGGGGGGTCCAGGGGAGTGAGTGCCATGAGACCCCGACATCACCGCCGCACCCGTCCAGTGGACGACGCTGGGACCGCCCTCCAGCAACCACTCAGCCGCCCGGGCGTGGAGTGCCCCCCACACTCCGTATGAGCTGAAACCACAAACCCATCCAGGCTCCCGGGCGGCGAGAAGTCCAGGCCGTGGACTTCGATATTCCGAGCATCGACGGAATGAGCGGCCTGCTCGCTGACGCGTCAGGCCCGCGTGAAAAACGGCGCCGGCGCGGGGGCTCCTGGCAACTTTCCCGCGGACCGGACGACAATTCCGATGCGGCCTGGACTGCGTGCCGCACGAGGTGCGCGATGTCCTCCATCCGCCGTGTGCTCTCTGGCATCTCCAGCTCCATCGCCCGCGCCCGGATGAACGTGGACGTGGAGCCCGTGACGCCGCTCACCCCGGGCGAGCCGCTGGAGCCCGTGGCCCCGGTGCGGCGTGGCTTCTCCGACGAGAGCGACTTCCAGGCGGACGTGGATGACCTGGGCACGTCGCTCGAGGCGCACGCGCCCCACCTGACGGGCGCCGCCTCCGCACCGGGCCTGTCGGGGACGCCGGGCGCGGCGGGCACGCCCACGCCCGCCCAGCTGCGCGTCTTCTCCGGTGAGAGCTCGTTCGAGAGCTCCTTCGAGTCCGCGACGCCGCGCTACGCGCAGCTGCTGGGCTCGCAGCTTCCGTCGTCGCTCGGCGCGCCCCGCGAGGCGGGAGGTGGCGTGGCGCCGCTCGGAGCGGAGCGCGGCTCGGGTGGACGCGACATGAATGACCTGCTCTCGCCCGAGGCGGCGGAGTGGGAGCTGCAGAACCTGGACACCTCCACCCCCAGCGTGGTGGAGCCGGAGGACCTGCTCTTCATGCTGGACCCGCCCGGCACCTCGGGCCCCGGGGACGCCGCGCTGGAGCTGGGACTCGAGGACGTCTTCGAGGAGGCGCCGCTCGCGGGCAACACGCGCGCGCCCTCGATGGAGACGCCGGAGGGCGTGGGCGGCATCGACGACGTGTCGATGGAAGACGCGTACGCGGCCCGGCTCGCCGAGCGCCGCGCCGCGCAGGAGCTGCTGGACCCCGCGGTGAGCCCCGCCGGAGCGGACGCGTTCCTCGCGGACACGAGCGACCTGGGCTCCCTGCTTCCCGAGGAGCCGTCCATGGGTGACGCGGCCCTGGCCGGCGTGCTCGGCCCGCTCGCCGCCAACCCCGCCGCCGCCGGCGTGCCCGTCTCCGCGGCGCTCGCGTCCCAGGGCGTGGACGTGGTGGCGGAGACGCTGGAGGTCGAGCCCGCGCAGGACAGCTCCGTCGTGGTGGACCCGTCCCTGCTGGAGAAATCCGAGGGCTGAGCCGCGCGCCCTCCCGTCGGCTCAGGGAGGCGTCACGTCGGCGGTGAGGGCGTCCAGGTGGGCCTCGGCCTCCTTCACGTCCCGGGTGAGCTCCTCCACGTAGCGCGTGCGCTCCTCGCTCTGCCACTCCGTGGGCGAGAAGACCGTCGGGGGGTAGTCGTTCGTCGTGTGCACGTACCCGCGCAGGGTCGTCATCAGCTCGCGGTCCGGGTCTCCGGACTCCTTGAGGAGGAAGCCCTCCACGTCGCGCAGCTTGAGCGGGAAGGTGGGCGACTCGTCCAGCACGAGGTTGCCGGCGACGGTGAGCTTCACCTCCTGCGTCCCCTCCCTCAGCTCCTCGTTGAAGGACACGTGCGCGAAGGGCACGCCGCTCTCGTCGTCCACGCGCCCCGCCACCACGTACCGTCCCGCCTTCCGGACATGGACCCCGAGCAGCAGCTGGAGCGAGCCTCCCTCCACCACCTCGCGCACCCTGCCGGTGAACTGGGCCGGAGGTGACGGCGTGTAGAGGATGTCGAAGAACGCGGTGCCCTCCGCCTTGCCCGAGCGCACGCGCACCGCCACCCGCAGCGTGCCGGAGAACATCGGGAAGCCCTGCTTGGACGGCTGGAAGCGGCCGGTGTACGTGCCGTCACCCGCGAGCGGGTCTCCTCCGCTGCCGTCGTCCAGGAAGGCCAGGGGCACCCCTTCGGCGCCCGCCCCACGCGTCATGTGCTCCGCCTCGCTCGCGGAGGCGGACACCACCTGGCAGGGCCGGGCCTGGCGCTGCGCGTCCTCGCAGCCGACGAGGAAGTGCACCGCCTCGCTGCCGACGACGAAGACGCGGTCCTGCTTCAGCCGCAGCTGCACGTCCGCGTTGTCGCGGCTGAGCGGGCGCGTGCGCTCCGGCTCGGGCAGCTCCATCTGGTCCACCTGCTCGCTGCTGGGGCGCGACTGCGGCGGGTAGCGCGTGGCGGACACGTACGTCTCCAGCGTCCGCTTCGCCCGCTCCAGCCGCTTCTCCCACAGCGTGCGCTCGGCCTCGCGCGCCGCGTCCTCGGGCGTGCGCGCCACGGCCGGCGTCGGCGCGGTGGCGCCAGGTCCAGGTCCAGGTCCAGGTCCAGGCGCGGCCCGCGCGGCCATGCCCTGTGCGGGGCCCCGGCCCGGTGCCGCTGGCGGCGCCCCGGCCCTCGCGGCCTCCTCCGTGGGAGGAGGAGGCTCGGGTGCCGCCTCCGTGCCGGCACCTCCGCTCCAGCTCCACCACCCCAGCAGGCCCAGCACCAGGGGAACGAGTGTGACGGCCCACCAGGCACGGCGGGCGCGGGAGGCGGGAGGCGGGACGGTGCCGGTCGGAGTCATGTGGCGTCAGGGCTCCAGCGCCTAGCGAGCGTACGTCACCATGTCCTCGCGGACCTTGGCGACGATGCCACCCCAGTTGCCGTTGGCGTAGTGGTTGTACGCCTCGCCGTCATCGCGCAGGTCCACCGAGTGGAAGCTCCACTTCGCCTTGCCATCGCTGCACGCGGCGGTGCCGGTGTTGAGGGTGCCGCCGCAGAACCAGTCACCCGGGTTGCACTGCGAGCTGCCGGAGCTGCCGGACACGCCGCCGGTGGAGTGATACGACACCGCCTCGTCGTCCTGGCCCGGGAGGATGCCCGAGTACGCCGTGCCCTTGGCGCCCGCGAACATGTAGAACCAGAGGTTGCGCGTGGCGTTGTGGTTGTACATGGCGCGCGCGGTGGTGGTGACCAGGTCGCTCACCAGCGGGTCGCTCACCGCCCACTCGCCCACGTCCGCCAGCTCGCTGCCGCCAGCGGCGCCGGACGCCACGTCCACCCACTTGATGTTCCAGCCCACCTGCGTGGTGCCATCCGTGTTGCCGCACACGCCGCTGGCGTTGGGCACCGCGTTCTTCTTGTAGCGCGCCGAGCCGCCGTACAGCGACAGCGCGTAGCCAATCTGGAGGTTCCCCGCGCTGTGCACGGCGATGTAGCACCAGTTGGTGCCGGTGCAGAAACAGTCGAGCGCGTCACGCACGCGGTAGTTCTGACTGCCGATGCGCTGCGTGCCGTTCCAGTTCACCGCCTTCTTGTTCACCCCCGCCTCGGTGCTCGCGGGTCCCCAGTAGCTGAAGTCGGCGTAGTTGCCCCCCTGCGTGGTGTTGCCGTTCTTGCCGTGGATCCACAGGGAGTAGTTGGTCGCGGCGGCCTCCGTACCGGCCAACAGGGTGACCGCGGCAACCGCCGTTCCAAGCAGCTTCTTCATGTGAGCGCCTCCGGCTCTGGGATGGGGGGACACTCCCAGCCCGGAGGGGAACCGGGCAGGGAGGCGCACACTTTAGAGTCTCGGGGTGTAAAAGGTCGAGAACACGGAAATCTCGAAGTAGGGGAAATAACTGACGCATCGCGTCGCCCTCTCAAAAACAGGTACGCGGCGCGTCATGTCTCCGTGCGTCAGCGTCAGCTGGCGGTGCGCGTCACGAAGCGCTCCAGCCGACCCAGGGCGTCGGGAAGGTTGGCGCGGCCCAGGCCCAGCCGGAAGTGGTTGCCGGGGAAGTCGTAGACGTCGCCGGGCAGCAGCAGGACTCCCTCCTGCTCGACGAGCTCCTGGGCGAAGCGGGCCACGGGCGTGTCGCGCAGCAGGCGCGGGAAGGCCACGCTGCCGGCGCGCGGCCGCACCCAGCGGAAGGTGTCCGCGTGGCGCGCGAAGAAGGCATCCAGCAGCGCGAGGTTCGAGGCGAGGAGTCGCTGGCTGCGCGCGAGCACGGCGTCCTTCGCGCGCAGGGCGATGAGCGCGAGCACCTCGCTGGGGGCGCTGTTGCAGATGGTCGTGTAGTCCTTGAAGGCCATGCAGCGGCGCAGCAGCTCCGCGTCGCGGCAGGCGAGCCACCCCACGCGCAGCCCCGCCAGGCCGAAGGCCTTGGACATGACGCCCAGGCTGATGCCGCGCGGCGTGTGCTCGACGGCGGAGGGCAGCGTGTCGCGCGCGTCGTACTCCAGCAGCCGGTACACCTCGTCGGACAGCAGCTGGATGCCGCGCTCCTCGGCCAGCGCGCACAGCGCGTCGAACGTGGCGCGGTCCGCCAGCGCGCCGGTGGGGTTGTGCGGGAAGTTCACCACCAGCAGGCGCGTCTGGGGCCGGAGCGCGCGGCGCAGGGCGTCCAGGTCCAACGCCCAGCCGTCCTCCTCGCGCAGCGGCAGCAGCGTGACGTCGGCGCCGGTGGCGCGCGCCACCTCGTACAGGGACTGGTAGCCCGGCCAGGTGACGATGGCGTGGTCCCCCTTCCCCAGCAGCACGTTCATCAGCACGAAGACGGCCTCCTCGGCGCCGGCGAAGGTGAGCACGTCGTCCGCGGAGAGGCCGGGGTACAGGGCGGCGATTTCGGCGCGCAGGGCAGGCAGGCCGGGCGCCTCGGTGTAGCCGAGCGTCAGCCCCTCCCAGCGGGCCAGGGCGTCCGCGTCGGCGAGCGCCAGCAGGTCCTTCTGCCGCCACCCTTCGATGTCCGAGGAGCACAGGAGGTAGGGCGCCGAGAACTCCCAGCGTGCGAAGTACCGCTCCAGCTTGAAGTCGGGGATGCGCATGGCTGCCTCTCTGCCGTCTTTGGAAGCGGGCGTCCAGCCCGAGCAGGCCGTGCCGCCCGGGCGGCCGAGCAGCCGCGGCGGGCTCGTGGGGGGAGGACGGCGCCGGGCGATGCATAGCTTGAGTCGCGTCCTCCTGACTGAAGCCACTCGTGGAGCCCGCATGCCGACGCTCGACATCCCCATCAAACTGCTGGACCCGACGGGCGGTTGGGTCAACGCCCCCGTCCATGTCTCGGAGCTGGATGAGCTGCCCGTCCTCCTCCACTTCTTCTCCATGAAACAGGTGCACGGCACCGCGGACTTCGACGAGCTGAAGCGCTTCATCGCGGAGTTCGCCCCGCGCGGCCTGCGCGTCATCAGCGTGGACGTCACGCACTCCGAGAAGGAGCTGCGAGACACCAACGCGGTGGAGGCCTTCGCGCGCAAGCACGAGCTGCGTCACCCCATCGCCGTGGACGACGGCTCCATGGCCCAGGCCTACGGCGTGACGGAGACGCCGGCCTGGCTGGTGTTCGACGCGGAGTCCGGCCGGCTGCGCCACCACTTCACCGGCCGCAACGGCGCGCACCACGCGCGGCAGGTGCTGGACCGCTTCACCCGGTACGACACCTCGGCCGCGGCCCCCGCGCCCTGAGCGCACGCGAATCCACCCCGACTCACGGAGGCCCGTTCATGGCAGACCGTCGCAAGGACAAGGACGACTCCCGCTTCTCTCCTGGCACCCTGCTCGCCGCCGGCGTCGGCGCGGCCCTGGGGCTGCGCAAGGCGCTGCGCTCCCGCTTCCAGTTCGCCGGACGCACGGTGCTCATCACCGGCGGCTCGCGAGGCCTGGGCCTGGTGATGGCGCGCCAGCTCCTCAAGGAAGGCGCGCGGGTGGCCATCTGCGGCCGCGACGAGGTGACGCTGGAGCGCGCCCGCGAGGAGCTGGAGCGCGCGGGCGGCGAGGTGCTGGCCGTGCCGTGCGACGTGAGAGACCAGGTGCAGGTGGAGGCCATGGTGGCCGCCGTGCACGAGCGCTGGGGCGCGGTGGACGTGCTCATCAACAACGCGGGCGTCATCCAGGTGGGCCCGCTGGAGTCCATGACGCTGGAGGACTTCCGCGAGGCCCTGGACACGCACCTGTGGGCGCCGCTGTACACGACGCTGGCGGTGCTGCCGGAGATGAAGCGGCGCGGCGCCGGCCGCATCGTCAACATCTCCTCCGTGGGCGGCAAGGTGAGCATCCCCCACCTGGTGCCGTACGCGGCGAGCAAGTTCGCGCTGGTGGGCCTGTCGGACGGCCTGCGCGCGGAGCTGCGCCAGGACGGCATCCTCGTCACCACGGTGTGCCCGGGCCTGCTGCGCACGGGCAGCCCGCGCAACTCCCACTTCAAGGGCAACCACGAGGCGGAGTACGCGTGGTTCCTCGTGGGCGACTCGCTGCCCCTCATGTCCATGAACGCCGAGCGGGCCGCGCGGAAGATTTTGGAGGCCTGCCGGCGCGGGGACGCGGAGGCCCTGGTGGGCCTGCCCGCGAAGCTGGGCGCGGTGGGCCGGGCGCTGGCGCCCAACCTGACGGCCGCCATCGCCGCCTGGGTGAACCACGTCCTGCCCCAGGACAGCAGCCAGGACCGCTACTCGGGCAGCCAGAGCGAGACGCCGCTCACCCAGTCCTGGCTCACCGAGCTCACGCGCCGCGCCGCCGAGCGCAACAACGAGAACGAGGTGCCCATCCACTGACGGGCACCCGGGCCTACGACTCGGCCCGCTCCATGGCCCAGTGGCCGCGGTGCTCGTAGGCCAGGGCCAGCTGCTCGCGCAGGGCGGCAATCATCTTCGTGTTCCCGTCCTGCTCGTAGCCCTGGAGCGCCTGCTGGCACTTCGGGATGCGCGTGAGGAACTCCTTCAGCGCGTCCACGGACAGCTCCTTCACGTACATCCCGTACCCCAGCTTCTCCAGGTACAGGGCGTTGATGATCTGCTCGAACTGCCCCACCAGGGGCACGCTCAGCACGGGCTTGCGCAGGTACACCGCCTCGCTCATCAGCGTGTAGCCGCCGCTGGCCACCACGCCGCGCGAGGTGCGCAAGTCGTCGATGAAGCCCTTCTCGCTGAACGGCCGGTACGTGAGGTTGCCGTCCACCAGGTCCTCGGTGAGGTCGCGGCGCAGGCCGTACACGCGGCAGGGGATGCCCGCGGCCTTGAGGATGTCCGGCAGCGCGGTGTTCGTCGTCGACGTCTGGTACACGAGCAGGTGCTCGCCCGGCTCCGACTTCGCCTCCAGGATTTCCGGCCGCAGGATGGACGGCGCCAGCGTGGTGCGCCGCTTGCGCACCGGCGGGTAGAAGAACGTGGTGACGAGGTAGTGGAAGGCCCCCGGCAGCTTCGCCTTCACGATGGCGCGCGAGGTCTCGAAGCTGTCCTCGTACCCGGCCAGCAGCTCCGGCTCGTGCTGGCAGCGGTTGATGACCTGCATGTTGTCCACGCTGATGACGGGCAGCCGGTGCGTCTTCGCGAACAGGTAGCTGAACGACTCGAAGTCGCTGACCACCACGTCCGGTTTGAAGTCGTCCACCAGGTCGAAGTACTGGCGGATGTTCTGCGGCAGGCCCTTCAGCGCGCCAGAGACGTTCTGGAGCACCGTCTGCCACTTCTTCACCGAGTTGCCCTCGTACGCCAGCGTCAGGCCCCAGATGCCGTGGACGTTCTGGAAGCGCTTCTTGAGGTAGTCCTGGGCCCGTCCGGAGACGACGATGTGGACCTCGTGCTCCTTGGTGAGCTCCTCGAGCAGCACGCGCGAGCGCGTCGCATGGCCCATGCCTTCGCCGACGACACCGTAGAGGATTCGCATGGCCCGGGAGCATATGCCGCCCGCCGCCCCACCGTTGAGCCCACCCTCCCCGCACGGCTATACCCGCGCCCATGTCCCCGTCCTCCGAGCCCTCGCCCCCCAGGCGCCCTGCCGTCGGCCGCTCCGCCGCGCTGGGCCTGTCGGGCGGACTGCTCCTGGGCGGCGTCGGCCTCGTCGTCGCCGGCCTGCGGGGCCTCTTCGCCGCCGTGGACTGCGCCGGCCTCACCGGCCCCGAGTGCGACCTCATCACCCAGGCCACCCGCGAGGTCGCCCGCCTCCAGCTCGTCTCCGGCGGCGCCCTCACCGCCCTGGCCGCCTCCCTCTTCGTCCTGCTGCGCTCGAAGCCCACCGACGCTGACGAGGACGCCGGACCCAGCGCCTGAAGCCCGCTCCCTCCTCCCGGCGCTGAACAGGCGGACAGGCCCCCGCCGGGTAAGGTCATTTCTCGGCGCGCGGTAGCCGAGCTAATTAATTCTGGCCTAATCATTGGGTTTGAGGGTAGGAGACGGCCTTATGCAGCTCGAATCCCTGAAGATGTTTTGCGACGTGGTGGAGACGGGCTCGTTCTCCCGGGCTGCCCAGCTCAACCACGTCACGCAGTCGGCGGTCAGCCAGCAGATCCGCGCGCTGGAGAACCGCTATGAGCAGAAGCTCTTATCGCGCAGCGCGCGTCAGGTGACGCCGACGCCCGCGGGGGAGCGGCTGTTCCGTGGCTGCAAGGAAATCCTCGCGCGCTTCGCGGAGGTGGAGCAGGAGATTCGCGAGCAGGCGACGGAGGTCGCCGGCACCAGCACGGTGTCCACCATCTACTCGGTGGGTCTGCACGAGCTGAACGCGGTGCAGAAGCAGCTGCTCAAGGCGCACCCCAAGGTGAACATGCGGCTGAACTACCGCCGCAACGACCAGGTGTACGACGACGTCATCCTGGGCGCGGCGGAGATTGGCATCGTCGCCTACCCGCAGCCGCGCGCGGGCGTGGACATCCTCCCGTTCCGCGACGACAAGCTGGCCGTCGTCTGCGCGCCCAACCACTCCTTCGCCACCAAGGCGAAGGTGAGCCTCACCGCGCTGTCCGGCGTGCCCTTCATCGCCTTCGACCGCGAGGCCCCCACGCGCAAGGCGCTGGACCGCCTCTTCCGCGAGAAGAACATCGACATCAACCCGGTGATGGAGATGGACAACGTGGAGACCATCAAGCGGGCGGTGGAGATGGGCCTGGGCGTGGCCATCCTCCCCATGGCCACCTCGGTCAGCGAGGTGAAGGCCGGCTCGCTGGTGGCCAAGCCCTTCGCCGAGGGGCCCGTGTCGCGCCCCATCGGCCTGCTCATCCGCAAGGGCAAGTACCTGGACCGCGCGTCCGCCGCCGTCCTGGATGCGTTCAAGGCCGCCGCCAACCTGCCGGCGACCGACGACACCTGAGCCGCCGCGTCAGTAGAGCTTTCGAAGCCTCGCGGCGAAGAACCCGTCGAAGCCCTCCGGCCCCGGCAGCGTGCGCAGGTACGCCTGGGTGAGCGGGAGCTTGAGCCCCTGCAGCACGGGGGGCTCCGCCGTCCACTCGGGGTGGCTGCGCAGGAACATCTCCACCTGGTCCTGCGCCTCCTGCGCCTCCACGGTGCACACCGCGTACACCAGCAGCCCGCCGCCGGGCACCGCCTCCTGGCAGTTCTCCAGAATCCGCCGCTGCAGCGTCGCCAGCCGGGAGAGGTCCTCCTCCTTGCGGCGGTAGCGCAGCTCCGGGTGGCGGCGCAGCGTGCCCAGCCCGGAGCACGGCGCGTCCACGAGGACGGCGTGGAACTCGCCCCACGCTTCGGGGAAGGGCTCCGAGGCGTCGTGCGCGTACGCCTTCAGCCGCCCGGAGAGGCCCAGGCGCTTCGCCTCTGCCTCGATCTTGCGGAGCTTGTTGGCGTGGAGGTCCACCGCCACCACCTCCTCGTGCTCCTGCGCCAGGTGGCAGGCCTTGCCGCCCGGGGCGGCGCACGCGTCCAGCACGCGCGCCGTCTCCGGAATGGCGCCATACACGCCGACGAGCTGCGCGGCCTCGTCTTGCACCTGCCACAGCCCTTCTGAATAGCCGTACACGTCCTCCACCCGGCCCACGGGCGGCAGGATGATGCCCAATGGCGACACGGTGGTGGCCTTGGCCTCCACGCCGGCTTCCTGGAGCTGGGTGAGCAGCGCGTCGCGCGTCACCTTCGCGGTGTTGGCGCGCACCACCACCGCCGGGGACAGGTTGTTGGCCACCAGCATGGCCTCGGCGCGCTCGGGGCCGAACTGGCGAATCCACCGCTCCACCAGCCACTTCGGGTGGCTCTCGCGGACGGACAGGTGCTCCAGGGTGTTGGACGCCGGAGGCAGCGGCGGCCCGGGCAGCTCCGCCAGCTTGCGGAGGATGGCGTTGGTGAAGCCGGTGGCGCGGGAGAGCCCCACCTCCTTCAGCGCCTGCACCGTCTCCGCCACGGCGGCGCGCGCGGGGATGCGGGTGTGGAAGATTTGATAGGCGCCCACGCGCAGCGCGGCGAGCACCTTGTCCTCCAGCGCGTCCAGCTTGCGGTCGGCGAAGCGGGTGATGGCGTAGTCCAGCGCGAGCTGGCGGCGCGTGGTGCCGTAGGCCAGCTCGGTGACGAGCCCGGCGTCGCGCGGGTCCTTCGGCGGTGACTCGGACAGCAGCGTGTCCAGCACCACGTTGAGGTACGCGTCCGTGGCGCGGACGCGCGCGAGCACCTGGATGGCGAGTGCGCGGGCGTTCATCACTCGTCGAGCCGGGTCAGCATGTCCACGAGCTGCTCATCCGAGAGCTTCGTCGCGGGCAGGGTGGAGAGGGTGAGGTTCTGGAGGGTCTCCTCCAGCAAGTCCCGGTGGCCGCTCTCGGCGGGAGCGCCGCGCTGCACCGCCTGCCACTGCGTGCGGGCCCAGGAGGCCAGCTCGGCCGGGGTGAGCTTCCCCGCCAGCCGGTCGGAGATCTTCCGCCGCACCACCGCCCGCGTCAGCAGGTCCGCCGTCGGAGCCGGCGTCTTCGCGCCGCGCCCCAGCGTCTTGCCCGGACGGGCGGCCTCGGAGGCCTCCTCCTTCGCCGAGGTCGTCTTGCGGCCCAGCGTCTTCGTGGGCACCAGCGCCTCGGCGGCGCGGGCCAGGGCCCTGGCGGGCTCGATGTCCTTGTCCCGGGCCTTCCCGCCGGACTTCACCAGCGCGAGCGGAGCTATCTTCGAGGGGGCGGGCGCCTCCTCCTTCTCCCGGTCCTTCTTCCGGCCAAGCGTCTTCGGCGACTCCGGCTTGCCGGGCGTGAAGACGCCGCTGGCGAACGTGTCCAGCGCCTGGAGGTAGGGCTCGAAGCCCGACTGGGTGCCGTGCACCTGGAGGACGCAGGCCTCGCCCACGATGGACTCGCGGGCGGGCGGCTTGAGGAGGACCTCGATGGCGGGCAGGCCCACCGCCTCCAGCGCCTCCTTCAGCGGGTACGAGGCGAACAGGCCCGCGGGGTTGATGAGGATGCCGTCCACCGCCTCGCGCTCCGCGGCGAGCGTGTCCAGCAGCACGCCTTCATGGTTGGACTGGGAGATTTTGAGTTCCAGTCCCAGCTCCTCCGCCCGCTCCTTCAGCGCGGCGTCCAGGTCCGACAGCCGGCCCCCGGACGTGCCCTCGCGTACGCCGAGCAGGTTCAGGTTCGGCCCGTGCAGCACCAGCAATTTCATGCCCATCCCCGGTTCCACCCTCGAAGTTGCAACAACGTCTATCCCGCCTGCCCCACGCTGAAGGGCTGACTGCCGGCCGCCAGCTTGTGGCCCGACAGGAAGTCCCCCGCGCTCATCACCCGCTTGCCCTCCGGCTGGAGCTCCAGCAGCACGAGCGAGCCCTCGCCACACGCCACCTCGACGCCGTCGGCGTTCGCCGCCAGCACCGTGCCCGGCGTGCCCGTGCTCCCGCCCACCCGCGCGCGGTGCACCTTGAGCAGCTTGCCGCCCATCGTGGTGAAGGCGCCCGGCCACGGGGTGAAGGCGCGCATCCGCCGCTCCAGCACCACCGCCGGCTTCGTGAAGTCCAGCCGGCCCTCGTCCTTCTCGATGATGGGGGCCAGCACCACGCCCTCGCCAGGCTGCGGCACGGGCTTCAGCTCGCCGCTGAGGTACTTCGGCAGGGACTCGCGCAGCACCTCGCCGCCCAGCGCGGCCAGCTTCACGTGCAGCGACGCGCTCGTCTCGTCCGGCGTGATCGGCAGCCGCTTCATCGCCAGCACGGGGCCGGTGTCCAGGCCCTCGTCCATCACCATCAGCGACACGCCCGTCTCCGCGTCCCCGTGGGCGATGGACCACTGAATCGGCGCGGCGCCCCGGAAGCGCGGCAGCAGCGAGGCGTGGACGTTGACGCAGCCCTTCACGGGCAGCTCCAGGATGTCCTTCGGGAGGATGCGGCCATACGCCGTCACCACGCAGACGTCCGGGGCGTACTTGCGCAGCTCCTCGGAGAACGGCGGCGTCTTCAGCTTCACGGGCTGGAGGACGGGCACGCCCCGGGACAGGGCCAGCTCCTTCACCGGCGGCGCGGCCAGCGCGTTGCCACGGCCCTTGGGCTTGTCCGGCTGGGTGACGACGGCCACCACGTCGCCCAGCTCGAAGCAGGCGGCGAGCGAGGACACGGCGAACTCCGGCGTGCCCATGAAGATGATGCGGGGTCGACTCATAGGGGGTGCGCTTCTCCTGCGAGGGCCGGCTCAGGCCACGGACTTGAAGTTGCCGCCAGTCGGATTGTCCACCGCCTGACGCTTGCGGTGATGGAGGGCGGACAGGGTGTCCAGCGCCTCACGGGCCTCCGGGGTGGTGGCCACGCCCTTGAGGGCGGCCAGGGCGCTCTCCAGGGCATGCGCCTCCTCCGCCTCGCGCTGGCGGATGCGGTCGAAGGCCTCGCTGAAGCGCTCGAAGAACCGCTTCAACTCGTCGCCCTTGCGAAGGGGCCGCAGCCGGGGGTACCGCCCCGCCGCCAGGGCCGCCACGTAGAGGCCCATGACGTGGACGGGGCCGGCCACCCGGTGGGTGAAGAGCAGGCCGAACAGCCCCAGCGCCACCGCCATGCCCAGCGTCCCCAGGCCCGTCAGCCACAGCAGCGTCTCCGCGCCGTCCATGCCCGAGGCCACCGAGGACACATGGACCCGGTGCGCCAGCAGCCCGAACACGAGGATGCTCCCCGCGCCGATGCCCCCGAGCAGCAGGATGTATTTGAGCTGGAACTCCCGGTCCAGGATGTACGTCCGGCGGCCATAGCCGGGGCGCGTCACCTTCTGAATGTCGTCGGACATGTCGTTGACCAGCGTACCCCAGGAGACCCGCCCGGTTTGCTTCCTTCGTCACAAGAGGTTTACTCGGAAGACAAGACAACCCCGCAGACGCAAAGGAGACCGCATGTTCCGCTCCCTCGCCGCGTTGTGTGTCGCTCTGACCTTCCTGTTCCTCACCGGCTGTTCGGACGACCCCGGGTCTCCGGCGTACTGGGAGTCGAACATCCAGCGCTCGAGGCGCCCGGAGGACCGCATCCGCATGGTGGAGGCGCTGCGGGCATCCGGGAAGCTGAACGAGTCCTTCCTGCCCATGCTGCACGAGAAGCTCGCCGCCGAGCGCAAGCCGGAGGTCCGTGCGGCGCTGGCGCGGGCGCTGGGGGACGTGAAGCACGTCTCGTCGGTGGAGCCGCTGAAGGCGGCGCTGGACCCGGCGGCGTCGGACATGTCCGCGCAGCTGGCCAACAAGGCGATGGTGACGACGCTGGGCGCCATCGGCGACCCACGGGCGGTACCGGCGCTGGTGCCGCTGCTGCGCACGAAGGACAACTACACGCGCATCGAGGCCGTCCAGGTGCTGGGGGCGATGAAGGCCAAGGAGGCGGTGGACGCGCTCATCACCCTGGCCACGGACGAGACGGTGGAGCCGTTCCTCAACAAGAAGGCCATCGAGGCGCTGGGCAACATCGGCGACCCGCGCGCGGCGCCCGCGCTCGTGCGGATGCTGACCAAGGAGCGCAAGGGCAAGTCCTTCTACGTGGAGAGCTCCTTCGCGCTGTTCCAGCTGGGACAGCCCGCGGCGGACGCGCTGCTGCCGGCGCTGGAGGGCAAGGACCCGGAGCTCCTGAAGTGGGCGCAGTCCAACGGCGTCAACCCGGCCAGCTACTCGATGAAGGCGGCCACGGTGCTGGGTGACCTGCGCGAGAAGCGCGCGGTGGCGGGGCTGCTGAAGCAGCTGTCCTTCACGCACTCGGACCCGCAGATTCAGGCGCTGGTGCGGATGCAGGCCGCGGACGCGCTGGCGCGCATGCGCGCGCAGGAGGCCGTCAAGCCGCTGGCGGGCCTCGTCACGGAGACGGACCCCACGGTGCGCGACGCCTACGTGCGCGCCCTGACGCGGCTGGGCAGCCGGGACGCGCTGCCGGCGCTGGAGAAGGCGGCGGGCACCGGCGACTTCGACTCGCGGGAAATCGCGGTGCGGGGCCTGGCGATGCTGGGTGATGCGCGCGAGCTGCCCGTGCTGCAGAAGCTCATCGCGGGGGAGCCGGCGCGCACCGCGGCCGACTGCAAGAAGACGGGCGAGGAGGGCTGCGACGACGCGGCGGCGCTGGGCAAGAAGCGGGCGGACGCGCTGGCGAAGCACACGAAGCTGCTGGAGGCGGCGCAGGCGTGCACGGGCAACGCGGCCTGCTGGGCGCAGCGGCTGGAGAAGGCGGACCCGCTCACGCTGGAGCGCGCGGCCCTGGAGCTGGGCCGCTCGCGCTCGGCGGAGCACGTGGGCGCGCTGGCGGCGAAGCTGAACGTGCGTGACACCGAGTCGCGCCTGGCCGTCATCCTCGCCACCGGCTGGCTGCTGGAGGACTCGCAGGATGCGGCGAAGAAGATTCGCGAGGCATCACTGCCCGCGCTGCGCAAACAGCTCCAGGAGGAGCAGGGCATGACGCAGTTCGCCGCCGTCAACGAGGACCTGCGCCGGCTGGTGACGCGCATCGACCGTACCTGAGCACCGCTCACGCCAGCAGCCCGGGCGGCAGCCGCTCCGCCGCGTGGTGCAGCACGGAGAGCTGGCGGACCAGCCGCTCCACCTGGGTGCGGGACAGCACGTCCGCTCCCGGCGAGGCACCTTCCGCGAGCGGCGCCCCAGGTGGCAGTGGAGCCGGGACGCGGCGCTGCTCCACGGCCGTGGCCAGCTCGTCCAGCACGCGACCCGCGTAGCGCGTCACGGGTGACAGGTCCGGCACGTCCTCCATGCGCCGGCTGGCGGCCAGCGCCGTCACCGCCGTGCCGAAGCGGCGCGCGTAGGTGAGCAGCGCCATCACCGGCTCCAGTTGCCGCGCGGGGCCGCGCCACTCGGCGAGCAGTCGCTGAAAGGACGCCTCTGCGGAGAGCAGCTCCAGGCCCAGCCGGCGCCGGGCCTCGCGCACGGCGGGCTCGGCGTCGGAGCGCGCGGTGGCCACCTGGCGCAGGTAGTCGCGGTCCGCCCGGAGCGCGCTGGCCACCTGCTCCGGGAAGCGCAGGTGCTCCGGGCTGGGCCACAGCAGCCGGGCGCTGGCGAGCGCCAGCACTCCGCCCAGCAGCGTGTTGAGGATGCGCACCCCGGCCAGGTCCCAGTCACCGGACTGGAGCTCCGCCAGCAGCACCAGCGCGGGGGTGAGCAGAACCTGGAAGGCGGACAGGCTGAGCGGCTGCACGCTGATGGCGATGGCGAACAGCACCACGATGGCCAGCAGGATGATGCCGGGGTCCTTCACCAGCGCGACGAGCCCCGCGGCCAGGGCCGCGCCCAGCAGCGTCCCGGCGGCGCGCTGCAGGCCGCGCTGGAAGGTGAGCCCCGAGTAGGGCTGCAGGACGACGATGACGGTGATGATGACCCAGTAGCCATGGTTCAGCCCGAGCCCCCGGATGAGCGCGGTGGCGAGCGCGGCGGCGATGCCCAGCCGCAGCGCGTGGCGGAAGATGACCGAGCCGGTGCCCAGGTTGTCCCGCAGCGGCCCCAGCCAGGAGCGCTTGGGGGCCGCGCCCACGCCAGGCCCCGGTACCACGGGCAGGTCCGCCGGCATGGGCCCGCCCTCCTCCAGCCGCGCGGCGACGTCGAGCAGCGCCCGCGAGTACTCGCGCAGCCGCCGCAGCAGGCCCCCGGCATGGGCATAGGCGGCCCGGGCCTGCATGGGGACTTCTCCCTCCGCGTCCAGCGCCGAGAGGGCCCGGTGGACGCGCTCCACGTCCCATGACGACGACTCGCGCGCGTCCCACTCCTTCTCCAGCGCGCGGGCGATGCGCCTTCCGTCCGACGCCAGGTCCCCCAGGGCGCGCTGCACCTCGGCGCGGAGAGCGTGGTAGCGCGGCTCGCGAGGCGCCAGCTCCAGCGTCTCCGTGAGCGCCGTCAGCGCGGGGAGCAGCGCGTCCGCGCCTTCGAGCAGCACGAGCATGTGCTCGCCCCGGCCACTCTCCCCCGCCCTGCCCCGGCGCGTGGAGGCCAGCGCGGCGCGCGCCGCCTCGAGCTGCTGGCGCACGCGCCCCTGCGAGCCGGGGCCATTCTCATGAGGTACCTGCGCGTCCGGCCCGGACAGCGGCCACCGGCTGACGGCGTCCGCGCGGGCCGCCACCTCTCGGTAGCAGCGGGCGATGGCAAGGCGCACGGGCCGGTAGGGCCGCAGCGGCCACAGGAGCAGCGCGAGCAACATGGCCCACGCGCCGCCGACGAGGAAGAGGCCTCCGCGCACCAGGGCCTCCGACAGGTCCTTCGCGGGCAGCGCGAGCGACACCACGCCGTAGTTGGCGAGCACCACGCCCATCAATCCGGGCGTGTCCCCGTAGCTGCGCAGGAAGCCACAGGCCGCCACCCAGCAGAGCGTGACGACGACGGCGGCCCACGAAGGCAGGTGGAGGAAGGCGGAGCCGAGACTCACCCACGCGCCGAGCACCGTGAGGGTGCCCATTGTGAGCGCGCGCTCGCGGTAGGGGCCGCCCCGGTCCACCAGGGCGACGAAGAGGCCTGCCATGCCCATCCACGTCGCGGCGGGCAGGTGCAGCACGGCGGCGGCCACCATCGGCACCCCGACGGCGAGCGCGGCGCGCAGGCCGGCGCCCAGCGCGGGGCGGCCGGGCTCCACGTGGAGGAAGGACACGAGGTGTCGCCGCAGGGAGCTCATCGGACGCGGGGACTCCCTCCAGCTCAGGACTGTCCGGTGTGCTGCTCGTGGGTCCACTCGAGCATCCCGGGTCCGGCGGCGGCGAGGAAGCAGTCGGAGAACCAGGCCGCAGCCATCCGCGCGGCCGCGGCGAGCGGGTCGTCCTCGGGGAAGCCCCGGCTGGCGCCCTCGACGATCTGGACGGCCTTGCGCGTCTCCAGCGCGTCATTCACACGGCGGTGCAGCGCGATGCGGTCCGCGTCGTTGCCGGGGGCGAGCAGCAGCGTGGGCGCGCGGACGTGGTGCAGCAGCTCCCCGGCCAGGTCGGGCCGGCCGCCCAGCGTCACCACGGCCTGGACGCCGTGAGGCTGGTGCGCGGCGGCCACGAGCGCCGCTGCGGCGCCCAGGCCCGCGCCCAGGTAGCCCACGGGCAGCAGCGACAGGGTGTCGTCGCGCTGGAGCCAGTCACGCGCGACCTCCAGCCGGTGGGCGACGAGTTCCACGTTGGCGCCCTCGCGCAGCGTCCACTCCTGGGCCAGCTCCTCTTCGGCCGTGCGCAGGCCGAGCAGCAGCGTGGCCAGCTTGGCCTCATGGAGCACCCGCGTGACGTGGTGGCTCCGGCGGCCGTCCTGGCCCGCGCCGTCCGTGGCGAGCACCACGAGGCCCGCGGACCGCTCAGGCACCGAGAGCCGCCCTTCCAGCAACCGCCCGGCGACGCCCACCTCCACGTCACGCTCGTGTACGCGCATCGAGACACTCCTCCTGGAGCGGGCACGGCGCGTGCCCGGACACCCTGCTGCCAAAGTGGTGTTCCTCCGCGCTTCCGGCTGGAGCGTCTCCCCGGAGGCAAGACGAGCCGGCAGCCGGGTGCCGTGATGGGCCCCCGCCCTGCCCACCGAAAAGGATGCTACTTCGGGAATGACCGGTTTCGTGGGTTGCGGACCGGCAGCCTGAAGGCCACGAACTCGAGAAGCTGCCGCGCTGGAGTGAGACCGCCTATTCCGCGGCACGTGCGCCCGTTATCAAGACCATTAGTACGTGGTCGACTAGCCTGACCAGCCGCTCCTGCGGGACCGGTTCACCAGCCGGTCCGGCGTAATGGGCCAGGAGCGCAACTACCGTGTCACCCACGACGTCGAGTTCAACCTCCGACATAGGCACGTGTCCCGCATCAGCCGCTCGCCTGGCAAGCTTGTCGAGTTCTGCCCGAACGAACGTGCCGAAACGCTCGGCCAGGGTTCGATAAAGGTCCGGGTGCATCCGCGCCATCTCCATCGTCGCGATGACGATCTCGGGGCGGTCGTCGCAGTTGCCGGCTTGCTCCATCAACGCCAGGAGATCGTCTCGCAGCGATGTGCCTGGATAGCGAGGCGGATCCATCGGATTCAGTGTGGCAACGGCATCGGCCACAAGGTCCGCTTTGGTCGTCCAACGCCGATAAAGCGTCGCCTTCGATACCCCTGCGCGCGCCGCCACATCGGTCATCGTCAGCCCGTGGTACCCGTTCTCACCGAGCAGCTCGAGCGTGGCTCCGATGATGAGGTCGTCGCGGCTTTTGTCTTGGGCGCGCCCCCGTTCTGCCGGCGGCAGACGACGCTTATGTCGTTCAGCCTGATCGTTCATGGCAACCCTATAGCTCCAAGCATCCGAAACGCGACCGTACCGAAACAGTTGCGTTTCGTATTGGCCAGCCTCATGATGGGGGGAGAACGACCCCGGTGCCAGGCGCCCGTGCACTCCACGAGAGGCTTTCCATGTCGAACCCCGTCAGCCGCCCCATCCTCGTGACGGGTGCCACCGGCAAACAAGGTGGTGCTGTCGTCCGTGCGCTGCTGCAAGCCGGGCGCTCCGTGCGCGCGCTGACGCGCGATCCGGGCTCGGCTGCAGGGCAGGCGCTCGCAGCCCAGGGCGTGGACGTCGTGAATGGCGACTTTCATGATCCCGCCAGCCTCGATGCGGCACTGGTAGGGGTGGACGGCGTTTTCTCGATGCAGATGGGATCGCATCCTGATGACCCAGAGACCGAGATCCGAACCGGCAAGGCATTGGTCGAGGCTGCTCACCGCGCGGACGTACGCGTAATCGTCCACACCTCTGTCGCTCGTGCGGGTGATCATGAGAACTTCATCGGTTGGGATGAGGGGCGCTGGGAGCCGCTGTATTGGAAGAACAAGGCGGCAGTGAACGCGATGGTCAAGGCGCAAGGTTTCCGCCACTGGGTGATCCTGAAGCCCGCCTTGATCATGGAGAACCTGCTGCCACCGATGGTGCACTTCATGTACCCCTCGCTTGTCGACCGCGGCCAGCTCGACACTGCGACTGAGCTGGATACCCGCCTCGACTGGATCGCGGCGCAGGACATCGGCGCGTTCGCAGCCGCCGCCTTCGCCGACCCGGAGCGTTTCCACGGTCACGAGATTGACCTCGCCGCAGAGTCCGTCACTTTGGTCGAGATCGCAGCCAAGTTGACAGAGGCCACCAGAAAGCCGGTTTCGGCCGTTACCTCGTCAGAGGATGAGATGCTCGCTCGAGGCGAACATGCGCTGAGCGTCAGAAGCCAGGTATGGAACAACGTCGAGGGCTATAAGGTGGACCTCGATGCCGTTCGTAGCTGGGGCGTGCCGCTGACCACGCTTGACCAATTCATCAAGCAGCACCGCGATAAGTTCGTCATCGGCTGAGCTTGGGTACCTCTTCCGCGCATGTCCGCGGATGTCCGCTTATGGCCGAAAGCGGACACGGTTCCGCAGCGTCGAGCGGCCCACCAGAGGGGGCTGGCTAGCGGTTGGCCTATCGATGTCCGCGCTGCGACTGCGGCGGTGTAGCTCACTTGGCGCTGCCCACGCGGGCGCCGCCGCTGGCTCCAGCGCAGGGCCCGCCGGGCTGAAGACAGGAAGGAGCCCGCGGGTGGAGGCGCGCGGGTTGCCAGGGCCGGGCGGGGCGTGAGGGCTGCCCGCGTCCTGACTTCGTCCCTAGACAAGCCGGAGTCTGCGCCATGCGCGTGGTGTCTGTCCCTTCTCTTCCTGCAGCTCCCGTCCCCTCAGCTGCGACCCACAGCCATGTCAGGGGAGCCGTAAAAAGGAAATCGCGAAATGGAGGTGAGGGAGTCGGGCGAAAGGACGCGTTCCTGGGCCCGAGGGCGAATCAACGCTCTCTCGAACGCTGGAGTCCCGCCATGGCCGTCTCATTGCGTCCCTTCGCCCTGTCCCTCGCCACCGCGTTGTCCCTCGCGGGAAGCCCTCCCGCCTGGGCCACTTCGACGTCCGCGGCTTCCGCCATCAGCGCTCCCTCGGAGATGCGCGAGATTGCCCGAGTCACCGGCGAAGAGCCGGGCAACTACGTCGCATGGGTGGAGACTCCCGAGGGCGAGGTGGACGTCGCCGTGGCGGCGACCTTCCCGAACCGGCCGCTCGTGGCGGCGGAGCTCATCCGGAAGCGGACCCCGGCCGAGGTCTTCCTCGCCGTGGCCCCGCCGCGCACCGCGCTGCCCGCCGCCCTCGCGCGGCGCTCACCGGAGGCGCTCCTCGTGAACGAGCGGGTGCTGCGCGCGGAGCTCCGGCAGGAGAATGAGGAGGCCCTGGCGCGGCTGAGCTTCGACCCGGGCGCGGCGACCTCTTCGCTCGCCGCCGGCTGTACGGACTCGTTCCGGGACTGGGCCGGCGCTGTCTTCGGGGACGCCAGCTGCGGACAGGCGGGCCTCGCCGTCATCGACTCGGTCAACCGGTCCGACACCTACTGCAGCTCCGGCTGCGACTTCACGCTCGGAGCCCCTCCGGGCGAGGCTTGCCAGAGCCCGTCGCTCAAGTCGTGCAACATCGTGAGGGGAACGGCGGAGGTCATCCGGCTGCGCACGACGACGCAGGGCAGCCCGTCACTCAACCACAAGGGACACTGGGCGCACTTCGGCGTGGCCGTCTGCTCCGGCAACGGCCCCGTCACCTTCAATCGCCAGCGTGGCAACAATGTGACCTCGGTCCAGGTGCCCGTCGGAGGCATGCTCCACTACCCCCAGGGCACCTCGATTGTCCCCGGGCTCGCCCAGACCTTCGTCGCGTATGGGGCCTGGAAGACGGGCAAGCCGCCGAGCGGCACGAGCTACCAGGACAACATCCTCACCGTCGCGAACAACAGCGGCACCGATGACCGCATCATCGCCTGCGGCGACATCTACACCCGCTACGACATGACGGACATCTCGTCCCCGACCTGCAACGGCCTCGGCGTGTCGCTCTGCACGGGCGGCGCGGGCAGTACCTGCGACAGCAACTGCTTCAACTGCTCCGGCGGCACCTGCAACTGAGCTCGGGCTCACCGTCCCACGGGGGCGGGCCCGCGGTGGCCCGCCCTCACCCTGCCTCGCGCTCCGGCACCCCGTCGTCGTTGTCCGCCTCGGTGGGCTCGGCGTCCTGGAACGAGCTGGGCAGCAGGCTGAAGGGCAGCACCTTGGCGAGCGCGGCCAGCAGCAGGATTCCGCCGGGCGCCGCGAAGATGGCGAGCGCCGGAATCGCCTTCGCCACGTCGAGCAGCTGCGCGCGCATCCGCTTGCGCTCTTCACTCGACAGCTTCTGACGCCGCGCCGCCTTGGTCAGCAGCACCGCCAGGTCGCCCGTCTCACGGACCTCCTGCATGAGCCGGTGGAAGTTCTTCTCCAGCGTCTCCTGCATGCCGGACACCATGTCCTCGCCCATGGCGCCCGCCGCGTCCGTCACCGTGAAGACATCCACGATGGAGCGATGGCGGGCATAGAACTCGGCCATCTCCAGCTCCAGCCGGTGCAGCTCCGCGGCGGGCACATGCAGCGCGTCCGCCAGCTCGCCGATGAAGACGCGCTCGCGCCGCGTGCGCCGGCCGTCCACCAGTGCGGCCAGCAGCGTCTGCTCCAGCAGGAAGTGCCGCATGTCCACGCTGCGCACCTGCCGCACCACGTCCCGCACGGAGCGCCGCCGCTCGAAGGACTGCTTCACCGCGGCCTTCAGCTCCGACTCCATGGCGTCCGGCAGCTCGAGGTTCTCCACCTGCTTGAGAATCGCCCGGCGCGCGGGCGCCCCCGGCAGGCGGTCCACGCACGCCAGCCCCGTCAGCACGTCCACCAGCAGCGCCTTCTGCTTCGCCGCGAAGTCCAGCCGCCGCTGCGCCCGCTCGCGCAGGAACCGCCCGCTGGAGAAGTACTCGATGGCCTGCCGGCAGAACAGCTGCGCGTCCGCATACTGCGCGCCGTTGTGCAGCACCAGCCCGTACACCGGGTCTCCCGCCAGCGTGGGCTCGCGCTTGCGCAGCGCGGCCTCCACCTTGCCCACCAGCCGCTTGGGGACTTCCCCTCCAGCCGTCAGGCGCTTGCCCAGCGCATCCGCCAGGTCCAGCTCCCCGGTGAGCACCGCGAACAGCAGCAGGAGCTGCTCCCGGCGACGCCCCTCCGGCGCGCCCACCAGGTACGCCAGGTCCAGCGCCAGCCGCGTCAGTGTCTTCACCACCGCGCGGAAGAGCTGCTCCTCCAGCGCCCGCGCCTCGAACTCCGAGGGAGGCTCCACGTCCGTCGGCGTGGGCGGGTCCGCCGGGGTGCCATACAGCAGCCCGCTGGCGCGCAGCGTGCGGCGCAGGTACGCCCGGGCGCGCGCGCGGCCGGAGTCCATCAGCACGTCGGACGGCTGCAGCGAGGGCTCGCTCGCGGAGGCAATCGTCTCGTCCAGCAGGGGAACCAGCCACCCCGCCTTGCTGAAGTCCAGCACCGGAACACCCCCGGACCCGCCGCCGGCGCGTCCGGAGCAGTGGTGGAGCCATGTAACCCAGCCACGCCGCGGTTTCCACCCGACCTCCGGGCGGGCGCTCCTCCCCGGGTCAGCGGCACCACAACCGGCGCTTCTACCCGCCGTCCGGGCCCGCCGACCTGGGGAAAAGGACTACAGGGAGGTCGCCTTTCCAACCTCCAGGTCCATGACGCGGGCCGTGCTGCGCGTCTTCTTCAGCTCACCGCGCAGTGCGTCGGGCGTGCCCTGGAGCAGCGGGAAGGTGCCGTAGTGCATGGGGACGACCGTCTTGGCGTTCAGCATCCGCACCGCCTGGGCCGCCTCCGCCGGGCCCATGGTGAAGTGCCCGCCGATGGGCAGCATCACCACGGAGGGCTTGAACTGGGTGCCGATGAGCGACATGGACTCGAAGGCCCCGGTGTCGCCCGCGTGGTACAGCGTGGGGCCGTTGGCGACGGCCACCACGAAGCCCAGCGGCGCGCCCGCGTACTGGGCAGGCGACTTGGGATCCGCGGCGTAGCTGCTGGAGTGCACCGCCTCCACCAGGTGGATGGTGGCGTCCTTCACCTGGAAGGTGCCGCCCGCGTTGGCGCCCACGGCCTGCGCCTCCGGCAGCCCGAGCAGGTTGACCAGCTCGAAGGAGCCGAACACCTTCGCGCCCGTCTTCTGGGCCAGGGCCTTGGTCTCGCCCACGTGGTCGAAGTGGCCGTGGGTGACGAGGATGGCGTCCAGCGCCTCCGGCTGCGCGGCGCCCTGGGGCGCGCGGGGGTTGGACAGCCACGGGTCGATGGCAATCACCGCCCCGCCCGGGGTGCGCACCACGAAGGCCGCGTGGCCCCACCACGTCACCTCGGTCTTCCCTCGGCCCACCGGCGTCTTCACGCTCGCCGGGGCGTTGCTCCCCTTGGGCGTGGGGGGAGTGCCCTGGGCCGGAGTGCCCTGCGCCGCCGCCGTGCCCGCGAAGGCCAGCATCGCACCCGCGACCACTGCCATGAGCTTCGTCCGCATACCTGTCCGCTCCTCTGCGTGAAGGGATAGAACCGCCGCCGTGGTGCCTGGGGGCACCCCACGGCCGGGTCGCCGCTTTGCATTCCCCGGGCGACCATTCAAGGGCCTGGAGCACCGGCTGCTCCGGGGCGGACAGATGCCCGGACGGGCGGCACGGCTCAAGCTCGATTCGACCGTCGACCCGAGGGGCACGCGGGCGGTCGACAGAGTGCGACGGACGCCCTGAGGTTCCTCCCCGCCCGGGGCGGCCCGTGCGCTAACGTCCCCGGCCATCCGTGGACCACCGATTCCAAGTCAGCCTCCGTGGGGTCATCGACCTCCTGTCGCACCACCTGTACAGCTCGCCGGGGGTCTACGTCCGCGAGCTGCTCCAGAACGCCACGGACGCCATCCGCGCGCGCCAGCTGCTGGAGCCCGGCCACGCCGGCACCGTGCGGCTGGAGCTGATGGAGAAGCAGGACGGCAGCCCGCCCACCCTCCTCTTCAGCGACGATGGGGTGGGGCTGACGGAGGAGGAGATCCACCGCTTCCTGGCCACCATCGGCGAGTCCTCCAAGCGCGAGGCCCTGGCCGACCGGCGCAACGACTTCATCGGCCAGTTCGGCATCGGCCTGCTGTCGTGCTTCATGGTGTGCGACGAGCTGCTGGTGGTGACGCGCTCGGCGCGCGGGGACGGGCGCACCCTGGAGTGGCGCGGCCGGCATGACGGCACGTACGCCGTGCGGGAGTCCGAGCACCCGCTCGAGCGCCCGGGCACCCAGGTCTTCCTGATGGCGCGCGCGGACGTGCTGGAGTGGTTCTCCGCCGAGCGCCTGCGCCACCTGGCCCGGCACTACGGCGGCCTGCTCCCCTTCCCCATCCAGCTCACCGCGGGCGGGCGCACCGAGCGCCTCAACCCGGACGGCCCGCCCTGGCGCCGCGAGTACGACAGCGCGACGGAGCGGCGCTCGGCCATGCTGGCCTACGGGCGCGAGGTGTTCGGCACCGACTTCATCGACTACATCCCCCTGCGCTCGACGGCGGGGGACGTGGACGGGGTGGCCTTCGTGCTGCCGGCCTCGCCGCACTTCAACGCGCGGCAGAAGCACCGGGTGTACCTCAAGCACATGCTGCTGTCGGAGAGCGCGGAGAACCTGCTCCCCGAGTGGGCCTTCTTCGTGAAGTGCGTGGTGAACGCCAACGCGCTGCGGCCCACCGCCAGCCGCGAGTCCTTCTACGAGGACGAGTCCCTGGCGCTGGCCCGCGAGGCGCTGGGACAGGGCCTGCGCACGTACCTGGTGGAGCTGGCGCAGGAGGACCCGCGCGCGCTGCAGCGGCTGATTGCGCTGCACGGGCTGAGCGTGAAGGCGCTGGCGCTGGACGACGACGACTTCTACCGGCTGGTCATCAACTGGCTGCCCTTCGAGACGTCGCTCGGGGTGATGACGCTGGCGGACTACCGGCGCGCGCACGAGGTGGTGCGCTACACGCCCTCGCTGGACGGCTTCCGGCAGGTGGCGCGGGTGGCGGGGGCGCAGGGGCTGTGCGTCATCAACGCGGCGTACACGCATGACACGGCGCTCCTGGAGAAGCTGCCGCACGTGGTGCCGGACGCGCAGGTGAAGGCCTTCACCGCGGCGGACCTGCCGCAGAGCTTCGAGGAGCTGACGCTGGACGAGCGCGAGGCCGTCTTCCCGCTGCTGCGCATGGCGGAGCGGGTGCTGGCGCCGTTCCGCTGCGGCGTGGTGGTGAAGAAGTTCTTCCCGGCGGAGGTGCCCACGCTCTACAGCTCGGACGAGGAGGGCGCCTTCCGCCGCGACGCCGAGCGGGCGCGCGACGAGTCCGACGACCTCTATGCCGGGGTGATGGAGGGGCTCATGGCGGCGGCGGGCGCGGAGCGCGCGCAGCTGTGCTTCAACCTGCACAACCCGGTGGTGCGGCGGCTGGCGGCGGTGGCGGACCGGGAGGTGCTGAAGCTGTCGGTGGAGATGCTCTACGTGCAGGCGCTGCTGCTGGGACACCACCCGCTGAACGCGCAGGAGATGGCGCTGCTGAACCAGGGCCTGCTGGGGCTCATCTCCGCGCAGCTCGGCGACGGGGGCGAGGGCGGCGGCGACGGGGGCGGTGGCTCCAGGGGGTTCCACTGATGTCCGGCGACTGGCGCGAGCAGGCGCAGGGACTGTGGGAGCGCGCCGACGGGCTGGAGGCGGGCGAGGGCAAGGTGCGCCTCCTGGAGGAGGCGGTGCGGCTGGCGGACGCGCACGCGGACACGGGCCTGGGGTACATGCTGCGCGACGCGCTCATCGACGCGGCGACCTTCGGCGGCTTTCCGGACAAGGCGCTGGTGGCCTTCGCGTGGTGCCGGGGGCAGCAGAAGAAGGACCCGAAGCGCTTCGACCCGGAGGGGATGTTCTGGAAGCAGAAGTGGGTGGTGGGGCGCATCAAGGAGTTCCCGCACATCACCCGGAAGCAGATCGTGGACGCGCTGGATGACGTGGAGCAGTGCTTCCGGACGGCGGACGCGGGCCGGCGCGCGGTGCTGAAGATGCGCTACCAGGCGGCGCGGGACATGGGCGACGACGCCGAGGCCGAGCGCCTGTGGGCCGCGTGGCTGCAGGCACCAAGGGACCACCTCACGGACTGCCGCGTGTGCGAGCTGGACGACGAACTGGACCACCACGTGGACAAGGGCGAGTGGGAGCAGGCGCTGCTGAAGGCGCGGCCGATACTCGAAGGCCGGCAGGCCTGCGCGGAGATTCCGCACCTGACGTTCGGCACGCTGCTGTATCCGCTGTTCAAGCTGGGCGAGCTGGCGCAGGCGCGGGACATCCACCGGCGGGGCTACGCGATGGTGGCGAAGAACCGCGAGTTCCTGGCCACGGTGGGCGAGCACCTGGAGTTCCTGGCGCTGACGGACAACCTGTCGCGCGGGCTGACGCTGCTGGAGAAGCACCTGGGCTGGGCGTTGGACCACCCGAGCCACCGGGACAGGTTCGCCTTCTACGCGTCGGCGGCATTCCTCCTGGAGCGGGTGCAGGTGGAGGGCGGCCGGGACGTGGTGAGCCTGCGGCTGACGAAGGCGTTTCCCGAGTACCGCGCGGACTGCGGCTACGAGGTGAAGGCGCTGCACGCGTGGGTACACGGGCAGGCGACGGACATCGCCGGCCGGTTCGACGCGCGCAACGGGACAGACCGCTTCACCCGGCTGCTGGCGCGCAACCGGGTGCTCGCGGACGAGGTCCGGCCATTCGCCCTGGACTGACGCCAGGGCGAACGACGGGCCTCACTCAGTCGGCCAGGCAGACCCAGTTGTTATGGGGGATGGCCTGGCAGAAACAGTAGCCCGGGGTGCCGTTGGCGAAGGTACAGCCAATCTCCCGGTCCGGATTGCAGGCCTTGCCCTGGTAGTACTCACAAGTCCTGGCGGCGGAGGCAGAGGTCTCCTCCTGGACCGGAGCGCCGCTCTCGGCGCCCTCCGGAAGCTCTCCTCCGCCACATCCCACTCCGACGACCGAGACGAACGCTGCGAGCGCGAGAACACGTAGAACCATGATGGGAAACCCCGTTGCTGTTGTACTCAGGTGAGTAGAGCAGCGCGCACGGGGCTCTGGTCAAGATTTCCCTGGTTCTCTCGATATTCTGTTCAACGTCCAACCCGTGGGCGTCAGCGCTTGAGCTTGCTGAAGGGGTTGTTGAAAGGCTCCGGGCCCTTCTTGTCCCCGGGGCTCGAAGCGGGCCTGCCACCCGAGGCGCTCTGGCCTGACGACGGTCTGCCGCCCGGAGGCCGCGAGTCCTGCCGGGGCCCACCGCCGCCGCGCTCCGTCATCCGCCCCGGCCCCGTGGCCCCGCCCACCGCGGGCCGGCCCGAGGGCTGCGGCGCCCCACCCTCCTGCACCGCGCGCACGGACAGCGCCAGCCGCTTGCGCGCCAGGTCCACGGTGAGCACGCGCACCGTCAGCCGGTCGCCCACCTTCACCACCTCGGAGGGGTCCTTCACGAACTTCGTGGAGATTTGAGACACGTGGACCAGGCCGTCCTGGTGCACGCCCACGTCCACGAAGGCGCCGAACGCGGTGACGTTCGTCACCACGCCCTGGAGCACCATGCCCTCCTTCACGTCCTCCAGCGAGCGCAGGTCATCGCGTAGCTGCGGCGCCGTGAAGTCGCCACGCGGGTCTCTGCTGGGCTTCTCCAGCTCCGACAGGATGTCCTTCAACGTCAGCTCGCCCAGGTCCGGGCCCAGGTAGCGCTTCGCATCAATCTTGCGCACCAGCTCCGCGTTGCCGACCAGGGCGCTGACCTGCACGCCCAGGTCCTTCGCCATGCGCTCCACGACGTCATAGCGCTCCGGGTGCACCGCGCTGGCGTCCAGCGGCTCCTTGCCGCGCACCCGCAGGAAGCCCGCCGCCTGCTCGAACGTCTTCGGTCCCAGCCCGCTCACCTTCAGCAGCTCACGGCGCGTGGTGAAGCGCCCCTTCGCCGCCCGGTGCGCCACCAGCTTCTTCGCCAGCGACGGCCCCACGCCGGACACATGCTCCAGCAGCTGCGGCGACGCGGTGTTCACATCCACGCCCACCGCGTTCACACACGAGTCCACCACCTCGCCCAGCTTCTTCTTCAGCAGGCCCTGGTCCACGTCGTGCTGGTACTGGCCCACGCCGATGCTCTTGGGGTCCAGCTTCACCAGCTCCGCCAGCGGGTCCTGCAGCCGCCGGCCGATGGACACCGCGCCTCGCAGGCTCACGTCCAGCTCCGGGAACTCCTCGCGCGCCACCTCCGACGCCGAGTACACCGACGCGCCCTGCTCGCTCACCGACACCACCGGCACCGTCGAGCCCAGCGCCTTCAGCGTGTCCCGCACGAAGACCTCCGCCTCGCGGCTGCCCGTGCCGTTGCCCACCGCAATCAGCTCCGGCTTGTGCTTCTTCAGCACCGCCTCCAGCAGCTTCGCCGCCCGGGCGCGCTCGTCCGCGCTGCGCTCGGTGTAGAGCGTCGCCGTCTCCACCACGCTGCCGGTGACGTCCATCATCGCCAGCTTGGCGCCCGTGCGCAGGCCCGGGTCCAGCGCCAGCACCGCCCGCGCGCCGGCCGGAGGCGCGAGCAGCAGGTGGCGCAGGTTCTCACCGAAGACGCCAATGGCCTGCCGGTCCGCGCGCTCCTTCAGCTCCGCGCGCAGCTCCGACTCCAGCGACGGCCCCATCAGCCGCTCCCACCCGTCCTCCACCGCCGCGCGCAGCTCCGGCGCGAAGAGGGACTGCGGCCGCGTCACCACCCGCCCGGCGAGCAGGGCCTTCACCTCGTCGTCCGGCATGGAGAGCTTCACCTTCAGCACGCCCTCCTCCTCGCCGCGCATCAGCGCCAGCACGCGGTGGGACGGGGCCTGGGACAGCGGCTCCTCGTGGCCGTAGTAGTTCTCGAACTTGGTGGGCTCGCCCTTCTTCGCGGGCACCACGTCCGAGCGCAGCGTGCCCCGCCTCGCGCACACCTCGCGCGCCTCGCGTCGCAGGCCGGCGTCCTCCGCCACGCGCTCCGCGCAGATGTCTCGCGCGCCCGCGAGCGCCGCGTCCAGGTCCGGCACGTCCTTCTCGGGATTCACGTACGGCCGCACCTTCGCGTCCCGGTCGTCTCCGCGCTTTCCGTCCTGCTTCCAGAGCAGGTCCGCCAGCGGCTCCAGCCCGCGCTCCCTGGCGATGGCCGCCCGAGTGCGGCGCTTGGGCTTGTACGGAAGGTACAGGTCCTCCAGCTCGGTGCGCGTCTTCGCGGCCTTCAGCGCCTTGGCCAGCTCCGGCGTCAGCTTCCCCTGCTCCTCGATGGTCCGGAGGATGGTGTCGCGGCGCGAGTCCAGCTCCCCGCGCTCGGCGGCCCGGTCGAGGATGGTCTGGATTTGGACCTCGTCCAGGCCTCCGGTGACTTCCTTGCGATAGCGCGCGATGAAGGGAACTGTCGCCCCCTCCTCCTGCAGCGCGAGGGTCCGGTCCACCTGCTCGGGCCGGAGGCCCAGCTCCTTCGAAAGCTCAGCGGCGTAGGCGTGCATGGCCCGGCTTCTATAACCCGGCCCCCACGGTGCTCCCAGAGACCCGCCGTCCCCGGGGTATCCCGTAGGACAGCACGCCCCATGCCAGGGCCGTCCCACGCCCGCCCGCGCAAGGGCAGACTTTAATCGCGACTTTCGCCGGGATATCCCGTTTACGTCTTGGATTGTATTGCCTTTCATCGAAAGGCCCAGGCACCGCTGTATGCCTTCAACCCTTCTGGAACTTCGCCGCATGAGCGGCGAATGAAGGCGTCATTCCCCCGGGAGTGACGCCAGGAGGCTGCATGAACACATCCCTGGTAGGACCGAAGCACCTGTGGGTGGCGCTGCTCCTCGTGGTGGGGAGCGCATGCGGACCGGACGCGTCGAAGGCGGAGGAGGCCTCACAGGGGCCCGCGGACGAGACGCCGATGATGTCCACCGAGCCCGGCGAGGCCGGAGGCGATGGCGCCGTGAGCGCCATGGCCTGTAACGGCACGGCGGGCGAGTGGCACGGCTGCCGGGGCACCGGCTGCTCCGTCTGCTCCGAGCTGGTGAAGGACTTCCCCTACTACTTCCAGAACCACCCGTCGTGCCAGCGCAACACCATCTGCTACGGCCAGTACTTCCAGTGCAACTCCGCGTGCCCGCCGCCCACCGAGGCGGACCGCACCTACCCCGCGGCCTGCAACGGCACGGCGGGCCAGTGGAACGGCTGTCGCGGCACGGGCTGCTCCGTGTGCGAGGAGCTGGTGAAGGACTACCCCTGCTACTTCACCAACCACCCCGGCTGCGCGGAGAACCCCATCTGCTACGGCCAGTACTTCCAGTGCAACTCCAAGTGCCCGGCGCCCACCCAGGCGGACCGCTGCTACACCCCGCCGCCCCCCGAGTGGTGCGGCAACGGCATCTGCGAGGGCAACGAGCCCGTCACCTGCCCGTTCGACTGCAGCTTCTGCTCCGGCAGCGTCTGCCCCGACGGCTCCTGCTGCCCGTCCTCCGGCGTCTGCTCGGACGGCTCGTTCTGCCCGCTGTAGCGTGAAGTCCCGCTGAAGCCCTGGCGTGGCGGAGCACGAGCCCCTACCCGCTCCGCCGCGCCTCCCACTCGGGACGCAGCAGGCCCCAGAGCTGCTGGCTCCGGCGCTCGCCCAGGAAGGCCAGGTGCGCGCGCAGGGTGCCTTCCCGCGTGAAGCCCAGCTTGCGCGCCACCGCCTGCGACGCCACATTCTCCTCCAGCGTCGTGAGCCACACGCGCTGGAGGAAGGGCAGCGTGAACAGCTGCTCCAGCATCAGCCCCACCGCGCGCGTGCCCAGGCCCCGGCCGTGGTACGCGTCCGACAGCATGTAGCCCAGCTGCGCCCGGCCGTGCGTGCGCGACACGTCGCGCGCCGACACCGTGCCGATGAGCCGGCCTTCGTGCTCCACGAACCAGCGGAAGCCCTTCGCATGCGGCTCCCCCAGCCGGCCCGCCTCGGCGATGCGCCGGAGCAGCTGCTCGCGCGAGTCGTCCTCCGTGTCCACGAAGCGCCGCGCGCCGGGCTCGGCCCGCAGCACCAGCCAGTAGTCCACGTGCTCGGGCCGCGCGGGGACGAGACGCACCTCGGAGGGGCTCATGCTCGGCAGTCTACCCCCCGGAAGACAGGCCGGGTGCTCCCGTGGCCCCGCCAGCCACCGGGTTGGTGCCCCACCTTCGCCCTGCCCTGAAAAGGCCAAGGGCCGCGGCCGGAGAGCACGAGGCTCCCGGCGCGGCCCTCGGGTGACTGTGCCGCCCCGCGACTACAGCGCGGTGATGGCGCCGCCCTTGATGCTGAAGCGCGTGTTGGAGAAGCGCGCGGCCAGCTCGGTGCTCGGGCGCAGCGTGTAGTCCTTGGTGATTTCCGTGCTGGGGATGAGGTGGAAGGAGGCGATGGCCTCGTCCGCCTTCACCTCCATCACCACGAAGCCGTGGCCGTCGCCGTCCGCGAACTTCAGGCCGGGGTTGGCCGCCTGCATCGTCTTCTCCAGCTCCTGGACGATGTAGCGGTGCACCGCCGCGCCCTGGCCGTAGCCGGCGCCCAGCAGCGCCAGGCCCGCCAGCTCCTTGATGGAGCCGGAGGAGATGGCCGGCGCCGTCAGCGCGGGCACGCCCGACTCCACCGACGCGAAGGACGCGTGGATGTCACCGGAGATGAAGATGGTGCTCTGCGCCAGCTGGTTGTCGCGGATGTACTTCAGCAGCTCCTGCTTCTTGGTGGGGAAGCCGTCCCACTGGTCCACGCTGAAGTAGAAGGCCTGGCGCAGGTTGGCCTCCGGGATGTCCGTCTTGTCCGCCAGGTTGAACACCATGGACGTCAGCGACACGGAGGACACCACCACCTTCCAGGTGTTGGCCGCCTTCACCGTGTTCTGGAACCACGCCTGCTGCTCGGTGCCCAGCGCGTTCTCGCTGGCACCCTGCGTGGCCCGGTACTTGAGACCCGCGTACAGGTCGAACACCGGCTTCACGACGATGTAGCGCGAGCCCTGGATGTTGAAGAGCGCGCTCTTGCCCATGTGCACGTACGCCACGCCGCGCGGCGTCGCCTCGGTGATGGCGATGGCGGGAATCTGCTGGGCCGCTGGCAGCGTGCGGTTGACCGCGGCGATGACCTGGTTGACGTAGAACAGCGACAGGTTGCCGGTGATGGTGGCAGTCGCCTTGGCGCCGGCCTGCTCCTGGGTGAGGCCCGCCCTGACGGCCTCGTTCACATACGCGCCGATGAGCGCGGGCTTGTACGGCGCCAGCGGCGCGGCGTCGATGTTGACGTACGCGAACGTCTCCCCCGCGAAGGCGGCCTGCACCGGCGCCGGCAGGGAGGCGAGCGTCGCCGCGTCGATGACCACCGTGCCCGGGTAGGCGTCCTCGGGGATGATGTGGTCCGGGCGGTGGGTGCGGTAGTCCGCCACCATCAGCTTCAGGTGCTTGCCGAAGTCGAAGTCCCGGTACACCTTCGTCGGCTGGCCCATCACCGCGTTGATGTCGATGGCCCCCTCGGGCGCATTGGTCTGGTCCAGCGGGATGTACTCGAAGAAGGCCTGCTCCGCGTTGCGGCGGCGGTCCACCTGCTGCTCGTTCGCGCGCCCGTCCGTGTACGTGGCGTTGGGGCCCCAGCAGTCGTCGGAGAACTCGTGGTCGTCCCACATGACGATGAACGGGTAGCGCTCGTGGACCTGCTGGATGAGCTTGTCCGAGCGCAGGTTCTTGTAGAGGTCGCGGTAGTTGGACAGCGAGTTGGCGGCGTAGAACCCCGTCAGCCCCACGCCCATGCGCATCGCCTGCTCCGGCTGGCTGAACACCACCGAGCGCTGGCCGTTGGCGGACTGGAAGGACGCGTCGCCCGTCGTCTCGTAGATGTAGTCGCCGAGGAACACGACGAAGTCGAGGTCCTCGTTGATCTGCAGCAGGCGCTGCCACGCGTTGAAGTAGCGGCCGATGTAGTCCTGGCAGCTGGCGAAGGCGAACTTCACCGGAACGTCGTCACCGGCCGCCGGCGCCGTGCGGGTGCGGCCCGTCGCGGTGCTGAACTTCTGGCCGCCCTTCTCGAAGGTGAAGCGGTAGTAGTACGTGGTGCGCGGCGCCAGGCGGGTGACCTTCACCTTGAGGGAGTGGTCATTCGCCGCCAGCGCCGTCACCTGCGTGTTCACCACCGCGCCGCTGAAGTCCTCGTTGGGGGAGACCTCCAGCCGCAGCGCCGTGTTGGCCCCGGGGCTCTCCGGGTCCACCGCGCGCACCCACAGCACCACGCTGTCCGCACGCGGGTCTCCCGACGC
The DNA here is from genome assembly GCF_024198175.1 of Pyxidicoccus xibeiensis. NCBI lineage: Bacteria > Pseudomonadati > Myxococcota > Myxococcia > Myxococcales > Myxococcaceae > Pyxidicoccus > Pyxidicoccus xibeiensis. The sequence continues at coordinate 909,649 of NZ_JAJVKV010000003.1, forward strand.
CACCGACTGCGGGAAGTACTTCGCGCTTTCGTCCGACGGCCCGACGCCCGACTCGTCCTCGTCCGAGCAACCAACCGCGGTGCTCGCCGCGACGGCGACGACGGCCTGAAGGAAACTGCGACGCTTGAATTTGTCGAACAAGGCAGGACTCCGGCTACGTGGGTTGGGGAAACTGGAGCGCGGAGTCTATGGCGCACGTCTGCCCGTCTGGAAACATCCCGAGCAACCCCCAATTCTCAACGCGGCGTGTCATCCACCAGGGGTATGGGCCGGGGCGGGCGCCGCGGAAAAAGCAGAGGGCCGACCCCGTGCTGGCGGTCGGCCCTCCTGTGATGACTTGCTTCAGCGGACCCGTGAGGGTCCGTGGCCGTCCTACTTCACGGCCTTCACGCGAGCGCGCTTCTCGCTGCCACCCTCGGCCGCGGGCTCCTCGGCGGCGGGCGCGGCGGCGACTGGCGCCTTGTTGATGCCGTACTTCTCGAAGACGCGGGCTTCGATTTCCTTGGCCACCTCGGGGTGCTCCTTGAGGTAGTCCTTGGCGTTCTCCCGGCCCTGGCCGATGCGCTCTCCGTTGAAGGAGAACCAGCTGCCGCTCTTCTCCACGATGTTGTCGTTGGAGGCCAGGTCGATGAGGTCGCCCTCACGGGAGATGCCCGTGCCGTACATGATGTCGAACTCGACCTCCTTGAACGGGGGGGCCACCTTGTTCTTCACGACCTTCACGCGGGTGCGGCTGCCCACCACGTTCTCGCCGTTCTTGATGGCGCCGATGCGGCGGATGTCCAGGCGCTGCGACGCGTAGAACTTCAGCGCGTTGCCGCCCGTCGTCGTCTCGGGGTTGCCGAACATCACGCCAATCTTCATGCGGATCTGGTTGATGAAGATGACGCACGTCTGGCTCTTCGAGATGGTGCCCGTCAGCTTGCGGAGCGCCTGGCTCATGAGGCGGGCCTGCACGCCCATGTGGGCGTCGCCCATCTCGCCCTCGAGCTCGGCCTTGGGCACGAGCGCGGCGACCGAGTCCACCACCAGCACGTCGATGGCGCCCGAGCGCACGAGCATCTCCGCGATTTCGAGGCCCTGCTCACCGGTGTCCGGCTGGCTGAGCAGCAGGTCATCGGTGCGCACGCCCAGCTTGCGGGCGTAGCCCACGTCGAGCGCGTGCTCCGCGTCCACGTAGCCGCAGACGCCGCCGCGCTTCTGGGCCTCGGCGACGATGTGGAGGCACAGCGTCGTCTTGCCGGAGGACTCCGGCCCGAAGATTTCGATGATGCGGCCCTTCGGCACACCACCCACGCCCAGGGCGATGTCCAGGGAGATCGAGCCCGTCGAAATGGCCTGAACGTCGCGCAGCAGCGGCTCGTCCTTGCCGAGCCGCATGATGGAACCCTTGCCGAACTGGCGCTCCACCGCGGACATCGCCAGTTCGATCGCCTTTTCCTTCTCCTGATTTCCGGCCATTTCTCTCAGCTCCTTGTATTGGCGAGCCACCCCGGCTCACCTGAACGCGCTTTTAGTACGCGATGGGTAGACCCTAGTCCACCCCTCTGACATCCGTACTGCATCCTGGTCCTCAGCTCTCGCGGAGGGCAGCCAGGAAGACGGCCACCAGCCCGGCCACCCCCAGCAAGGCGCCCGGGGGGCCGCCCGCCACGAGTGGAAGCAGCAGCCCCAGGACGGAGACGAGGGCGAGCAGACCGAGCCCCAGGCGGTACACCGGGGTCCGGGGCGGGGCAAGCCACAAGGCCATCATCGCCAGCGCCGAGAGACCTACCTGGATGGTGACCAGGCCGTCGGGCCCGCCCGACCGCGTCAGCTCCAGGAAGAGCTGGGTGCCCACCCCTGTCACCAGGACGGCCAGGGGCTGGATGCGCGCCAATGGGCCCTCCTGCCCGGAGGCGCGCAGGTACTCCAGGTCCTCCGGCTCCACCTCCAGGGCATAGGGGAAGCCCAGGGACAGGAGCGCCTCCACCGCCGCGGCCCGACAGGTGCGGCCCTCCGTGCCCACCAGGCCCTCCAGCTTCCCGGACCCCAGCAGCCGGTGGAAGGTGTCCGCCACCTGACGGTCTCCGCCCTCCGCCGCCATCTGCGCCAGCAGGGCGTTCAGCTTCGAGGCCAGTTCCTGGCGCTCCGGCATGGAGGAGGCACGCCGGGCCTGCTCGGTCAGCACCAGCAGCGGCAGCGGCAAATCCAGCTGCGGAGTGGGCTTGCCCGGCAGGGCTCGCCGCTGCCGCGTGCCCAGGTCGGCTCGCGGGGGCAGCGTGTCCTCGGAGTCCGGCCCGGCCGGCGGGGCCTCCCACGCCACCTGCCCGGCCCCGCTCGGAAGCTCCTCCCCTGGAGGCGCCAGGGCCGCCTCGGCGTCGACTCCGGCCCTGTCCGGAACCTCCAGCGCCACGGCCGCGCGCCGGAGCTCCCCGCCTGGGGACTCCACTCCAGGCTCCGGAGGAATCCAGGGCGCCACGTCGGGAAGCAGGACCTCCCGGGCCTCTTCGTCGAGCCGGGGCGTAGGCGGATGTGTGTGGGTCGTCGCGTCCGGCACGGAGGAAACTGTAGCCACGGGGCAGGCCCGGGTTCAAAGCGAACGGCCCCGCAACTTCCAGCGGGCAACGGGGTTGATGTCGGTCGTGGACGAGGATTCGGACGCACAGGCGATGCTGAAGGTGGCCGCGGGAGACCGCCAGGCGTTTGCCTGGCTGTTCGACCGCTACCACGCGAGCGTGGCGCGCTTCGCGTTCCGCTTCGTGGGGGACCGGGAGCGGGCGGAGGAGCTGACGCAGGACATCTTCGTGAAGCTCTACAAGAACGCCAGGGCCTACAAGCCGACGGCCCGGTTCAAGACCTTCCTCTTCCGGGTGGCCACCAACCACTGCCTCAACGAGGTGCGGCGCGGCGAGTACCGCGTGGAGCACACCTCGTCGGAGACGCCGGAGGGCGAGGAGACGGGAGCGGTGGAGATGGCGGGCCCGGAGGGAGACAGGCCGGACCAGGCGCTGGCGGGACGGGAGCTGGAGCGGGCGGTGGGCGCGGCGCTGGGGGACATGACGGAGCGCGAGCGCGCGGCCTTCACCATGTGCCGCTTCGAGGGCATGGCATACCGGGACATCGCGGAGGCGCTCGAGGCGAGCGAGGCCGCCGTGAAGAGCCTCATCCACCGCGCGACGCTGGCGGTGGCGCGAAGAATCGAAGAGCTGCAGGCGGGCGCCGCGCCCGCGAGGAGCAGGGCATGAGCTGTGGTTTCGAGGAAGACCTGACGGCGTACGTGGACGGGGAGCTGCCCCCCGCCCGCCGCGCGGAGGTGGAGGGCCACCTGGGCGCCTGCGCCGGGTGCCGCGCCACACACGCGCTGTTGCGCAATGCCGTGGCGCGGCTGGCGGAGCTGCCGGCCTTCGAGCCCTCGGCGAACACGCGGCGCGCGGTGATGGCGAAGCTGGATGCGCTGCCCGCGCCGTGGTGGGAGCGGCTGAAGGCGCTGCTGCGTCCGGCCGTGCTGGTGCCCTCCGTGGGCCTGGCCGCGGCGGTGGGCGTGGCGCTGCTGCTGGTGGGCCCCGGCGCCGACGCGCCGCCCGAGCTGGCGGACCCGGTGATGCTGGAGCTGGCCGCCAACCTGGAGCTGGTCGAGGACTACGAGGTGCTGGGACTCGACAGCGCTGAAGATTTGGAGGTCGTCGCGAACCTCCACGAGCTGGAGGTGGGGCAATGAGAGGCCTGGCGACGCTGGGGCTGGTGGTGGCGCTGCTGGCGGGCACCGTCGTGCGCGCGGAGACGGAGGCGCCGAAGACGGCGGCCGAGCGCTTCGAGCGCATGACGCCCGAGCAGAAGGAGCAGCTGCGCGCGAAGCTGCGCGACTTCAAGGCGATGCCGAAAGACGAGCAGGAGCGCATCCGGGGCAACCTGGAGCGCTGGCGTAAGCTGCCGCCCGAGGAGCGCGAGCGCATGCGCGCCAACCTCCGTGAGCTGAAGCGGCTCAACCCCACCGAGCGACAGGCGCTGCGTGAGCGCGCCCGGGAGCTCAAGAAGCTGGACCCCGAGCAGCGGGCCGAGATGCGCCAGCGCATGCGCCAGTACCTGAAGGAGAACCCCGACAAGCGGGAGCAGATGCTGGAGAACATGCGCCGCTGGCGGCAGCTGTCGCCCGAGCAGCGCCAGGAGGTTCGCGAGCGCATGCGCGAGAGGCGGCGCCGGTGAGCCCCGCCCCGATACGAAGCAGGGCCGCGCCGATGCGCAGTATTCCAATGGTCCACGTGCTCGCATCGCGGGTAGTGCCGATGCGCCGAGCCCCGATGGGCCTCGCGCTCCGGGTGGCGTCATTGAGCCGCACCTTGATGGGCCTGGTGTGCGTGTCGCGGGTGACGCCCCTGAGCCGCGCCCTGATGGGCCTCGCGCTCCGGGTGGCGTCATTGAGCCGCACCCTGATGGGCCTGGTGCGCGTGCCGCGGGTGATGCCCCTGAGCCGCGCCCTGATGGGCCTCGCGCTCCGGGTGGCGTCATTGAGCCGCACCCTGATGGGCCTGGTGCGCGTGCCGCGGGTGATGCCCCTGAGCCGCGCCCAGCGAGGCCGTGCGTTGGCGCTGCTGCTGGCGCTTGGAGCCCTGCCCGCCGCCGCGCAGGAGGCTCCGCCTGTGCCTCCACCCTCCGTCCCCGCGCAGCCACCGCTCCCGCGCGACACGCCGCGCGCGCGGACCGAGCTGTCCGAGGAGGACCGCGAGGTGGTGGAGAACCTGGAGCTGCTCGAGAACCTGGACGCGACGGAGGACCTGGAGCTGCTGCTGGAGCTGAGCCAGGAGGAGTGAGCGCCGCCGGGCCCGGCCGCCGCGGAAGCCGGAAGGAACACTCCTTCCGCGCAGCCGCCTTCCGACCGCAGGGGGGTGGAAGGAATGCTCCCTCCGCGCAGCCGCCTTCCGGCCGCAGGGGTGGAAGGAACGCTCCTTCCGCGCAGCCGCCTTCGGCCGCAGGAGTGGAAGGAACGCTCCTTCCACCCGGAGGCCTGCCTCGGAGCCGGGAAGGAACGTGTATTCCGCCTGAGGCTCGACGCCCTGAAGGCCTCATCCGCGTCATGAGTCAGCCGGCATCAGAGTCGCAACCGGACTCCAAACCGCAGGCTCGGTCCGCCTCCTTCCACGTCAGGTGGAATCCTGCGTCCCGCCTGCGCGCCAGGGGCCGCCGGGGTGAAAACACGGGGTGTGCGGGGTGACGGGAGCGGGCCGCGCGGTACACTGCGGGCATGCTCGTCGCGGTCCCCCGCCCCGTCGAGGTGCCCTCTCGCCGTTTCGGCCAGTACCTGCTGCGCACGCGCCTCGGCTCGGGAGGCATGGCAGAGGTGTTCCTCGCGGACGCGGTGGATCACCGCGGCCAGCCCTTCAGCGTGGCCCTCAAGCTGATGCGCCGGGACGTGCCCGCGGAAGCGTTCGCCGACGAGGCGGACCTGATGGGCCTGCTGGAGCACCCCAACCTCGTGCAGCGCCTGGAGGTCGGTGAGGCCTTCGGCCGGCCCTTCATAGCCATGGAGCTGCTGGTGGGCGGCGACCTGGGCGGGCTGATGCGCACGCTGAAGCAGCAGCGCCAGCCCTTCCCTCAAGGCATGGCCGTGCACGTGTGCCTGGAGCTGCTGCGCGGGCTGGCCTACTTCCACCAGGCGCGTACGCGCAGCGGCCGGCCGCTGGGGCTGGTGCACGGCGACGTCAACCCCGCCAACGTCTTCTTCTCCGGTGACGGAGACGTGAAGCTCGGCGACTTCGGCGTGGCCAAGGCGCAGGGAGCGAACATCGGCCCCGAGGACGGCGTGGCCGCGGGCAAGCTGCACTACCTCTCCCCCGAGCAGACCCGCGGAGAGCCGCTCACGCCCGCCTCCGACGTCTTCGCGGTGGGCATCGTCCTGCACGAGCTGCTGGTGGGCGCACACCCCTTCCAGCGAGAGCAGACGGACCCGGACATCGTGATGGCGGCCATCCGCGCGGCGCGCCTCCACCTGCCCTTCACGATGGACCGGACGCTGGCCGCCATCCTCCGCAAGGCGCTGGCGCCGGACGTGGCCACCCGCTACCGCACCGCGGGCGAGCTGGCCGGCGCGCTCCTCACCTGGTCCCTGGACACCGGCGAGTCCCCCACGCGCGCGGACCTGCGGCACTGGCTCGCCGAGTCGCTGGGCCTCATCGGCTAGCGGGAGAAATGACGAAGCCCGGGCCCCCACACTTGGGGAACCCGGGCTCTGTGTCACTTCACGCAATCAGCCGGTGGCTACTCCACCGTCACGCTCTTGGCGAGGTTGCGCGGCTGGTCCACGTCATTCCCGCGCATCTCCGCCACGTGGTACGCGAGGAGCTGCAGCGGAATGGTGGCCACCACCGGCGCCAGCAGCGCGCAGGCCGCGGGAATCCGGATGACGTGGTCGGCCAGGCTGGTGACGTGGTTGTCGTCCTCGTCGATGACGGCAATGACCTTGCCGCCGCGCGCGCGGACCTCCTCGATGTTGCCGATGATCTTCTCGTAGGCGACGTGCGGCAGCTTCGGCGCAATCACCACCACCGGCATCTTCTCGTCGATGAGGGCGATGGGGCCGTGCTTCATCTCACCGCCGGCGTAGCCCTCCGCGTGGATGTACGAGATTTCCTTCAGCTTGAGCGCGCCCTCCAGCGCCACCGGGTGCATGGGGCCGCGGCCGAGGAACAGGAAGTCCTGCGCGTTCATGAACTCACGCGCGACGCGCTTCACCTGCGGCTCGCACTTGAGCACTTCCTCGATCATCTTCGGAATCTCGGTCAGGTGCGTCAGGTGCTCCTGCGCCGCCTGCACCGTGAGGGTGCCGCGCATCCGGCCCAGCTTCACCGCCAGCAGGTACAGGGCGACCAGCTGGGTGGTGAAGGCCTTGGTGGACGCGACGCCAATCTCCGGGCCCGCGTTGGTGAGCACGGAGAACTCCGCCTCACGCGTCATCGCGCTGCCGATGACGTTGCAGATGGCCATGGCCGTGGCCCCGCGCGCCTTGGCCTCCTTGAAGGCCGCCAGCGTGTCCGCCGTCTCACCGGACTGGCTGATGGCGATGGCCAGGTGCGTGCTGTCGACGATGGGGTCGCGGTAGCGGAACTCGCTCGCCAGCTCCACCTCGACGGGCATGCGCGCCAGCGACTCGATCATGTGCTTGCCGGCCACACCCGAGTGCCACGAGGTGCCGCAGGCCAGGATGGTAATCTTCGTGAGCGAGCGGACCTTCTCCGGGGACAGGTTCCAGCCCTCGAAGTGGACGTCGCCCTCGGACAGGAGCATCCGGCCGCGCAGCGTGTCGCCGACCGCGCGAGGCTGCTCCCAGATCTCCTTGTGCATGAAGTGCTTGTGGCCGCCCTTCTCCGCCATCATCGGCGTCCAGTCGATGCGGCGCGTGGGGCGGTTCACCATCTGCCCCTGGCGGTTGTAGATGTCCACCTTGGCGGCGGTGACGATGGCCAGGTCACCCTCCTCCATGTAGACGATGTCGCGCGTGTGCTCGAGCACCGCCGGCACGTCGCTGGCGATGAAGTTCTGTCCCTGGCCGAGCCCCAGCACCATGGGAGACGCATTCTTGGTGCAGACGATGCGGTTGGGGTCGCTGCCCGTCACCACCGCCAGCGCGTACGTGCCCTTCACGTGCTCGATGGCCGCGCGCACCGCGTCCGGCAGCTCCAGGCCGCGCTCCAGCTCCTCCGAGATGAGGTGGGCGAAGACCTCCGTGTCCGTCTCCGAGGAGAAGACATGCCCGCGCGCGCGCAGCTGCTCCTTGAGCGCCAGGTGGTTCTCGATGATGCCGTTGTGGACCACCGCCACGTTCTTGTACGTGTGCGGGTGGGCATTCTCGTCCGAGGGCCGCCCATGCGTGGCCCACCGCGTGTGGCCGATGCCGATGGTGCCCTGCGGCTGGTCCGCCACCACCCGGTTCTCCAGGTTGCGCAGCTTGCCCGTGGCACGCACCACGTTGAGCTGATTGCGGCTCACCACCGCGACACCCGCGGAGTCATATCCCCGGTACTCGAGCTTCTTCAGCCCGGACACCAGGATGGGAGCCGACTCCTTGTCACCGACATAGCCAACGATTCCGCACATATCCGACCTCTCTCTCACGCCCGCGCCCACCGGAGCAATCCGGGGCATTCCCCTACACACCATCCGGGCAGTTCTCTGCCTGCCCACCAAGCAAGAGCCGCGCCTACTCGCGGCTAGGCCTTCTGCGCCCTGCGAGCCTTCTTCGCGGCCACCCAGCCCTCCTTGGTGACCTGCGGCGCCCGTGACACGGCGAGGCTCCCAGGAGGCACATTTTTCGTCACCGTGGTGCCCGCACCGACATACGCGCCGTCTCCCACCTTCACCGGGGCGACGAGCTGCGTGTCCGAGCCGATGAACACCCCGTCACCCAGCTCCGTGACGTGCTTGTTCACCCCGTCATAGTTACAGGTGATGGTGCCCGCCCCGACGTTGCAACCGGCGCCGATGCTCGCGTCGCCCAGGTAAGTCAGGTGGTTGGCCTTGGAGCCCTTGCCGATCTTGGCCTTCTTCGTTTCCACGAAGTTGCCCAGATGCACATCTTCGGCCAGCTCCGTGCCGGGCCGCAGGCGGGAGAACGGGCCAATGACGTTCCGCTCGCCCACCTTCGCCTCCTCCAGCACGGAGTAGGGCTTGATGATGGTGCCGTCCGCCACGGTGGAGGCCGTCAGCACGCTGCCCTGGCCGATGGTGACACCCCGGCCCACCACGGTGCCCGCGGCCAGCGTCACCATGGGGGCCACCTCGGTGTCCGGGCCCACCACGACGCCCTCTTCGATGTAGGTGGTGGCCGGGTCCTGGATGGACACCCCCGCGCGCATGTGCGCCTCGTTGATGCGCTGCTGGAGGACGCGAGCGCGCGCGGCCAGCTCCACGCGGTCATTCACGCCCGCGGTCTCCGTGGCGTCCGCGTCCACCGAGCCCACCGGGCCCACCTTCGCGGCCATCTCCACCAGGTCCGTGAGGTAGTACTCGCCCTGCGCGTTCTGCGGCTTGATTTGAGCCAGCGCCTTCCAGAGGAAGGCCGCGTCCACCGAGTAGATGCCCGCGTTGCACTCGCGAACCTTGAGTTGCTCCGGGGTGCAGTCCTTGTGCTCCACGATGCGGGCCACCTTGCCCCCCTCGCGGATGACGCGGCCGTAGCCGGTGGGGTCCTCGAGTGTGGTGGACACCATCGCCAGGGGGCCGCCCGTCCTGTCGTGCGCGGCCAGCAGCGCCTCCAGCGTCTCGCGGCGCAAGAGCGGCACGTCGCCATAGAGGATGAGGACGCGGCCCGAGTACCCCTTCAGGGCCTCCTCGGCGGAGCGCACCGCGTCCGCGGTGCCGCGCTGCTCACGCTGCAGGGCGAAGCGCAGCGGGGCGTCCGGGAAGAGGGCGCGAACCGTCTTCTCCACCGCCTCCGCCTGGTGTCCCACCACCGGCACCACGTGCGAGGCACCCAGTTCGAGGGCCCGCTTGAGGGGATAGGCGCAGATGGGCCGCCCGAGGATGGGGTGAAGGACCTTCGCCTTCTCCGACTTCATCCGCGTGCCCTTGCCCGCGCACAACACCACCGCCGCCAGAGCTGTCATGCGGCGGAGAATTAGGGACAGGGAATCGACTCGTCAACCGCACCCGGCGTCGAAGACTCCGGGTTTTCAACGGGCTGGGTTCCCGCACTGACGGCCACCCCCAGCACGTTGCTCTGGACGGTGATGCCAAAACAGGGTCTCCGGAAGACTGTCACCTGACCCGAGGGTGGGACGGACCCGGGTGGTGTCTTTCGCTCGGGCGTGGCAGGCGTGCTCATACGCTCCCCCGAATACGGCTCATGATGACTGAAGGATGCACGCTCCGGGATAACAATCCAAGAGGAAAAATGCTGCTGAGTTGAAATCCTGGTTCTGGGAGGCGCGTTCGTGCATACCGGGAGTCCTGTAGTCCGACAGGCGCTCCCGAGTCCCGACCCCGCAGGGTGGGTTTCTGTCTCCTGGGTAACACACCACCCAGGACGAAGGCGAGGGCAGGGACATTCACGGGCGCCAGGAGGGGTGGACCGGTGAAGGACACGAGCTTCAGGAGTGAAGCCTCGCGCCTGGGTGCGAGGGCCGTGGGAGTCGCGGTGCTGCTGGCGGCGTGTGTGGCACAGGCGGCGCGCCCCTACCGGGGCGGCGCGGTGGCCACGGCGTACCCGCAGGCGAGCGCGGCGGCGCTGGAGATGCTGGACAAGGGCGGCAACTCCGTGGACGCGGCGGTGGCGGCGGCCTTCGTCGGCTCGGTGGTGGGCATGTACAACTCGGGCATCGGCGGGGGCGGCTTCGCGCTGGTGCACGACGGGAAGACGGGCGAGACGAAGGTGCTCGACTTCCGCGAGGTGGCGCCCAAGGCGGCCACGCGCGACATGTACGTCAAGGACGGCCAGGTGGTGCCGGGCCTGTCCACGGACGGCGTGCTGAGCGTGGCGGTGCCGGGCGCGGTGGCCGGCTACCTCCAGCTGCTCAAGGAGCACGGGAAGCTGCCCCCGGCCGTGGTGCTGGCGCCGGCCATCAACCTGGCCCGCAAGGGCTTCTGGGTGACGCCGCGCTACCAGACGGCGGTGAAGGGCCGGCTGGAGTGCCTGCGCAAGGACGCGGAAGCCTCGCGCGTGTTCCTGGTGAAGAACGAGCAGGGCGTGCCGGACGTGCCGCCGCTGGGCTACCTCCTGAAGCAGCCGGACCTGGCGCGCACGCTGAGCGCGATGGCGAAGAGCGGCCCCCGCGCCTTCTATGCGGGCCCGGTGGCCAAGGCCATGGTGGACACGGTGCAGGCGGGCGGCGGCATCCTCACGCTGGAGGACCTGGCCACCTACAAGACGCGCCCCCGGCCCGCGCTGGAGGGCAGCTACCGCGGCCACCGCATCCTCACCATGCCCCCGCCCAGCGCGGGCGGCGTGGCCGTGCTCCAGGTCCTGGGCGCCCTGGAGAAGCTGCGCCCGCAGGGCCTGGCGTTCAGGGACCCGGACGCGCTGCACCTCTACGTGGAGGCGGTGCGACGGGCGTACGTGGACCGGACGAAGTTCCTGGGCGACCCGGACTTCTCGGACGTGCCCACCGCGCGGCTGGTGTCCCCCGGCCACATCGCGGACCTGGCGGGCTCCATCGACCCGAAGAAGGCCACGCCCAGCGCGTCGCTGCTGGCGCCCGTGGCCGGCGCGAAGGGCTCCACGCTGCCGCAGCAGCCGGCGCCGCCGCCCGTCCCCGCGCCGGAGAAGAAGAACACCACGCACGTCTCGGTCATCGACAAGGACGGCAACGCGGTGGCGATGACGACCACGGTGAACTACGGCTTCGGCTCGTGCGTGGTGGCCAAGGGCACGGGCGTGCTGCTCAACGACGAGATGGACGACTTCTCGGCGCAGCCCGGCGTGCCCAACGCGTACGGCCTGGTGACGGGCGAGCCCAACTCGATTCAGCCCGGCAAGGTGCCGCAGTCCTCCATGTCGCCCACGCTGGTGTTCTCCAAGGAGGACCCCAGGCGGGTGATGCTGGCGGTGGGCAGCCCGGGCGGCTCGACGATTCCGACCACCGTCATCCAGGTCATCAGCCACGTGGTGGACAGCGGCATGGACCTGACGCGCGCGGTGGGCGAGGGGCGCGTGCACCACCAGTACCTGCCGGACGAGCTGTGGGTGGACCGGTGGGGCCTGGAGCCGGCCACGCTGTCCACGCTGGAGGCGAAGGGCCACAAGCTTCGCCGGGTGGAGCAGTGGGGAGACGCGGAGGCGGTGTTCAGCGACCCGAAGACGAACCTGCGCTACTCCGCGAGCGACCCGCGCAACGAGGGCGTGGCCCTGGGGCAGGACTGAGCGGTGCCGGCGCCCCTCTCCATCTTCGACGCGCACCTGCACCCCGAGGGCCTGAGCGACCAGGACCTGGAGTCCATGCGCTTCTTCGGGGTGGAGCGGGCCCTCGTCGTGGCGCACCACTTCCCGGAGCCCACGTCCAAGGCGCTGCTGCGCCACTTCGATGACCTGGTGGAGCGCCAGCTCCCCCGGCTGGAGCGGGCCGGCATCCGCGCCTGGGCCGCGCTGGGCGTGCACCCGCGCTGCATCCCCCGGCGCGGACTGTCCGAGGTCCTCTCCGCGCTGCCGGACTACTTCCAGGGTGGCCGCGTGGTGGCGCTGGGCGAGACGGGGCTGCACGCGGGCGGCGAAGAGGAGGAGGAGGCCTTCCTGGAGCAGCTCGCGCTGGCGCGCAGCCTCAAGCTGCGCGTGGTGGTGCACACGCCCACCGTCGACAAGGAGCGCCACACCCGGCGCATCCTCACGCTGCTGCGCCAGTCCGGCGTGCTGCCCTCGCGCGTGCTGGTGGACCACGCCAACGCGCGCACGGTGCGCACCATCCTCGAGGTGGGCCACTGGGCCGGGCTGACGCTGCACCCGGAGGCCCTCAAGGCCGAGCGCGCGGTGGCCGTGGTGCGGCGGCTGGGCAGCGAGCGGCTGATGCTCAACTCGGACGCGGGCGACGGCGCCGGAGACATCCTCGGCCTGGCGCGCACCGCCAACCTCCTGGCCAAGGCCAACCTCTCCGAGCGCATCGTCCGCCGCATCGCCCACGAGAACGCCGGCCGCTTCTTCCAGATAACCGGCTGAAGCCCACGCTCCCGCAGCGCGCCCCTCCAACTTCTCACAGTCGAAGAGTCGCCCCGGAAACCCGCGCTCCCGGTGTGCATTCTTGCGACGGAGCGGGGTCTTCGTCCGTCATCTCCGATGGGGCATGCCGCGGAAGGAAATAGGCCGGACCGCCGCCCGTTGCCCCTTACCCCCTCCGGGAGGGCACTTGCGCCCCATGCTCGCCATCCTCGCCACCCTCACACTGTCGGGGTGCGCCGCGACCTCGAACCGTCAGGCCCCTCCCGCCCGGAGCCCCCCGGCCGCCACGCCGGGCGAGCCTGACGCGGCGCACCACCTGGTCGCCACCCCCGAGCGCTTCCTCGCCGCCTGTGCGCGGGACGTCGCGCGGGCGCGCGAGGCGGTGGAGCGGCTGGTGGCGCTGCCCGCGCCGCGAGACACGGAGGCGGCCCTCGCCGCGTATGACGACGCCGTGGCGCTGCTGGAGGACGCGCTCGCGCGCGCGGGCGTGGCCGCCGTGGCGCACCCGGACGCGGGCTACCGCGCGGCGGGCGAGCGGTGCGAGCGCGAGGTGGAGGCGGTGCGCACGGCGCTGTCGCTGGACGGGCGCGTCTACGAGGCGCTGGCGTCCCTGGATTTGGGAGGACAGGACGTGGCCACGCGGCGCTGGGTCACGCGGGTGCTGCGCGGCTTCCGGCGCGCGGGCGTGGACCGGGACGCGGCCACGCGCGAGCGGCTGCGGCAGCTGCACGAGGAGCTCACCGCGCTGGGCCAGGTGTTCAGCCGCCACATCCACGAGGACGTGCGGCACGTGGACCTGCTGCCCCAGGCGCTGGAGGGCCTGCCGGAGGACTACGTGCGCGCCCACCCGCCGGGGCCGGACGGCCGGGTGCGCATCACCACCGACACGCCGGACTACCTGCCCTTCATGGCCTACGCGCGCAGCAGCCCGGCCCGCGAGGCGCTCTGGCGCGCCAGCCGGATGCGGGGCCACCCGGCCAACCTGGACACGCTGTCACGCATGCTCCGGGTGCGCCACGCGCTGGCCACGCTGCTGGGCTACCCGAGCTGGGCCGCGTATGCCTCCGAGGACAAGATGGTGGGCCGGGAGCAGGTGGCCGCGGACTTCATCGAGCGCCTCTCTGACGCCGCCGCCGGGCGCGCGCGGGAGGACTACGCGGCGCTGCTGGCGCGCAAGCGGCGCGACGTGCCGGACGCCACGGAGGTGGAGCCCTGGGAGCAGGCGTGGCTGGAGGACCGGGTGCGCGCCGAGCAGCACCGCTTCGACTCGCGCGAGCTGCGGCCGTACTTCGAGTACACGCGGGTGAAGCAGGGGCTGCTGGACATCACCTCGCGCCTGTTCGGGCTCACCTACCAGCGCGTGCCGGACGCGCGCGTGTGGCACCCGGACGTGGAGGCCTGGGACGTCTACGAGGGCCCCACGCACCTGGGGCGCTTCTACCTGGACATGCACCCGCGCCCGGGCAAGTTCACCCACGCCGCGCAGTGGGACCTGGCCACCGGCCGCGACGGGAAGTCCCTGCCGGAGGCGGTGCTGGTGTGCAACTTCCCCCGCCCCGGCATCCACCCCGCCCTGCTCCAGCACGCCGAGGTGCGCACCTTCTTCCACGAGTTCGGCCACCTGCTGCACCACATCCTCGGAGGCCGCGCGCGCTGGGCGGCCCTGTCCGGCTCGCGCACCGAGCGCGACTTCGTGGAGGCCCCCGCGCAGGTGCTGGAGGAGTGGGCCTGGCGCCCCGAGTCCCTGCGCCTGTTCGCCCGGCACGTGGACACCGGCGAGCCCCTGTCCGAGGACACCATCGCCCGCATGCGGCGCGCGGACGCCTTCGGCAAGGGGCTGTGGCTGCGCCGGCAGCTCTTCTACGCCGCCGTCAGCCTCCAGCTGCACACCGGGGACCCGGCCGGCCTGGACACCACCACGCGCGTGAAGGACCTCCAGGCGCGCTACCTGCCCTTCCGCGCCATGGACGACACCTACGTCCACCTCTCCTTCACCCAGCTCGACGGCTACTACTCCTCCGCCTACTACGCGTACCTCTGGTCGCTCGTCATCGCGAGGGACCTGCTGACGCCCTTCCAGCAGCACGGCCTGATGGACCCCGCCACCGCGCGGCGCTTCCGCGACACCGTGCTGGGGCCCGGAGGTTCCAAGGACGCAGCCGACCTGGTGAGGGACTTCCTGGGGCGCGACCATGACTTCGGTGCCTACACCCGCTGGCTGGAGGGCGCCTGACGCCGGTGAAGGGGCCTGTAAAAGCAAAGGGCCCCGCGATGTGAATCGCGAGGCCCGAAGTGTTGTGAATCCGTCAATCGGCGCCCGGGGCGCCGACGCGGAGTCAGGGCTCAGTGCACCGCGAGTGCGGGAGCGGAGAGCTCGGGCTGCAGGGTGATGGCCTGCGCGTCAGGGTCCAACCGGACCTGCACGGGCACGCCCCGGAGCCGGTACTGGGCGAGGGAGTCCGCCGCGTCGTCGAGCAGCTGCTGGTAGCGCTCCTCCAGCTCCACCGCGATGAGCAGCATCGTCTCGCCCGCGTCCGCCACGCCCGGGCGGTACACCTGGCACCGCTGGAACCGCGCCCAGCGACCGTTCTCCATCTTCACCAGCTCGCCGTCGTAAGCCATGCGCAGCTCCTCTGCCGTAAAGCCAACGGATGCCAATGTAGGGATGAATTAACTCGCTGTCATCCCCCTCCTTGAAAATTCGTCAATGGCCTTGAAATCCAGTCGGTTACACGACGGTTCGGGGGGCAGGCAGGGGGCGCCGGGGGGCGAGTGCTCAAAAATGTAAATTTGCCGGCACGTCAATGCGGTTAACGGCCCTTCCGGGTGGGCCGGTGGATCATCCGGCCGAAGAGGTGGCGGGTCCGGCGGGGCCTCGCGGGCCGGTGGCACGCGGGCGGCGCCTCCCTTAGATTCCGGGGGATGAAGTTGCCCGGGCTGTTCCGCAAAGAGCGAACCACCATCCAGGCCGCGGACGCGCAGGACCACGCCGAGCGGCTGCTGGCCGAGTCCCTGCGCATGCTCGGCCAGGTGTGCTCCAAGGTCGCGGATGCCATCGAGTCGCAGCGGCTGGCGCGGCAGGGGTATTCGCACAACACGTACCTGCGGCGGACGGACGGTGAGGGCGAGGACGGCGACGCGAAGAAGGAGTAGGCCTCCTGTCCGTGACTCCGCCCCCGTCAGACGCCCCCGAGCCCTGCCTGGCCTCCGCGCCCGCGTGGCGTGACTCCGGAATCTCGCTTCCCCTCCCCGCGCTCCAGGACGAGGAGGGCCCGCGCCTGCCCGAGGGACTGCCGCCCGTGGTGGACGCGCACGTGCACCTGTTCCCGGACCGCGTCTTCGAGGCGGTGTGGCGCTGGTTCGAGCAGTACGGCTGGCCCATCCGCTACAAGCTGCACACCGCGCAGGTGCTGTCCTTCCTCTTCTCGCGAGGGGTGAGCCGGGTGGTGGCGCTCCACTACGCCCACCGGCCGGGCATGGCGCGCGCGCTCAATGCCTATGTGGCCGAGGTGGCCCGCGCGGAGCCGCGGGTGCTGGGGCTCGCCACCGTGCTGCCGGGCGAGGAGGGCGCCGCGGACATCCTCGCCGAGGCCTTCGCCGCCGGACTCCAGGGCGTGAAGCTGCACTGCCACGTACAGTGCTTCTCACCGGACGCGCCGCAGCTCCACGAGGTGTATGCCGCCTGCGCGCGGGCGGGCCGGCCGCTCGTCATGCACGCGGGCCGGGAGCCGTCGAGCCCACACTATGCCTGTGACACGTACGCCCTCTGCGCCGCCGAGCGGGTGGAGCGCGTCCTCGAGGACTACCCGACGCTGAAGCTGTGCGTGCCCCACCTGGGGGCGGACGAGTTCGACGCGTACTCACGCCTGCTGGAGCGTCACGACAACCTCTGGCTGGACACCACCATGACGGTGTCCGGCTACTTCCCCGTGCCCCTGCCCCGCAGGGCGCTGGAGGTGCGGCCCGAGCACATCCTCTACGGCACGGACTTTCCCAACCTCCCCTACGCCTGGGACCGCGAGCTCAAGGCGCTGCTCGGCCTGAAGCTGGATGACGAGGCCCTGGCGGGAGTCCTGGGTCAGAATGCACTCCGCCTGTTCGGGGCCTGAGGCGCCAGATGGGGGGCGGAGCAAGCCTCGTGTACGCGTGTCGTTGGCTGTTGAAAAGTGGCGGAGCCCCTTCCGGAATGGAAGAGGAGTTCCCATCTTGCCGACCATAGAATTTCGCGGACGAAGAAGCCGCCGCACTCCCTGAGGCCCGCCATGTCCCACATCCTGGTCGTCGATGACGACGCGAGTCACCGCACGCTCATCTGCGATGCCCTCGAGGAGATGGGCTACCGCACGGTGCAGGCGGCCAACGGCCGCGAAGCGCTGGACCTGCTCGAGGGTGACATGCCCTCGGCCGTCCTGCTCGACCTGCGGATGCCCGTCATGAGCGGCTGGGGGCTGCTCGATGCGCTGAAGAAGATGCCGCGTGCGCGCGGGCTGCCCATCATCATCATCTCCGGCTACGGCTTCGAGTGGGAGGCCGAGCTGGTGGGCGCCGCCGGCTACATCTCCAAGCCGGTGGACCTGGACAAGGTCCGCATGACGGTGCAGCAGATCGCCGGCCCGCCGGAGATGGCCTTCGTCCACTGACGGGCCCGGCGGGCAGCCGCCGGTCTTCAGAGGGGGGCTGTACCCGGGGGCGAGGCTCGGGTGTGATGGTGGGCACTCCGATGATGCCCTCCTCCACCGATGACCTCGCCGTCGACGCTCGTGGGCTGCTGAAGCGCTTTGGCGGCTTCACCGCGCTCAATGGCCTGGACCTGCAGATTCCCCGCGGCGCCTTCTATGCCTTCCTGGGCCCCAACGGCGCCGGGAAGTCCACCAGCATCGCCCTGCTGACGGGGGTGTACGGCCCGGACGCGGGCACCATCCGCATGCTGGGCATGGACGCGGTGGCGCAGCCCATGGAGGTGAAGCGGCGCGTGGGCGTGGTGCCCGAGGAGCTGAGCCTCTTCGAGCGCCTCACCGGCCGGCAGTACCTCACCTTCTGCGCGCGCATGTACGGGCTGGACGGGGACGAGGCCGCCGCGCGCGCCACGGAGCTGCTGGAGCTGACGGAGCTCACGTACAAGGCGGGCTCGCTGGTGGCGGAGTACTCCAAGGGCATGCGGCGGAGGCTGGCCATCGCCGCGGCGCTGATCCACGCGCCGGAGCTGGTGCTGCTGGACGAGCCCTTCGAGGGCATCGACGTGCTGGCGGCGGGCGTCATCCGCGAGCTCTTGCGCGAGCTGAGCCGGCGCGGGGTGACGCTGCTGCTCACCACGCACGTGCTGGAAATCGCGGAGCGGCTGGCGACGCACGCGGGCATCATCCGCGGCGGGAAGATGCTGGACCAG
Organism: Pyxidicoccus xibeiensis; assembly: GCF_024198175.1. Classification (NCBI taxonomy): domain Bacteria; kingdom Pseudomonadati; phylum Myxococcota; class Myxococcia; order Myxococcales; family Myxococcaceae; genus Pyxidicoccus; species Pyxidicoccus xibeiensis. Next base: position 927,651 of record NZ_JAJVKV010000003.1, read on the forward strand.
GGGCCGGTGGGCTCGCTGCTGGAGCGGTACGACTGCCCCTCGCTGGAGGCGGTGTTCGAGAAGCTCATCGCCGTGCCGGCCTCGCGCAACGCGCGCCTGTCCTTCTACGGGGACGTGGCGCCGGCGCCGGTGCCGCTGCGCCGGGAGTCCGCATGAGCCGCCCCGCCGTGCCCGGCTTCCTGCGGCACCTGGTGCTGCTGTGGGGGCTGCGCTTCAACATCGGGCTCAACCAGGGACCGGGCAAGAGCCGGCTCCTGGCGGTGGGCGTGTTCCTGGCGTCGAGCGCGCCCGGCTTCTTCCTGGGCCTGTTCTTCTTCACGCTGATGCGGCTGGCCCCCGTCGCGCAGAGCGACGTGTGGCCGTACTTCATCCTGAATCTGCTGTGCTTCGTGACGTTCTCCGTGTGGGTGACGTGGCCGCTGTTGTCAGCCGGCGTGGATGACCACTCGGAGCTGAGCCGGTACGCGGCGTTCCCGATTTCGCCCTTCCGGCTGCTCATCGCCTCCACGGTGGCGAGTCTCTTCGAGCCGCGCGCGCTGGTGTTCTACGCGCCGCTCACGGGGGCGGCGCTGGGGTACGCGTCGGTGAACTGGCTGGCGGCGCCGTGGCTGGCCGTCATCATGTACGGGCTGTTCGCGCTGCTGTGCGCGGCGTGGAGCCGGGTGGCGCTGTACGCGGTCATCAACGTGCTGCGGGAGAAGCGCAGCGCGGAAATCATGGGCGGCGGGCTGCTGGCATTCCTGGTGGCGGCGTCGTTCATCCCGCCCATCGACACCTCGTGGCTGACGGCGGTGGGCGAGGCGGGGGTGGGCGCGCTGGACATGTCGCTCATCATCAACGCGGCGGTGGCGCTGGGCCGGGTGCCGCCGGGCTTCTTCGGCGACGGGCTGGGGCAGCTCGCCTGGGGGCGCCCGAAGGTGGCGCTGCTGGAGGCGACGGGGCTCTTCTTCTTCGCCGCGGTGGGCATGGCGGTGGCGTACGCGCTGCTGATGCGCTTCCACCGGCAGTCGGGGCGCGCGGGCCCGTCCGGCCGGGACTCCGGGGACAGCAATCCGTTCGCCCGGACAAAGACGCGCTACTCCACGCTGGTGACGCGCGAGGCGCTCGACCTGTGGCGCAACCCGCGCGCGCGGCTGCTGGCGTCGGTGCCGTTCATCCTGGCAATCCTGCTGAAGCTGCTGTCCGGGCGGGACTTGTTCGTCTACCTGCTGGGGGCTTCCGCGGATGCGTGGCTGATGGGAGGCCTGTGCATCTACGGCGCGGTGGTGATTGCGTCGACCTTCTCGCAGAACACCTTCGCCTATGACGGGCAGGGCTTCGCGGTGTTCCTGGCGGCGCCGCTGGACCTGGCGGACGTGCTGCGGGCGAAGAACCGGGTGCAGGGGGCGGCGGCGGTGCTGATGGCGGTGCTGGTGGCGCTCTTCTACCGGGTGTACTTCGGCTTCGGGACGGCGGTGGACGTGGCCTGCGCCCTGGCGGCGGTGGCGGCGGTGCTGCCAGTGCTGCTGGCGGCGGGCAACTTCCTGTCGCTGTACTTCCCGGTGAAGTTCCACGCGAGCCTGAAGCGGCGGGACAAGGTGCCGCTGACGGCGTCGATGCTCGGCATCCTCGCGGCCAGCGCCGGGTGCGCGCCCTTCGGCTGGGCGCTGAAGCTGGCGGGCAAGGGCGGGCCCACGTGGCAGACGGCGGCGATGGTGGCCCTGTGCGCCGGGCTGAATGTCGCGCTGTACCGGGGCGTGCTGCCCCTGGCCCTGCGGGTGCTGGAGCAGCGGCGGGAAGTGGTGCTGCACGCGGTGACTCGCGAATAGGACGAAGCCGCGGCCCCGTGCTCGGGGGACCGCGGCTTCCAGGCTGGCGTGTCCGTGGGGCTCAGTAGGCGAGGCCGTGCTTCGCGGCCTGGGCCTTCACGCCCTTCATCACGTTGGCGTCGAAGGCGTCCTCCTTCTCCTCGACGTTCTTCGAGAGCCACACGTCGCGGTCCGCCGCCAGCTTCGAGGCCTTCGCCTCCAGCACCTTCTTGTCCTCGGCGAGCTGCTTCACCTTCGCGGACCGGTCCTCCTTGCTGAGGCCCTTCAGCTCCGAGGGCAGCTCGTCGTCCTTCACCGTCGCCAGCGCCGTGGGGGCCGCCACGAGGTCCACCGCGCCGCCCACCGCCGCCGGGGCGCTGCTCTCCATGGCGGGCGCCGCCGCTCCGGCGGGCTTCGCCGCCGCGCGGGTCTTCTTCATGTAGCTGATGCGCTCCGCGGCGGCCTCGGCGCCCAGGCTCGCCATCGCGTCGGCCCGCGCCCGGTTCTCGGCCTGCACCTCGGCCTTGCCCGTGTAGAGCGTCTTCGACGCCAGCTCCGAGTTCACCTTCGCCAGCTCCGCGTCGTACGGCGTCGCTACGGCCACCATGCCACCGGCCTGGTCAATCGAGTCGAACGTGCCGTCGGTCAGCTTCGCCACGTGGCGCCAGGCCGTCTCCGTCTCCGCGTCCGAGCCGCAGCGCACCGTGTTCACGACGATGTGCTTGTCGCGGGCCCGCTTCGCCCAGTGCTTGAAGTTCCAGTCGTCGTTGCGCTCGGCCGGAGGCGCGTCGCCCACGAGGAAGATGACCTTCATCACCTCGCGGTTCTGGCTCCAGGACAGCTTCGACACGGCCTCGCCCAGCCCGCGGCCGACGTGCTCCGGGGTGTCACCGCCGCCATCCGCCTGGAACTTGCGCAGGTTGGAGAAGACGGTGTCCAGGTCGTCGCTGAGCTCGTAGCGCTTCGTCACGTACGCGTCGCCCACGTCGCGGTAGGCCACCAGGCCGACCTTGAGGTGCGGCGTCGGCCGGCCCTGGGCGATGCGGGAGGCGATGGAGTAGATCTTCCGCTTCGCGCCCTCGAGCAGTCCGCCCATGGACCCGGTGGTGTCGAGCACGAAGACGACCTCGATTCGCGGCCGCTGGCCCTGGGCCTGCTCCGGCGCGACCTTGTCCTGCTGCTGCGCCGGCGGCGCGGGCTTCGCGGCGTCGTCGGTGGACTTCGGCACGATGGGCTTCTTCAGGTCCTTCGTGGGGGGCGAGGTGACGGGGCTCTCGGCCAGGGCGGGGGCGGCGAGCAGGGTGGTAGCGAGCGCGGCCGACAGGGCGGCCCGCGACAGGGACTTGAGGTCCATGGCGTTCTCCAGGGGAGTCGAACAACTGCGGTTTCGGTTGGGGCTGCGCGCGCGTTCGAGTCGTTAACGGACGGGTCCGACGAAAGGTCTACGCCCCGGGTTCATGTGAAACGCGGGCCCCGGACCTCAATCCATGTGTTCGAGCTCTATGGCCGTTGGAAGGGCCCAGGCATGGCGCCGTTCCTCGTAGACGGAGACCCTTGGCGCCGGGAAGCTGGGATCGGCGAAGGCGCCGACGGCGACCGCGAGCATCTCTGGCAGGGTGCCGAACTCCCAGTAGACGGTCGTTCCGCACTCCGGGCAGAAATGGAAAGTGCTGGAGTTTCCACTGTCTTCGACACGGACATAGGACGTGGAGCGTCCCGTGATGGCGGTGACTGCCTCTCGTGGGAACCGGGCCTGCACGCCGAAGACACTGCCCGTCCGCTGCTGGCAGGCGAGGCAGTGGCACATGGAAATCCGAACGGGCTCGCCTTCACACGCCAGTTGAAGCTGACCGCAACTGCATGAGGCGCGACGTACGGACATGGGTTGCTCCGAAAGGAGGGCTGGCGACATCCCACGCATTCAAGCTCAGGCGTAGGCTGCGGGAAACGCCTTCAAACCGACTCGGCATCCATGCGAGTCAGGCCCTGGAAAGACATGATTGCGCGCGGGTTGATGACGCTGCTGGTGGTGGCGCTCGTCGGGTGCGGAACGTCCTCGAGGAGCGTGCGGCTGAGGACCGGGCAGGGTGAAGCCCTCGTCTTCACGCCAGGCACACAGAGCGCCCCTGTCGAACTGGGCAAGGAGGAGTTCGAGGAGACCATCGAGCGGATGGGGCGCGACGTCTCCATCGCCGAGAGCCCACGCAGGGCCGCGCTGAGACTGTTCACCGACTCCCTGAGCCCGCATTCCGCCGGGAAGCTGGGCATCGTCACCGTGGGACGCCCTCGGCAGAGCCTGCACCTGCTTCCCGAGCAGCAGGACGCGGGAGCGAAGCTGGCCCGTGCCTACGAGCGCTGGTGCCAGGAAAAGAGCAGCTCCAGCGACTGCCTCCGCCTGCTGGACCGGGGGCTCACGTTGGACGAGGAGGGCAAGCGCACCCTCGCCTTCCGCTTCGCCATCGACTCGGTGTGGGACGAGACCGCCGAAGCGCTGGAGGACCTGACGGACAGGGACGCGGTGATTGCCATGCTGGCCACCACTGGAGTCGTCTACTTCGGCTTGTGGCTGCTGCCCGAGCCTTTCTCAAAGGGCGTGGCCGCAGTCCTCACGGTGGGCCTCGTCGCGTATCTCGGTTGGGACACGGTCTGGAGTCTCGTCCAGGGCTGGCGGGTCCTCGCCGAGGAAGTCAGAGCGGCCAGTACCTTCGAGGAGCTTCAGCATGCGGGAGAGAAGTACGGGAGGGTGATGGGCCAGAACGCCGCGCGCGCCTTCGTCATGCTGGCGATGGCGGCGCTCGGCAGCACGGCGCAGACGATGGCGGCGAAGCTGCCCACGCTGCCCGGCTCCGCGCAGGCGGCGCTGGTGGGCGCGGAGCAGGGAGGCTTCCGGCTCGCCGCGGCGGGACAGGTGGTCTCGGTGGAGGTGGCTTCGGGCGGCGTCATCACCATCGGGCTGGACCCCGGTGCGGTGGCCTCGACAGCGCGCGACCCCAATGGCGCTGCTTCAGGCCCGGTGGACGGAGAGGGGCACGAGCACCACATCGCCACCAACAAGTGGAAGGACGCCACGCACAGCGGTGGACCATGGACACCGAAGCTTCAGAGGCTCTTCGACCGGGCCGGCATGTCCCTGGACGACCCAGCGAACAGGGTCCGCGTTCCAGGACATAAAGGACCGCACCCGCAGGATTATCACGAGGAGGTTTTCAGACGGCTACGCGAGGCTACAGACGACTGCCTCACCATCCAGCATTGCAGGGAGGGACTGATGGGCGAACTACGAGCGCTGGCGGTGGAAATCCGCACGCCCGCAACCCGGCTCAACAAGCTGGTCACCAAGAGTGAGTAACGCTAGGAATCCTCAATGCCGAAGCGGTACTTCGACCTGTCCGATGACGTCTACGTCCCGGGACGATGGCATCTCCACACGCCGCTCGACGAGCGCGGCGAAGAAGTGAACCCCTGGCAATTCACCAAGGGACACTCAGTGCAGCTCAGCGGTCGGCTGCGAATGCCACTCCAAGTAGACGGAGTACCGCTCGACTTCACGCTGGGCGGCATGGACGTTCCCGTCGTGCGCGCGCACGTGGCGGACCTCCTTGAGGAGGTGGCTTCCGACGACCTGCAAATCCTCCCCGTGGACATCGATGGGCAGACGGACCCGTACCGCATCGTCGTCGCCACCCGGCTCATCCGGTGCATCGACGACCAGGCTTCCGAGGAGGTGCGGTACTGGAAGCCAGAGGACGGGCGCCCCGAGAAGGTCGGCAAGTACCGCGTCGTCGCCGGCATGCGCATCGACCCCTCCAAGGTCGGCAACGCCCACGTCTTCCGCCCCTGGGGCTGGACTGTCGCCCTCATCGTCTCCGAGGACATCAAGCACGCCCTGGAGCGCGCCCACGTCACCGGCACGAAGTTCAGGGAGGTCTGACCCACCGCATGCGCGTCTTCCACTCGGACGGCTACGAAGTCCCGTTGCCTCCCGGGCACCGCTTCCCCATGGAGAAGTACCGCCTCGTGCGTGAGGCCCTGGTGGAGCGCGGCGTCGTGCCCGACTGCTGGCTCACCGAGTCCACCCCCTGCTCCCGCGAGGACCTGGAGCGCGTCCACACGCCCCGCTACCTCGACGCCTTCTTCCACGGCACCCTCACCGACGCCGAGCTGCGCCGCCTCGGCTTCCCCTGGTCCCCCGGCCTCCTCGCCCGCTCACGCGCCGCCGTCTCCGGCACCCTCCAGGCCGCGCACGCCGCCCTCCAGGACGGCATCGGCGGCAACCTCGCCGGAGGCACCCACCACGGCTTCCCCGACCACGGGGAGGGCTTCTGCGTCTTCAACGACATCGCCGTGGCCATCCGCGCCCTCCAGGCCACCCGCACCGTCCGCCGCGCCGTCGTCGTCGACCTCGACGTGCACCAGGGCAACGGCACCGCCGCCATCTTCGCGGGCGATGACTCCGTCTTCACCTTCTCCATGCACGGCGAGCACAACTTCCCCTTCCGCAAGCAGCCCTCCCACCGCGACGTGGGCCTGCCCGACGGGACGGGGGACGCCGCCTACCTCGACGCGCTCGCCCTCCACCTCCCCGAGGTGCTCGAGACGGCCGGCGCCGACATCCTCTTCTTCCAGGCCGGCGTGGACCCGCTCGCCGAGGACGCGCTGGGCCGGCTCTCCCTCACCCTCGCAGGCCTGCGCGAGCGCGACCGCATCGTGCTGGCCACTGCCCGACACCGAAGCCTCCCCGCGGTGCTCACCCTCGGCGGTGGCTACGCGAAGCCCTTGTCCGCCACCATCGACGCGCACGTGGGCACGTACGAGGTCGCGCGACAGGTGTTCCGGTGAGCACGCCTGCCCGTGGGTCGCCTTGCCGAAGCGCCACGTCGGACCGATGCTGCCGGCTCCCCAGGAGATTCACGACCATGATGTCCACCATCCGCCGGAGCCTCTTCCTCCTTGGCTGCATGCTCGCCGTCTCCTGCGCGAGCGACAGGCCCTTCTTCCGAATTGGAATCCAGGCGACCGACACCGTCACCCTGGCGCCCGGTGAGTCCACGCCCCTGGAAATCACGCTGAGCCGCGAGGCGGACTTCCCGGGCGAGGTGCGCCTCAACCTCGCCAACGCCCCCGCGGGAGTCACCCTCACCCCCGAGGTCATCCTCCCCGAGGGAGAGACCAGCATCACCGCGTCCCCCACCCTCGCGGTGGCCGCGGAGACCACCGCGCAGGGCATGCAGCGCACGCAGCTGCTGGCGGAGGACGCCGCCAACGACGTCGCGGCCGGCGCCACCCTCTTCCTCGTCATCCTCCCGCTGCCCACCACCCAGCCGGACTTCTCCGTCGCCGTGGCGCCCAGGCAGGTGAACCTCATCGTCGGACAGAGCACCCAGGTGCCCGTGACGATAACGCGCGCGGAGGGCTTCACCGGCCCGGTGACGGTGACGCTCACCTCGCCCACCACCCGCGTCCGGGCGGACGCCGCCACCATCGCCGCGGGCCAGTCGAACACCAACCTCTTCGTCTTCACGGAGCGCTCCGCCACGCCGCTGCCCATCCCCACCACCGTCGTCGCCACCAGCGAGGACGGGCGGCAGGCCACCACCGGCTTCACCGTCAACCTGCGCCCGTAGCCCCACCAGACGCCGCCGCGCGGCCCGGAGCACGCGGCGCAAGCACCGGAGGGCCGACACCTGCCCTCCGGCTCCCGGCTCACGCCAGGTCGAACAGCAGCGCCTCGATGGGCTCCTGCGCGGCGAGCACCAGCCGCGCCTCGGCGGAGACCGCCACGCCGTCACCGGCCTTGACCTGCACCCCGTTCAGCGTGCCCGAGCCCCGGGCCACCTGCACCCAGGCATGCCGGCCCGGTGCCAGCGCGTACTCCGCCTGCGCCCCCTGGCCCAGCAGCGTGCCGTGCAGCACCACGTCCTGGTGCACCGTCAGCGAGCCGTCACGCCCGTCCGGCGACGCCACCACCCGGAAGCGGCCCTGCCGCTCCTTCGCGTCGAACGCCTTCTGCTCGTAGCCGGGCTTCAGGCCCTGCTCCCGCGGCAGTATCCAGATCTGCAGCAGGTGCAGCGGCTGGTCGAAGTTGTTCATCTCGCTGTGCAGCACGCCCGTGCCCGCCGTCATCCGCTGCACCTCGCCCGGCTTGATGACCGCGCGCGTGCCCATGCTGTCGCTGTGCTCCACCGCGCCGCCCAGCACGTAGGTGATGATTTCCATGTCCCGGTGCGGGTGCATGCCGAACCCCCGCCGGGGCGCCACCGTGTCCTCGTTGATGACCCGCAGCGAGCGGAAGCCCATGAAGTCCGCGTCGTAGTAGTCCGAGAACGAGAACGTGTGGTGCGTGTCCAGCCAGCCATGGTTGGCATGGCCCCTGTCTTCAGCGGAGCGGACGTAGATCATCCCTGCCTCTCTTCCTTGTGTCCCGGGCCCTCCCTGAGCAACGCCCGGGCCAGGTGACAACCCCCGGGAATCACTCGGGGCACGCCGCTCCACCCGGGGCAACCCCTCTCAATCTGATACGAGAGGGGCTCCGAATGAGAGCTGCCCGGCCGCTGGACGGGCACCCGGGCGGAGGGCCGGAAGGGGCCGTGCCCGTGAAGTCGCCGCACGACAGCGGTGCACGAGGCCACCGGTGAGGGCTAGGTTGAGGGGTGCCATGAGCACCTCGCCCGCACGCCGACAAGCCGCGCTCGCCGCCCTCGCCCTGGATGACGAGGCGCTGCTGAAGGCCTGCGAGGTGGACTACTTCATCGCCTCCGGCCCCGGCGGCCAGCACCGCAACACCACCGCCAGCGGCGTGCGCCTCACCCACCCGCCCACGGAGCTGTCCGTCAGCGCCACCGAGCGCCGCAGCCAGGTGCAGAACAAGGGCGTGGCCCTCGAGCGGCTGCGCGAGGGCCTGAAGGCCCTCACCTTCGTGCCCAAGGTGCGCCGCGCCACCAAGCCCTCCGCGGGCTCCAAGCGGCGGCGGCTGGAAGGCAAGAAGCGCACTTCCGAGAAGAAGTCCCTGCGAAATAGCAAGTCTATTTGGTGAGTCGTTGCCGCCGTTTCGAGGCGACAGATTCCAGCCCTCACGGACAGGGACAGTGTCGGTGTTCGTAAAGTTTGCGAGCTCGCAGAGGTTGCATACCCTACGGTCTGCACGAATTGCGGGGATTGCGGTGGTGTGCCTGGATTGACGCGGGGTTAGGGCGGCAGGCGTGGAGGCATGAGGTGTGCACAAACACCCCCTGTGTCTCTATCGCCCCAGCCCCTGGGGCCATGTTCACCGCAGGACATCCCCCATGCCCTCGCTCGCGAACCCCTCTCCGCGCCCCCTGCCCCCCCGTCGCCCCTCCGCGTCCGGCCCGCGCCGGTGGCTGTGGGCACCGCTGCTGCTGACGCTGGCCGCGCCCGCCGTGCTGGCGGAGCCCTCGTCCGCGGCCCCCACCTCGAAGCCGGCGGAGGCGGACTTCGCCGCCGAGGTCGCGCGCGCGGAGTCGTCCTCCGAGGTGGTGCGGGTGGCGGTGGACCACCAGGCGAACCTGTACGTGCCGGGCGCCGAGCACGTGAGGGTGGACGCGCCCGAGGTGCTGGACGCGGGCGTGGGTGAGCCGAACCTCATCTCGCTGGCGGGGCTGCGCGCGGGCCGCGCGGAGCTGCTGGTGCTGCGCACGGGCCGGCGGCCGCTGCACGTGCGCGTGGAGGTGGCGCGATGAGCCGCCGGAGCGAGCGCGGCCTGACGATGCTGGAGCTGTCCGTCGTCCTGGCCATCATCGGCGTCCTCGCGGCGCTGTCATTCGCCACGTACGAGCGGCTGAGCGTGCGCACCGGGCCGCAGAACGCCGCCGCCGACCTGTCCGGCGCGCTGTCCGAGGCCCGCGCCCGGGCGGTGGACCGTCAGGCGGAGGTGTGGCTCATCATCTACCCGGACATCGACGACCAGGGCGTGGCCGGACAGGGCTCAGGGGGCTGGTTCCTCGTCGAGGACCGGCGGCGCGACTTCGGCAGCACCAGCGCCCCTCCTGCCGGCCATCTGCGCTACGCCACCTTCACTCCCCCGGGAGCCGTGGAGCCCTCGCCGGACCAGGGCTCGCTGGTGGATGCCATCTACATGGACGACTACACGCGCAGGAGCGTGCGCTTCGGCAGCACGGGCCAGCTCGTCTGGGATGGCGTCTTCGCCGGGCTGGCGCCCTCGGCTTGCAGCTTCTGCACGGGCACCCCGCGGCGCGGCGCCATCGTCTTCCGCGAGGACGGCTCGGCGCGCCTCGTCGACGGCGCGGGCACGACGTTCGTCCCCACGGGCGCTGGCGCGGTGCAGCGAGCCGGGTCGCTGGGGCTCGTCTCCTCGGATGGCCAGCATGAGTTCCTGTTCGCAGTCTCCGGTCCGGCTGGGTTCGTCGACTCGAGGTCTCGCTGATGAAGCCCCTGAATGACTCCTCCTCCCGCCGCCGCGCGGCCATGCGCGGCGCCACCCTCATCGAAGGCATGGCCGCCGCCGCCGTGCTCGCGCTCGGCATCAGCGGCGTCTTCGCCGGGCTGATACTCGCCAGCCAGCAGAACGTGGACGCACGCCGCCTGTCGCAGGCGAGCGCCATCGCCACGCAGATTCGCTCCGGCATCCACATCCACGGCTACACCCGGCTGAAGGCCGCCGGAGGGCCGCTGACCACCGGCCGCTGCACCGCCGACGCGGAGACGCGCGCGCTGGCGGGGGGCCTGGAGTCCATCGCCGGCACCTGCGTGGTGGACCTGGACGCCTACGAGGACGCCGTGGCCCCCGACGCCGTCCTGGTGCCGGCCTACTCCAGCGAGGAGCGCGACGCGTACCGCCGCGTCCTGGTGTGGAACGCCCTGGGCGACATCGACTCCGTCGCGGCGGTGGTGTCCTTCCGGAGCGCGGGCCAGCGCCGCTACGTCAAGCAGTTCATCGGCGTCTACGAGCCGAGGCAGAACGTCGCCGGGGTGACGCCATGAGGCGGCCCTCCCAGGCACGCAGCGCGGGCTTCACGCTGCTGGAGGTGCTGATTGGCACCACCATCTCCTCCGTCGTGCTGCTGGCGGTGGCCGCCACGGTCATCGGCGTCAACAGCGTCTTCCAGGGCAACAGCCTCTCCAAGCAGACGGTGGAGGGCAGCCGCGTGGGGATGGACTACCTCAAGCGCACGCTGCGGCTGGCCGGCTATGGGCTGGACCCCGCGCTGGCCTTCGACTTCAACACCGCCGGCCTGCCGGGCAACGCGAAGGACAACTTCGTCCAGGACCTCACGCCCTGGGGCACCGTCATCACCGACGACCTGGCGTTCCGCTACCGGGACCCCATGTACCTGCGGCGCGGCCACGTGAGCGGCAGCGGCCCGTACACCCTCAATCTGGAGGCCGGCACCTCCTTCGGGCAGGGGTTTCGCCTGGGGCAGACGCTGCTGCTGGCCTGCCCCGGCGGCCTGGAGTACTTCCTGGGGCGCCTCAACGCGGACGCGCTCGCCACCGCCAACACCGCCGCGCTCACGGCCGTGCCCGAGAGCCCGGCCCTTCCGGCCTGCCTGACCAACGCCGACAGGCCCGCCTTCGTGCTGCTGGTGCACGAGAAGCGGCTGCGCGTGGAGTCGTTCGGCGGGCGGCCGTACCTCGTGGTGCGCCACGGCTGGGCGGCCGACTCCGACTTCGACCCGCTCGTCGCCAACGTCGAGTCCTTCCAGGTCGCCTACCAGATGAACCGGCCCCCCGCGAGCTCCACCTGCTGCGTGGGCCAGGCCGCTCCGGATGCAACGGAGGGCACCGGCACCAGCTGGCTGCTGGGTGACGAGGACGTCGCCCTGCTGCCGAACACCGGCCCCACCCGCCCCACGTACGACACGCAGTACGACGCGGTGGAGCGCTACACCGCGCACCCGGCCAACATCCGCGCCGTGCGCGTGGGCCTCACCGTGCGCTCGTCGCGCCAGCAGCCCTCCCAGGCCCGGGAGCTGGAGCCGCCGCCGCGGCTGCTCAACGCGCCGGCGCCCGCCGGCACGGATGCGTTCTTCCGCTCCACGGTGGAGACGTCCATCCGCGTGCCCAACATGACGTCCCGCACCTTCTTCATCCCCGACCTCCGCAACCCCACCGACGCCACCAGCAAGAAGAACGTCGGGGGAGGATAGTCCATGAACCGCTACGCACCTTCCCGGGGCAGCGCCCTGGTCATCACCCTCATCGCCCTGGCCGTCCTGCTGACCATGGTGGTGGGCGTCATCACCTTCACCGGCCGCAACCAGGCCGCCGCCGTGGCCCAGATGCGCGGCGAGCGCGTCGAGGCGTGCGCGGAGACGGCCCGGCAGTACGTGCTGTCCCGCCTGAAGGCGCATGGCGCCTTCGCCACCCGCCCCATCGATGTGACCCTCCAGGAGAAGCTGCCGGACGACCAGGAGGAAGCGGACCGCACCATCATGCGCACCAGCCACCTGGGCTCGGCCCACGCGCCGGATGGCGGGCCGACGACGGCGGAGCTGGACTCCAACTCCTTCGGTGGCGCCAACAAGCTGGTCAGCGACGCGACCAACACCCTGCGCAAGGGCACCGGCACCGGTGGCTTCTACCGCGTCGTCGTCATGTGTGACGAGCCCGGCGGCCGCCAGGCCGAGACCGAGTTCGTCTTCCGCTTCGGCATCTGAGTGCTCCCGCCCCCGCCCTTTCCGGAGTCCCCCATGAAGGTCCTCCTCACCTCCCTGTCGCTCCTGTTGGCCGCGGCCCTGCTGCTGGCCGCGCCGCGCGCGGATGCCCAGGCCGCGGCCTGCTCGCTGCAGTCCACCTCCCGCCTGGACGCGATGCTCAACCCCGCGCGCGGCAGCGACGAGCGCTTCTTCACCAACCCCAGCGGCCCGCCCAACATCCTCATCATCCTGGATACGTCGGGCTCCATGAAGTACTGGCCCATCCGCTGGAACAACGACAGCTACTACAGCTACGACGAGGACCGGTTCGGCGCCGAGCCGGGCTGCCGCCAGGCGAACATCAACGCGCTGAACTACGACCCGAACGTCGCCTACCCGCGCCTGTGGCTGTCGCTGACGAACCAGAACTCTCCCTGGTTCGACCCCGCGAGGTACTACCGCTTCGACGGTGAGGGGGACAACGAGCAGGAGAGCTTCGGCATGGGCAACAACCCGGTGCAGTTCGACCAGCCCCCGCCGAACACCGTCATCACCAACAGCGCAGGCGCCGCGTGTGCCAACCTCGTCGGTGCCAGCGTCGGTGCCCAGACCGCCTGCATGAGCTGCCTGTCCACCCGGGGCTACTTCCAGTGGCGGAAGGACCGCCGCCTGGCCACGGGCAACTTCCTCAACTTCTACTCTCCGCGCGGCCACTCGGCCGTCAACGTCATCACCCAGGTCATCCGGGATTCGGCGCGCACGCGCTTCGGCATCATGACGTTCTCCCATAGCAACCAGGCCACCAACATCCAGGCGTGGAACGGCGAGGACGTGGTGCGCTTCGCGGAGTTCGGCCCCGCCTGCAGCGACGCCACCACGGCCACGGCGCGCAACACCCACCGTGACAACCTGCTGGTGAAGATGCGCAACGGCCTGCGCTTCAACACCGGCACGCCCCTGACGCAGGTGCTGTGGGGCTCCAGCTATTACTTCCGCTCCAGCACCGGCGACCCGTTCCCCGGCTGGTTCGGCGGGGGCTACATGGCCGACACGGACTTCAACGACGCGGCGTCCCCGGGCCGGGCCTCGTCGTGCTTCAGCTGCAGCTTCAACGCCATGATTCTCCTCACGGACGGCGAGCCCAACGAGCCGAACGACGCCGACTCCCAGGTGCCGCAGGTCGTGAGGGACCAGGTCGTCCCGTGCGACAACTGCTCCGCCGCGGGCCAGGGCCAGTTCAGCGGCGGCAGCCAGAGTCACATCCACCGCATCGCCAAGTGGATGTGGGACCACGACATGCGGCCGGAGCTGACCGGCACGCAGCGCGTGGCGACGTACACCGTGGGCTTCGCGCTGACGAACACCCAGGCCCTCAACCTGCTGCGCAAGACGGCGGAGGTGGGCGGCGGCCGCTTCTTCGCGGCCACCAACTCCAGCCAGCTGAAGACGGCGCTGCAGTCCATCGTGGACGACGTGCAGAGCCGCAACATCGCCTTCTCCGCCGCCGCCATCTCCTCGTTCCAGACGGGCAGCACCACCCTGAGCGCGCTGATGCCGCGCCTGTCGCCCGCGGCCGCAGGCAGCGCCTGGCGCGGGGACCTGTGGCGCTTCAACCAGTTCAACGAGTTCGTCGAAGGCGCGGACAAGAACGGCGACAGCGACATGGATGACATCTTCGTCGTCGACCAGGACGGGGACATCGTCGTCGAGGACTCGGCCGGCAGCTTCGTCAAGGACGGCACGACGACCGCGGCCGAGGAGTTCTGGGAGGCCCGCCGGGTGCTGATGGCCCGGCCGCTCAACAGCCGGAAGATATACACCGCGCTGGACGACAGCGGAGACGGCCGGCTCGGTGAGGGAGACGAGCCCACCGAGTTCACTGTCGCCAACCGCAACAGACTCAAGCCCTACCTGGGCGTGGTGGGCACGCCCGTGTGCCCGAAGCTGGAGCTGCTGCTGCCGCTGGAGGTGGACCCCGGCAGCCTGCTGACGGGCCTCAACCTGACGCCGGCCCAGGCGGCCACGGCCGTGGGCGTCACCTTCCCCGTCATCAGCACGCTGCTCCAGGGACAGACCTTCCTGGACGACCTGTGCCTGCGCGTGCTCATCCAGTACGTCCGGGGCCAGGACCTGGCGGACGAGAACGGCAACGGCAACCGCACCGAGGTACGCCGCTCCGTGCTGGGCGACATCTTCCACTCGTCGCCGGTGCTGGTGGAGCCGCCCATGGACAAGTTCCTGTGCGACCTGGGCCTGAGCACCCAGTGTGCCCGCACCCTCTACAGCTCCGACCTGAACGTCGCCCCCACGCCGCTGGCCAGGGAGTCCGTCACCCGCTGCGGGGTCACCCGCGAGGTGGATGCCTACGAGGCGTACCTGGACCGCTACCGCAAGCGGGACAAGGTGGTGCTGGTGGGCGCCAACGACGGCATGGTGCACGCCTTCCGCGACAGCACCGCGACGGAGCGGTGTGACCGCGGGCTGCCCATCGTCGAGTACGCGGCCAGCACGGGCGAGGAGGAGTGGGCCTTCATTCCCCCGGACCTGCTGTCCCGGCTGCACGAGCTGGCGGCGGGCCACCAGTACTTCGTGGACGGCGACATCATGGTGCGCGACGTGTGGGCGGATGGCTCGGGGAACTCCGGTGGGCTGAACAACATCAAGGAGTCCTCGGAGTTCCATACGCTGGCGGTGGTGTCCGAAGGCCGCGGCGGCGTGCACTACCTGGCGCTGGACCTGCGGGTGGACGCGGGGACCGGCCGCTTCCAGCCGCCGAAGCTGCGGTGGATGTTCCCCCAGCCGGCCTCCGCGGAGGCGGCCCTCTTCGGCAAGACGCTCTTCTCGCTCAGCCCCAAGGCGCCGCCCATCGGCCCGGTGCTGCTGCGGGCGGCGGACACTGACACCGAAGCGGTGGAGCGCTACGAGGTGAAGACGCGGGAGCAGTGGGTGGTGGCGCTGTCGGGGGGCTGGTCTCCGGGCCTGGAGAAGGGCCGCGGGGTGTACGTGGTGGACGCCTGGAACCTGGCGGTGCCCAACCGGCAGGACAACCTGTGGTGGAAGTTCGAGTACGACCCGACGGCCAGCGGTGAGCAGGACGGGCCGGCCCGGCACCTCACCCACAGCGTGGTGGCCCCGGTGGGGCTGGTGGACTACGGCGTGGGCAAGGAGGTGAGCCAGGACGGCTTCTTCGACACGGCCGTCTTCGGAGACATGCGCGGCCAGCTGTGGGTGGCGCGCATGTCGCAGCCGGGCGAGGTGGACACCTCCACCGGGCTCATCACCAACTGGAGCGCCGCGCGCGCCTTCCAGATGGACCGCGACGGCGCCGCCACGGCGGGCGCCGGGCGCAGCCTCGACAACGTGTGGCCCTTCTATTACGTGCCCTCCATCGGCATCCAGCCGAGCACGGGCGCCATGCGGGCCCTCATCGGCACCGGCGACCGGTACGCGCTGCTGGACGACAAGGCCGGCATCTGCCGCTTCGACAACCCGCAGGCCTGCGCGAAGTACGGCTGCGGCGAGGTGGACGTGGACTACCGGGTGGAGCGCATCGGCCGCCGCGTCACCCAGGCGCGCCAGTACTGGACGCCCGGGGAAATCACCTCGAACACGCTCACCACCGCCGCCTCCACCCTGAGCGCCTGCGGCAACCCGGGCGAGACGGTGGTGACGGCGCGCTTCGAGAAGTACGACGTGAAGGCCTGCCCGGACTCGCCCCAGGACTACACCGGGCTGAGCTCCGCGCGCGTGGAGTGCGGACGGGACGCGCTCGGCAACTTCCGCTGCCTCAACACCAGCGGCGCGGCGCCCAACTACGCGGACCTGGAGCTCACGCGCGACGACGCGGACCTGGGGAAGAACCGCTTCTTCGGCATCCGGGTGTACGGCGGCATCAACGGCCCGACGTTCGGCGAGGAGCTCACCGCTCCCGCCGCGGGCACGAAGACCGCGCAGGAGTTCGACGACGCGCGGCTGACGGACCGCACGTCCGCCGACCCTGACGGCGGCGACCTGGTGAACGTGACGAGCTCCACCTGCACCGCGCCGACCAGCACCACGCCGTCCGTCTGCACCGGCCCGCGCGCGGCGCCGGACGGGGCCGGCTGGGTGCTGGAGTACACGGACGGCCTCGAGCACAAGACGGCTGGCGGCGCGTCCACCGTGGCGAGCTGCACGCTGTGGAACGTCATCTACCCGCGGCAGGACGGCACCGTCTGCGACAGCAGCGCCGCGCGGGCCCGCTTCTACCAGGCGGACTTCCTCACCGGCCTGCCCAACTGCGCCCTCTCGCTGGAGGGCCAGCGCTACCAGGAGCGCACGGTGCTGGCGCCTCCGCCGGAGCCCGCCACCGCGGTGATGATTTCGCCTCAGGGCGTGGTGCGCTACAGCTCGGTGATGCAGGAGCCCGGCAAGCGCCAGGCGACCTCCGTGGACGTGGCCGAGGTGAGCGACGTGCTGCAGAACGTGTACGAGCTGCCGCTGACCCACGAGCAGCACCAGTGCCGCCACGTGGACCCGACCCGCTGCACCTCCGTCGCGCCCTGAGCGGCCGGGGCCGGGCCCTCCCCTCGTCGTTCCACGGGGAGGGCCTCGCGCCGGACGGGCCTGGGCGGCTAGAACGAGGCCCGGGTGGCCCGCCCGCCGTGCAGGGGGGCCGGGGCCGCCCTCCTGGAGCCTGGAGGCCCCCGTGCCCGCACTCGAAGAAGCCATCTCCCTCGCGGTGGAGGCGCACCGCGGCCAGCGCGACAAGGCCGGCCAGCCGTACATCCTCCACCCCCTTCGGGTGATGATGCGGCTGGACTCGGAGGCCGAGCGCACGGTGGCCATCCTCCATGACGTGGTGGAGGACACGCCGTACTCGCTGGAGCGGCTGCGCGGGCTGGGCTACCCGGAGGACGTCCTCGCCGCGCTGGACGCCCTCACCCGCCGCGACGGCGAGACGTACGAGGCCTTCGTCGAGCGCCTCAGGCCCAACGCGCTCGCCCGCCGGGTGAAGCTGGCGGACCTGGAGGACAACATGGACGTGCGCCGGCTGGCGGCCGTGACGCCCCGTGACGCCGAGCGGCTGGCCCGCTACCGCGCCGCCTGGGCCCGGCTGAAGGAGCCCTGAAGCACGACGGCCCGGAGTGTCTCTGAGGACGCTCCGGGCCGCGGGTGCTACGGCGCTGCCTGCGTCAGGCTCAGGCCTTGGCGGCGGCGAGCTGGCGCAGCACGTACTGCAGGATGCCGCCGTGGCGGTAGTAGTCGAGCTCGTTCGGCGTGTCGATGCGGCACAGCGCCGTGAACTCCTTGGTGCCGCCCTCGCCCGTGGCCTTCACGGTGAGCTTCTTCTGCGGGGCGAGGTTCTCCGCGACGCCGGTAATCTCGAACTTCTCCTGGCCGGTGAGGCCGAGCGACTGCGCGTCCTGGCCCGCCTCGAACTGGAGCGGGAGCACGCCCATGCCCACCAGGTTGGAGCGGTGGATGCGCTCGAAGCTCTTGGCGATGACGGCCTTGACGCCCAGGAGCATGGTGCCCTTGGCGGCCCAGTCACGGCTGGAGCCGGTGCCGTACTCCGCGCCGGCCAGCACCACCAGCGGCGTGCCCTCCGCCTGGTACTTCATGGAGGCGTCGTAGATGCTCATCCGCTCGCGGGTGGGGATGTGGACGGTGACGCCGCCCTCCACGCCGGGGACGAGCAGGTTCTTCAGGCGGATGTTGGCGAAGGTGCCGCGCACCATCACCTCGTGGTTGCCGCGGCGGGCGCCGTACGAGTTGAAGTCCTTGGGCTCCACGCCGTGGGCCATGAGGTACTTCGCCGCGGGGCTCGTCTTGGCGATGTTGCCGGCGGGCGAGATGTGGTCCGTGGTGACGGAGTCACCGAGCAGCGCCAGCACGTGCGCGCCCTTGATGTCCTGCGTGGGCTTCGGGTCCTTGGGCAGGTTCTCGAAGAAGGGCGGCTTGCGCACGTAGGTGGACGTGTCGTCCCACTGGAACGTGGAGCCCTTGCTGACCTGGAGCTGCTGCCAGAGCGCGTCGCCCTCCATGGCGTTGGCGTACTGGCTGCGGAACTGGTCCGGCTTCACGGAGGAGCGGATGGTCTCCCGGATCTCCTCGTCCGTGGGCCAGATGTCCTTGAGGAACACGGGGCGGCCGTTGGGGTCCAGGCCCAGCGGCTCCTTGTCCAGGTCCAGCCCCACCTCGCCGGCCAGCGCGTAGGCCACCACCAGCGGCGGGCTGGCCAGGTAGTTCATGCGCACGTGCGGGTTGATGCGGCCCTCGAAGTTGCGGTTGCCGGAGAGCACCGCGGCCACCACGAGGTCGCCCTCGACGACGGCGTTGGCGACGGGCTCCGTCAGCGGACCCGAGTTGCCGATGCAAGTGGTGCAGCCGTAGCCCACCACGTGGAAGCCGACGGCCTCCAGGTAGGGCAGCAGGCCGGACTCGCGCAGGTACTCGGTGACGACGCGGCTGCCCGGGGCCAGGCTCGTCTTCACCCACGGCTTCGGGTTGAGGCCGCGCTCCACGGCCTTCTTCGCCAGGATGCCCGCGCCCACCAGCACCGCCGGGTTGGAGGTGTTGGTGCAGGAGGTAATCGACGCAATCACCACCGCGCCGTGGCCCAGCTGGTAGCTGCTGCGGCCCTGCTTCACGGTGACGGCCTGGGCCAGGCGTTCCGGGGGCACCTCGGCCGCGGGGGCCTTGGCCTTGCCGCCGCCCTCGTCGTCCTCGCCCTTGCTCTTGCCGGCCGCCAGCATCTCCACCAGCGACTTCTCGTAGCCGGCCTTCATGTCCTTGAGGGGCACGCGGTCCTGCGGGCGCTTGGGGCCGGCGAGGCTGGGCACCACGGTGGCCAGGTCCAGCTCCAGCGTGTCGCTGAAGACGGGGTCCTGCGCGCCGTCCTTGCGCCACAGGCCCTGCTCCTTCGCGTAGGCCTCGGTGAGGGCCACGACGTCATCCGGGCGGCCGGTGAAGCGCAGGTAGTTGAGGCTCTCCTCGTCCACCGGGAAGAAGCCGATGGTGGCGCCGTACTCGGGGGCCATGTTGGCGATGGTGGCGCGGTCCGGCAGGGACAGGCTCTTCAAGCCGCTGCCGTAGAACTCCACGAACTTGCCGACCACGCCCTTCTTGCGGAGCATCTGCGTGACGGTGAGCACCAGGTCGGTGGCCGTGGCGCCCGCGGGCAGCTGGCCGGTGAGCCTGAAGCCCACCACCTGGGGAATCAGCATCGTGATTGGCTGGCCGAGCAGCGCGGCCTCGGCCTCGATGCCGCCCACGCCCCAGCCCACCACGCCCAGGCCGTTGATCATCGTGGTGTGGCTGTCGGTGCCCACCAGCGTGTCCGGGTAGGCCGTCTTGCCCTGGCGGAACGTCACCTGGGCGAGGAACTCGAGGTTGACCTGGTGGCAGATGCCGATGTCCGGCGGGACGACGCCGAAGCCCTTGAACGCGCTCTGGCCCCAGCGCAGGAAGGCGTAGCGCTCACGGTTGCGCTCGAACTCCAGCTCCGCGTTCTCCTTGAAGGCGGCGGACGTGGCGAAGGAGTCGATCTGCACCGAGTGGTCGATGACGAGGTCGGCGGGGTTGCGCGGGTTGATCTTGGCCGGGTCGCCGCCCATGGAGGCGAGCGCCTCGCGCATGGCGGCCAGGTCCACCACGGCGGGCACGCCGGTGAAGTCCTGGAGGAGGACGCGGGCGGGGTGGAAGGAGATCTCCACGTCCGGCGTGGCCTTGGGGTCCCACGCGAGCATCTTCTCCACGTGCTCGCGCTTCACGACGCGGCCGTCCTCGTGGCGCAGCAGGTTCTCCAGCAGGACCTTGAGCGAGAACGGGAGGCGGTCCACCGCGGGGTGGGCCTTGGCCAGCTTGGCCAGGCTGTAGATGTCGTAGGAGGCCGAGCCCACCTTGAGCTGGGACTTCGTGCCGAAACTGTCGGTCATGTGCGTTGCCGTCCTTCCGTGCGCAGGATGCGGCGACTTCTAAGGCCCCCTTTGACGCGTTGCAAAGGGTTCCTGCGCGGTCATCCAGGGGCGGACGGTTCCCCACCCGCCCGGCGGCCTGCTCAGAGGACCTTGCGACAGGCGTACAGGACGCGCTCCAGCACCTTGCGCCAGAGGGGCCGGCGGCGGAACTCGGCCAGGGTGACCTCCCGGCAGTTGCCGCAGTCGGTGCGGAAGGAGTCCTCCAACTGCCGGCCCAGGCGCGGGTCCGCGAAGACCGCGTTGACCTCGTGGTTGAAGGCCAGGCTCAGCCGCTCCAGGTTGAACGAGCCGATGGTGCCCCACACCCCGTCCACCACGGCCGTCTTCGCGTGCAGCACGCCCCGCTGCCACTCGAAGATGCGGATGCCCGCGCCGAGCAGCTTCTCGTAGAAGGCCCGGGTGGCGAACTCCAGGAGGGGGTGGTCACTCTTCGCGTTGAGCAGCAGGTGCACCTCCACCCCGCGGCCCGCCGCCTCGCGCAGCGCCGCCACCATGCGCCGGTCCGGGATGAAGTACGCCGCCGCGATGAGCACGCTGCTGCGCGCCCGGTGGATGGCGTGCAGGTAGGCCCGGTGGATGCTCCGCCGGCTGGACAGCACCGCCAGGCTCACCTGCCCGCGCCGGACGGGCCGGGGGTGCCAGCGCCGCAGCCCCGCCGCCAGCCGGTGGATCTTGTCCTGGAACATCATCCGCCAGGTGGCCAGGAAGCGCCGCTCCAGCTCGTGCACCGCCGGGCCTTCGATGCGCAGCACGTCGTCGCGCCACCCCCCGCCCTGCCCCGCCGGCGCCCAGTGCGCGGAGATGTTCACCCCGCCCGTGAAGGCCACCTCGCCGTCCACTACGAGAATCTTCCGGTGGTCCCTGCGCAGCAGGTGGCGCAGGCCCCTCGCCAGGCTGAAGGGCTTGAAGGCGCGGATGTCCACGCCGCGGCGGCGCAGGGCCTCGAAGAAGCTCTTGCGGCTCGTCCACGAGCCCACCGCGTCGTAGAGCACCTTCACGTGCACGCCGCGCTCGGCCGCCTCCGCCAGCGCCTCGCCGAACAGCTCACCGACGGCGTCGGTGATGAACATGTACGTCTCGAGCCGGATGTAGCGCCGCGCGCGGCGGATGGCCTCCAGCATGGCCGGGTACGCCTCCACCCCGTCTCGCAGGAGCTGGCATGCGTTGCCCTGCACCACGGCGTGGCTGCGGGGCAGGTAGTACCGCGACAGGAGCAGCGCGGAGACGTTCGGGCTCCACACGGGCGGGTGCGCGGGCACCGGCCCCACCGCGCGGGCCAGCCGGGACTCCGCCTCACTGGAAGCACCTGACTGCTGGATCACCACCTCCGGGTCGCGCATGGCTACCGTACGGTGCGGATGCCTCCGCGACCCGGCAACCCAAGGCCCCGATGCCCGTCCGCCCGGAGGGCGACAACGTCCGCTGACAGACGGAGCAACCCCCCGTCCCGGCGGGCAATGGTTCGTGGACTCCTCAAGGGCGGCTCGTCCCCCGGGCCTGGAGTCCGGAGGGACGAGGCCAGGTCAGGCCCGGGAGTCCGGGCCTACAGCCCGGAAGTGCGACGTCGAGTCCGGGCCTACAGCCCGGAAGTGCGACGTCGAGTCCGGGCCTACAGCCCGGAAGTGCGACGTCGAGTCCGGGCCTATAGCCCGTACTCGGCGCGCTTGTTCTCCGCGCGGGTGGCGCAGGGCTGGTCGTACTCCGGGAAGTACTCCTTCACGTGGTCCAGCGTGGCGGAGGCGCCCTTGTAGTTGCCCTGGTTGTAGTAGCCCTCGACCTCGAGCAGCAGCTTGGCGCAGGTGCGGTCCAGCTCCTGCTGCGCGGCCTTCATGCGCTCCTGCGCCTCGAAGTAGAGGTCCGGCTTGGGCTCCGGGTGGGCCTCCAGCATCAGCCACGCCTCGCGGAAGGACTTCCACGCCTCGTAGCGGTTGCGCGCGCCGATGTCCGGCGTCTCGAAGTTCTTGCGCCCGCGCTTGTAGGACTCGTTCGCCTGGCGCAGCAGCTCCTCCGCGAGCAGGTCCGGCAGCAGCGCGCGCTCCACCCACACGTTCCAGATGCGCCAGGGCTCCTCGCCCGGCGGGTTCTTCACGTTGTCGAAGATGATGCGGTTGGGCTCGCCCTTCTTGAGGTTCTGGGCCGGAATCATCAGCTCCAGCGAGCGGTCCTGGCTGGCCAGCGTGTCGGGCGGCACCTTGCCCACGTCCACGCCGTTGACGCTCACCACCACCTCGTCCTTGGAGATGCCCTGCGCTTGGTAGTGGAGGATGACCACGGCCTTGGTGGCGGCGGTGTACTCCCAGCTGAAGATCTTCATGTCCGCGCGCTCCCACGTCACGCCCGGCCCCAGGCCGAACGAGTCGCGGATGGGCTGCTGGCCGAGCGTCGCGGGCTCCTCGCCCGCCGGCCGCGTGTCGCCCTCGCTGAGGACCAGCCAGTACAGGAGGCCGAAGATGCCGAGCACCACGGCCACACCGCCGCCGATGATGCCGCTGCGCACGGCCGAGCTGGCGTCCGCCCAGAACAGCTTCGCGCTGGCGACGAGGCCGGGGGACTCGCGGCGGATGCGGGCGCGCTCGGCCGCGGACAGGCCGCCCGCGGGCGTGGCGCCCGTGGCGGGACGCACGCGCGCCGGAGTCGCCCCCGTCTGCGGACGCCGCGCGGGCGGCGAGGTGGCGGCCCCACCGCGCTCGAGGGCCTTCGGCTCCGACTTCGGTTCCGCCTTCGGCTCGGAGGCGCGGGACGCCCCGGACACGGGACGCAGCGCCCGGAGGTTGTTGCGGGTGGCGCCCTGGCGCAGCTCCTCCAGCTCCTCCTCGTCCGCGCCCTCGGGGGCCAGCGCCATGCCCTTGTTGCGCTGACGCTTCAGGGCGTCCACGGACACGATGCGGGTGCTGTTGGCGCCGTCCTCCGCGCCGGCGGGGAGGGCCTCCTCACCCGTGGACGGCTCGTCCGTCATCATGGCGAAGACGAACGTCACCGGGCCCAGGGTCAGCTTGTCGCCGTCCTGCAGGGGCTGGGAGCCCGCCGGGGTGCCGTTGACGAGCGTGCCGTTGGCACTGCCCTGGTCCTCGACGGAATAGCCGTCTCCGTCGAGGAAGATGCGGCAGTGCTTGCGGGAGACACCGGGGTCGAACAGCGCGACGTCGCAGTCCGTCGACCGCCCGATGAGTACGGAGTCCTGGTCGAAGACGAACTCCTTACCGGCTTCTCTTCCTTCGGAGATCGTCAGCTGGAAAGGCATGGGGGGCTACTATCCTACAGAGGCCCGCGCCGCCCGGGCAACGGCCGCACGCGCGCTGGCCGGTTCCATCACCTGGGCCTCGCCTCCGAAGGACAGCACCCACTGGGTCAGCCAGCGCTCGCTGTCGCCTGCCACCACCACCTCGACCCCTCCGTCGGAGAGCGGGCGGGCGTCCCGGCCGAAGCGCTCCTTCACATATGGAGCGGCCACGGGCGAGAAGCGCACCCGCACGGACGCCTCGCCGCGGCTCCTGGCCGGGTTGGGCACGTCCGCCCTGGCGTCGGGCGGGGGCAGGAAGGCCGTGTCGGTGACGGTGATGTCCTCCATGCGGTCCAGCCGGAACAGGCGCGCGTCCTGGCGCATGTGGTCGAAGCCCTGCAGGTACCACTGGCCCCGGTGGCTGAGCAGCTCGTACGGGCGCACGCGGCGCGGCTCGGGGGCGCGGCCGGGGCTGGCGTAGGCGAACGTCACCTCCAGCCGCTCGATGATGGCGCGCGTGAGGGGCCCCAGCGCCTGCGGAGCCTCCGCGGAGGCGTCGATCTTCCGGTACATCTCCCGGTAGCGCTCGCGGGTGGCGGGCGGGAGGATGCGCTCCAGCTTCTGCAGGGCGCTCTGCAGCGCGTCCCCCGCGGCCGGGCGCAACAGCTCCGCCGAGGCGGCCAGGGCCGCGGCCTCGCCCGCCGTCAGCCGGGGCGGCGCGAACAGGCGCTGGTCCAGGTCCACGTAGACGCGGTCGTTGTCCACGTAGATGTCGATGTAGTCATCCGGGTTGAAGGGGGGCCGGCCCACGCACGTGAGCAGGTCCAGCTCCTCCAGCAGGTCCTCCCGGCTGATGTTGAGCGCCTTCGCGAGCGCCTCCACCGTGACGCCGGGGTGCTTGGACACGTAGGGGACGAGGAACAGCAGGCGGCGGAGCCGCTCATGGACGTTGCTCATGCGCTCACCTCGTCCTGCGTGTCGTCCGTGTGGCGCTCCACGATGCGCGACGCCATCTCCCGCAGCCGCTGCTGGGCGCGCTCCGGCCCCTCCACGCGGCAGTCCGGCCCCAGCGCCAGGCAGAAGCGCACCAGGCCATCCACGAACGTCACCGGCAGCCGGGCACGCACCACGCCCTCCTCCGCCGGCTCCAGCGTGGCGCCCGGGAAGAGCCCTCCGGCGCGGGAGGCCAGCGTGCCGGACAGCCGCAGCACCACCTCCATGCGCTCGTGGAAGCGGTGCTGCCACGGGAAGTACGCCACGTGGGCGTCCAGCGAGAAGTCCTGCGGCACCTGGAAGTCCGGCGTGCGCGGGCGCGCGGTGTTCACCTTCAGCTCGCGCACGCGGTGCACGTGGAAAGTGCGCAGGCCGCCGCGCAGGTGGCAGTGGCCCACCAGCGTCCAGACGCCGCGGCGCAGCGCGAGGCCGTACGGGTCCACCTTGCGCTGCGTGGTGGAGGGGTGCTTGGGGCTGGCATAGGTGATGTCCACCCACTTGCGCGAGGCGCACGCCTCCCAGAGCTGCTCCAGGCGGGCGGAGACCTCCTTCTCCTCGCCCTCCTGCACGCCGCCCAGCTCCATGCGCACGCGCGGCGTGGGCAGTGACTCGCCGGCGAAGAAGCCAATCTTCCGGAGCGCATGCGCCAGGTCGTCCCGGCCGGGGAAGGCGCCGGAGGCCAGGGCCGCGGAGCCGGCGGCGTACAGCACGGCCAGCTCCTCCTTGGTGAGGTCCGCCTCGGGCAGGTAGTAGGCGTCGCGGTCGACGATGTAGCCGTCCCTGCGCTCGTCGTCGCCCTGCACGTAGGTGAGTGGGAAGCCCAGCTCCACCAGCTCCGCCTTGTCGCGCTCGAACTTGCGCTCGGCGGCGTCGTCCGAGCCTCCATAGTCAGCGGGGAAGTGCTCGCGCAGCTCGGCCCAGGAGATGGGCTCGCGCGCGTCGAGCAGGAGGGCCACGAGGTCGAGGATGCGTTCGGTGCGTTCCATCGGAAGGTCGGCGACCATGCCGGGCGGGCCCCGGGGGGTCAAGGCAGTGGCGTGTGACGATAGGAAACAGGCGGCGCGCCCGCTCGCGTCCGGGCGGATATCCCGCATCCACTGAACAGACAAGCAGGTATTCGTCTGTACGTCGGCGGGCCCTCAGCCCGGAAGCGGACAACCCCCGACGGGGGGCTCGCACTCCGGGCGCGACTGGGATATTCCTGAGGCGTCTAAAGAGATGTGAGAAGCGCCGGTTCCGGGCCCCGCCCGGCTGGACGCCGCGCGGCCGACGCGGCGAGGGCGCTTCCGAAGGGACCTCACCATGCGCCGCACCTTCCTCGTCCGAAACGTGGTTGCCGGGCTGGCGCTGCTGGTGGGGTTGTGCAGTGTGGTGTCTCCCGCGGCCGTCAGGGCCGAGCCGCTCTACTTCGCCGTCGAGGTCCGCCGCGAGGGCCGGCTCGTCGCGCAGCCGAAGCTGCTGGGAGAGACGGGCCGCACCCTGCGCGCCGAGCGCCGCCGCCCGGGCGCCCCCATCGCCGACTACAGCCTGGTCCTCACCCCGAGGGCCGAGGGCAAGTCCTTCCTCCTCCAGCTGGACCTGCTGCTGCCGGAGGCCGAGGGCCACTCGGAGCTGGCGCTCCTGCACGGCGAGCAGCGCAAGCTCCAGCTCGGCCGGGTGCCGGGCGAGCTTGAGGTGTCCCTGCTCCTGATGAAGGTGGACTCGCCGGAGTTCCGCGCGCTGATGCAGTTGGGTGAGCGCGACAGCAAGGGCTCCTCCATCTAGGGAGGCCCGCTGTCCTGCCCCGCGGTCCCCTACAGCACCGCCAGGTCGTCGCGGTGCACCGCCTCGTCCAGGTAGCGGTAGCCCAGCACCGCCTCGATGTCCCCCGTGCGCCGGCCGGCGATGCGCCGCATCTCCCCGGCGTCATAGGCGGCGAGCCCCCGGGCGAACACGGCGCCGGACTCGTCCGCCAGGTCCACCGGGTCTCCGCGTCCGAAGTCGCCCTCCACCCCGCGCACGCCGCTGGGCAGCAGGCTGCGCTTGCGGCCGACGATGGCCTCGCGCGCGCCCGCGTCCACGGTGATCCTCCCCCGGGCCCGCAGGGCATGGGCAATCCAGGTGGCCCGGGCGCTGCGGCGGTTGCCGGCGGGCTCGAAGAGGGTGCCCACCGGCTCGCCCTCCAGCACGGCCCTCAGGCGGCCGGGCACGGCGCCGGAGGTGATGACGCAGCGGATGCCCGACTCGGTGGCCCGTGCGGCGGCGCGCACCTTGGTGGCCATGCCTCCGGTGCCCACGCCGCTGGTGGTGCCCCCCGCCAGGGCCAGCACTTCGGGAGTGATTTGCTCCACTGTCAGCATCAGCTCGGCGTCCGCGTTCCGGCGCGGGTCGCCGGTGTAGAGGCCCTCCACGTCCGAGAGGAGGACGAGCGCGTCCGCCTCCACCACGCCCGCCACCAGCCCGGCCAGGGTGTCGTTGTCGCCGAACTTCAGCTCGTCCACGGAGACGGTGTCGTTCTCGTTGATGACGGGCACCACGCCCGAGGCCAGCAGCCGCTCCAGGGCGTGCTTCACGTTGAGGTAGCGTCGCCGGTCCTGCACGTCCTCGTGGGTGAGGAGCACCTGGGCCACCACCTTCCCCGCCCCGCTGAAGGCCTCCTCGTACGCCTGCATCAGCCGGCTCTGCCCCACCGCCGCGCACGCCTGCTTGCTCGGGATGTCCCGGGGGCGCCCCGGGAGGCCCAGGCGCTCCACGCCCAGGGCAATGGCGCCGCTGGACACCACCACCAGCTCGCGCCCCTGGGCGGCCCACAACAAATCCCGGCCCAGCGCATCGAAATGGTCGCGGTTGAAGCGTCCGGTGGCGTTCGTCAGGGCGTTGGTGCCGATCTTCACCACCACGCGCCGGGCGGCGCGAAGGGCGGTGCGGCCAGCGGAAATCGGAGTCACAGTCACCAGCGTAGGTCAGAAACGGAAAGAGAGCGCGTCCACCGTGTGTTCAATCCAGTCGCGGTTTTCGGAACGGGCCGCGGCATGAAACCCACCCCCCGGGTGGCCATATAGAGTTCCGGATGCGCGGGGGGCCTTCAGTCCCCCGCCAGGAGAGACGGTTTGAAGGAAATCTACGGCAACACCCTGGGCCTCAAGTCGAGCGAGCAGCACCGGCTGCGCAACACCTTCCGGCGACGCGTGTCGCCGCACGAAATCGTGTCGCCCGAGCTTGCCCGTCACCTCACCGAGCTGTCGCGTGAGACGAACCGGCAGGTGGGTGTGCTCATCAACCGCAAGGGCGAAATCGAGCATGTCGTGGTGGGCAATGCCCACAAGCTGGAGCTGCCGGACATCGGCCGCGCCCGCGCCGGCCAGGTGCGTCTGCGTGGCCTGCGGCTGGTCCACACCCACCTCAAGAGCGAGCCCCTGACGAAGGACGACCTCACGGACCTCGCGCTCTTGCGCCTGGACTGCGTGGCGGCCATCGGCGTGGAGCAGGAGGGCCTGCCCGGCGTGCTCCACTACGCGTACCTCGTGCCGGAGAATGGCACCGGCGAGTTCTGGCACGTCAGCACGCTGCCCTCCGTCCACGGGGAGCAGCCGGACCTGACGGACACGCTGGGCGCGCTGGAGGAGGAGTTCAGCCGCAAGGCGGCGGCGCGCACCGTGGCGGGCCGTGAGAAGGCCATCCTCGTGGCGGTGTGCCTGGACGGCAACCGCGGCAAGGCCGAGGCGAGCCTGGCGGAGCTGAAGGAGCTGGCGCGCACGGCGGGCGTGGAGGTCATCGACAGCGTGCTCCAGGTGCGCCGCGAGGCGGACCCGCGCTACCTCATCGGCCGCGGCAAGCTGGAGGACCTGAACCTCCGCTCCATGCAGTCCATGGTGGACCTGCTCATCTTCGACAAGGACCTCACCCCGTCACAGGGGCGCCACATCGGCGAGGCCACCAGCCTCAAGGTGCTGGACCGCTCGCAGCTCATCCTCGACATCTTCGCGCAGCGCGCGCAGAGCGCCGAGGGCAAGCTCCAGGTGGAGCTGGCACAGCTGAAGTACCGGCTGCCCCGGCTGGTGCAGAGCGACGACTCGCTCAGCCGGCTCGCGGGTGGCATCGGCGGCCGGGGCCCTGGCGAGACGAAGCTGGAAATCGACCGACGCCGCGTGCGCGACAGGATTACGAATCTGGAGAAGCGCATCGACGCCATCGGCCGCGAGCGCAGCGTGCGGCGGGCCCAGCGCAACCGGCGCGAGCTGCCCGTCATCTCCATCGTCGGCTACACCAACGCGGGCAAGTCCACGCTGCTCAACGCGATTACCAACGCGCAGGTGCTGGCGGAGGACAAGCTGTTCGCCACGCTGGACCCGACCAGCCGGCGGCTGCGCTTCCCGCAGGAGCGGGAGGTCATCATCACCGACACGGTGGGGTTCATCCGGGACCTTCCCAAGGACCTGGTGGCGGCCTTCCGCGCCACGCTGGAGGAGCTGTACGACGCCAGCCTGCTGCTGCACGTCGTGGACGCGGCGGACCCGTCGCGGGACGAGCAGGTGGAGGCGGTGGAGAACATCCTCGAGGGGCTGGAGCTGATGGAGAAGCCGCGCCTGATGGTGTGGAACAAGGCGGACAAGCTGGCGCCAGAGGAAATCGAGTCGCTGCTGCGCAGCCGGGGCGGCGTGGCCATCAGCGCCGCGACGCGCGAGGGGCTTGCCTCCCTGCTGGCCAAGGCGGACACCACGCTGTTCGCCGAGGGTGCGACCGAGGCCATCGGCGCCGTCTAGGACCCGGGGGCACTCCGCGCCTCCTCCGCCCGGTTGCGGGGGAGGCGTGGCTCCTCCTAGAGTCGGGGGCGTGGCGATGACTTCCTTCCAGACGCTCCTGATGAACGGGCTGCTCGCGCAGGCCGCACCGGAATACACCAAGCCGGTCTCCTCCCTGTCGCCGAAGTACTTCGAGCTGCTGGAGCAGAACAGCCACATCATCTACCCCGCGCTGGCCGTGCTCACGCTGGTCATCATCGCCGCGGGCATCCTCCAGGCGTGGAGGACGCAGGACCTGGACGGCCTGCAGAAGAACGAGTTCAAGCGCGCCATCGTCAACGAGCTGCGCCGCAACATCAGCGGCATGCCGGGCGACATGCTGGCGAAGTCGGTGGGCCTGGATCGGCTCAAGACGAACCGCCTGCTGGAGCAGATGCAGCAGGAGGGCCTGGTGGTGAGCCACACCAACTCCCAGCGGCTCACCGTGTGGCGCGTCCGCGGCGCTACGCCCGATGCGAGCGTGCGCAGGTACTAGCAGTCACCGTGCCGCCTCCAGGGACGTGCTGGGACTCGGGGGCTTGATGAGCACGAGCGACTACCTCTCAGTCCTGTCCCGCTGCGGCACCATGGCGGAGGTGTCGCGCCGTGAGCGCTGGCGCCTGATGCAGGAGTGGCGAAGCGTCTATGCGTCGTCGCTCCATGCCGCGACGGGCAAGTGGAAGCACGGGCAGTTCGAGTGGCACGTGTTCAGCTTCAAATACGCACACGCGCTGAGCGGCACCAAGGCGCAGCATGCCTATTCGCTCGAGCAACCGGGCGAGGTGCTGGTGATTCCGGAGAGTGAGGCCCTGCCCGCACTCAGGCTCGAAGCCCACCTGCTACCGGACTTCATCTCGCTCAGGAACGAAATCCATGTCTTTCCACCGGACCTCTCATGGACGATGTCCTTCACCCACGAGATGTCCATCGGACTCGGGCCGTACTTCAGCCGTCGGGAGTGGATGGATGCGCGATAGAGCGGGCGTTGGGAGCCTATACGTGAATGACCTCGAATTTCTGAGGGGTGAGTATATGGCGTTGAAATCAATGGACTCCTGGTTGCTCCCATTCTTGAGTGCTGTTCGGAAGCGACCTGGAATGTATATGGGTGACGAGCGCGTCCGTACGCTGGCCACGTACTTGCGAGGGTATGTAGAGGCCCGGCAAGACCTGGGATTACCTGGATTCTCCGAAGAAGAGACCGGGCTCATGGAAGAGTTCGAACGGTGGCTGGCCGTGAAGCTGAAGAGCAAGCGAACTCTGGGGTTCGCGGGACACATCGACCTGATGGACGGGTCGGAGAAGAACGTTCGTGTCTTCTTCGCTGAGTTCGAGCGTTTTCTCTCCGAGCGCGGGCTTGCCTTGACGGATGAACTGGCAGCGCGGTGGCCACCGGTGGTTCCGGCCTCCAAGAACTGGTCACCCCCGGAGTTCTAGGCATCAAGAGGCAGCCCGGTACCGTTCCTGGCAGGTGGTGACAATACCTCGCACGGAGTCGTCGGCGAAAGGGGCTGGATGTCCCGGCCCCTTCGCCGGGCGGTGGCTATGCCATTCATCCGGCGACGGAACTTGAGGACGTCGCCGACCTCGTGCCCGAGAAGCTGGCGGACTCAACTGCAGACATCGAGTCCGCGCTGATTGACGTCCTGGGCAAACTGGCTCCGCCATCCCTGCCAGCCGGAAGGTGGTTGGTCGTCGAGCCTCAGGACTGAGTGCTTCGCGGCGCGCTGGCGCAGGACCGGGCGATGTGCTGAATGGCCACGCCCGGCGCCTGCTTGAGTCCTGTCTCCGCGCGCGAAACGCCTCCCGCTCAGCCCCCCGCCAGCTCCGACTTCGGCTGGCGCGTCATCAGGTCCACCACCGCGGCCTTCGCGCTCTTGCCCTCGTAGGCAATCAGGTACACCTGATGGCAGATGGGCAGCTCCACGCCCGTCCGGGTCTCCAAATCCCGCGCGCTCTTCGCCGTCTTCACGCCCTCGGCGACCTCCTTCATCTCCGCCAGGATGTCCGGCAGCTTGCGGCCCTTGCCCAGCTCCATGCCCACGTGCCGGTTGCGGCTCAGCTCGCCCGTGCACGTCAGCACCAGGTCCCCCATGCCGGACAGCCCGGAGAGCGTCAGCGGGTTGGCGCCCTTGCGCACCGCCAGGCGCGTAATCTCCGCCAGCCCCCGGGTGATGATGGCCGCGCGCGCGTTGTGGCCCATGCCCAGCCCGTCCGCCATGCCCGCCGCAATCGCAATCACGTTCTTCAGCGCGCCGCCGTACTGCACGCCCACCACGTCCGTGGACGTGTAGCTGCGGAACGTCTCCGTCTGCAGCGCCTTCTGGCAGCGCACCGCCACCTTGTCCCAGTGCGACGCAATCGTCACCACCGTGGGCATCCGCCGCGCCAGCTCCTTCGCGAAGCTCGGCCCCGACAGCACCGCGATGTACGGGTGGAACTCCTCCGGCAGGCAGTCCTCCAAGAGCTCCGTCATCGTCAGCAGCGTCTCGTTCTCAATCCCCTTCGCCACCGTGATGAGCGGCACATGCCGCGGCAGGTACGGCGTCGCCTTCGCCACCACCTCGCGCGTGGCATGGCTGGGCGTGGCCAGCACCACCAACTCCGAGCCGGCCAGCGCATCCTCCAGGCTGTTCGTGGCGCGCACGCGCTCGGAGATGGGGATGCCCTTCAGGTAGGTGATGTTCTCGTGCCGGGTGTTGATGCCTTCGACAACGGAGGGCTCACGGCCCCACAGCCGCACCTCCTCGCAGTTCACCGCGAGGACGTTCGCCAGGGCCGTACCGAAGGAGCCGGAGCCGATGACAGTGCCGCGCATGCAGGACCTCGCTGGGGGGTGGGAGGAGAGGCCGCTCTCGAGCCTCTTCAGAATCCGGTGACGATGCCGACGGCGATGACGGGCATGAAGTCGGCGTCCTCGGGGCGGGTCCGCAGGTCCCCGCCCACCGTCACAGAGTAGGACGTTTTCTCGCTCAGGGGCACTTCCGCGCCGAACCGCAGCGGAAAGGCGCTGCCCGTCACCACCGAGGGCGGCAGCCCGCCCAAGGGCGTACGCTGGATGGCCTCCGTGTCCAGCGAGAGGTGGTAGCGCAGGTCCATGTACAGGCGCGTCCCCCGGCTCCTGCCCAGCTGGAGGTTGCCCACCACGCCGGGCAGCACGTTCCAGTTGCGCCGGCCGCTGATGTAGCGCGCTCCCCTCTCCTCCACGCTCGCCGGCCGCAGGAAGAAGGCATGGCCGCCCTCCACCGCCACGCCCAGGCTCCAGCGGGGACCGCCATCCAGCACCATCCACCGCCCGCCCACGCGAACCTCGTTCATCAGCCCGTAGAGGCTCTCCACCCCGACGATGGCGTCCACGCGGGGCAGCAGCCCCACCGCCACCCGGGCGGACATCGTGGGGAAGCCCAGGGACAGGCCCGCCGCAATCCCTCCCTGCCCCACCGTGCGCGCCCCCAGCAGGCTCACCCGGTTGGGCGGCAAGGGCGGCCCCTCGGGCCTGCGCGGCGCACGCGGGCGGACCCGGGGGACGGCGTCGTCGTCCTCCACGGGGATGAGCGGCGGCACCTCCGGCAACTGCGGCAGCGCCGCGGCGTCCTGCCCCGCCGGCACCGCCGTGGCGCCCGGAAAGTCCTCCCAGGACGCGTCGTCCGGACGCCCGTTGCGCCGGGGCGCCTCCACCTCGGCGGGCGCCGCCCAGGACTCGTCCGGGGTGGGGTTTCGCGCGGGCGACTCCGCGGACGACTGCGCCAGGGCGGGTGCGCCCGGGACGGCGAGGAGCAGCAGGGAGATGAGGCGGGCGGAGACCATGGAAGCGGGCGCGAGCTTAGTCCACCGAGGGGGGCGAGACGAGGGAAGCCCGCCCGCTCGCCGGCCCGGCGTGGGCGCAGTCCGGTAGCGGGCAGCCGTGCACGGGAAACGTGGCCGCGCCGGGCCCGTACCGGTCTACCATCCGCGCCGCGCCAACGTGCGCCAGGGAGAGACCACGGGATGAGGGTTGGAGGGCGAGCGGCACTGGTACTGGCACTGGCCCTGGGCGCCTGCCGCTCCCGCACGGCCGACTCCGCCGCGACGGACGCGGGCGCCCTGCCCTCCTCCACCGTCACCGGCGCGGGCCTTCCGGGCTGCGAGGTGCTCCTCCCCGCGGACGCGCGCGACTTGATGCTCCCCGGCTTCACCATGACGGAGGAGCGCGCGTGCCCCACCTGCGGGCCGCTGTGCGCGTTCCGCTCCACGTCGGAGAAGGACGTCTCCGTCTCCGTGACGTGGGACTGCAACCCCCGCTACGCGCAGGCGGACGTGCACGCGCTGCTGGCCCCCACCCTCCAGGCCGGAGGCGTGGAGGTGCCCGCCCTGGGCCGCGCCGCCGTCCGCCGCGCCCCCGCCCAGGGCATGCTGCAGGTGATGACGTGGGATGACGACACGTCGTGCGCGCTCGTCGTCACCTGGCTGGGGGGCGACGCGGAGCGGGCGCTCGACGTGGCGCGCTCCGCCCTGGGCGCCACGACGCCCGCCGCGCTCGCCACGCCGCCGCCGCCCGACGCGGGCGAGCCCTGAAACGGCGAGGGGGCCGGCCCCGCGTCCTCACGCGAAGCGGCCCCCATCGTCCCGTGCGCGGCCCGCGGACTACAGCGTCAGCAGGTACTCCACGAGGTCGTCCAGCTCCGCGTCGGTGAGCTGCGCCGTGGAGCCGTGCTTGTTCGAGTTGCGCCCCTGCGCCAGCCGGTCCTTCAGCGACGTGGCGCTGCCGTCGTGCAGGTACGGCGCCGTGCGCGCCAGGCCCAGCAGCGACGGCGTGTTCAGCCCCAGCCGCCGCACCAGGACGTCGTCCTGGATGGGGCCGGTGGTGATGAAGGTGCCGACGTCCGCCTGCTTGTTGTTGGTGAACGTCGCGCCCTCGTGGCAGCCGTCACACGCGGCCTTCTTGAAGACCTGGGCGCCGCGGGCCTGCGCGTCGGTGAGCGCCTCGCGCTTGTGCGGGTTGTCCGGCGCGGGGATGACGTCCACGAAGGCGGACAGCTGCGACACCATGACGCTGTCCAGCGCCGAGCCGCCCATGCGCTTGCGCACCGTGGTGTCCAGGAAGTCGCGCAGCGTGGGGAACTCGCCGCTCCAGTGGAACGGGCCCGTCTTCGTCACCATGCGGCCGGCCAGGCTGGGCGTCTGGCGCGGGCCGTCCGGGAAGCCCCACACGTGGCCGTCATCCCGGCCGTCCGGGTGGCAGGACGCGCAGGACGTGCCCACCGCGGCGCTCGTCATGCGCGTGTCCAGCGCGGAGAAGAACAGCTTGCGGCCGGCCACCGCCTGCGGCTCCAGCACGTCCCCCGCCAGCGGCAGCGGCAGGCCCTCCGCGCGCACGTTGGCCACGCTGCCGGAGCCGTCGCTCACCAGCGTCGTCACCGTGTGGTCGAACGCGTTGTAGACGTACGCCTTGCGGCCATCCCGCGTCATGGCGATGCCGGTGGGCCCCGAGCCCACGCGCACCAGCTGGCGCACGCTGCTGCCGGTGAAGTTCACCAGGTCCGGCCCCGTGCGGCGGTCCGTGGGCATGATGGCCACGTTGTCCGTCTCGCGGTTCACCACGAAGACCCACAGGCCGGACGGGTCCACCACCGCGGCCACCGGGCCCTGAATCGCGTGCGTGAGCTCCGGGCTGCGGATGGTGGACGGCACGAAGTCCGGAATCTCCTCCGGGGGCGGGCGGCACTGGTCCAGGTCGTCCACCAGCGGCCTGCCGTCCTCCGTGTCGAAGGTGACGATGCCGGGGGCCACCACGCCGCCCGTGGCGCCGCCCGTGCCACAGGGGGGGCCGCCGCCGTACAGCGAGTCGCCGCCCGAAGGCATGCCCGGCTGGCTCGGCCCGCCGAGGCGGTCCTCGCGCGCCCACTGCATCGGCGCCAGGGCGCGCTCACCGTTCGGCGTCACCACCACGTCCGCCATGCCCCGGGGCCGGAAGGTGACGTTGGTGAACTGCCCCGGGAAGGAAGGGTCCTCGGGCACGTCACTGGGGCCGCTCTGGACGTTGGCGCGCGAGTACAGGTCCGTGCGCTCCCGCTGCACGCGGGGCCGGCCGCTGTCCGCCAGGTCCACCGTCACCAGGTCGCTGTGGCGGAAGAGACTCACCAGCGCGCGCTTGCCACCGTCCACCAGGGCGATGCCGCGCGGCTCCTCGCCCACCGGCAGCTCCCAGCGCACCTGCAGCGAGCGCGTGTCCACCGCCATCAGCGTGCCGTGCGCGGTGGAGTCCAGCGCGGTGCTGTTCACCACGTACAGCGTGTCCCCGCCCGGCGCCACCGCCAGGCCCATGGGCTCCACGCCCACGGAGATGCGCGCCGCCTCGTTCCAGTCACCCCGGCGGATGACGGACACGCTGCGCTCGCCCCGGTTGGAGACGTAGACGGTGTCGTCCGGGCCCACCGCCACGCGCTCGGGGCGCTGGCCCACCTTCACCTCGCCGACCTTCTCGCCGCGCGCGGTGTCCACCACCGCGAGGATGCCGTTGTCGGCGTCCACCACGTAGAGGAAGGCGTCGTCGCGGCTGAGCGCCACCGAGCCGGAGGAATTGCTCCAGGTTGCCTCGGCCTGACGGTCACCACACGCCGTCAGCCCCAGCACCGAAGCCACTACCGCGGCCAGAACGTGCCGTCTCATGGGATGTCCTCCTCGTGCGCCCCGGCCCACCACCCACCTGCCCGTGCCAGATTCCGGAACGCCTTGCCTTGTGACGGGGGAAATGGCGGCCGGCCCTGGACGCTCGCCTCCCCCGCGGCCCCACATGCTTGCACCAGAAAGCCCCGGAAGTCGATTCCTTCCACACCCAGCGTGCGGGTGGTGGACAGTCCACTCCCGCAGTCCGGGTCCAAACGCCGCGAGCATGTGGCTCCGGGTGGGAGTAAAGGAGAGGAGCCGTGTCGCGCTCGCCCCCTGTCATCCTCAACTTCCGGCGCACGTTCGCCCTGCTCATCGTGCTGGTGGTGGTGCCGTCCGCCGGCCTGTCGGGCTTCGGCGTGGTGGCCATCATCAACGAGCGCGCGGCGGTGGAGAAGCGGCTGGAGTCGGCCTGGCGGGGGACGCTGGAGTCGATGGCGGACCAGCTGCCCCGGGCGCTGGCGTCGGCGCGCCTGGTGGAGGAGGCCGGCACGCTGCGCCTGGTGTTGCCGGATGGCCGCAGCGTGTCGGAGCCGGACGGCACCTTCCAGGTGGAGGGCGGGCGCGTCCACACGAACGACCCGCAGCTCCAGGAGGCGCTCACCGCCGTGCTGCCGGAGGCGGGCGCACTCCCCACCGAGCCGACGGTCTTCTCCCTGGCGACGGGGACGCGCGCGGTGATGGTGGCCGCCGAGCGCGAGGGGGACGTGGTGCACGGCGTGCGCCTGTCGGTGCGGGCCCTGGAGACGCTGATGGCCGAGCGGGTGGACCCCCGCGCCGTGTCCGGCGAGCCGGTGCGCTTCACCCTGCAGCCGGTGCCGCGCGAGGCCACCGAGAGCGGGCTGATGGGCAAGCTGGTGTCGGAGGTGGCGCAGGCACGCGCCAGCGCCCTGGGCCCCATGGGCCTGGCGGAGCGCGTGCTGTCCCCGCCCCTGCAGGACTTCCGGCTGGTGGTGCTGCCCACCGGCGAGGACCCGGTGGCGCGCGCCTCCACGCGCAACCGCGTGCTGTACGGCGTGCTGCTGGGCCTGTTCTACCTGACGCTGACGTTTGGCGTCGTCTACACGGGCCGCGCCCTCTACCGTGAAGCGCAGCTGTCGCGGATGAAGACGGACTTCGTGTCCCTGGTGAGCCATGAGCTGCGCACGCCGCTCACCTCCATCCGCATGTTCATCGAGACGCTCGCCCTGGGCCGGCTGAAGGACCCGGCGCAGATGCAGGAGGTGCTCACCCTGCTGACGCGCGAGACGGAGCGGCTCTCCATCTTCATCGAGCGCGTGCTGGACTGGGCGCGCATCGAGGGCGGGCGCAAGGTGTACCAGCGCGCGCCGTTACCCGTCATGGACGTGGTGGAGGCGGCGGTGGCGGCCTTCCGCGCGCAGCGGCTGGAGGGCGGCGTGGACCTGAAGGTGGACGTGGCCGAGGGCCTGCCGCGGCTGGACGTGGACAAGGAAGCGGTGGCCGGGGCCCTGCTCAACCTGCTGCAGAATGCCTACAAGTACAGCGGGCCCGCGGACCGGCGCATCACCCTCACCGCGCGAGGGGGAGGGAAGTTCGTGGACCTGTCCGTGGAGGACAACGGCGTGGGCATCGCCCCGAAGGAACGCAAGCGCATCTTCGAGCGCTTCTACCGCGTGGACAACCTGATGACGCGCAAGACGGAGGGCAGCGGCCTGGGGCTGGCCATCGCCCGGCGAATCGTCGAGGCTCACGGCGGCCGCATCGCCGTGCAGAGCGAGCCGGGCCGGGGCAGCCGGTTCACCATCCACCTGCCGGTGGGGAAGGCATGACCGAAAAGACGCGGCGCATCCTGGTGGTGGAGGACGACCTGTCCATCCTCGCCGGCCTGTCCATGAACCTGCGCTTCGAGGGCTACGAGGTCCTCCAGGCCCAGGACGGGCGCGCGGGACTGGCGCGCGCGCTGGACGAGGCGCCGGACCTGGTGGTGCTGGACCTCATGCTGCCGGAGCTCAACGGCTTCGAGGTGCTCAAGGAGCTGCGCCAGCGCGGGCGGGACACGCCCGTCGTCGTGCTGTCCGCCAAGGGCATGGAGACGGACAAGATTCTCGGCCTCAACCTGGGCGCGGACGACTACGTCGTGAAGCCCTTCGGCCTCCAGGAGCTGCTGGCGCGCATCAAGGCCGTGCTGCGCCGGCGCTACCCGTCGGCGAACGCCGCGCCCACGGTGACGTTCGGCGACGTGAGCGTGGACATGGCCGCGCGCACCGTGACGCGCGCGGGGGCGCCCGTGGAGCTCACCGCGCAGGAGTTCAAGCTGCTGGCCCACTTCCTCGGGCACCCGGACCGGACCTTCACCCGCGAGGAGCTGCTGTCCGGCGCGTGGGGCTACCACTACGAGGGCAGCGCGCGCACCGTGGACAACTTCATGCGCCAGCTGCGCCTCAAGTTCGAGCCGGACCCGGAGGCGCCGCGCCACTTCCTCACCGTGCGCGGCCTGGGCTACCGCTTCGAGCGTTAGGGCCCGGCAATGCCGATGTGGCGCGAGTCCTCCAGGTCGAACGGCTTGCCGTCGAAGCGCCCGTAGCGCTCGCGCGGGACGAGGCCGGCGGTGGTGAGCGCCGTGTCCAGCTCCTCCGGGGAGAAGTGCCGCAGCTTGAGGCGGCGGATGGGGCTGGGGGCGCCGGGCCGCTTCCGCTCGCGTAGGTGCAGCGCGAACAGCGGGCGGCGGGGCTCCAGCCCGGCGCCGGGCTCCTCGTCGTCGCGCGGGAGCACCGGCTCGCGGGGCGTGTTGAGCACGTCGTAGACGAACGTCCCGCCCGGGGCCAGGTGGTGGCGCACGGTGGCGAGGAAGGCCTCCAGGTCGTCGTTGCCCGGCATCAGCCCCAGCGCGTGCTGCGGGGCGAGCACCAGCGGAAAGCGGTCCGGCAGGCGCAGCGAGCGCAAGTCGCCCACCTGGAAGCGGGCGCGGTGGGAGACCTCCTGGGACTCCGAGGCGCGGCGCTCCTCGGCGGAGCGGATCATCACCTCGGACGGGTCCACGCCCACGGTGGTGAAGCCGTGCTCGGCCAGGGCCCACACCACGCGCCCATTGGCGGCGCCCAGCACCAGCACGGGCTCGCCGTGCTCGGTTGCCTGGCGTGTGTAGAAGAGGAGGTCCGGCTCCTGCCCTACGAGTGATAACGGCGTCCGGCCCCGCGCGTCGTTCCCGCCCATCTGGGGAGCAACTAGCACGTTTCCGGGGCAATTCGGGACAGCCGCGTGCTCAGGGTGGGAACGCCGCTACCCACGCCCTGTCGGGGAGCGGACGGAGCCGCCCCTCCTTCGGGCAGGGGCCGCTGGCACCCTCCTTGCCATGGGAAGGCGCGGAAACGGCGTCCCACGGCGGGACAGCCGGCTTTCTCGAATGAGGTGGTGGCGGATGAAGCGCGGATGGGGATGGGCGGGCGCGCTCTTCGTGGCGGGTGCGATGTGGACGGCGGGCTGCTCCTCGGAGAGCAGCGCGGATGAGTCGGAGCGGGGCAACCCCGGGTTGGACGACCCGACGCCCCAGCCTCCGGAAGGGCCGGGGGGCCCTCAGGTGAACCCACCGGTGGACCCGGTGCCGGACAGCGGCACCGTGGACCCGGTGCCGGACGGGGGCACGCAGGAGCCTCCTCCGGACGGTGGGCCGCAGGAGCCGCCGCCTCCGCCGCCTCCTCCTCTGCCGCCTCCGCCTCCGTCGGGGCCGAAGGTGGAGATTCCGCCCCTTCCCACCACCGCGGGCTGGGCCTTCTATGGCGTGGAGCAGGGCGGCCCCAAGGTGGTGTACGGGGTGACGGCCGACGAGGGCGGCAACGTCTGGGTGGCCGGCGGCGAGGAGGGCCTGTTCCTGCTGAAGCCGGGCGCGGAGCGCTTCAAGCGCTACGGCCTGGAGGACGGCCTGCGGCCCTACGGCTTCATGCCGGACGGCAGCGCGCCCGCCGGGGCCAAGTACCTGAAGGTCATCTCCGTGTCCGGCGGCAAGGCGGGCACCGTCTACGTGGGCTACGAGGGCATGCCCGGCACGGGCGCGGACCACTGCGAGAGCAACTGGGACGGCCCCAGGCCGGACCCGGCGCGCTACAAGAGCGGTGACGCGGACAAGGTGACGCTGCTGACGGACGGCGCCATCAACGTGGTGCACTACGACATCTTCTCCGGCCCCAACGTGGTGCGGGACGAGCTGCGTGGCCGCGAGAAGATCTGCAGCATCCTCCGCATCAAGTACGACAAGAACACCAACAGCGTCTGGTTCGGCGCCAACCACGGCTTCGCGCGCGGCGAGGCCGAGTTCAAGGGCGCGCCCATGTGCAACGGGCAGCTCAACTGCTCGGGCGTGCTGGAGCACGTGCACCCGCACATCAACGCGCTCAACGCGGCGGGCAACACGGTGCTGCTGACGGACGCGTACTACGGCGTGGGCCTGGACCCCAGCGGCGACGTCTGGTTCGGCGGCTCGGACCGCTCCACGCGCTTCAAGTACGGCACCAATGGCGGCAACTTCTGGCGCGCGCAGACGGGCACGGAGAACGACGCCAGCAACAAGCTGGACCTGTGGCCGGACGCCAAGCCCGAGTACTCGAAGCCGAACGAGCGCGTGCCGGACCACGTGTCCGGCGTGGCGGTGGCGGGCGACGGCACGGTGTGGGTGAGCTCGTTCAGCAACGGCCTGGCGCGCCTGGACGCGAGCGGCAACGTGGTCGGGCGCCTGGGCGCGGGCTCGGGGCTGGTGGACAAGTACCTGTCGGCCCTCTCCCTGGACCCGCTGGACGGCAGCGTCTGGACGGGCGCCAGCTGGGGCGGCGGCATCTCCCGCGTGAAGGGCGGGAGCATCACCAACTACAGCCTGAACGAGTTCGGCCGGCAGTACGGAATGCTGCGCATCAGCGACATCCAGGCGGACACGTCGACGGGCAAGCGCCGGATGCTGGTGGCCTTCATGGGCTCCCTGGATCCGAAGACCAACGTCCAGACGACGGGCGCCATCGGTATCTACTCGGGTGACTGACCCCACCCGGGTGGCCTGAAGGGCACGGCGGCCGTCCTCCTCACCAGGGGACGGCCGCCGTCTTCATTTCCGGAAGCGCCCTACTTCGGCAGCACCTTGTACTTCTCGAACAGGGCCTGCTGGCGGCTGGTGAGCGGCACCTGCTTGCCGGCCAGCCACATACCCACCGGGCGCGTGGACGACTCCAGCGGGTCGCCGTTCCACAGCACCAGGTCCGCCGAGGCGCCCGGGGCGATGCGGCCCTCGTCCGGCAGGCCGAAGGCCGCCGCCACCTCCAGCGTCACCGAGCGCAGCGCCTCGGTGTGAGGCAGGCCCCACGCCACCGCGTTGCCCGCCTCCTGCGCCAGCGTGCGCACCATGCCCGGCTCACCCAGCACGGAGATGAGCACCCGGGCTCCCGCCGCGTGCAGCAGCGCCGCCGCGTCCAGCCGGCTGTGCAGCCGGTCGAAGTCCGCCGGCAGGTTCTGCGTGGGCTGGAGGATGACGGGCACGTTCGCCTTCGCCAGCTCCGGCGCCAGCATCCACGCCTCGCTGCCCCCGGCGATGATGAGCTTCAGCCCGTACTCCTTCGCCAGCCCCAGCGCGGCGCGGATGTCCGACGCGCGCTCGGCCCGCACCACCACCGGCAGCTTTCCCGCCAGCACCGGCTGCAGGGCCTCCAAGTCCAGCCGGCTCGCCGCCACGTCGCGCATCCGGCGCTGCTCGAAGTCCGCCTTGCGCCGGCCGTACTCACGCGCGTCGAACAGCAGCTCGCGAACCCGCTCCAGCACCCGCGCGCGGGAGCCGGACACCGCGTCCCGCCCGGTGATGCCCAGGTTGAGGTGCATGGCGAACGGCGTGTAGCGGATGGCACCGTCCGTCGTGACGAAGGCGCTGCGCCCGGCGAAGAGCCCGCCCCTCGGCGCCGACACCACGCCGGTGACTCCGCCCAGCCGCGCCACCGGGAAGGCGGCCGATGCCGAGTGGATGCTGTCCGCGGCCAGCAGCGCCGCGCGCACGTCCTGCTTCGCCGCGTCCCCGCGCAGCCCGTCGTCCTGCGTCGTCTCCTCGGCGCCCACCTCCACCAGCCCCAGCTCCGTCAGCGGGTCGATGAGGCCCGCCGTCAGCACCCGCCCCTTCCCGTCCACCTGCCGGCAGCCCGCGGGCAGCGTCCCGCGAGCGCTGCGCACCACGGCCTCCACCCGGCCGCCCACCACGTGCACCAGGGCGTCCTTCACCCACTCGGTGCCGGTGAAGGCCGTCACGCCGGTGAAGACGGTGCAGGCCTGCGGCTCCAGGGGCAGCAGCGCGGCGCAGGCCGCATCCTTCGTCACGTCGCAGCGCGCGGCGAGGCCCAGGTCCTCCAGCGACGGTGAAGGCGCGGACTTCGCCACCAGCTTCGCGGCGTTGGCGGCGCTCTCTCCCACCTCGAAGTCGCTGGCGTCCACCACGCCGGTGGCCGCGTCGAAGGTGACGACGCCGTCCGTCCACACGCGCTGCGCCCGCGCGTACACGCTCAGCGGGTGCCCGCGCCACAGCACCACGTCCGCCATCTTCCCCACTTCCAGCGAGCCGGTGACGGCCTCCACGCCCATCATCCACGCGGGGTTGAGCGTCACCCAGCGCAGCGCCTCCTCCTCGGTGACGGGGAGGCCGGACTCGCGCGCCCGCCACATCGCCTTGCCCGCCTCCTGGTTCAGCCGCTGGATGCCGTACGCCGAGTCGGAGTGGATGACGGCCTTCGCGCCCGCCTGCGCCACCAGCGCCGCGTTCTCCGGGATGCCGTCCCACGCCTCCAGCTTGAAGCCCCACCAGTCCGCCCACGTGGCCACGCCCACGTTCTTCTCCGCGAGCCTGTCGCGCAGCTTGTAGGCCTCCAGCGCATGGTGGAAGGCACGAATCTGGTAGCCGGCTTCCTCCGCCACCTGGAGCATCACCGCCATCTCGTCCGCGCGGTAGCAGTGGTTCTGCACCAGGATTTCGCCGCGCAGCACGTCGGCCAGCGTCTCCAGCTTCAAGTCGCGCAGCGGGGCGGGGCCGGCCTCGTCGGGCTTCTTCTCCTTCTTCTTCTTCCACTCCTCCAGCTTGTCCATGTACTCGCGCGCCTGCGCGAAGGCCTGCCGGTAGCCCGCCACGTTGCCCATGCGCGTGGCCGGCGGCACCTTCTTCCCCTCGCCGTAGACGCGGCGCGGATTCTCACCGCACGCCATCTTCAGCACGTCCTTCGCCCCCGGAAAGCGCAGCTCCGCCGCCGAGCGGCCGAAGTGCAGCTTCGCCGGGTAGCCCCGCCCGCCAATCAGGTTGGCGCTGCCCGGCAGCACCAGGAGCGAGGTGACACCGCCCGCCGCGGCGCGCCGCAGGCCCGGGTCCTGGGGCCAGAAGGCGTGCTCGGCGGAGACCTCGGCCGTCACCGGCGCGGTGGCCTCGTTGCCGTCGTCGTTGGAGAAGCTGGACGGTGAGGAATACACGCCCAGGTGGCTGTGCGCGTCGATGATGCCGGGCGTCACGTACAGGCCGGTGCCGTCCACCTCCTCGGCGCCCGGGGGCGACGTCACGTCCGCGTTGCGGCCCACGGCGGTGAGCTTCCCGTCCACGAAGGCCACCGCGCCGTCCTCGATGGCCGGGCCGGTGGCCGGCA
This sequence comes from Pyxidicoccus xibeiensis, assembly GCF_024198175.1. Lineage (NCBI taxonomy): Bacteria > Pseudomonadati > Myxococcota > Myxococcia > Myxococcales > Myxococcaceae > Pyxidicoccus > Pyxidicoccus xibeiensis. Next base: position 971,234 of record NZ_JAJVKV010000003.1, read on the forward strand.
TCACCGTGGCATGCCGCACCACGACGGCGCGCGGCTGCTTCCAGACGCGGGAGGGCGGGCGCGCGGGAACCAATTTCTCAACAGGTGGAAGTGTCTGGGGGGCGGAGGCGCAGGCGGTGGCCAGCAGCAGGAGCAGGGAGCGTGTGCGCATGGAGGGCGTCGTAGCAGGTCCCGCCGGGCCCCGGCCACGCCCGGCTGCCTGGTGGGCAGAGTCAGCCTCCAGGGATAGGAAGTCACCACGCGGCTCGAAGCCGTCTAGAATCCCCACCAGTCATGCCCGCCCTACCCCCCGCCCCCATCCCTACCCACACCGTCGTCGGCGCACGGGCGCAGGGAGAGAGGCTCTCCGAGCAGCACTTCCACCTGGTGCTGCTCGACACCGAGCGCGCCGGCACCGTCTTCCCCCTGGCCAACGAGTCCCTCAGCGTGGGGAAGGCGCCGGACAACGACGTCGTCATCGACCACCCCACGGTGAGCCGCAACCACCTGGTGGTGCGCCGCCAGGGCGACCGCTTCCTCGTGCAGGACCTGGACTCCACCAACGGCACCTTCCTGGACGGTGCCCAGGTGCGCGAGGCGTACCTGCGCCCCGGCGCCCTGCTCGAGGTCGGCGACGTCCGCCTGCGCTTCAGCCCCCAGGTGTCCCCCGTCCAGGTGGAGCCCACCGTCGAGGACCGGCTGGGCGACCTGGTGGGCCGCAGCCTGCCCATGCGGCAGATATTCGCCCTGCTCCAGCGCATCGCCCCCACCGACTCCACCGTGCTGCTGGTGGGCGAGACGGGCTCCGGCAAGGGCGCCGCCGCCAAGGCCATCCACAAGCTCAGCCCGCGCGCCCCCGGGCCGCTGGTCGTCTTCGACTGCGCCAGCGTGTCCGACTCCCTCATCGAGAGCGAGCTGTTCGGCCACGAGAAGGGCGCCTTCACCGGCGCGGTGGGCCAGCGCATCGGCTGCCTGGAGCGAGCCAACGGTGGCACCCTCTTCCTGGACGAAATCGACGACCTCGCCCTCGATTTGCAGCCCAAGCTGCTGCGCGCCATCGAAGACCGGGAGTTCCGCCGGCTGGGCTCCTCGTCGCCCATCTCCTTCGACGCGCGCATCGTCGTCGCCAGCAAGAAGGATTTGTGGGCGGAGACGCAGGCGGGCCGCTTCCGCGAGGACCTCTACTTCCGCCTCTCCGTCTTCACCTTCAGCCTGCCCGCCCTGAGAGACCGCAAGGAGGACATCCCCCTGCTGGTGGACGCCTTCGCCGGCGAGGGCCTGTGGACGCGGCTGCCGGAGAAGATTCGCGAGCAGTTCAACGGGCACACCTGGCCGGGCAACGTGCGCGAGCTGCGCAACGCGCTGGAGCGCGCCCGGCACATGGTGGACATCCCGGAGCTGGCCGGGGACACGCTGCTGCGCGAGTTCACCCGCGAGCCCCCCGCCCCCGCCGGCGACTTCCTCCCCGCGGAGTTCACCGGCCCCTTCAAGGTCTGCAAGGACGAGCTCGTCCGCGCCTTCGAGCGGGAGTACCTCACCCGCCTGCTCGGCCGCGCCAAGGGCAACATCGCCCGCGCCGCCCGCGAGGCCGAGCTGGACCGCAAGCACCTCTACTCGCTGCTGCACAAGTACGGCCTGGTGCAGAGCGAGGGCGACTGAAGGGCGCGCCGTCAGCGCGGCGCGCAGGCCGGGTCCAACAGCTCCGGCCGGTACTCGAAGTGCATCGTGTCGTAGCGGTACCAGCGGCCGCCCCAGATGAAGCCCTCGGCCTCGAAGGCGTCCACCACGGCCTGGGGCACGGTGTTGCGCCAGCGCACCGGCTGCTTCGGTCGCTGCCACTCCCAGTAGTGCGCGTGCGCGGTGTTCAGGTCGATGGAGACACCGTACGAGTGCGCGCTCTGCCGCTGCGTGTTGGCCACCTTCCTCCAGTTGAACGTCCCGCCCAGGCGCGTGAGGTACGGCTTCACCGACGCATCCTTCGCGAGCAGCGCCTCCAGCCTCGTGGCCACGCGCAGGAAGGCGGGCGCCACCTTGCGGTGCACCTCGAGTCGCTGCCCGAGGAAGCGGATGGGCACCACGTCCACGGCCTCCGCCGACGCGCCATAGGTGGCCTGGAAGAGCGGGTCGAAGCGGATGCGGCCGGGGTCCTCGTCCTCCTTCGTCACCGGCTGGATGGGGCCGGTGCGGTAGGGAAGGCAGAGCGTGTCCTCCAGGTCCGGTGACTCCAGCCGCTGGGCGAAGGTCTTCACGCGGCCGTCGTCGAACGGGTACGTGCGCCCGTCCGGGAGCCGGTAGCCCCAGCCCGACTCCAGCCGCACCGGCTCCACCACCGGGTACCACTTCGCCAGGCACGCCAGGGGCGCGGGCGGCGCGTCCGTCGCGGCCAGGGCCAGCCGGGGCAGGAGCAGGAGCAGCAGGACGGTGCGCGAGCTCATGAGGCCGCTCCGTCGCCAGTCCCGGGCAACTGCCGTGCAGCGGACGCCGCCAGGAACAGGCCGTGACACACGCGGACGCCATGGCATCGTGGCGCCGCACTCGCAGTCCAGCCATTCCCCCGAGGAGGAGTCACCATGAAGCGTCCGTCCCCCTGGCTCGCCGTGCTGTGCGCGGGTTTCATCTCCGTCCATGCCACCGGGTGCTTCGGCCAGTTCAAGCTCACGCAGGCCATCTGGAAGTTCAACAAGGGCATCTCCGGCAACAAGTTCATCCAGTGGCTGATGTTCCTGGTGCTGGTCATAGTCCCCGTCTACGAGCTCGGCTCCCTCATCGACGCCCTGGTGGTCAACAGCATCGAGTTCTGGACCGGCAGCAACCCGGTGTCGAGCGCGGACGGCGTGGACTCGAAGACGCGCATCGTCCAGCTCTCGCCCACGGACACGCTGAAGCTGTCGCGCGAGGCGAGCGGGGTGATGCGCCTGGAGCTGGAGCGCGAGGGCCAGGAGCCCATGGTGCGCTACTTCGAGCCGCTGGAGAACGGCATGGTCGTCCGGGACGACGCGGGCGCCATGCTCCTCCAGGCCCAGGAGGCGGATGACGGCGCCGTCGCCGTGACGGACGCGGCCGGCACCACCCTGACGGTCCACGCGCGCGAGGCCGTGGCGCTCGCCCGCCGCGTGTACGAGGAGGGTGGCGCGACGGCGCTCGCCCGGCACGCCGTGGCGCAGGGCTCCGTGTCCCGGGGCCTGGCGCTCAGCACCTGCGTGGCTCCGTAGCCGCACCGGGCGCTCCCTGTTCGGAAATGTCGGGACTTTTCGCGGCGCAAAACCCCCGACATTTCCGAACAGCAGCCCCTCTGCCCTGCTCCGCCCGGGGGGCCCTCCCCGAGCGGTAGCAGCCCGTCCCGGCTACGGAGCCGGGACGCCCGCGTCCAGCAGCTCGCCCGGCTCGGGGCCGAAGCTCGCGTCCACGGCCACGGCGTTGAAGGCGCCCTCCAGGCTGCGGCCGGCGCCGAAGCCGTCGCCCTTGCGGAAGGACATGGAGAAGTCCCCGCGCGTCTTCTCGCCCGGGTTGCCGCCCTCCTCCAGCTGGAGGTCGCCGTTCTCCACCGGCGCGAAGACGCGCGCCGGCTCACCCGCGTTGAGGTGCACCACCGACGCGCGCGCCTGCCCCGAGGGCGTGGTGCCCGCGAGGTCCACCTTCGCGCCGGGCCGCAAGTCCAACCCCTCGGTGGACACCGTGAGCCGCGCCACCAGGTCCACGTCCAGCTCGTTGTTGCGGAAGTAGCTGACCTGCAGCGCCTCCGAGTTGCGCAGCACCTCCACGCGGGAGATGTCCCCCAGCGGGAAGAGCTCCGACACGCTGCCCTCCAGCGTGTTGTCCTCCAGCCCGCACGCCGTCAGGCCCGCCCCGAAGGTCAGCGCCGCGACGCCCAGCGCCGCCAGTGCACGTGCCGCCCGGCTCATTTCTCCACCGCGAGCTTCAGCGCGCCCTTGTCCGAGGCAATCACCGGAGACCGGTACAGCACGACGCGCTTGCCGTTGGACAGGTACGCCAGCTTCGGAGACCAGCCGCCGTTGGCGTCCACCAGCGTCTCGCGCCAGTTGCCGGAGATGCGCGTGGTGACCACCAGCTCGTCGTCACCGGGGTTGCAGCCGGTGTCGTTGCGGCCCGACTCCAGCGCGCAGACGTAGAAGGCGATGGACGGCTCGTGGTTCACCGGGTCGAACGCCAGCGACGGGTACCAGCCACCGGTGCCCGCGTTGTACACCGGGTCCGGCGTGGACCAGTCCCCGGCCGCCGTGCACTTCGTCGACGAGCCCTCGTCGCACTCGATGTACGTGAGCTTGTCGCCCACGCGGTCCACCGCGGCGATGCCGAAGCCCACCGTGGCGTCGTACGCCATCGACGGGCCGAGCTGCGCGTTGGCGACCTGCTGGACGCGCACCGGCGTGGACCAGCTGGCGCCGTCCGGGTTGCGCCGCTGGAAGATGACGTTGGAGCCAGGCGCCAGCGCGGCCTCGGGTGCCGTGTCGTGGACCACCGCGGGCTGGGCGCCCGCCATGATGAGGGACAGGTGGCCGCCGTAGCCCTGCTTGTCATTGCCTCCCGCCGTCACCACGCGGTGCTGCCACACCGTGGGGCCGCCCGTGGCGAGCTCCAAATCGCTCGCCTCCCAGTCCTGGCGCCCGAAGTTGCCCTGGTGCCCGTCGCGGTACGCGACGATGGCCTGACCACCGGAGAAGACGATGGAGGCGTTGAGGCCCACGAGGAAGCCGCCGGGGCTGTCGCTCACCGGGTTGCCCGCCACCGCCTGGTTGGAGCGCGTCACGGCGATGCGCTGCGTCCACGTGCCGTTCGCGCTCCGGTAGGACACCGCCAGGTCGCTCTGGTACCAGAACGTCGAGTCATCCCGGCCGCCGCCCAGGTACGTCACCGCCGGCTGGCCGTCCGGCCCGAAGGCCAGGGACACGCCGTACACGCGCTGCACGGTGGCAATCTTCTCCGCGGCGCCCAGGCTGCCGCCGTTGAACTCGCGGTAGAAGAGGTCCGAGTCGGGCGCGTTCTCCGTGCGGGTGCCCGTCTTGGAGAAGTACGCGATGCCGATGCGGTCATTCGGGCCCACCGCCATGGCGATGGAGGAGATGGGGTCGAAGTCGCCCGCCGCCGCGTCCACCACCAGCCGCGTGAAGGGCGAGTTGGCGTTCGGGTCATCCGGCGGCTTGGTGCCCCCATCCGGGTTGCCCGGGTTGTCCTTCCCGCATCCGAGCGCGAGCGTCATCCCGAGTGCCCAGACGTGCCGTTTCATGTGCTTCTCCTTGCGAAGTGTCGGCCCTGTACGACGTCGCGCCATCCTATGCCAGCGAGCCGTCACAGGGAGCAGCCGAGCATGCTTCATCCATGCGGCGGAGCGCTGCGCGCTGGGCTAGACTCCCGGCCCTATGTCACGCGCCCACTCCCCCCGGAGGCGCCTGTCCCGGCGCTCCTTCATCCACCGGCTGACCTTCCTCGGCGGAGGCGTGGTGCTGCTCGGCCCCGCCTGCAAGCGCTCCGAGGAGCAGGCCAAGGCGCAGCCGGCCGACCCCGGCCCCCTGGGCACCACGGCGGGCGGCCAGCCGCTTCGCACCTTCTCGACATTCGAATACGCCGTGGTGGTCGCCGCCACCGAGCGTATCCTCCCGCGCGACGAGGACCCGGGCGCCGTGGACGCGGACGTCCCTGTCTACATCGACCGCATCCTCCAGACACCGTCCCTGGAGCGCATACGCGAGGACTTCCTCAGCGGCCTGGCCGCGCTGGAGCGCCGCTCGCACAGCATGTTCGAGAAGGGCTTCGCCGCCCTCACCCCCGCGCAGCAGGACGAGCTGCTCACCGTCTTCAAGGACAGCCCCGTGCGCAGCGGCGAGGCGCACTTCTTCGAGCTGCTCACGGTGATGACGATGGAGGGCTTCCTCGGGGACCCGTCCTATGGCGGCAACAAGGGGAAGGTGGGCTGGCGGCTGATGGGGTTCGACGCCGTGGGCACCGTGGCCATGGCGCCCCCGGAGGGCTATGACGGCCCGAAGTGCCTGAAGGAGTGCGGGGTCCACAAGTGAGCCTCCCCGAGGTGGACGTCTGCATCATCGGCAGCGGCGCGGGCGGCGCGCCCATGGCGCTGGAGCTGGGCCGCGCGGGCTTCAAGGTGGTGGTGCTCGAGAAGGGCCGCCACTACAAGCCGCAGGACTTCGTCCACGACGAAATCCTCAACAGCCGGCGCAACTTCTTCATGCCGCTGCCGTGGGACGAGCCGCACCTGATGCGCCAGGGCGCGAAGGGCCGCTACGAGCGCTCCAACTCCGCGTGGACGGCCAACTGCGTGGGCGGTGGCACCGTGCACATGAGCGGCTACTTCTACCGGCTCAAGCCGGTGGACTTCCGCCTGAGCTCCACGCTGGGCCCGGTGCCCGGCAGCACGGTGGCGGACTGGCCCATCTCCTACGAGGAGCTGGCGCCCTTCTACGACAAGGCCGAGGCCGAGATGGGCGTGTCCGGCGAGGCCGTGCCCCACCCCTTCGCCGAGCCCCGCTCCGGCCCCTACCCGCTGCCCCCGCTGGACGTGCACCCGCTGGCCGGGGAAATCGACAAGGCGTGCACCGCCATGGGCTGGCACTCGGTGCCCACCGCGCGCGGCATCATCAGCAAGCCGTACCGGGGCCGCGCGGGGTGCTCGTACTGCGCGCTGTGCGGCAGCTACGGCTGTGAGATGGGCGCCAAGAGCGGCACCAACGCCAGCCTCATCCCCGCCGCGCTCGCCACCGGCAAGGTGGAGCTGCGCCCCGGCTGCATGGCGCGCACCGTGGAGGTGGACAAGCAGGGCCGCGCGAAGAGCGTCATCTACCTGGACGCCAACGGCGTCACCCAGGAGCAGCCGGCGAAGGTGGTGGTGGTGTCCTGCACCTCGGTGGAGAGCGCGCGGCTGCTCCTCAACTCCACCTCCAGCCGCTTCCCGCGCGGGCTGGCCAACGGCAGCGGGCTGGTGGGAAGGAACCTGACGTTCAGCTCCTTCGGCGAGTCCCAGGCCACCTTCCGCGTGTCGAAGCACGCCGAGAAGCGCCCGTGGCTGAAGGACCCGGCGCCCTTCATCAACCGCAGCCTCCAGGACTTCTACCTCATGCCGGACGCCCGCTTCGGCTTCCGCAAGGGCGGCACGCTGGGCTTCATGTGGACGCACCCCAACCCCATCTTCGCGGCGGTGGGCCTGGCCGGGAAGGGCACGTCCGCCGTCTTCGGCAAGGCGCTGAAGGACAGGATGCGGGACTACCGCGACTCGCGCATCCTCCAGTTCGAGGTGTATGCCGAGTTCCTCTCCACCCCCGGCACCTATGTGTCCGTGGAGAACGAGGTGAAGGACAAGTACGGCATCCCCGTGGCCGCCATCACCGTGGAGCGGCACCCCATGGACCTGGCCGCCACGCGCTTCCTGGTGGAGCGCGGTGAGGAGGTGCTGATGCGCCTGGACCCGGACGAGGTGAAGCGCGGCACCGTCCGCGGCGAGACGACCATCCTCCAGCACGGCACCTGCCGCTTCGGCAACGACGCGTCCGCGTCCGTGCTGGACAAGCACTGCCGGGCACACGAGGTGCCCAACCTCTACGTGGTGGACGGCAGCTTCATGCCCACCGGCGGCAGCGTGCCCTCCACGCTCACCATCGCCGCCAACAGCTTCCGCGTGGCGCACCACCTGGTGCGCACGCTGAAGGGCTGAGCACGACAAGGCCGACGGGACGCTACCGGTTGCGCAGGGGCGTCACGTCCACCTTCACCACGTAGCGCGCCTGCATGTCGGACTCGAACTCGATGAGGTGGTCGCCCACGCCGGTGACGTCCGCCTCGCGGGTGTACTCGCCGAACTTCTCCATCATGTCGAGCACCGCGCGCCCGTCCGAGGCCTGCCGCGTGCGCGCACGGCAGCCCTCCTCGTGGAAGAGGACCACCGTCTCCTCGCCCGCGGCGGTGACGTCCTCGAGGAAGAAGCTCACCTTGACGGTGGCGGCCTCCGGCGCCTGGACGATGAACTGTCCCCGTCCGGGGAAGCGCCCCTCCGAGTAGCTCTCCGTGCCGAGGATGCAGCCGGCCACCCGGCTGCACACGGGCCAGGACGCGTCACACGTGTCCTTCACGCGCGGGCCGATGAAGTCCTCGCGCGAGCCGCCACATCCCACCGCGAGCACCGCGAAGAGCAGCCCCGCCAACACCTGGGCCTCGCGGTGAAACACTGTTACAAACGACCTCATCATCTGACCCTCAATCCGAGGAGTGGACGTCCATGCAACTGCGTACCCGGTGGCTCCCCATCATCTTCTTCGCGCTGGCCGGCTGTGGCGAGGAGGCGGCGGACCTCCCCAAGGCGCCGCAGCTCTTCACCGACCGCGACGAGATGTCCTTCAACCGCGAGTTCGACAGCGGCATCTTCCTCAACACGACGGGCTTCAACTCCCTCGTCCTGGAGAACCGCGGCGAGGACACGCTGCAAATCACCGACATCACCATGGCCGCCCCCTCGGAGTTCAAGCTCCAGGTGCCCGAGGGCTTCGTCGCCGGCACGCCCTTCCCGCTGGAGACGTACAAGCGCGCCTTCATCACGGTGGCGTTCACGCCGAAGGCCGCCCGCGAGTACCAGGGCACGCTGACCATCAAGTCCAACGCGGCCAACACGCCGGAGAAGGTCATCGTCCTCAGCGGCAAGGGCGTCGACCCCAACGCGCCCTGAGCCGGGGCGGGCCCCGCGTCCGCCGGGCGGGAGCCGTCGCTCCCGCCGTACCGCCCGCCTCCTCATGGCTGGCGCGTGAAGACGCAGCCCCCGGCGTAGTTCGGTTGCACGCCTCCGTCGCCCAGCGGCGTGCCTCCGTCCTGCACCGGCGCCGGGCAGCTCACGCTGGTGCCCCCATCCACCGTGTAGCTCTGCGGATAGGGGCCATAGCCGGTGCGCAGCGTGTAGTTCACCGGCGCGTAGTCGGTGCGCTCGGTCGCCGTCACGTCCACCCGCATGGTGCCGCCGCGCACGAAGCGCCGCTCCAGGCAGCCGCAGGCATACGGCGCCAGGGTGACGACGGTGGAGCCAGGCCGCTCCTCCAGCGTGTAGAGCGGCTGCAGGCTGCTGAGCGAGGCATTGGCCGGCGTGTGCCAGGCGCGCAGTGCGTCCGAGCGGTAGCCCAGCGTCAGCGCGCCGTTGCGGCTGCCCGTCGTCACCGGCGTGCACGACGTGCCGCCATCCGTCACGTTGCCGTCGCAGAAGGTGAGGTCCAGCGCCAGGCCGTGCGGCGTGCCGCCGTCCGCCAGCTTCTCCACCTCCCACTGCACCAGCCACGCGCGTTCCTCCGGCGCCTCCAGGCCTTGCGGCAGCTGGAACTGGTACGAGTCCACGTCCGAGGGCACCGCGTCGTAGTCTCCCGGCCCGCGCACGCCCCGGCCGTTGACGCGGTCATCGCCGCTGCGCAGCCGGCCGTGGCCGTGCGACAGCTTGCCGCTCACGGAGAACTCCGCGGTGTTCGGAGGAGCGGGGTACGCCGTGGTGGAGGCCAGGGAGCGCGGCACCGGCACCTCCGTCCCGGTCGACTGCCGGTTCTCCTCGTCGTCGTCCTCCGCCTCCCAGCTCACCACCAGGTCGTAGTCCCGGTCATCCGCCCAGTTGGTGCCGTCGTCCTGGACGACGAAGTAGTAGGAGACAGCGGAGCCATGCGCGGGCACCGGAATCAGGCCCTGGAAGTTGCTCAGCGCGCTGAAGCGCGGATTGTTCACCGTCTCCTCGCGGTAGGAGTGCGTGCACATGGGCGCCGGCAGGTCCGTGCGGGTGCAGTAGCCCTCCACCAGCTGGCGCGCGTCCGGGTTCTCCCCGAAGCCCTTGGGGCACGCGGTGACGTCGCTGAGGCAGGCGGTGCGCCACGCCTCGAGGTTGGCGCCCTTGGTCACCAGGGTGAACACCTGCACCAGGCGGTCCGGCGTGTCAGGAAGCGGCGGGAAGCGCCCGCCCTCACTCTTCGGCACCACGCGGTAGCGCAGCACCGTCGGCGCGGCGGAGTAGGAGGCCAGCTGCACCTGGTACCAGTCCCGGTCCGGCTTGTAGCCCAGGCGGCCGGTGAAGGTCGTGGTGCCCCCGGGGCCCGCCAGGTTGCGCAGCGTGGCGGTCGCCACCGCGTCGTTGCCCGTCGCGCTGGTGTCGTGCGGGTCGGCCTCGTCCATGACGCGCACCTCCACGTCATAGCGCTGGAGCAGGTCGCCCCGGGCCGTCTCCCCGTCGTTGGGGCCCCGGTAGCCCTTCACCACCAGCGTCCACCTGCCCGTGTCCTTCACCTTGCGGGCCGTGGCCAGCTCGCCGCCGCGCACCTGGGGCGGCACCTGGCCCTCGTCCTCCTTCTCGTTGAAGTTGGGCCGGCGCAGCTCGTACGCCAGGCGCCAGTTGGGCACGAAGTCCTGGTTGGGCGCGGTGACGCGCACGTAGGCCACCTTCCCCGCCGTCAGGTCGAAGCTGAAGTGGTCCACGTCGTTGTCCGTGGCGAGGAAGCCCGACGCGGTGCCCACCTGCACGCCGGCCTGCGCGGCCAGCGCAATCGGCGTGGCCGTCTCCTTCGTGTCGTTGGGCTCCTGCGTGTCCGGGTTCTCGGCAATCTTGACGGTCAGCCGGTACGGGCTGCGCGCGTCGAAGTTGGGGCGCGTGGGCACGTCCGGCGAGTCCTGCACCAGCACCAGCAGCGTCTTGCCCCCCAGGTCGTCGCGCAGGGGAACCACCATGTCCACCGGCTTGGGCGCGCCCTGGCCGTGCTTGTCCTCCTTCTTCGCCAGCGCCGTCTCGCCCCCGGTGACCGCCGGCCCCAGCACGGTGATGGACAGGTTCACCGCGGTGCTGGACGCCAGGTAGGCGCCGTTGACGTTGAGCAGCGTGCGGGCGCTGGTGTTGGCGGGCAGGACGATGCGGTACCAGTCCCGGTCATTCGCCTTCTCCTCGCCCACCTGCACCAGGAAGCGCTCCAGCGGCTCGCCCGGCTTGAGCTCGCACTCGGCCAGCGTCAGCCCCTCCTCGCGCGTGTTGCAGAGGTCCACCACGGTGGGGCCGCCCGCGTCCGGCGTCTCGTCGTCGCCTCCGGACGAGCAGGCGGCGAGGGCGAGGAGCGCGAGCGGCAGCAGTCGGACGTAGGTGGGCATGGCGTCGGTTCTCAAGGCGTCTGGGGCGGCGCGTCCGTGCGACCGGGGCAGCCGTCGATGAACTGCTCGGGCTCCACGCGGATGACGCCGTCCGCGGGGGACTTGATGCCGCCCACCGGGTAGCGGACGGTGTCCACGCGGAAGCTGCGCACCAGCGTGCGCGCGGTGGGGTCGTCCGCGGGCACCATGGCCACGGACAGGGACAGGTCATTGAAGCCCGCTCCGCGCTGCACCACCCCCGCGTCGTCCGCGTCCGCCTGGGTGGGCGCCAGCAGGATGTTGTCCACGCGGAAGGTGTAGCACTGGCGGCCCAGCGGGTCCGGGGAGCCCTCCGCCTCGAAGGAGTAGCGGTAGCCGTCCACCGACAGGTTGGCGGTGTCCACCTCGAGCGGGCGGGTGTGCAGGCGCAGCTCCTGGCGGCTCGTCAGCCCGTCGCTGTCCGGGTCCTCGTCCAAGTCGTTGCTGGAGCCCTGCGTGCCGCCGCGCCACTCCATGCCGTCCGGCACGCCATCGCGGTCGCTGTCCGCCAGGTTGGCGTTGGTGCCCACGAACTGCTCGTCGCAGTCCAGCAGCCGGTCGCAGTCCGCGTCCTCGGCGCGCAGCGCCGGGGGGCAGCCCTTGTCCAGGCCGCCGCCGTCCGGCAGCGCAATCTGCGTGGGGTTGAAGTCCACGCCGCGGTCGCGGAAGTACACCTCCACGCCGTCGCTGAAGCCGTCCCCGTCCGTGTCCACGCGGTTGGGGTCCGTGCCCACCTCCGCCTCGCGCGCGTCCGACAGCCCGTCGCCGTCCGTGTCCGCCTCGTCCACCGGGCTGCCCGGCGGCGCGGAGAAGTTGGTGGCCACGACTTCCTTCACGATGAAGGTGCGGCGCACCTGGCCGAAGGTGAAGTCCAGGAAGTTGATGGGCTCGTTGTTGCGAAAGTCGCGGAAGTTGCCGCCGCCCAGCGCGGCCATCTGCTCCAGCCGGTCCGCGTTCTGGTTGATGAGCAGCAGCGGGCAGCCGCCGTCGCTGGCGATGTCACAGCCGCCCACCGGCTGCGTGGGGTTGAAAACGTGCACGGTGTTGACGCGCACGTCCTCCACCAGGTCGCGCAGCTGGCGGATGCGCACCACCGCGTCGCCCTGGATGAGCTCGTCGTCCTGGTCGTTGGTGGGCTTGCCGTCCGACAGGAAGATGACCGAGTAGCGCGCCTGCGCCAGCGCCTGCGCGCCGCCCGGCTCCAGGCGGCTGCGGGCGATGTCCGTGTTGATGAGCGAGTAGATGTCCGACAGCGGCTTGACGAAGTCCGTCGAGTCCCGGTTCGGTGAGTTGTCCGGGTTGCGGAAGGTGAGCAGCTGCTCCGTCATCCGGCGCAGGGTGGCTTCGTCCAGCGTGGACAGCTGCACGAAGCCGTCCTCCGGCGGGTTGCCCGGCACCTGGGTGAGGAAGGCCGTGGTGCTGCCGGCGAAGAGCACCACCGCCAGGTACACCTCGGGGTCCCTCGGCAGGTTCTGGATGAGCTCCACCAGCGCGGTGGCGCGCGCGCCATCCGGGTCGCTCACGCGCATGGACTGCGAGGCGTCCATGGCGACCACCAGCTTGATGGGGCGCACCACCTCGTTGGTGCCCACCGTGCAGAAGCGGCCCTCGAAGGCCATGGCCCGGTCCACGGGCACCTGCTCGTCGCGGCGCGGGTCGTAGAGATAGGAGTCGGTGCAGGCCACCACCGCCACGAGCGCGGCCAGGCCGCCCGCCAGGACTCGTCCGGCGTGGCTCACGGGTTGCCTCCCGACGGCGGGGTTCCCACGCAGTCGCCTTGGTTGTTCCACGGGTTGCTCAGGGTGTCGGGCCGGCGGAAGTTGGCGTCCTCCAGCGACAGCTCCGGGCCCGCCGGGACGCGCACGCTGGGCGGCGCGTACTGGGCCCAGGCGCAGGCCGTGCGCCACACGCCGTAGTCGGTGGACACGCCGCTCTCCGGCGCCTCCGCGAACCAGACCTTGTAGAGGTTGTGGCCCTGCTTCGCCCCCGAGCGGTCCGGCGGGGTGACGAGCTGCAGGTTGGACACGGTGAAGTCGTAGCAGACGCTGCCGTCCGCGCGGACCTCGGCGATGGTCGTCTCGTACTGGTAGCCGTTGCGCTCGTAGAAGGCGCGGTCCCTGCGGGTGGGGTCCGAGCCCGAGCGCAGCTCGGTGTCGTCCGGCAGCCCGTCCCCGTCCGTGTCCAGGCCGGCCACGTTCGGCTCCAGCGGGTCCAGCCCCCAGCGCGCCTCCAGCCGGTCCGGCGCTCCGTCGCCGTCGCTGTCCACGATGCCGGTGCGCGTGCGCAGGTAGTCCTCGGCGTACTGCGACAGGCCGTCACCGTCCGTGTCGCGGCACACGCAGTTGCGCGTCAGCGGCGACGCCGGGTCGCACCCGCGGGCGTCCAGGTCATTGCTCGCCCGGAAGCCCTGGTCCTCGCGGCGGAACTCGAAGCCGTCGTCCAGGCAGTCCCCGTCGCTGTCGGCGAGGAAGGTGTTGGTCTTCAGCGTGAAGGAGTTGTCCTGCGTGTCCGGTACGCCGTCGCCGTCGCTGTCCAGCACCCGGCCGTCCTCCCCCGGGGCGGAGGAGAGCGACTCCACCACCAGCGACTTCATCACGTTGCGCGAGGCGAACGAGGAGTAGTCCAGCGCGCCCAGGCCCAGGTTGGAGATTTCGGCGGTGTCGTTGAACTCCTGGTACACGCCGTTGCCCATCTCCGCGAAGCGCTGCAGCAGCCAGGAGGCAATCTTCTTCGCCGCCTCCGGGTAGCGGGCCTGCTCCACGCCCGGGTAGATGCCGTAGATCTCCTGGCAGATGGGGCCGCAGGCGCGCACCGCCTCCTGGTTGAAGAGCAGCACCGTGTGCATCCGCACGTCGCCCACGTTGTACTGGTCCTTCAGCTCCATCAGCCGCCGCACGTAGCTGAACAGCTGGTAGTTCTGGTTGCGGTCCGTGCCCACCTCGAAGCCTTCGATGGCGTCCGTGGTGCTGGTGGCGTTGCAGAAGTCGACGATGGAGTCCGCCCACGTCAGGTCCGGGTTGTCCGGGTTGGCGTAGACGCTGAGGTTGTCGGTGGCGGAGCAGCGCGGGTACGGCGTGCCGTCGGTGAGGAACACGACGACGTAGCGTGTGCGCGGCAGGAGCTCCGGGTTGGACTGCGCCACCGCGTTGATGTCGCTGGAGATGATGCTGTACGCGTACGACAGGGCGCCCTGGTAGTCGGTGCCCTTGCCCAGCTGGCTCTGCAGGCCGTCGATGTAGCTGTCGATGTTGTTGTCCGGCCGGGCGAAGCGGCTGCCCGTGGTGGTGGGCGGCCAGACGTTGCGCACGTTGGTTTCGAAGGGGGCCACGGACAGCTGCACGTTGCCGCCCTGCGCATTGACCTGGCGGAACTGCGCCACCAGGCGCTTGAGGGCGCGCACGCGCGCGGGCTCGGTGACGCCGGGGGGGATGATGGCCTGCACCTCGGCGCGCTGGCAGAAGCCGCTGTCGAGCTGCGCGCCCGGCGGGTCCGAGATGCACATGCTGCCGGACTCGTCGATGACGACCACGACCTTCACCGGGAAGCCGGAGGGGTTGGGCGGGCGCGTGCACACCTGCCCCTGCAGCGTCAGCCGGTCATCGAGCTGGGTCTTCGTCTCCGCCCGGGGCTCCAGCAGCGAGTCGGTACAGGAGACGAGGCCCAGGGCCAGGAGGCCCGCCGCGAGCAGCGGGGTACGAACGAAGCGGCGCATGCGGTAGGGACCTCCTGGCGGGGGGACTGCGATGTTACTGCTGACGGCGGCGGCGGCGCATCAGCAGGCCGAGCAGCGCCACGCCCAGGGCGGAGACGCTGTAGCCGGCGGGGACCGAGCTGCAGCTCGGGCCTTCGTCGTCTCCCTTGCCCACCTGGATGATGAGGCTGGACGTGGACACGCGCTGGTCGGGGAAGACGCGGTCGGCGAAGGCCAGACGCGCCGTCACCTGCAGCTCGTACGTGCCATCCTGGTCCGGCTTGAAGAGGGGCACGCTGCCGTCGACGTAGGTGTACTGCCAGTCACGGCTGAGCGTCACCGCGCCCTGCGGGTTCTCCACCACCGCGTCGGAGCCCTCGGGGCGCTTCACCACCGTCCACTTGTACTCCATGGCCGCGCCGTTGCGGTTGGCGAACAGCGGCGGGCGGATTTCACCGGCCTTCTCGGCGCGGAGGAAGCCGCCGCCGCTCACGGTGAAGGGCGCCTTGGGGTCCAGGCAGTCGTCCGGGCGGCTGGGGTCCAGCACGAGGCAGTAGCGCGTGTCGCACGCGTCGCCGGAGCCGTCGCGGTCATCGTCCACCTGGTCGCGGTTGGCGACGAGCGCGCAGTTGTCCTGCGCGTTGAAGATGGAGTCGTCGTCGATGTCCGCGTCGCACGCGTCGCCCTGGGCGTCGCGGTCCTGGTCCTCCTGGCCGGAGTTGGCCAGGCCCGGGCAGTTGTCACCGTTGTCGGAGATGTTGTCGCCGTCCGCGTCCACGCGGCACTGGCTGCCGTCGGTCGGCATCACCTGGTCGGGGTTGGCCACGCGCGGGCAGTTGTCCGGGCCGTCGTTGACGCCGTCGTTGTCGTCGTCCAGGTCGCAGGCGTCGCCGTCCCTGTCGTTGTCCAGGTTGCCCTGGTCCGCGTTGGGCACCTTCGCGCAGTTGTCGACGGCGTTGTCCTTCTTGTCGCCGTCGATGTCGCCGTCGCAGTCGTCGCCGCTGCCGTCACCGTCCGCGTCGAGCTGCTGGAAGTTGGAGAGCGCCGAGCAGTTGTCGCAGGCGTTGCCCACCGCGTCGCCGTCGTCGTCCGTCTGGTCACGGTTGGAGACGAAGGGGCAGTTGTCGCGGTCGTCCGCGCGGCCGTCGCCGTCCGCGTCGTCCGTGTACGCCAGCGTGTCGCCGTCGTCCGTGTAGTTCACCCAGACGGAACAGCCGCACCCACAGCCACAGCCGCCACCCTCTTCCTGGGGACGGCCGCAGCTGTCGCCGAGGCACTCCGGGTTGTTGGGGTTGTTGTTGGACTGCGCCTGGGCCACCGCCGGACTCAGGAGGAAGACTGCCCCGAGCGTGAGGGCCGTTGCGATGCGTGCGAGTGTCATGGTGACTCCTTTCAACGCCAGTCCCCTAGCAAGGAGCGATCCGTACCGAACAGTCGAGACAAGCCCAGGAATCTCGAAGGGTTGCATGCAGGGCGCGGAGGACTGGGGCTGGGGGTGTGGGGGGCACTCCCCATTCAAGACGTGGGGCGGACCCCACAATGGAAGGTGGATCAGGTTCCGAGGATGAAGTCGTCGGGGACGAGGGGGATGACGCCCGCGGGGGTGCGGCCGGCCTCCTCGCTGTACTCGATGGGCTGGATGAGGAGCGAGCCGATGCCGGCGCCGCGCGGGTCATTGTCCCGGCCGGCCTGGAGGTAGAGGTACACCTCGTTGGTGCCCGCCTTGATGACCTCGCCGGGGATGAACGGGTGGGGGCGCTCGCGGGTGGGGACGACGGTGATGTTCTCCGCGCGGGCCGTGTAGCAGGTGCGGCCGTCGGGAGCGGGCGTGGACTCCACCAGGTCGTAGCCGTAGCCGCGCTCGCGGTGGAAGTCGAGGTCGGCGCTGAGCGGGTCGGCGTGGGCCTCAATCTCGGCGACGTTGGAGATGCCGTCGCGGTCCGAGTCCAGCAGGTCCTCGGGGACCAGCGGGTTGGTCATCGACAGGAGCTCCACCAGGTCCGGCAGCGCGTCACCGTCGGTGTCGCCGATGCAGGCGTCGGTGCCCAGCACGCGCTCCTCGCAGGCGTTGAGCCGGTCTCCGTCCTCGTCCAGGGAGATGTTGCAGCCGTTGATGACGTCCGGCACCAGCGGGTCCAGGCCCATGCGGACCTCCAGGCCGTCCATCAGCCCGTCCTGGTCCGTGTCCAGTTGGAGCGGGTCGGTGGCGAGCGCGTCCTCGTCCGGGTCCGGCAGGCCGTCCCCGTCGCTGTCGGTGAGCACCTGGCCGGCCCGGACGACGACGTTGCGGTTGAAGGCGATGAAGCGCTTGAGCTTGAGGGCGTTCTGTCGGGCGGAGTACTTAATGGTGGTGAGCGCGCCGGGCAGGCCCGCGAAGTCGACTTCGATGGGCTCGGTGCCCCCGGCGCTGGCGATGGCGGCGACGAGCTCGCGGGTGGCCGGCTCGGCGGTGGCGCCGCGCACGTAGATGGGCTGCACCACGACCTCACCCGCGCCGTACTGCTGGGCCAGGGCCTTGATTTCGCCGGTGACGGCCGTCAGCTCGCAGCTGGAGCACGCGGTGTCGCAGGCGTCCCGCGTGGGCGACCCCGGGGCGCCGCACGCCGGTGCCTGGGACAGGGCGGTGCAGCGCGAGTCGAGCCCCACGCCGAAGTCGTCATTCTCGCGCACGCGGGCACACGTCCTGTCCCCGGTACGGAGGATGACGACGACCATGTAGCGCGTGCGGGCCACCTCGCCCCGGCAGGACGTCTGCATGTCGCCCGACAGCAGCGTCTTCGCCAGCCGCAGGGCGGAGCGCGCGCTCACCGGCCCTGACTCCTGGTACGTCGCGTAGCGCGGCAGCGTGGCCTGGAACTCCGCGGCGTCCGAGAAGCCGCCCAGGAGGCCGGTGGCCACGGTGTGGTACGCCACGAGGCCGAACTTCACGAACGGGCCGGAGAAGCGGCTGGTCAGCGTGGACAGGCCGTCGGTGGCGTAGCCCACCATCTCCGCCTCCACGCCGGCGCCGCCCTCAATCGCGAAGAGCACCTTGGTGGGGAACGCCTCGCCTCCCGCCAGCGGCACACAGACGTCACCGGAGAAGGCCGCACGGTCCTTCCCTGTGGGACCTCGTCCGCCAAGGGCGTACAGCCCCGCGTCGGAGCACGACAGCAGCAGGACGGGTATGAGCAGCCAGACAGACCGCGAGGGGGCGCGCATCAGTTGGATTGTACACCCTACGCACCCAGGGCGACGCAAGTGACTGTGTCGTGGGTCCCGGATTCGCGGTGAGAGCGGCACAGCGACGGCCGAGATTTCGGCCCGCCGTGGAACCCGCGTGCCAGGCTGGCTGCTCACCGGGCGCCACGGGGCGGTGGAAGCTCAGCCGTTTCCGGCCAGGTCGCGGGCGAGCGCCTCGCGTCCGGCGGCGCGGTACAGCTCCTCCCAGCGAAGCAGCTCGGCGAGCGGGACGTTGTAGCGGGCCGTGAGCTGCTCCGGCGGATGCCTCCCGGTGAGCAGCGCGAGGACGGCCTCCTCTATATCGGTGGCGGTGCGCTCGGCGGGGCGTGCCGTGGCCGCGCCGAAGCGGGAGCCGAGAATCGCCTGCATCGCCAGGCGCGGGTGCGGCGCCGGAGCGGCGGGCCGGGCCTGCGCCAGCGACAGGCGGACGGCGGGGTCTCCCAGGAGGACGTAGTTGGCCAGGTCCTGGCGCGCCATCCACAGCCGGGCGCGCTCCAGCGGGTCGATGGTGGAGGGGCGCCCTTGCGTGTGCTCCAGCGCCTCCTGGTTGTAGAGCGCCGCGAGCTCGCTGCTCGCCTCGTTGAGGACCTGCATCAATGACTGGAGGGCGACGCCCGCGCGGCTGCCCGCGGCGAGCTCCTTGAGCAGCTCGATGAAGCGCGAGGGCGTGCCACGGCCCCGGTCGCTGAAGCTGTGGGACCAGGCCAGGTCCACGTGCCCCATCACCGCCAGCGGCCCGTCGGGGTTGGCCAGCGCGGCCTGGGGCAGCGCGGAGATGAAGGGCCGCTCGCCCTGCTGGGGCAGCGCCTCCAGGCCACGGCGAGCGTTCGGGTCCGACTCGGGGAGCTGGCGCAGCCAGTGCGCGTAGCTGCTGCGCGCCGGCGTGCCCGCGCTGAAGCACGCGAAGCTGAACCAGATGCCGCCGGGGAGGAAGGGGCGGGAGGCCAGCTCCGAGGCGCAGAGGAAGCCGCCGTCGGGGAGCTTCAGCTCGCCCTGGTGCGCAAGCCGCGCCTCGGGATGGGCCCAGCCGCTCGCGGGCCGCCCCCTGCCGTGGCTCAGCGTGAAGAGCACGCCGGGCCGGCGGGCCGAGGCATGGTCCAGCAGGCTCGCGAGGGACACAGGGCCGTCGTCGCCCAGCGAGACGAGGTCCGCCTGCGGGAAGCAGTGCAGCTCCTGGCGCTCGCGGCAGGCCGTGACGCTCGGGGCGATGAGCATCCGGTGGCCCAGCTCCGTCGCGGAGGAGCCATCGCGAGAGGTGTAGAAGAGCATGCGCGCGTTCGACTCGCGCGGGGTGGCGTCCTCCCAGCGCAGCACCTTGTCGACATAGGCCGCGTAGCCTGCGTCCGTGGCGAAGGCGAGGCGGCCCACGAAGGCGTCGGTGGTCAGCGCATGCTGCAGCTCCAGCGAGACTTCGTTCAGGTCGCCGAGCAGCAAGAGGTAGCGCGGCCGGTCCGCCTCGCGCGTGCCCTCGTGCCGGAAGACCTCCTTCTTCCAGCGCGCGGCGAGGGGGCCATCCATGTCCGGCGGGACACGATAGATGGCCACGCGCTCACCGCCCTGGGCCTGCTGGCGCCGCTGGCGGAGCGGCTCGACGAGCGCGAGCAGGGCGTCGCCCCTGGGGCCTTTCGGAGCCACGAGGCCCCAGCGCTGGCTGGGCAAGTCGTTGGGGTTGGCGGTGGCGTCCCAGAGCCTGTCGGGCTGCTCGACCTCGGCGGGACGGGGAGCGCTCTGGAGGGACTCCACGGGAAGTCCCTTCCGGTCCTCGTCAGCGTGGGCGAGCAGCAGCTCGAGCGTCATCGATGGCCCCTCGGATGACCGCGGCTAGCCGACCTGCTGCGGGGTCAGCTCGCGGGTGGAGAAGCGGAGGCGGGTGAGCGAGGACAGCGTGGGGAAGTGCTCATCGAGCCAGGCCTGGACGTACGGAAGCTCCGGCGGCACGACCTCGTGGTGCTCCACGGTGGCGCCATCCTGCGCCATGCGGAGGAGGAAGGCGGCCTTGTCGGCCGTGGCCCCCCGGGCCGCGAACACGAAGCGGTCCGGATTGTCGCACACGCCGAAGGCGAGGAACTCCGAGACATCCGACCCCGGCATGACGATGACCCTCCGACTACAACCCTGCGCCGGGGGCCAGGCCACGGGGTCGCTAGGGAGATTGATGGTGGCCTCCTGGATGAGGAGCGCGTGTTTCTCGTCCGCGCCGCCGCCATAGGCCGCGATCCCCTGCTCAGGCGGATTCCTGGGCCCATCAGTCTCCTGGTGCTCGTAGGGGTCATCCTTGATGTACCGCTTCACCAACTGCCACGGCAGCGGCGGCCGGGCGTAGAACTCCACCGAGGCTCCGTCCCGCGTCATCCGCGAAACGAACTCCCCCAGGTGGTCACGCACGCGCCCCCGCGCCACGAAGAGCACCTTGCTCGACGGGTCCACCACGCCGAAGACGAGAAACTCGGCGGGGTCGGGCAGCGGCATGAGGAAGGTGCGCCGCTGCGAGTCACCCGCTCCCTCCCAGAACGAAGCATCGCTGGAGAACTCGAGGTTGTAGAAGGCCGGCTCCTGCTGGCTCATGACTGGCTCCTGTGTTGGGTAGCAGCCCAGTCGCCCTACCCATCCAGAAAACGCAGCCACTTCGATTCATTACCTCGCGGGTTTCACTTCTCGCGAGCCCTCACTCGAAGAGCAGCACGCTGGGGAGCCACGCCACGCCACGATTCTCGCCCAACCACTTCATGCGCTCATCACGCAGCGCGATGGCAGGAACCTCGCCCCGGCGGATGCGCTCGCGGACGGCATTGAAGAAGGTACCCGCCTCCAGGTCGGGAATCTCCACCGTGGCCGCAAGCACCCCGCGTGCGCCCGCCTCGATGAAGGAAGCCGGAAGGCTGAAGGGCGCATCGAGCACATACGCCGTATGCGCCGCGCGGCAGGCCGCGAGCACCACGAAAGGTGCCCCTCTCAGCGAGGAGGCGCGGACCTGAGGCACTGTCAGCTCATACCCATCTGGCCCCGGGGCCAGCAGCAGATAGGAGGTATCGGCATGGCCATCGACGACGCCATGGGCCACCAGGTCGACTTCGGTGGCGTCCTTCATGGCGGCCAACACCCGGGGCGGGGTGGCCTCGGCTCCCACGAGCGTGACGCGCTGCTCGTCGGGACCAAAGCCTGGAGTCCACGCGTTGAGGCGCTTGAGGGAACTGCCGGGCGGCGGCTCTACATCGGAGACGACCAGATGCACCGCGCTCCCCGTGCGCTGCGTGGGTGTAGGCGCAGTGCGTGTCAGGTAGCTCCAGGCAAGCTCTGGTGGAAGCAGCCCCGCCCGCCCATGAAGCGGAGGCCGGGCGAGCACCTCCACCCGCGAGCACGCGCGCAGGACAGTCAGGAGCATTTCCGGAACGACACCACCGAGCCGTATCTCCAGGGGCTGACGCCTGGACTCGTCGAAGTAGCCGACCAGTTCCCCCGCAGTGCCGCGCGCCACGAGCAGCGTCCGCTCGGAGTCCGCGGTGACCGCCAGCAGGCATTGCGCTGGCAATCCGACGCCTCGCTCCCTCTCGAACAACTCCAGCGCTTCCCTGTAGGCACCACGCCGGCCAGCGTCGTGGAGCAGCGACGTATAGCTATAGGTCCGCGCCCGCTTCGCATGCGAGTCATCCTTCAGACCCTCGGCCTCTGCCTCCTCGATGGCTTTCCAGAGCAACGCTCGTCCGCGCTCCGCGTCCTGCTCGATATAGAACCTCCCCCGAACGTGTGTAGCGAGTACTCGCTTCCCCTCGCTGAGCTCAGACCTGGCTGACTCCAGTGCACGCAACAGGTGCGCCTCGTCATCGGGAGCGCGCTTCAGCCGGCTGATCTCCGCCAGGTCCATGGCCCCCGCGAACAGGAGTGGCTGCCCCGTAGCCAGGGCGGCATCGATTTCGCGGCGGGCCTCGTCCACCCGTAGTTCCTGGAACGCCATGCTCGCAAGGATCTGGTGGGCGCGGAGCTCGGCGGTCGGGTCTCCCCGACCGCGCTCCAGATACTCCCCCAGGTAGGCGCGCGTGAGGTGGCTGTCGTTCACCACGCGGGAGATGCGTGCACGGTTCCACAACAGCTCCTGCTCCAGCCACCATTCGTTGTTCTCACGCGCGATCTTCAGGGCACTCGTCACGTGAGAGAGCGCGTCATCAACCTTGATGTGTTGGATGTGGATGCTGATCAGGTCCAGTTCCAGACTCAGGCAGCGGTATTCGAAGCCGCTTGCCGGACAATGCCCGAGCGCGGCCTGAAGCGTCCGAGTGGCCTGCTTCCAGTTTCCTTCCGTGAACTCAAGCTTGGCACGCTCCTGCGCCGCGAGGAGCTTGAACCAGAGATCTCCCGTGGAGGCGGCCCTGGCTTCGTAGAGCTTCAAGTTGAGGCGAGTGATGCCTGAGCGCTGGAGCACGCCCAGGAAGATGTCGTTCTCACCAGAGCTGAGCAGTACAGCGAGCTGGCGCTCCTGCTCCGCGCGAGAAGGCCGCTCCTTGGCAAAGGCCGCATAGCCGAGGGCGAGGGGACCGCGCCGCGAGAAGTTGGCGTTACTGACATGGCGCACGTACTTCTCCAGCACGTCACCGCCTGCTCTCGCATCCAGGTCCTGGGCGAGGGGCAACAGCGCCAGCACACGCTCGCGATTCGGCGCTGAGCGGACGGCGTCGTAGAGATAGAGCCGCGCCATGGAAAACTGGCTGAAGCTCCTGGGAAGAATGGTCGGCGGCGCCTCGCGAAGAGCCTTTCCAGCTTCGTATGCGGTCTTCCATTTCTTGTGACGTTCAAACGTCGTGCTCCGCAATTCGTCAGCCTTGAGCTTCGCCTCGTCGGACCAGCCCGGCTCGTGCAGGTCGGCCACCTCCTTGAAAGCACTGGCCGCCACCAGCGGCAGGCCCAGCTCGCGCAGCGCCAGCGCCCGGTTCCACAGAGCCTGCGGGTGACGCGGGTGCCCCCGAAGCACGCCATCCACCAGGCGAAGAGCCTCATCGGGCCTGCCCTTGAGCAGCATCGCCACCGCGCGGTCGTTCTCGCGCTCCGGCGTGCGCTCCAGCTTGTCCAGTTCCAGCAGCGCCTGGTCAGCCAGGCCCGGGTCGTCACGCACGAGGTACGCCGCGACAATGCCCGGGACGTCTTCCTGCTCCTCCAGCCAGGACATCGCCTTGTGCGGCAGGGCCTCCGGAGCGCCGTCGTCGTTGCCCATCATCCTCGAGGCCTGAGGTCGGTGGTCATCCGCGCCGGGATACGCGACACGGGCCTCCAACAGGCGCTGGGGCCGCTTCGCCAGCCACACGTCGTGCTGGGGCTCCGAGGACATCATCCGCGGCACCGCCACCACCACCAGCACCGCCGCCGCCAGCCCCGCCACCGCCTGCACCAAGGTGCGCCGCCGGAACAACGGAATCGGCGCGCGAGGCGCGGGCACAGGAGCCGGCGCACGCTCGTCGGCGCCCTCCATGTGCCGCCGTGCCAGCATCCGCAGCTGCAGCAGCTCCGTCACCTGCCCCTGGCACTTCACACAGTCCGGAAGGTGCTCCCGGAAGCGCTCCGCCGCCTCGGGTGGCAGCTCCCCATCCACGAACAGCCCTACGTCCTCACAAGGGGAGGCCATTACTTGTCTCCTGAATTGAAGAACTCGCGAAGCCGTGCGCGAGCGTCGAACAGTCGCTTGGCGACCGCTCCGATGTGGATGTCGAGGATGCGAGCGATGTCCTGGTACCGGTGCCCGGCCGCGTACAGCTCGAACGTGGCCCGCAGCTTCGGGCTCAGCGACTGCACGGCCTGGGAGAAGCGCTCGTCCGTGACGGTGTCATAGACGGAAGGCACGGTGGGCTCGAGCGGGTCGACGACTTCGTTGCGAAGCGTCGGGTCCTTCGCGTTCTGGTCCCTCACGCGTTGTCTCCGGAGCTGGTCATAGAAGAGCGTGGAAATCGTCTTCATGAGCCAGGCCCCGCAGCGGCTCTCGTCGAGCCGCGCCCCCTCTCCGCTGAACTCCCGGATGAACCGGAACAGCGCCTCCTGCACCAGGTCCTCCGCGTCGCTCGCGTTGCGGCACAGGTGCTGGGCCCGGGCCACCAGCCATGTCCTGTTCCGCGTGGCGTACGCGCTGGCCCAGTGCCCGTCATTTCCCTTGTCCATTGCCAGTGATTGCCCCCCCTGCCCCGTGTCGTGCTCACGGGGAGGAATGGGCAACCTTATGACACGGGCCTCCGGGACTGGAGAAGGTGATGCCAGAGGTGACGGTGCCTCGTCTGTCGCGGGGTCACTTGACGCCGGAGGATGGCTGGAGGGCATCGCTCTTCTCGTCCGAGAGGGGCCAGGGAAAGGACTGCGGGTCTGCCTCGACCCGAGAGGACGCGCTGGAGTGAAATTGTTACCTGCCCCGGAATGCGGTGGCTTTGTTCGTAAGGAATTCACCTGCCCGCGTCATGTCTGAGGAAGCGGGGGCGAGGCCGCGGTCCTCCCGCGTGAAAAAGGGGAGGGGTGTCTGTCCATGAGCACGGCACGCCTGGGGGAGCCGGGGCCGAGGTTCGCGAGCGAGGACGCGGCGGGAGGGGCGGTGGGTCCATACGAGGTCGTGCTGGAGTTCACACGGGCCCACCGGGCCGATGACCCCTATGGCTTCCATGACCTGCGGCCGCAGGAGTACCTGCTGCGCATGGGCCAGGGAGGGGTGAAGAGCGCGTACTTCCCCTGGAGCGAGCGGGTACTGATGGACCTCGCGGCGCTGGCACGTGGGGAGCCGGACCCGGTGGCGGCGCGGCGGCTGGGCGAGGAGCTGCGGCGCTTCCTGGACGCGCTGGACTGGGGAGGGCACGAGGACGCCCTGGAGGCCGAGGCGCGGAGCGGGCGGGGGCCCCGGCTGGTGGTGCGCTCGGCGGCGGCGGAGCTGTACTCGCTGCCGTGGGAGCTGGCGACGTTCAAGGACAGCGGGCAGCACCTGGCGGACCTGCGCGGCTTCACGCTGCGCTACGAGTGGCCCCGGGAGGTGCGCCCGGCGCCCGCGCCCTCGGCCCGGGAGGGGCGCGTGCTGCTGGCCTGGTCCGAGGCGGGCGGCGGCGTGCCGGAGAAGGAGCACCAGGAGGCGCTCGCGCGGGCCAGCCTGGAGGGGGGCTTCGGCTTCGAGGGGCGGCGGGACGTGCTGCCCAAGGTGTCGCTGGAGGCGCTGGAGAAGACGCTGCGCGAGGCCGTGCAGGCCGACGAGCCCGTCGCCGTGCTGCACCTGCTCTGTCACGGGGCGCCGCTGGGGACGTCGGAGGACAGTCACTACGGGCTGGTGTGGAACGCGCCGGAGGGCGGCAGGCGCCTGGTGGACGCGGGGGCGCTGGGCGCGGTGCTGGGGCCGTACCGGGACACGCTCCGCATGGTGGTGCTGTGCGCCTGCCATGGCGGAGACGGCGGCGCGCTGGCCAGCCACCTGGGCAGCCTGGCGCAGGAGCTCCACCGCGTGGGCATCGGCATGGTGGTGGCATCGCGGCTGCCGCTGTCGGCCGAGGGCTCGGTGGTGCTGGCGCGGACGCTGTACGAGAAGCTGCTGGTGGACTCGTGCTCGCTGGAGGAGGCGCTGGGCGCGGCGCGGCGCGGGCTGCGGGTGGAGGTGAAGGGCTTCGACTGGGCCTCGCTGCAGCTGTATGCGCGCCGCACCGGTGACGCGGACCTGCGGCCGGTGGTGCTGCGGCCCTACCAGGGGCTGCTGCCCTTCGGTCCGAGCAACCGGCGCTTCTTCTTCGGACGCAGCCGCCTGGAAGCGGAGCTGCTGGCACGACTGGGGGAGGCCGTGCGGGGGCAGAGGCCCCGCTTCCAGGTGGTGGCGGGCGCGTCCGGCGCGGGGAAGTCCTCGGTGGTGATGGCCGGGCTCATCCCCCAACTGCCACCGGCCGAGTGGGACGTGCTGACGGTGCGGCCCGAGGCGCTGGTGCGCACCATGCCGAGGGCAACGGGCATGCGCGCCGAGGCGCTGCGCGAGCTGCGCCACCGGCTGCACCGGCTGTGGAGCGCCGAGCCCATGGCGGACGAAGGCCGGGTGGAGCCGCACGACGTGCTGGTGGAGGTGTGGAGGCTGAGGCACGCGCGCCCCCAGCAGAGGCTGCTGCTGGTGGTGGACCAGCTCGAGGAGGTCTTCACGCACCTGGACCCCGTGGAGCGCCGCGAGCTGATGCAGGCCCTGTGGGCGCTGGGCCGGGAGAAGGAGCTGGAGTGCGTGGTGGTGACCACGCTGCGGGTGGACTCCTTCGAGCGCTGCGGCGAGGTGGTGCTGGACGCGGACACCCGGCTGGACGCGGTGGTGTACGCGGAGAAGCACCGCGTCTTCGTGCCGCAGATGAGCCCGGAGGAGCTGGCGGAGGCCATCGAGAAGCCCGCACACCGGGTGGGGCTGTACCTGGAGGCGGGGCTGGTGGACCGGCTGTGCCGGGACGTGGGGCAGGAGCCCGGCGCGCTGCCGCTGCTGGAGCACGCGCTGGACACGCTGTGGCGCCACCGCGAAGGCCACCGGCTGACGCACCGGGCCTACGAGGAGATGGAGGGTGTGGCGGGCAGCCTCGTGCAGACGGCGGAGCAGCTCTACGACAGCCTGGAGGAGGACGAGCGCCAGCAGTCCCGGCGGCTGCGCGCGGAGCTGGTCGCGCTGGGGGACGAGACGACGCCCGACACCCGGCGGCGGGTGTGGCTGGAGGACGTGCGCCCCTCGGACCCGGCGGAGCAGGCCGCCTTCGACCGCGTGCTGGACAAGCTGGTGACGGCGCGGCTCGTCACCCGGAGCACCGTGGGGGACGGCGGCGGCAAGGTCTGCCTGGAGGTGGCGCACGAGGCGCTCATCCGCCGGTGGAAGCGGCTGCGGGGCTGGCTCCAGCAGAACC
Source organism: Pyxidicoccus xibeiensis (assembly GCF_024198175.1). Taxonomy (NCBI): domain Bacteria; kingdom Pseudomonadati; phylum Myxococcota; class Myxococcia; order Myxococcales; family Myxococcaceae; genus Pyxidicoccus; species Pyxidicoccus xibeiensis. The sequence goes on from NZ_JAJVKV010000003.1 coordinate 998,117, forward strand.
GGCGGCGGCTGCTCCAGTGGCGCGAGCTGCGGGCCATGGCCGAGGCGTGGCAGTTGCACCGCAACGAGCCGGAGGGCGGCAGCTCCTACCTCGCGGTGGGCGCGCGGCTCGGGTATGCGCGCGGCATCCGCGAAGAGCACCAGTGGCAGATGACGGCGCCGGTGCGCGAGTTCCTGGAGGCCTGCGAGGAGCACGAGCACCGCAAGGTGCGGAGCAGGAGGCGGCGGCGGATGGGGCTGGTGCTGGCGATGGGAGTGCTCGCGGCGGTGACCTTCGAGCTGACGCGCCGACATCTCGCCGCCCTGGAGCGGCTGGAGCGTATCGGCCGGCAGGGCACGCAGGTCCACCGCGGCGTCGCGCGGCTGTGTCCCAGGGACGACGCGAAGGCGGAGTGCGGGGAGCTGCGCCAGGCGGCGGACACGTTCCTGGTGGGGCTCGATGCGGCCAACGAGGTCCCGCTCCTGCAGGACCGCGTCACCCACCACATGGCGACCGGCGACACGGCCCGGATGCGGGGAGACCTGGCGAGCGCGAGCGAGGAGTACCGTCAGGCCCTGGCGCTCACCCAGGACCTGCTCGCGAAACAGCCGGACACGCCGCTGTTCAAGCAGATGCGCGTCAGCATCCATGCCAGCCTCGGACAGCTGGCCCACACGCGGGGCCTGTTCAAGGAGGCGCTCCAGCACTACCTCACGCACCTGGAGCTGCTCGACGAGCTGCTGAAGCACGACCCGGCCAACGCCGGCCTCCGGGACGAGCACTCCCGGAGCCTCAAGCGGCTGGCGAAGCTGGCGTCGGACCAGGCCCAGTCGGTGAAGGACGCGGCGCGGCCCCTGGGCAACCCCGACCCCTGAGCCGGCGCCCCGCCGGCTACAGCGTCAGCAGGAACGCGAGCAGGTCATCGCGCTCCCCCGGCGTGAGCGCGCGCGTGTCGCCGTGCTTCGGCCCGGACGCCTCCAGCACCGCGCGCAGCGGGAAGCGCGTGCCCACCACGAGCCGCCCGTCCTTCACCGCGTAGCCGGCGGTGGCGCTCGTCAGCAGGGGCCACACGTCCCACGTGCCCACCAGCGACGGCGTCGCCGCGCCGGGCACCAGGTCCTGCTGCTCCAGCCGCAGCGGCAGCGCCACCGGCGTGCCCACGTCCAGGTACTTCCCGCGCGTGGCCGGGTCCTGGTCCAGCGTGTAGAGCGGCGCGGGGTGGCACTCCACGCAGCGGCCCTTCCCCTCGAACAGCTCGCGCCCGCGCGCCGGGTTCCCCACCGCGCCGTCCGGCAGCTCCACCGACTCCAGCGGTGCGCCGTCCGCGCCCCGGAAGGGGTTGGGCGGCGTCGCCATCATCGCGTTGAAGAGGGTGAGCGCCTCCACCTCCTCCGGCGACGGGGCCGGGTTGTGGAAGCGGTTGCGCCCGCCCACGAAGCTCGCCGTCTCCGCGAGGCTGTCCTGGCTGGCCGGCGTGAAGTACGGCGGCGTGTCCCGGCTGCCCAGCACCGTGGTGGAGCGGTAGATGCGGTTGGGCCGGGTCTTCTCGTAGAAGACGCCGCCCGTGTGCCCCTCGAGGTGGCAGCCGTCGCAGGTAATCCCCGTGCGCCCCAGGTCCGCGTAGTAGAGGACCTGCCCCAGGCGGCGCTTGGCCTGCGCGCGCGACGCCACCACGGGCCACTGGCGCACCACGCGGGCCCGGCCGGCCCTTGCCTCGCGCACGTCCACCACCGCCACCGTCCGCGTGAAGCGGTTGAGCACGTAGAGCGTGCGCCCGTCCGGCGCCAGCGCCAGCGAGCGCGGCCCGGAGTGCAGCTCCTCCCCTGCCCTGCCCTTCGTCCCGAAGTCCTCCGCCGGGCGGATGCGCGGCGTATTCGCGGGCGGCGCCAGCGCCACCTCCTGCAGCACCGCGCCGCGCGCCGCCTTCTCGGCCCCAGCCAGCGCGCGCGCGTCCAGCACGCGCACCCGGCCGACGCCCACGTCCGCCGCGTAGAGCAGCCCGGCGGCGTCATCCAGCGCCAGCCCCTCCGTCACGCCCGCGCCGAAGCCCCGGTGCCGCACGTAGTCGCCCTTCGCCGGGTCCACCACCGCCACGCCGCTGTTGTTGCTCACCTCCATGCGCTTCGGGTTGGGCCCCACGTTGGGGCCCAGGCTGGCCATGAAGAGGCGCCCCAGCCGCTCGCTCGCGACGACGGCGCGGGGCGCCTTGCCGCCCATCACCTGCTCGCGGAAGGGCTCCGTGTGTCCTCCCAGAATCGCCACGCCCGGCCCCGGCGCCACCGTGGCCACGGGCGCGCCGTCCTCCTGGCGCAGCAGCTCCAGCTGGCCCGTCTGGAGGCTGCCCACCGCCAGCACGTCCTTCCACCGCGCCAGCGCGCGCGGGTTGGGGTCCACCGCCGCCGTCCACCGCGGCTTCCCGTCCGCCAGCGACACCGCGTGCACCCTGTCCCGCACGTGCTCGGCGATGAAGGCCACGCCGCGCGCCCCATCCACCTCCAGCCCGTGGGCGCCGAGCGGCGCGGGCAGAGTCCGGGGCGCACTGCCCGGCGCATCCAGCGCGTACAGGCGCAGCTCCGGCTGGTAGCGGTGCACCACGCCCAGCCAAGGCCTGCCGGACGCATCCTGCCAGGTCGCCAGCGCGGAGGGCCCGTCGCCCGCCGCCAGTCGCTCCACCCGGCCCCCCTCCACGTCCAGCGAGAACACCGTGTCCGTGGTGGGCGAGGCCAGGAACAGCGTGCGCCCGTCCGGGGACAGCGCCATCGCCGTCAGGTCCGCGAAGGCCGCGTCGTTCACCACCGTGAGCCGCGAGACGCCCTCGGTCCGAGCGCCGCCAGCGAGCGCCAGCCGCGCCTCCACCACCACCTGCCCCGTGTCCTCCGGCAACGCCAGGTCCGCGGGCAGGCGGGCGTAGGCGTGGCGCGAGTCCACCACCGTCAGCGGCAGCTCGCGCGACAGCGGCGGCCCCAGCGCCAGCGTCAGCCCCGGCACCAGCCGCTCGCCCTGGATGGACAGGGGCTGGGACGTCTCGTTGCTGAGGAGCCGGGGCCCGACCGAGGTGAGCGTCGCACCCGGCGATACACCTCCTGAAACAGCCTCAGGGGACGTCGCCCCCTGGCGCAGCACCACGACGCCCACGGCCGAGCCCACCGCCACCAGCGCCGCCAGCACTCCCCACTTTCGAGCCTTGTGCGTCAATTCGGTTCCGGAGCCTCCGGGCCCCAGCATCCTTCATTGCCCTCGCCGTCGCGATGTTCTCCAGACCTGCCTGCTCAGCAGGGCGCCGACTTCGAATACAGCGCCGGCACGCCATTTTTGCCGCCTGCCGGCAATGAAAATGAGGATTCGTGGAGCGTGCGCCCCACATGGGGTGGAGTGCCCCCCACACCTGTGCGTGCAGGCATTCCGCCCGGCCCTGGAGTGTGCGTTGACAGGTCGGTACACGCATCGCTTAACCTGTTGATGATGCGACGCTTCCTCCTCTGCATGGCCGTCGCCCAGATCCTCGGAATCGGCACGCTGCTCGCCCCGACCGACACCTGGGCCCAGGGCCGCGGCCGTTCGGCGCGCTCTGCGAAGTCGAAGTCCAGCAAGAAGTCCACCTCCAAGGCCCCGCCAAAAATCGAGACGAAGAGCCCCGCGGTGACGGACCCGGTGACGGGTGAGCCCGAGGCCGCGGCCACCGCCGCTCCGCCGCAGCGGGGCCCGGCCCGTATCGACTTCGATGACCGGCTCATCCAGGGACAGACGAACAAGTCCGGCGCCGTCTATCTCTATGACCGCAAGGAGCTGAAGACGCGGTCGATGATCCGCGAGCGCGACAGCTTCCGCTCCGAAACGCTCGCCACGGTGTACGACCAGTAGGGCAGCACCGCCCACCAGCCCTTGAAGGGAGCGTCACCGTTGAGCGGTCAGCCCAGCGTCCTGCAAGTCGTCATCCTCCGCGACGGCCTCCTCGTGGGGACGGAGGTGTTCGTCCCCGGTACCTATTCGCTCGGGTCGGACCCCGCGTCCGACCTGCGCCTGGATGACCCGTCCGTCGAGTCGCGCCATGCGCTGCTCTACTTCCAGAACGGGCGCGCGGCCATCCAGGACGCGGGCTCCACCACGGGCCTGTTCGTCAACGGCCATCGCGTCTCCGCGTGTGAAATCCGCTCGGTGGACGAGGTGCTCTGCGGCCCCTTCGTGCTGAAGACTCGCGTGCTGGCGCAGAGGCCACAGGAGGCCAAGCCCCAGCCGCCGCCGGAAGTGGCCGCGATGCTCGCCGCCGCGCAGCCGCCTCCGCCCGGCGCCTCCGCGCCGCAGCAGCCCGCGGCCGTGCGGCAGCTCCGGGCGGCGCCCGCGCCCCAGCCCCAGCCGCTCGCCACCACCGTGCCCGCGGTGCGCGCCGTGCCGCAGGCTCCGCCGCCCCAGCAGCCCGCGCTCCGTCCGGTGCCGCCCCAGCAGCCCGCGCAGCGCGTGGGCAACGCCGTGACGCAGGCGGCGTATGCCCCCTCGCCGGCCCCGCAGGTCGCCGCGCCCAACGTCGTGGCCCTGCCGCAGCCCGCGCAGCAGGCCGTGTCGCCCATGCCCGTTCCGGGGGCGCACGCGCCCTGGCCCTCGCAGCAGCAGGCCCCCGTGCCCGTGCCGGCCGGCACCCTGCCGTCGGTGCGCCGCCGCGCCACGCAGGAGCAGCCGCAGTCGGACATGAACGCCAGCATGCTGTTCGCGGACGACCTGCTGGCGGACGTCACCCTCGACCCGCTCCCGGACGCCTCGGGCCCGCTGCTCCAGGAGCACCGCCCCACGGCCACGCGGCCCACGCACGCGCCGCGCGTCGGCCAGGGCAAGGGCGCCGCCCAGCTCTACCTGGAGCTGTACTGGGGTGCCATCCGCAAGGACGCGCGCCGCTTCAAGCCGGACTCGAAGAAGCCCGTGCAGGCCTCGGTGGAGCTTCCCGAGGCCATGCCGCTGTGGGGCTTCACGCTGCCGGACACTGGCGCGCCCTTCACGCTCGCCGAGAGCCTCAACGGCGCCTTCCGCCTCTTCGTGCCGCCGGGCACGGAGGTGGAGAAGAGCGGCAATGACGGCCGCTTCGCCCCCGTCACCGGCGCGGCGCTGGAGTCCGACGGCAACCGCCGCTTCCTCACGCTGCGCCAGGGCACCGCCGCGCGGCTGACGCAGGGCCAGATGTCCCTGGTGGCCTACGCGGCCCCCAAGCCCGAGCGCGTCTGGGTCAACCCCCTGCGGGGCATGCCCTGGCTGGCGCTGGCGTGCTTCATCCTGTTCGGCGGCGCCTTCGCGGGCTTCCTCGCCCTCAAGCCCGCCACGCCGGAGACGGCGGACTTCACGCAGCGGAACCTGCCGCCCGTGGCCCTGCGCCTCATCGCCCCCGAGCCGAAGAAGAAGGAGGAGGCGAAGAAGAAGCTGGAGGCCCTGAAGCAGAAGGCCCCCAAGCCGGTGAAGGAGAAGGTCGCGGAGAAGGCTCCGCCCAAGCCGGTGGAGAAGACGCCGCCGCCCCAGCCCGCCAAGGCCGTGGCCGCCGCCCCGCCGGAGAGCCGGGCGCTCAAGGCGCTGGCGAAGCTGTCGGCCGCCGGGCCCGCGACGAATGACCTGCTGGCCGCGGTGGACAAGCTGGGCAGCGGCCCGGGCAGCAAGAACGTGAAGAACTCCAACTACAAGCTGTCCGGCCTCATCGGCAAGGCGCCCATCGCCAACGCGGGCCTGGGCACCTTCGGCCTGGGCGGCGGCGGCAAGGGCGGCGGCGCCACGCTGGGCGCCGAGCTCTTGCGCGGCAAGGGCGGCGGCGGCATCGGCGCGCTGGGCGCGGGCGGCGTGGGCAAGGGCAAGGTGGGCGGCACCGTCACCCGCGCCACGGCCCGCAGCATCGCCTCCACCCAGGGCACCGTGGACCGCGAGGCCGTGGCGCGCGTCATCAACAGCCACCTCAACGAGGTGCACGGCTGCTACGAGCGCGCGCTGCTGAAGAACCCGGGCCTCGCCGGCAAGGTAGTGCTGGAGTGGACCATCGGCGCCGCCGGCCGCGTGGTCGCCGCCAAGACGAAGTCCTCCACGCTGAGCAACGCCGCCGTGGAGGCGTGCATCCTCTCCAGCCTCAAGGGCTGGACGTTCCCCGCCCCCAAGGGTGGCGTCGTCATCATCACCTACCCGTTCCTCTTCAACTCCGTCGGTTACTGACGCGGCTCCCCACCGCGTCCGTCTCCCCCCTCCGCCAGGAAGCCCCCACCGTGCGATACGCCCTGCTCATCCTCTCGTTCCTGGTGCCCGGCCTTGCGCGCGCCCAGGCCGAGGCGCTCGAGAACCCCGGCGCCGTCTCCGCCATCCAGGAGCGGCAGTACCGGATGCACCACGAGCTGCTGCTCGGCGTCGGCGTGCTGCCGGCCGATGCCTTCTACAAGGGCCTCATCGGCGCCGTCGGCTACACGTACCACTTCAGCGACAGCTTCGCGTGGCAGGTGGGCCGCGGCATGTACAGCTACAACGTGCAGACGAGCCTGCGCCGCCAGCTCGAGCGCGACTTCGACGTGGCCCCCACCGCGTCCGCCTTCGAGGACCAGGTGCAGTGGATGGTGGGCTCGGACCTCGTCTGGAGCCCGCTCTACGGAAAGACGGCCTTCCTCAACAGCTCGGTGCTGCACTTCGAGGCGTTCCTGCTGGGCGGCGGCACCGTGGTGAAGATTGACCGGCAGGACGGCTTCCGCCCCGCGGTCAACCTGGGCCTGGGCGTGCGCCTGTTCTCCGGCCAGACGCTGTCCTTCCGGCTGGACGTGACGAACAACGTCGTCTTCGCCGGCACCTCCCGCATCATCAACGTCCCGACGGTCCAGCTCGGCACCGCGTTCAACTTCGGCGCCACGGAATGACTCCTCGCAAGCTCATCGCCGCGCTCGCCAGCGCCGCGCTCCTCGTGTCTCCAGCGACCGCCCCCGCGCAGTCCGGCGGCGCGCTGCCCATGCCCCCACCGCCCGCCGGCGGCAAGCCCGCGCAGACCGCTGCGCCCGCGCCCGCCGCTGGCAAGCCCGCCGCCGACGCCGCTGGCAAGCCCGCCGCCGAGGCTGAGGCGAAGCCCGCCGAGGGCGCGGCTCCGGCCGCCGCCGCCGAGGCCGCCCCGCCCGCGCCGCAGAAGGTGGACCCGGCCATCTTCGACCAGGCGCTGAAGGACTACTTCGACGGCGACCCGCGCGCCGCCGCCGGGCCGCTGTACGCCTGGCTGCAGCAGGCGCCCAAGACGGACGAGAACTACGCCTGGGGCCAGTACTTCCTCGCGCGCAGCCTCATCGACCTCGGCCTCACGCACGCGGGCGCCTCGTACCTGGCCCGCATCGCCCGCGAGCGCTCCAACCCCAACGTGCTGCCCCGCGCGCTGGACACGCTCAAGCAGCTCACGGACCGCCCGCACGACGACGTGATGATCGACGAGCAGGTCTTCGGCGCGCTGGATTTGGGCTTCCTGCCGGAGGAGACGGGCGCGTACGCCCACTACCAGCAGGGCCTGGTGGACCTGCGCGTGGGCAACGAGCGCTGGGCCAACACGCACTTCGCCAAGCTGTCGGAGACGAGCCCGGAAGCCAGCCACGCGAAGTTCGCGCTGCTGGTCACCCGCCTCAAGTCGGTGAAGGAGCCCTCCGACGAGCTCATCACCGACTTCCTCGGCCTGTCCAAGGACGAGAAGCTCACCCGCGAGGCGCGCAACGAGGCGGCGCTCGCGGTGGCCCGCCTGCGCTACGAGCGCAAGGACTACACGGGCGCGCTGGAGGCCTACAACCTGGTCAAGCTGCCCGAGCTGGACCCGGGCCGCGCCAGCCTCTACCTGGAGGAGGCGTGGACCCGGTACAAGCTGGGCGAGCTGCGCGCCTCGCTGGGCATCCTCACCACGCTGGACGCGCCCTCCTTCCGGGACGAGTTCCTCCCGGACAAGTACCTGCTGCGCGCCCTCATCTACCGCGACCTGTGCCACTACCTGCCCGCCAAGCGCGCCGCCAAGGAGCTGACGCGCCGCTTCGCGGACTCGCTGGAGGCGGTGCGCAACCGCGAGGACCTCACCGAGGACGCGCGCCTGCGCCGCGCCGCCAACGCGCACGGCGGCACCCAGCGCGCCGCGCGCTTCGTGGAGACGCTGGACTTGGAAGGTGAGCGGCTGGGCCGCTACGCCGGCAGCTTCGGCGACCGGCTCTTCGCGCACCTGACGAAGCTGTATGACCTGTCCCGCGCCGAGGCGGTCCGCATCCATCAGGAGCGGCTGGCCGAGGCGGTGCGGCAGGAAGCCGACACATTGCTGCGCGCCGCCGAGCAGGTGCGCCTCATGGAGTACGAGGTGGGCCTGAAGCTGTACGAGCGCGTGAAGAAGGGCGCGAAGGTGGTGGCGCCGGAGGACGAGCAGGACCTGTCCCCGACCAACGTCGCCTTCCGCTTCGGCGGGGAGTACTGGAACGACGAGCTCAAGTCGTACCGGGTCCGCATCGAGAGCCGCTGCATCGAGGAGACCCCATGACCGGCCACCTGACCGGCCTGATTGCCGCCGCGCTGCTGGCGGCCGCCCCTGGTGGGCCGGGACGTCCCGGCCCGGGCGCCAACCCCATCGTCTCCAAGGCGAAGGAGCGCGACGAGCTCATCGCCAAGCTCAAGCGCGACATCTTCAAGGTGGACCGCTCCATCGGCGAGACGGAGCGCCTCATCTCCAAGAGCCGCAACGCGCCGTACCTGCCGGACCTCCAGTTCCGGCTGGCCGAGCTCTACGTGGAGAAGAGCCGCTACGTCTATTACCTCCAGGCCGAGTCCCGGCCGGAGGGCGCGTCCGGGGCCATCGTCTCTCCCGAGACGCGGCTGATGAAGCAGAAGGCCGTGCAGATGTACTACCGGTTGCTGCGCGAGTACCCGGACTTCAAGGACGGCGACCAGGTGACGTTCTACCTGGCGCACGAGCAGCGCGAGCTGGGCCAGTTCGACGAGATGCTCAAGACGCTCGGCGACCTGACGCGCAAGTTCCCCAACAGCCCGCTGCGGCTGGAGGCGGAGCAGATCCTCGGCGACCACTTCTTCGACAAGGCGGACCTCGTCGAGGCGGAGAAGCACTACCAGGCGATTCTCGAGGCCCCGCCCTCGCCGGTGCACGACCTGGCCCGCTACAAGATGGGCTGGATTCGCGTCAACCAGGCCAAGCACGCCGAGGCCGTGACGTTCTTCGAGGCCGCCGCCGCCAGCGCGCCGCTGCCGGGCGTGGACGTGAAGAAGGCGCTCAACGTCAAGCGCGAGGCGCTGCTGGACCTCGTCTACAGCTACACCGAGGCCCGGCCCGCGAAGGGCGCGCTGAACTACTTCGAGAAGCTGAGCGACAGCCGCGCCACCTACGCGCTGGCGCTGGACAAGCTGGGCAACCGCTACTTCATCAAGCAGCAGTACGAGTGGGCCATTCCCGCGCTGCGCAAGCTGATGGAAATCCAGCACGACCCCGAGCTGGACCTGGAGCGCGGCCAGAAGCTCTATGACGCCCTCAAGGCGTCCAAGGGCAAGGTGCTGCCGGAGCCGGAGGACCTGCGCTTCCTGGTGCGCGCGGCGGTGCAGAGCAAGAAGGACCCGGAGCTGGCCGAGGCGGACCGCAAGAAGCACCTGGTGGAGCTGGAGGAGATGGCGCGAGACCTCTCCACGCAGCTGCACCTGGCGGCACAGAAGAAGGACGAGAAGGACCTCTACCTGCGCACGGCCGCGGCCTACGAGGCGTACCTGGGCCTGTTCCGTCCCGACAAGTACGTGCGCCCCCTCATGAAGAACCGCGCGGACGCGCTGTTCTCCGCCAATGCCTTCCCGGAGGCCGCGCGCCAGTTCGAGGAGCTGGCCCGCTACGAGGCCAAGGCGAAGGACGCCAAGGGCGAGGAGGAGGCCCTCAACGCCGCGCTGCTGGCGCACTTCTCCACGCTCAAGCCGGAGGAGGCGCTCAAGCGCAATGCCTTCGAGGTGGCGGACGCGCGCCAGGCGATGAAGCTGCTGGGCGCCGAGTTCGTGTCGCGCTACCCGAAGAGCGACAACGCGCTCAACGTGAAGTTCAACATCGCCCGCGCCTACTACGAGGACGGCGAGTACCCGAAGGCCGCGGAGCTGTTCACCGCCTTCGCGGTGGGCCACCCGCAGCACAAGGAGGCCCCCGTCGCGGGCAACCTGGCGCTGGACAGCCTCCGGCAGCTCAACGACTTCAAGGGCCTGGACGAGACGGGGAAGAAGCTCCTCGCCGCGCCGCTGCCGCAGGCCTTCCGCGCGGACGTGCAGAAAATCCTGACGCAGAGCCGCGCCGAGGCGCTCGACGAGCTGGCGCTGCAGAGCGCCCAGGAGACGGGCGACGTCATCCAGGGCCTCGTGAAGGTCGCGGACGAGAACAAGAACACCGACATCGGCGAGAAGGCCCTGTATGGCGCCTTCACCGCCGCGCGTGAGAAGCGCGACCTGCAGGCCGAGCGCGAGCTGGGCGCGAAGCTGGCGCAGGACTACCCGAAGAGCCAGTACCTGTCGGACGTGCTCCTGACGCTGGGCCGGCACGCGGCGGAGGCCGCGTCGTTCGGCGAGGCGGCGGGCTGGTTCGAGCAGGTGGGCCAGAAGCTGGGCGGCGACTTCGCCGCGGTGGACGGCTGGCTGGCCGGCGCGCGGCTGCGCATGGCGCTGGGAGAGTACAAGGAAGCGGCCCGCAACCTGGAGGCCGCGGCGGAGGTGTCCGGCGCGCGCAAGGCCGAGGTGCTGGTGCTGCTGGCCGAGACGCGGCTGAAGCAGAAGGACTACGCCCGCGCGAAGACGGCGGCGGAGTCCGCGCTGAAGCTGGACTCGGGCAGCGCGGGTGCGGCGGCGGTGCTGGCGCAGGTGCAGGCCGCCACCGTCCCCACCGCTTCCGCCGACGCGCTCATCGCCACCCTCACCAAGGCGGTGCAGGGCCCCAACGGGCAGACGGAGGAGGCCGCCAAGGGCCTGTGGTACCTCGGCGAAATCCTCTACCGCGGCTACAAGGACCTGCCGGCCGACAAGGTCGAGGAGAAGGTCGCCGCGCTGCAGAGCCTGGAGGGCATCTACACGCAGGCCGCCTCGCTGGGCTACCCCGAGTGGGCCGTGGCCTCGCTGTGGAAGCTGGCGCTGGCGTACGGGCACATCGCGGACGTGGTGGAGCAGACGCCGGTGCCGGCGGGCATGTCCGCCGCGGAGTCGCAGCAGTTCCGGGCGGCGGTGAAGGAGCAGGTCACGCCGCTGAAGCAGCGCTCTGAAGAAGCCTTCAAGGCGTGCCTGTCGCGCGCCGAGTCGCTGGAGGTCTTCAGCGCCGCGGTGCTGGGCTGCCGCACGCGCTCGGAGACGGCGGCGCTGCCGGTGCCGCAGCCGGCCGCCCCCACGCAGCCGGCCGCGCTGGAGGAGCTGCGCAAGAAGGCCGAGCGCACGCTCACCGCGGAGACGCTGGAGGCGCTGGGCCTGGCGTACCTGGAGGCGCGGCAGTTCGGCATGGCGCAGCTCACGCTGGGCCGTGTCACGGAGCTGCAGGACACGCGGGCCTCGGCGCACTCCGCGCTGGGCTGGGCGCTGCTCAACATGGGGGACGCCATGGGCGCGCGCGCCGCGTACGCCAAGGCGATGGACTCCGACCCCACCTTCGACAAGGCCCGCCTCAACCTGGCCGCGCTGCGCTGCCGCTTCGGCGACGTGGACGGGGCCCGCCGCGAGCTGGCCGTCCTCAAGGACGTCAACACCCTCACCGGCGCCGACGTGGACGGAGGGTGGAAGGCATGCAAGTGAGCGCGCGCACCCTCGCGCTCGGGGCCCTGCTCCTGGCTTCCAGCGCCTGCTCCCCCGAGGGCGGCGCGCTGGAGGGCAGCGTGGCCCCCCTGCTGGACCTCCGCTACGAGCGCGTGGAGGCCCAGTGGGCCCCGGGCGAGCTGGCCATCAACTTCGTCACCGCGCAGGGCTCGGGCATCAACACCGTGCTGAAGGTCAGCGCCCTGGTGGGGGACATGATTCCGGAGGGCTACACGGGCCCGCTGGACATCGACCTGGCGCAGGTCCTCGAGGACGGCGCGCAGCGGGGCGCCATCGGCCGCAGCGTGCTGGACGAGCCGGCACGGACCTTCCCCCAGCTGGAGCGCGGCGGCCTCCAGGTGGACGGCACGCCCGTCGAGGCCGGCAGCCGCATCACCGGCGACTTCCACGTCACCTTCGTCAACGGCACGGACGTCTACTCCGGCCGCACCATCTTCGGCAGCTTCGAGGCCACGGTCCAACAATGAAGCGCATCGTCCTGCTCACCCTGCCCCTCCTGGTCGCCTGCGGCCCGCGCTACGGCATGCGCGTGCCCGAGTCGCTGGAGAAGAAGCTCCCCTACGAGGCGCGCATCGAGCTGCTCGAGGCGGAGAACGACCTGGCGCTCGCCATCGACAAGGTGGACGAGGCCGACAACGAGATTGGCCGTGCCCGCGACAACATCCGCCGCGCCCGCTCCCGCCAGGAGGCGGCGGAGGACGAGGTGGACCGCGCCACGGACGAGGTGTCGCGCGAGGTGGCGAAGCTGGCCATCGCCGAGGCCGAGGCCCGCGTGGAGTACCTGCGCGCCCGCCAGCGGCTCAGCGTGGGCCTGCGCGAGGTGGAGCGGCTGTCCCTGCGCTGCGCCTTCGCGAAGTTCGAGCTGGCCCGGCTGACGACGGCGCGCAAGGCGAAGGTGGAGGGCAGCGAGCGCCTGGAGCCGAAGGACTACGAAGAGCAGGTGTCCGAGTGCGAGGCGGAGGTGAAGGAGGAGCGCGCCGACCTCGCCGAGGACGAGAAGGAAGAGAAGGCGGCTCGGGCGGTGTGGGAGGAGAAGAAGACGGCGCTGGCGAAGAAGACCTTCGACGCTCGTGCGAGTCCCTACGTGGAGAACCTCTAATGTCGACGACCGCCGGCTTCCTGGTGCTCCAACTGCTCACCGCGCAGGTCCCCGGGCCGGACGCGGCCACCCTCGAGCGCACCGCCGCCGTGGAGAGCGCGCGCCTGGAGCAGTCCCCCGACGACGCCGACGCGCTGTACCGGCTGGGCACCGCGTTCCTGTCGCTCAACAAGCCGAAGAAGGCGGTGGAGCCGCTCAAGAAGCTGGTGGCGCTGGAGCCCGAGCTGATTCCGCCCAAGCTGGCGCTGGCCCGGGCGCTGCGGCTGGCGGGCGACGCGGAAGCCGCGCGCACCGTGCTGGACACGGGCATCGCCGCCTTCCCGGAGGACTCCACCCTGCGCGCCGAGCGGGGCCTGCTGGCGCGCGTGCTGGACGAGAACGACGTGGCCATCAGCAGCTACTCGGTGGCCGCGGAGCTGGCGCCCCAGGACGCGGAGCTGCGCTTCAACCTGGGCGAGGCCCTGCAGCGCGCCGGCCGCACGGACGACGCGATAGAGGCCTACCGCGAGGCGCTGAAGCTGGACGCCAAGCTCAACGTCGCCCGGGTGAACCTGGGCAAGGCGCTGGCGGAGAAGGGGCTCAACGGCGAGGCCAAGGAGACGCTGCGCGAGGCCACCCGCGAGAAGCTGGGCGACTCGGAAGCGCACTACAACCTGGGCGTCATCCTGATGCGGGAGAACGACCTGGACGGCGCCATCGCCGAGTACCAGCGCACCCTCGCCGCGGAGCCCAAGCACGCGCGCGCCCACAACAACCTGGGCGTGGCCCTCAACGAGAAGGGCGACCCGCGCAAGGCCACCGAGGCCTTCCTCAAGGCCATCTCCGCGGACCCGAAGTACGCGGAGGCGCACTTCAACCTGGGGCTGGCGTACTTCCAGCTCGGCGACAACGTGCGCGCCACCAAGTCCTTCGAGAAGGCGCTGGTGCTGGAGCCCCGGCGCGCCAGCGGGCCTTACACGCAGCTGGGCCACCTGTACCTGGCGCAGGGCAAGAAGAAGCAGGCGGTGGCGGCCTTCCAGAAGGCGATTGAGAAGAGCACCGAGGACGGCCGCAAGACGACCGAGGCCTACCAGGGCCTGGCGCGGGCATACCTGGGGCTGGGCAAGGCCGACGAGGCGGTGGCCACGCTGAAGACGGCGGTGGAGACCTTCCCGAAGGACGCGAGCGCCCGGGCGGCGTATGGCGACGCGCTCAAGGCCAAGGGCGACCTGGACGGGGCCATCGCGCAGCTCGAGGCGTGCGTGGGCCTGGCGCCCACCGTGGAGAACCGGCTGGCCCTGGCGGACGCGTACGCCAAGAAGCGGGTGAGCGCGAAGGCGAAGCCGCTGTACGAGGAGCTGCTCAAGGAGGAGCCGGGCAACCGCGCCGCGAAGCTCGCGCTGGCGGACCTGCTGCTGGCCATGGGCGACTACGTGACGGCCGAAGGGCTGCTGAAGCCGAAGGAAGGCGAGGAGGCCGACACGGCGGCGCTGGCGCGGCTGGGCATCGTCCACTCGCGGCGCGGACGGCCGGACCTGGCGGTGACGGAGCTGGAGGCGGTCGTGGCGAAGGACCCGGCGCAGCTGGAGGCCCGGGCCGAGCTGGGCTTCCTCTACCTGCGCGGCGGTGACGGCGCGAAGGCGAAGAAGGTGCTGGCCTCCGTGCTGGCGGTGGAGCCTCGCAACGCGCTGGGGCTGCTGTACCTGGGCCACGCGCTGTTCCAGCAGGGCAACGCGAAGGACGCGGAGAAGTCCTTCCGCGGCGCCGCGCAGGTGGACCCGAACTTCGCCGAGCCGCACAACGCGCTGGGGCAGCTGCTGGAGGCCTCGAAGCGCATGGACGAGGCGAAGGGCGCCTATGAGACGGCGCTGAAGCTGCAGCCGGACCATGAGGACGCGAAGGCGGCCCTGAAGCGGATGGCCACGGCGTCAGCTCCGACGCCGTAGTCCGGGTGGGCCGCGGCGTCGTCAACCGGCGCCACGGTCGCACCTCCCCGCGGGGCTCAGCCGGGGACGCCCAGCAGCACCGCGCCGACCGCGACGAGCACCGCGCCTCCGAGCTGCCGCCGCTCCAGGCGCTCTCCCTGCAGCCCGGCCAGTCCCAGCGCGAAGGCGATGGAGGTGTTGCGCAGCGTCAGCACCACGCCCGCGCCGCTGCTGCCCAGCGCCGACAGCAGCAGCGCGAAGGACAGCGTGCAGACGATGCCGGTGACCACCACGAGCCCAGGCCTGACGAGGGCCTCGCGCCGGAGGGTGGCCCAGCCGAGCTTCCGGCTTCGCTCCAGGACGAGCACCGGCAGCGCGACGAGGAGCCCCGTGGCGAAGAGGGCCGGCGGCTGCGCTCCCTCGCCCAGCGCCAGCTTGTAGCTCAGGTGATAGCCGGCGATGCACAGCGCCGCCAGCGCGGCCCACGCCACGCCGGTGGCCGCGGGGCCCGTGGGGCGCGTCAGGTTCATCACCAGCAGCCCCACGCCCAGCAGCACGGCGCCGGAGACCATCCACACGGACACGGCCTCGCCCAGCCACAGCACGGACACGGGCCAGACCAGCAGCATCGCCCCTCCGCGAGACACCGTGTACGCGAGCCCCAGGGGCGCCTGCTTCAGCGCCCGGGACAGCGCCGCCAGGTAGATGCTCTCGCACGCCCCGGCGCCCAGGGCCCAGGCGAGACCGCGCGCCGTCGGGAACGCCTCGCCCCGCATCCCGAGCGTCCACAGCCCACCGCCCACCACGGCCACGGAGATGACGCTGACGACGCCCACCTCCGGATTCGGGTGCCGCTTGAGCAGCGCGTTCCACGAGGCATGGAAGAACGCGGACGACAGCACCAGCACCAGGGCGACGGTCTCCAACACGGCTCCTTCACGAGGTCGGGGCCGTGTCTAACGCAGGGGCCGCCTCCGCGCAGTCGCTGCGTCACCTCTTCGAGGCCCCCTGGGAGCTTGCTGTTCGGAAATGTCGGGGGTTTTGCGCGGCGAAATGTCCCGACATTTCCGAACAGCAAGCTCCCGGCCGCGAAACGGCCCCGTCAGGGTGATGGCTCGTCGTGGCCGTCCTGCGCTTCGGGCGCCTCCCCCATGAGCACCGAGGCCGGCAGCGCGGGGCCCTCGGGGATGGGGCGGGGTTCGTCGAAGGGGGTCACACGGCCGAAGGAGTAGCGCTCCTCGGCGTGCGCACCAAACGACGCGCCCTCGGCATGTGCCACCAGCACCAGGTCCTCGGTGGGCACGGTCCCCGTCTTGAACGTGACGACGTACGTCACCGCGCGGACATCCCCTCCCGGGCCCTCGGGGACGGTGAAGTCCTCGGGCCCTTCGAGGAGCGCTGCTCCGCGTGGCAGGGAGAGACGCACCGCCACGGGGGCACCGAAGCCCAGCCGCCGCTCCACCTCCGCCACGAGCCGCACACTGCCGGTGGACGCCTCCACCACCGTCCAGCCCACGCGCATCGGCGCGGGGATGCGCGCGGTCAGCCCCGCCCCCCAGGTTCCATGCGTATGTCCCTGGTTGTCCTCCGTGGGCGTCGCCGCCTCTCGCGGCGGCTCCGGCTCCGGAGTGCCACCCCCTGCCCAGGCCACTGGGTGGGGCCGCGACCGCGCCTCGGCGGGCCGCCCTGCCCTCCCTCGCTGGGAGGGAACTGAAGCGCGCACGTCGGGTGCCACGGGCTCGCCAGCGACCGGCGACTCGACGGCATCGCGTTGCACCACGCTCGGAGGGGCTTCGTCCCTCGCATCGAGCTGCGCCCGGGTCTTCTCCCGCTGGGAGAACGGAGGTGACGGCTCCGGCCGCTTGCGCGCCTTGCCCCGGACGCGCTCCACGCCGGAGGCCACTCCCGCGGAGAGTGCTCCCGCGAGCGCGAGGGCCAGCACCACGCCCGCGAGCTTCCGTCGCGTCAGGAGCACCGGCAGGCCTCCATGGCAGGGCTCGCAACGCAGGACATCACGAAGCCCTGGGCGCTCACCGACATGGCGCCGTCGCCGCATGCGCAGCACGCAGCCTCCAGCACAGAGCACGAGTTCATCACGGGCACCGGGCGCTCACCGACACAGGGGCGCATGACTGGGGTACGGGTACGCGACGGCCGGCTCGGTGGCCAGGTCCATCACCGTCCCGGGGAAGCCCTGGCACATCAGCGTGTCCAGGAAGTCCGCGAGGCACGGCGCGGAGTGCTCCGTCCGCGTCACGTCCACCACCGCCCCGTTCTCCATCCGCCACCGGTGCCGCTGGTAGCCGCGCGCCCACGGAGCGGCGTTCATCGCCGGAGCGCCGAGCGCCTCGTACAGCGGCTGCCGCGACGACGTGCCCCTGCCGAGCCGGTAGAGGATGGCGGCCACCTCGTTCTCCTCGATGCGCTGGAGCAGGCCGTCCTCGGGCTTGGGCCGGTTCCACGTGCCTGCGGCGGGCTCGCGTGCCTCCAGGTCCACCCAGAACATCGTCCCGCCCTGCCGGTCGTAGTACCGCGAGCTGCCACGCGCGTCCGCGCTGAACCAGGTGGCCCACCCCTCGCTCCACGCCTGTCCGGGGAAGGTGGGCACGCCGACGAAGTGCGGGCCTCCCTCCTCCGGGCTCGTGCCGTAGCTGGCCATCACCCAGTGCCCCAGCTCGTGCAACACCATGGCCTCGGACCACCAGGCCGCGTCACCGTCGCCGGGCAGCCACACCTGTG
This sequence comes from Pyxidicoccus xibeiensis, assembly GCF_024198175.1. Lineage (NCBI taxonomy): Bacteria > Pseudomonadati > Myxococcota > Myxococcia > Myxococcales > Myxococcaceae > Pyxidicoccus > Pyxidicoccus xibeiensis. Next base: position 1,015,613 of record NZ_JAJVKV010000003.1, read on the forward strand.
CCTCCCATCGCCGTCCCGCCGCCGTCACCGCCCACGGCGCGAAGCAGGCGCCACAGGACCACGTGGCGCCAAAGCCGAGCCACGCCACCACCGGCAACCCCGGCCGCCCGTAGCGCTCCCGCGCGCGATGCCACGCCGTGCGCAGGGCAGCGAACACCGCCGCCGCCCCGGAGCCATCCGACTCGCGGATGGTGAACACCGGCCGCTCGATGAGCCCCTTCGTGGAGCGCGACCAGCTCCAGATGCGCGCGGACGCGCCCGGCAGCGTCGACACGGACTGCGCCCCGGACAGCGCGGGGTCCGCCACCGCGTACGCCACCGTGATGGAGCTCCCGCGTCCCGCCGCATAGACGACGATGCGGTCCTCGTCCCGCACCTGGTCCGCCACCTGGACGGTGAAGCTCCCATCCAGGTCGGTCACCGACAGGTCCACCAGCGTCTCGCCTCGATAGGACGCGATGAGGAAGCCCCCTGCGGGCACCAGCTCTGCCTCCGGTGTCCAGTCGCGGAACGCGGCGTCGGGCCAACGCCGGGCATAGCGCACGGTGCCGCTCAGCGTGGGCCCTGGCGAGCCACACCACCCGCGGCGGCCCTCCGCGACACAGCCCGCGGAGCACTCGCGCGAGCGCCAGCGCCCGTCCGTGCACGTCTCCAGCCGTCCAGCGTCCGAGCAGCGCGAGACACCATCCACGCACGCGGCTCCCGCCTCGCAGTGCGCTCCACCCTCCTCCACGCACGCATCGCCCACGGCGCAGTCCTCGCGCAGCAGCATGCCGAGCGAGCACCGCTCCACCACACGACTGCCCAGGCACCGGCCACCTTCTGGCAATGACGAACAGTCTGTCGCGGCGCGCATCGCCTCGTTCGGAGTGTCGGAGCACGCGCGCTCGCGGCACGCGACGTCACCCTCGGCGCATGCGGCGTCGCAGTTCTCGTTGCCAGAACCCGGCCCGCAGGCGAGCAGCACCAGCCCCAGGCCCACGCACGCCAGCGCCCACCGCCCCGCTCGCACCGCTGCCTCGAAACGCAACGTCGTGGTACCTCCGCCCCCCGTCGCACCGACGACGGATGAGCGGCAGGACAGCACGCACGGTGCGCGGCTTCGCAGGACCGAGGAGCCCACGGGTCTCCTGCTCGCCCGCTGCAACGCACCACGGCTGTTCTTCACTCGACACGTGATGCCATCCACGTGCCCGCCTGCCTGCTTCCGCCGCGTCCCCGTTCGCCGCGAGACGCCCACGCGCCCGCCACTGTCTGGCACCGCGTGAATCACCCGGCGTGGGTTCGCCCCGCGCCTGAGCGTTGTTACACTCGGCCGGCCTCCCCTCGGGCAAGCAGGGCTCCCGGCGAGCAGGACTCCCAATGACGCGCCTCGACACCCAGGCCCCACGGTTGGACCTCCCGAGTCTCGGCGTCCATGCGCTGTGGGCCGCCTGGCTCGCCGCGGTCGTCATGGGCTGGAGCGGCTGGGCTCTCCCGGTGCGCGTGGGCGCGATGGGGGTGGGCTGGGCGGTGATGTTCTGGAACTACGCGGTGCTCCACAACCACATGCACGTGCCCATCGCGAAGCCGCGTGCGCTCAAGTGGCTGGTGTCGCGCACGCTGGGGCTGGCGTGTGGCTTCGCGTACCGCGGCTACTTCATCCACCACTTCAACCACCACCGCTTCAACGACGGTGAAGGGGACTGGGGACGGCGACACCCGGGGGAAGGCGCGCTGCGGTACTGCGTGCGCTGGGCGCTCACGCCGTGGCTCTGGCCCTTCGACACGCTGAAGAAGGTGTGGAGCGCGTGCAGGACGCGCGGCCAGAAGGTGGAGCTGCTCGTCGACTTCGCGGTGGTGGACGGCACGCTGCTGGCGCTCACGCTCTGGCAGCCGTCGCTCGGGTTGTCGCTGCTGGGCACGCTCATCTTCACGCAGGCGTGCATCCACTACCTGAACCTCGCGGCCCACCTGGGCTCGGATGCGAGGGAGCGCACGCGGCTGGCGGTGACGTCCACCTCGCGCTTCTACAACCGCTGGTTCTTCAACGCCGGCTACCACCAGGCCCACCACCTGAAGCCGCAGGTGCCCTGGCGCGAGCTGCCCGAAGTCACCAAGGCACTCGCCCGGCAGGAACAGCTCCCCGCCGAGCTCCAGACGGACGTGTCACCCATCAACCCCGCCTGGGCCGCACAGGTAGCCGCCCGTATCGGTGAGTCGCCCCAGGCCCGTCCCGGCACGAGCACATAGCGGGCGACGGGCCGATGCGCGCGGACGCGGGCGCCACCGCGTGGCGAGGACACCGCGTACACCCGCCTCGCGGACTGGCCGTGAGCGCGCAGCCAACGCTGGGCCGATGAGCACGGTCGCGGGCGCCCCGCCTGGCGAGCACAGCGCCAGCCCGGCCCGCGAACTGACGAGGCGCTCAGGGCTGAGCCGGACGGTGTCCCGCCGGAATGACCCACCGGCCGGGCACGTCCGGCCACTCGACGACCTGCACCTCCAGCCCGAAGGTGCTGGCGATGAGCTCGGGGCGAAGCACCTCGGCGGGCGGGCCCACCTCCACCAGCTTCCCCTGCGCCAGGATGGCCAGCCGGTGCGCATGGCGCGCAGCGAGGTTCAGGTCATGCAGCACGGCGAGCACCGCTCCCCCTTCCCGAGCGAAGCGCCCCGCCGCCTCCAGCACGAGGTGCTGATGGGCGAGGTCCAGGCTCGCGGTCGGCTCGTCGAGCAGGAGGTAGCGGCTCCCCTGCCCCGGCGGCACCGACAGCTGCGCCAGCACGCGCGCGAGCTGCACCCGCTGCCGCTCGCCTCCGGACAGCGTGGTGTACGGACGCGACGCCAGGTGCCGCGTGTCCGTCGCCTCCAGCGCTGAGGTGGCCGCCTCCAGGTCCGCGCCGCTCCCGCCTCGCCCCGCATGCGGGCTGCGGCCGAGGAGTGCCACCTCCAGCGCCGTGAAGCCGAAGCCGAGCGACGACTCCTGCGGCAGCACGCCGAGCCGCCGGGCCCGCTCACGGGGAGGCCAGCGGTGCAGCGGGAGCCCTTCCAGCAGTACGTCCCCCGCCGCGCAGCGAAGCTCTCCCGCGAGCGCTCCGAGCAGCGTGGACTTGCCGGCGCCATTCGGCCCCACCACGGCCAGCACCTCACCGGGCTGGAGCGTCAGGTCCATGGGCCCCAGCGTCCGCCCCCGCCCGCGCCACACGTCGATGCCACGCGCCTCCAGGCTCATGCAGCCCCCTTGCGCGCCAAGAGCCCGATGAAGACGGGGACGCCCAGCACGGAGGTGAGCGCGCCCACGGGCAGCTCCGCGGGCGAAGCCGCCGTGCGCGCCAGCAGGTCCGCGGCCACGAGCAGCGCGGCGCCCAGCAGCGCGGAGGCCCCGAGCAACCGCCGGTGGTCCGGCCCGAGCGCGAGCCGCAGCACCGCCGGCACCAGCAGCCCGACGAAGCTGATGATGCCCGTGACGGACACCGCCGCGCCCACGCCCAGCGCCGACGCGAGGATGAGCCGGCGCTTGAGGCGCTCCACGTCCACGCCCAGGTGCCACGCCTCGCGCTCGCCCAGCAGCAGCAGGTTGAGGGAATGCGCGTCACGCAAGAGCAGCGCGAGCGCCACGGCGAGCGGCGCGGCGGCCACGCCCACCACCTCCCAGGACGCGCCGCCCAGGCTGCCCCAGCTCCAGAAGGTGATGGAGCGCAGCTGCGCATCCGTCGCCACCTGCGTGAGCAGGCCGATGCCCGCGAACGCACCCGCGCTCACTGCCACGCCCGCGAGGAGCATCCGCGACGTCTCCGTGCGCCCTTCGCCCGTGCCCAGCCGCTGGGCCAGCAGCGTGGCGCCGAGCGCACCCGCGAAGGCCGCACCGGGGACGGCCAGCAGGCGCAGCGAGCCCAGCCGGGAGCTCAGGGCCACGTCCAGGACGATGGCGGTCACCGCGCCCAGCGCCGCGCCGCTGGAGGTGCCGAGCAGTCCCGGCTCGACGAGCGGGTTGCGGAACAGCGCCTGGAGCGCGGCGCCACAGGTGGCCAGCACCGCGCCCACCATCACCCCGAGCACCACGCGCGGCAGCCGGATGGCGAGGAGCACCGACTCCTGCACGGGCTCCAGGCCGGCCTCGAGCTTCAGCCCCAGCAGGCCCAGCACATGGCCCACCAGCGCCAGGGGCGGCACCCGCACCGCGCCCACGGCGAGCGAGGCCAGCGCCACGCCCAGCAGCAGCAACGACAGGAGCAGCCACGGGCGAGGCGCCGGCGGCCGGAGCCGCTCCCGCGAGGGGAACGGCGCCGAGACGGGCGCGATGCCCGAAGCACTCACTGCCCGCTCCGCGCCGGTGCCTGGAACGCGTCCTGCAGCCGACCCACCGCCTTGCCCAGATGCGGGCCCAGGCCCATGAAGTGGACGTCCTCCACGGTGACCAGCCGCCAGCCGCGCACCTGGGACAGGCCCGGGACGCGCGCCAGTCCGGCCTCGCCCTTGAGCGCCTCCGCCGAGCTCTCCGGGACGAGGACGATGTCGGGTGCCGCCTGGACTACCGCCTCCGCGGTCAACGGCTTGTGGCCCGTGTACCTGGACACGGCATTCACGCCCCCCGCGAGCCGGATGAGCTCATGGGTCGCCGTCTCCGTGCCGGCGACCATGAGGACGTTGGCGCCGCGGGCATACAGCGCCAGGACGCGCGGCGGCTTCCGGTCCTTCAGCCCGGCCACGCGGGAGGCGGCGCGCTCCAGGTGGCTGTTCAGCAGGGCGATGAGCGCCTCACCGCGCTCGGCCCGTCCCAGCTTTTGCGCCACGGTCCGGATGCGCTGCCGCGTGGCTTCCACCGTGTGCTGATTGGGCAGCACCACGACGTCCACGCCCGCCTTCCGGAGCTGTGCGAGCACGCCCGGAGGGCCTGCCTCCTCGGACGCCAGCAGCACCGAGGCTCCCGAGGCCAGCACCGCCTCCGCCGAGAGCGCTCGCTGGTAGCCCACCTTCTTCGAGCGCGCGGCGACCTCCAGCGCCAGGCTGGTGTCGTCCACGCCCACCACCTGCTTGCCCGCGCCCAGCGCGAACACCGTCTCGGTGACGGCCGGGCCCACCGTCACCAATCTGGGAGCAGCGACGGCTTGCGGCGAGGCCGCGGCCCCGGGCGACGGCGAGGGAGGGACCGGAACGGCCTTCGCGGGCTCCGCCGCGTGAGCCACCGCGGCCAGCAGGGTGAGCAGCACGGCGACCTGCCTCATGGCATCACCTCCCGCACGGGCAGCGCCGCTGCCAGCTCCGCCATCAGCGCCCGCCACTCCGGCAGCTCGGGCTGCCCCGGCTTCCGCTTGCCGAAGAGGAGCGCGATGTTCTCCCCTGCCGCATCGAACAGCTCCAGCGAGGTCACCACGCCATCCCGCGTGGGCTTGCGGACGACCCACGCGGTGTGGATGTGGTCCGCGCGCAGGTGCAGGTTGAAGCCGGAGTCCAACACGTTCATCCACGGCCCCGTCGGGCGCACCGTGTGCACCGGGCCCGTGTGAATCTGGATGGCCCCGGGGTTGCCGACGAACACCATGATGGGCTGGCCCGAGCCAGCCACCCGCTCCAGCACCCACGTCAGGGACTCGGGCGCAACAGCGGTGGTCAGCTCCTGCCCCGCCAGCCGCAGCGCCTGCGTCCTGGCCACGTCGAAGCGCTGGAGCAGCGTGAAGAAGTCATGCGTGTCCTGGAGCCCGCACCAGCCCGCGCGCAGGCCCTCCACGTCCACGTCACCGTCCGGCCTCGGTGCCTTGACTGGCGCGGGCGCCTCCACCGGCAGCTCGGCGGACTGCTCCGCGTGGGTGAGTTCCTCCACCAGCGCGTCGAACGCGGCCGTGCCGCCGCCGTCCTCCAGGAAGACCTTGTGTACGGCCGTTCCCGTCGCGTCGAAGAACTGGAGGCTCCGGCGGAGCCCGTCCGCCAGGCTCTCACGCAGGGCGAACCCGAAGCACCAGCGAGACAGGAACAGGCGCAGGTCGATGTCCTCGTCCAGCACCAGGGCGCGCGCGCCGTGCAGCTCGACGTTGCGCCAGGTGCCGCGCTTCTCGTGGACCGCGTGCGCGTTGCGGGTGAGCGACATCACCCGCCCCAGCGACTCCATCCGGGGCAGGAGCACGTCGAAGCGCAGCTCCAGCCGGACGGCGTTCTCACCGACGCCGGTGGCGAGCAACTGGGCCTCGCTGACACCCAGCTGGTCCGCGGCGTCGCGGATGCGGGTGCGAGGTTGGGACTGGCGCAGCGCCAGCCAGCGCTGGCGCAGGAGGGTGGGCTCGGGAGGCTCACCCGGACGGGACGGAGGCGACATCATGGCAGGCACCTGGCGTCAGGACGCATCAGCGGGAGCTGGAGACCGACGCGTCGAGGCTTCCGCCCGAGACGGGCCCCTGCACCTTCGCCCAGCGCAGCTTGAGCATGGCCGGCGTGCCCGCGTCGTCGTAGTACGCCAGCATCTCCACCTTGAAGTACGCGCGCGAGTCCGTGCGGACCACGTAGACGCGCGCCCTCGGGCTGAGCTTGTGCGTCGCCGGGTCATACGCGTACCAGCCCTCGCCGGCCTGGAAGACGGTGTCCGGGTCCTCGCCCATGTCGGCGCCGTCCGCCGCATCAGTGGTGTAGCCCGTCGCGGGCGCCTGGCTCACCTGCGCGAACGTCTTGTCGCCGAGCACCGCCACCTCCACGCCCCCGGTGCCATTCACGCCGCCGCGCGAGCGGATGCCGAAGCGCTGGAAGGAGAGGTCCCAGACGGCATCCGTCGCCGCGCTCACCTGGCGGCCCGCGTCCAGGTCCAGGCCAATCCACTCCGTCTTGCTCGTCGCATCCACGGTGGTGGTGAAGGAGCCATCCCCATTGTCCACGTGCCGCACGTGGGTGCCGTTCTCCGGACGCGTGGAGTCCGGCTCGTTCGGCGTCTCGTCGACAGGCTCCTGCGGCCCGGGCTCGGGCTCCAGGTCGTCACCGCACGCGGACAGCCAGCCCGCGAGCAGCAGCGTGGCGGCGACACGGCCGAGGGACGAAGGACGGAAGGCGAAGGGGGACATGGAGGCTCCTGGGGTTGAAGAGGGACGGCTCACAGCCGGGCGGAGAGCCCGGCCTGGAAGGTGCGGGGAGGAATGGGCAAATCGTTGGGGTTGCCCGCGTCCAACAGATTGGTGCCGATGACGAAGAGCTGGAGTTGCTCGCGAAGCCGCCAGCCGAGCCGGGCGTCCACCGTCACGTAGGGACTGGCGCGGTACGGGTTCGCCTCCCCGTCGCCGTCGGTGTCCGGATAGAAGGGCCGGTGGCCCACGAGCGCGCCGCGCGCCCAGGCCTCCACTCCCGACTCCCGGTGACGCCAGGTGGCCTGCGCCGTCAGGCGGTGGCGGGCCTGGCCCTCCAGCGCGCGGCCCGAGGACTCCGAGCGGCCGTCCGTCAGCGTGTAGCCCAGCTCCGCGGTGATGCGCCCGGGAAGGCGCTGGCGCACGCCCAGCTCTCCGCCGCGCACGCGGGCCCGCGCCACGTTGATGTAGCTGAAGCGCTGCGACTCCCCGTCCTGCTCCAGGGAGACGCCAATCATGTCGCGCAGCGTGTGCTGGAAGGCGCTCGCCCACAGCAGCGACGCCTCCGAGGGCCGCACCTCCGCGGACAGGCTCAGGCCCCGCGAGCGCTCCGGCCGCAGCTCCGGGTTGCCATGCACGGAGTAGCCGACGGTGGGGTTCTCGAAGTCGAGCAGCAGCTCCTGGAAGCCGGGGGCGCGGTAGCTCCAGCCGAAGCTCCCGCGCAGGGTGAGCCAGCGGAGCGGGTCCACGCGCGCCGCCAGCCGGGGCGTCACGGCCGTGCCGAACTGCGTGTCCGTGTCCACACGCGCGCCCGGGACGAGCACCAGCCCCGTCAGCAGCGTCCAGCTGTCCTGCGCATAGACGGAGGCACGGCCCCGCCGTCCCCGTCCCGTCTCCAGCCGGTCCGACTGGAGCCACTCGCCCAGCAGTTCCGCGCCCACCACCAGCGCATGCCCCTCTCCGGCCCGCGCGTCGAGCTGCGCCCCGAGCCGGCCCTGCTGCTCGCGTGTGTCCTCCACGGTGTCCAGCGCGGACGAGCGCCGCTGGTCGCGCAGGTAGCGCCGGAGGAAGCCCGCGTATGCGGCGTCCACACGCAGCGTCGCGTCGCCTGCCAGGCGCCAGGACGGCGTCAGCCGCGCGGAGAGCGAGTCATCGCGGCTCGCGCGGTCGAAGATGGCGCCCGCCACGCCCAGGTCCACGCCGCGCTGGGTGCGCCGAGAGTAGGACGCGGTGCCCTCCAGCGCCGGGCCGCTGTCGCGGCGCAGGTCCCCGCTCGCGGAGACGTCGAAGCCCTCCAGGCTGCTGCCCGTGGTGCCCTGGTCCGCGGGGTCCAGGTCATACGCGTCGCGCCGCTGGAGCCCGCCGCTCAGCCGCACGCCCCAGCCCTCGCCCCGGGCCTCACCCGTACCATCCACCTCCAGCCGCTTCAGGCTCCCGTAGGAGAGGCGCACCTCGCCCCCGAGCGGCCGCCGGGCCTTGCGGGTGATGAGGTTCACCACGCCGGCCACGGCGTCGCTGCCGTAGAGCACCGACGAGGGGCCCTTGACGATTTCCACCTGCTCCACTTCCTCGAGAGACAGCCGGGACAGGTCCACGCTCCCCGCCACGCGCCCGGCGACGCGCTCGCCATCCACGAGCACCAGCACGTACTCCGAGCCGAGCCCCTGCACCTGGAGCGCGGCGCCGGAGAACGTCTGCACCACCTCCAGCCCCGGGTGCGCGGCGAGCAGCTCCGCCGCATCCCTCGCCCCGCTCGCCAGGATGTCCGCGCGGGTGATGACCTCGGTGGCCACCGCCGTGTCGCCCAGCCGCTCCCGCGCGCGGGACGCCGTCACCACCGTGCGCGCCACGGCGGACTCGTCCGAGCCCGCGTCCACGGCCAGGCCCCTGCGGGTGTCGGCCTCCGCGCTGGCCATGGCCCCATCGGCAGCAGCGTCCACGGGGGCCACGCCCGCGTCGGCCACGGCGTCCACGCTGGCCATGGCGCCACCGGCAGCAACATCCACGGCGGCCACGCCCGCGTCGGCCACGGCCTCCACCGCCTCGCCACCCTCCGGTTCGGGCGGAGCCCCACCCCATGCCGCCACGGGCAGGGCACAGGCCAGAACGAGGAGACACCAGCGCCAGGACATTCCGCGTCCTCCGGCTCATGGCCGGCGGGCCTCGCTCGGAGGCCCCGTGGGGCGCTGGGCTCAGGGCCTCGGGCCGCAGGGAAGACACCACCTCGTCCCGGGCCTGCAACCCGGGCACACCTTCAATGCTCAGTCACCTTCGCCGCGCACCCGCGCACCGCTCCCACCGCCCGGCGGTGGAGCCCCCTCCAGCGGCACCACCTGTATCCGGTGACACCGCCGGCACTTCAGCTCCACGCCTTCAGGCACCAGCCGCGCCAGCAGGCTGCCGCACATGCACCGCAGCTCATCCGCCCCGCACTCCCGCTGGCCTCCCTCGCGCATCACCGCTCCCTGGCTCGAAACGGCGTGGACGATATTGATACTGATTATCAAAGTCAAACAACTTCGACACGAGTGTCCGCGGGCGCACAGGCGCGAGGCGGACGGGGGACTTCAGTGGACCTTGGGACGGGCGGACGCCTCTCGAGAGACGCGGGGCTTGGGCGTCACCATGCGAGCGATGCCGTAGTAGAGCTGGTCCTCGGTGTAGACCTTGCGCACGCGCCGGTGGGTGCCGGGGACGTAGGCGGGGCCGGGACGCTCCAGCCACTGGAGGACGCGGACCTCACCGGAGTGGGCCATGGCGGAGAGCAGCTCCGGCGGGCACAGCTTGAGGTAGCGGCGCACCAGGGGCTTCAGCTTGCGGGAGAAGGCCCGGCCCAGCACGTCATGGCGCCGGCCGGAGTGCAGCGTTCCGTCGAAGCGGCGCGACAGGTGGAAGAGCTCGTGCACCACCGTCTCCACCCGGGCCTGGGCGGTGGAGCCCCGGAAGAAGAGGGGCCGCAGGGTGATGCAGTACAGCATCCGCTTGCCACGGATGCGGATGATGGGCTTGCGGCGGCCGGTGCGGTCCGCGCTCTTGCCGCCCCGGAAGCACAGCGGCTTCACGGTGCCTCGCGACGCCCGGCGTGCCTCGCCGGACACCACGAGGATGCGGGTCGGCTTCACATGGCCGAACTCCGGCAGCTTCGCCGCGATGTCCCGGATGAGGGCGCGGAGCGTCTTGTTGAAGTTGGGGCGGCGTCGGGCCACGAGTGGTGGACAGTCTAGCGGAAAAGTCCTTGGGTCAGCCCCAGGGCTGGCCACAATGTCTAACGTGATGCGCTCGCTCTCGCCCTTGTTCCGCCTGACTGTCCTCCTCACCCTCGGCCTGGGGTGTGCCTCCGCCCCTACCCGTCCCTCGGGGCCCGCCGTCCTCACCGCCCAGGAGACCGTCGTCGTCTCCCAGGGCCTCACCGATGCCACGGTGCGCTATCGGGGGCAGGTGGCCAGCCCCGCCGCCGGAGTGCTGGAGCGCGCGGAGTACGAGCTCGTCTCCGACGGACAGGTGGTGAAGACGGGCACCGCCCAGCTCAACGTCAAGCTGGAGCCGGGGGTGCCCGCGGACTTCTCCTTCGAGGAGCAGGCCGCCTACGTGAAGAGCGCGGAGGACCTGACGCGGCTGAGTGCCCAGAGCGGCACGCTGCTGCTGGCCCTGCGCGGCAACCTGGTGGTCCGCTCGGGAGACCAGGAAGAGAAGCTCCCCTTCGCGGCCAGCCGCGCGGCCCGCGTGCCCCGGCTGCCCACGGTGGTGATGGAGGAGCTGGACGGGGCGCGCTACTCGCCCGAGGAGGTCCAGCTCAACCTCCGCCTGGGTGTCCGCAACCCCAACCCCTTCCCGCTGAAGCTGGAGGGGCTGACGTGGAAGGCGTTGGTGGCGGGCAAGCAGCTGGACACCGGGACGGTGGCCCAGGCGGACAGCGTGGCCGCGTCCGCCACCGGGGTGTACACGCTGGAGGTGGCGGTGACGAAGGACACCTACGGACCGGAGGTGAAGTCCCTCATCTCCAAGGGTGTCCTGCCCTACGGCATCACCGGCGAGGTGACGGGCCCCCTGCTGCGCGTCCCCTACACGCTGTCCGGCGAGGTGAAGCTGAACGTGTCGCGGTAGAGTGGGGTCCGCGTGCCCATCTACCTGCTGAGTGACGAGCACCCGGAGCTGTTTCCGCCTCCGGAGCGGGCTGACAAGAGCGGTGTGGTCGCGGTGGGTGGGGACCTGCGGCCGGAGCGACTGCTGGCCGCGTACTCGCGCGGCATCTTCCCCTGGTACAGCGAGGGAGACCCCATCGTCTGGCACTCGCCGGACCCTCGCTTCGTGCTGGAGCCCGACAAGCTCCACGTGGGCCGCTCGCTGCGCAAGACGATGGCGCGGGGCCTCTACGAGGTGCGCTATGACACGGCCTTCGCGCGCGTCATCACCGAGTGCGGCCGCGTGCCGCGTCCCGGCCAGAATGGCACGTGGATTACCGACGACATGCTGGAGGCCTACGTCACGCTGCACGAGCTGGGCTTCGCGCACTCGGTGGAGACGTGGGCGGAGGGCGAGCTGAAGGGCGGCCTGTACGGCGTGTCCCTGGGCGCGGCCTTCTTCGGGGAGAGCATGTTCGCGCTGGCGCCGGATGCGTCGAAGGTGGCCTTCGTCGCCTCGGTGGAGCGCTTCAGGGCGTGGGGCTTCCAGCTCATCGACTGCCAGGTGGAGACCGAGCACCTGGCGCGCTTCGGCGCGGAGGCCTGGCCGCGCAAGCGCTTCCTCACCGCGCTCTCCCGGGCGCTGAAGGAGCCCACGCGGCGAGGGAAGTGGACGGAGCAGGCGACGCCCGCACCCGGGTAGCCCGCCGCATTACAGGTCGGTTACGAGGAAGCTCCGGTCCACGGCTCAATGTTGTCCCGATGGGGCCTGGACCTGGAGCACATCGACCGCACACGGGCGTCATCGCAGCCCTCGGACTGTTCCTCTCGGCATCCTCCGAGGCCCTGGCCGCGCCACCCGCGATGTCGTGCCTGGACACGCCAGCCACCCACTCGCTGCCCAGGCAGCTCCGACAGACGTCTCCGTCGAAGCCCCCTGGGGAGACCGTGACGTCCTTCGAGATCACCGAGTCGCTTCCGCGTGAGCTACCCAGCGACGCGCCCTTCGCGGCGTGGCTCGTCATCCCGGCGAGGGATGCGCAGGAGATCCGGGACTACGTGTACCGAGCCGTCGACTCCACGCTGGACGTCGTCACCCCCGTGGGCACTTTCGGACTGCGCATCAGCGCACTGGTGGCAGCGACCCGCGTCGGCGCGAAAGAGGGAGTTCATGTGGACTCGCCACAGAAGGGCGTGCTGGCCCTGCTCTGCTTCGACCCCAGACAGAAGGGCCCGCTGGTCTACCCGCTCCCATCCGTCTTCGAGACAGCGCGCAAGGCGGGCCTGCTCACCCGGGCCCAGCAAGGAATCCTGGCGAGCAACGATAGGGCCCCCGCCCAGCGGTATCAGGTGCTGCTGCAGGAGTGGGCGGACTTCGCGAAGGCCACCTACGTCATGCCCCAGCGCCCCCGACTCATGGATGCGCTCTTGGCTCTGTACGTCCTCCCGGGAACGCACCTCTACGCCGCACTCGAGCCGCCCCGCTTCTTCGACCGGGCCCAGCGCATCCAACTGAGGAAGCTCGGCGAGTCCCTGCCCGGGCAGTGCCAGATACTCCTGCCGAGGTCCCATGAGTCACGGCTGGCCCTCGAGCTTCGGAACTGCCCGCTGTCGCAGCTCGCGGGAGACTGGAACGGCGCGCGCACCTGGACCTCGCCCGAGCTGGAAGGGCCGGTCCAGAGGCTGGCGGCGACGGCGGCCCAGCAGCACGAAGAGCTGGACCTGACGCTCCAGCTCTCGATGGAGCCCAAGGCCGCGCGCAGGGTCGTCTCGGAAATGCTGCGCGCCCTCGACGGTATCGCGGCCGGGCCCGCCGCGCGGAAGTGACGCGCCCGTCCCGCCTCAGCGCTTGCAGGGGGACAGCGTGCGCTTCGCCGTCGCCAGGTCCTCCTCGATGGGCGTGGCGTAGCGCACGGACTTCGGCGCCACCTTCGACTTCGCCGCGTCATGGGCATACAGCACGCCCAGGTGGCGGCTGAGCACCGTGCGCAGCCCGCCGCTGTCGTACAGACCGCCGAAGAACGAGCCACCGCCCTTCCGCGGGAAGGGCGCCAGCGCTCCCGGCGGACGCAGCAGCAGGGACAGGTCCTCCGTCTTCCAGCCACACGGGTCCTTCTTCCCGAGGCGGTGAGGCGGATCATTCGGCGGTAGGTGCTCAAGGTGCCCACACTGGCGCAGCAGCCCGGCGGGTCTGCCATGAGCGTGCGCGCACCCCACATGAGGAGCCGCGACTAGTGAGCGAACACTCCACCCCGCTGGAAATGCGCCATCGCAGTGGACCACCGGTCTAGCGCCGTCGACATGGGGCAGAAGGTGTTGAGGCCTAGGGCACGTTCTCGCTCCAAGGCGAACTCAGGATGGACTAATTTCTGGGTTCGTCGTACAAAATGTCCCACCTAGTGCCGCAAGTGGCTGTCAGCCCTAGGAACTATATGGACACCATGGCGGACCAAAAAATCGACAGCATTGACCATCTGTTCCATGTAGCCCGGCTCGGCCTTGCCGGGCGACGCGACGACCTAGCGGTGTACGTCCAGAAGCTCGTGCGCACCCTCGGGCGGACCGATCCAGAAAGAGCAGCGAAGCTGCAGGACCTCCTGGCGGTCTCGCAGCCGTCCAACGCCGGTCAAGGAGCGCTGCGCAGTGCGACCATGGCCGCAGTGCCTGTGGACATTGAATCGAGGATGAGCCTCTTGAAGGAAGAGTGGCCCTCCCTTGATTTGGAGCCGAAATGGTCTCCGCCGATAAAAGGCGAACTGAGCCAAGTAGTGCTTGAGCGGCGGCGCACGGAGGAACTTCTCCGGGGCGGTATTGCTCCGACGCGCTCGGTACTATTCACCGGACCGCCGGGAGTTGGTAAGACCCTGGCAGCACGTTGGATGGCAGCCCAGCTTGGCTGGCCACTGCTTACGTTGGACCTCTCAGCAGTAATGAGCAGCTATCTCGGCCGCACCGGCAACAACGTGCGTAACGTGCTCGACTACGCGAAGGGCGTCGAGTGCGTTCTGTTGCTGGACGAACTGGATGCAATCGCTAAGCGTCGAGATGACGGTGGTGAGGTGGGCGAACTCAAGCGACTCGTTACGGTGCTCCTCCAGGAAATCGACGAGTGGCCCGTCTCAGGTCTACTCATTGGCGCCACGAACCACCCGGACTTGCTTGATCCGGCGGTGTGGCGACGATTCGAGCGAGTGATCGACTTCCCTCTACCGGACGACGATACTGTGCGCGAGCTTGTTGCCGACCTGCTCGCTCGTCGCCCCGAAGTGGATGTTGGACAGATTGCGCCCGCTCTTGCTCTGCTGTTTCGAGGGCAGAGCCACGCGCTCATTGCGCGCGACTTCCAGCGAGCCGTGCGCAATGCACTAGTTCATGGGTCGCCCGTGCAGGAGGCACTGCTTGCTCTAATGCAGGAGCGGACAGGCCAGCTTGATAAAAAAGCGCGGAAGAGCTTGAGCGCGACGCTGGTGCAGGCGGGCGTTTCCCAGCGCACCGCTTCCAAGCTGACTGGTACGAGCCGCGGGACTATCCGGAGCGCGCAGCGTCGGCAGGGTAAACAGTCGCACTAAAAGGGGGAAGATGACATGGCGGACATGAAGAACTTCTTAATTGGCGAGGGCGAGCGGCTCGTAACCCGCATCCTTCCTCCACTCCGAAACCCCGGGGAGAAGTGGACACCGTACAAGTTCCTGCCGGCGCGCGCGCGACTAAGCCCGCGCGTTGCACAGTTGTCCTCCGCGTTGGAGCAGGCGCCGGATGCCCTCTTCCCAGAAGATCGCGCGGTCGCGTTGTTGACCTTGCACCCGGCATTCATCGCCAAGAGCTACTTCCCCGGGGGCCTCCTCAAGGAATTGCAACTGGACATGGTCGGCAGCCGACCTCGAACGATCACGCCTGCGATCACCAAAGGAGCTAGCAGGCCAACTGTTACCTCCGAACTCTTCGTAGCGGGAGAGCGCGATGTATTCCGCCGCTGGGCTAAAGAGCTACCTCGCTGGACTGAGGGCGGCCGGTTCGACCAACTTGTGCGACTGGAAGACGTGCGCCTGCCCCATGTGGAAGACAAGCTGCGCGGATTCACTGAACAGCACTCGGGCCACATGGCGATCGAAGTTGTTCTGCATGCAGACGCGGTAACCGGGGGATTCATTCTTGAGGGGTTCCACCGCTATCTCCGCAGCCTGGGAATCAACGACAAGTTGCAGGAGCGAATTCAGGTGGGAGGGTTGACTTTCATAGCCCTGGACGCCCCTCGTGAACTTGTCGAACGCATCGCAGCCTTCAGTTTCCTGCGCGTTATCCGCCCATTGCCCGTGCTGCGCGCCTTCTGGCCGGATTCGACCAAGGTGCTCAAGTCTGAGCCGACCGCCACGGCCGTATTACCGGCGGCAACCGCCGCCAGCCAAGCGCTCCGCGTAGCTGTGCTCGATGGCGGAGTGCCGCCCAATTCCGTACTCAGCCCGTGGGTCACCAGTCACAGCATCGGCAACGTGGTGAAGCCAACCGTCGATCAACTCGCCCACGGCCTCCAGGTGACCTCCGCTCTTCTGTTCGGGCCAATCGAGCCCGGTAAGACGCCCCCTCCGCCCCCTGCTTCTGTGGACCATTTCCAAGTGGTGGACGCGCGCGACGAAAAGGACCATAGCCGCAACTACTACCGAGTGCTCGGGCGGGTGCAGAACTTCCTGAACCGCCGCTCTCACAGCTTCGTCAACTTGAGCATAGGCGCCGCATTACCTGTGGTGGATGACGAAGTCCACCCTTGGACCGCCATCCTCGACCAGCACCTAGCCACAGGAGATACGTTCGTGACCGTTGCGTCTGGCAACGGTGGCCATCACCCGGCCGACAGCGGGATGGAGCGTGTTCAGTCGCCTGCGGATTCTGTCAATGCCTTGGTCGTAGGCGCGTGTGACTCGATGAAGAAGGCATGGCGACGGGCTGGCTACAGTTCCTACGGGACTGGACGTAGTCGCATGAAGCCGGACGGCGTGGCGTTCGGAGGCACCGACAAAACGCCTTTCTTCGCGTTGGCAGACCCGCACGGCAAGCTGCGCGGCGTATACGGAACGAGCATCTCGGCACCGAACGCCATGCGGACTGCGTTGATGATGCGGGCCGAACTCGGGCCGGTCCTTCATTCTCTCGCCCTGCGTACGCTAATGGTGCATGGGACGGAGCGCGGTCGACAGCCGGTAACTGAAGTTGGCTGGGGGCGTTTCCCTCAGGACCCGAATGAGTTGCTTGTATGCGGCTCGGGCGAGGCCCGTATTCTCTACCAGGGAATTTTTGTGCCCGGGAGCTACATGCGTATGCCCATCCCGATCCCGCCCGGCGGAATTAAGGGTGAAAAGGTCGAGATCACCGCCACGTTTTGTTTCGCGTCACCGACGGACCCAGAGGATCCGCTGGCGTACACGCGCGCTGGCCTCGACATCACCTTCCGCCCGAATTCGAAGAAGTTGGCTAACCCCAAAGCCAAGAGGCCTGTCGCAGAGGCAGACTCCTTCTTCACTGCCAAGAAGGCCTATGCCACTGAGCAGGACCTGCGCAACGCGCATAAATGGGAGACGACTCGCCATGCGCAGCGGCGCTTTAACGAGGCGGACCTGGTCGAGCCCTACTTCGAGGTGCATTACAACGCCCGAGAAGGAGGAGCCCCCAGCAAGGGGGCGACTAACGTCCCTTATGCGCTCGTAGTGACGGTTCGCTGCCCCGGGATGCCGGACCTCTACAACCGCATCCTGCAGCATTACCGCACGCAGCTCCGGCCGCTCGTACCACTCAGTGTCCAAGTCCCTCTGCCACGAGGTTAACAGTACAGACCATGCACGTTCCGCGATGGCTTGGCCCTGAGCGGGCGTGCTGGTTTCATCAATGGAGCGAGGCCTTGTGTAAACACAGAGTCTTCGCTCAGTGTTGAGGCTCAATGGGGGCTGACCTTGCGCTCTGTGCCCCCTTCATCGCGCCCCTAGGCTGGCGCACTTCTTGGGTCACGAGTTTGGCCCGAGCGCCGTAGGATCTAACTGCATCGCTCTGGCTAGACTGATTCTCTAGTCGCTACATGCTGCGCCTGCCAATCCGGGCCTGCGCACCTCTCGGTTCACATATGGCGAAATGGGCGCGCATCGTCCTCAACAACCTCCTCGTTATTGTCCCTGGAGCAATAGCCGCCACGATCCAGTTGGAGGGAGCCTTCGATCTGCTGCGCCAAGAGGTCCCCTCCATCTGCACGCTCGCACTGGGGGGGCCGGCGACTTGCAAACTCAGCGTCCAGCTTGAGATCCTTGTGCTGGGGGTGCTCCTCAACTTCATCTATCAAGTTGTTGAGGTTCAGTTGCCGACGCTAGAGATCGTCGAGGTGCGAAAGACGGTCCTAGGTGTTCAACTCGCACCAATTTTCGAGGCCTTCAAGAAGGCCTACGCTGCGCAGGCCAAAGATACGCCCGTAGCGAAGAGTTTTGCCCGGGTAACAGTGATGGTACCTCGCAGGACTATTCGAGGGCTTTGGCTCAGGAAGGACTTCGAGTTCGTCCATCAGTCGGGTTTCGAGGACTACCACGAAGATGTGGACCTGACGCTTTTCAGCGGACAAGGCGTCGCAGGCGAGGCGATGCGGCTGAGGCGCCCAGTGGCCCAAGGGCGCAGCCGTGCAGGCGAGCACTTGCGCGGATGGTGGCGATTCAAGTCACCGTGGGGAATGTCCGAGTCTCAGCTCAAGAGCACATCCCATGTGCATTGGGTCCTCAGCGTCCCCATGATCAAGAAGGCTTCTATACCGGGAAGAAAGAGCTCAGTAGTTGGGGTAATCAACATCGATGTCGTCGATAAGAACTTAGCAGCCATGCTCGATGGTGTGCAGGTCGATACCGACCCTGTTCTGGGGCCCATTGTTGAGAGTTTGCTCCTCGCTGGTTATATCGGCGCGGCGCTATGGTAGGCTCCGGTGGAAAGATAGGTGCTCACATGTTCAGCCTTCGCCTGAAGTCGACGCGGAAAGGCAGAAGCACACAGGTCATCGACTTCGATGAGAAGGCCCTTACAGAGCTGTCAGTGGACCAAGCAGTGACTTTGCTTGCTGAGCGTGCTCGTCGCTCAGCGGGTAAACAGCGGTCGACCAGCGAGAAGCAGCCATCTCCTCGTAGTGAGGAATCCGTTCACACCTAGTGAACGACCTCAGTAGCCACGGCCGGTCGTCCTGAAACGCAAGGGCGGCCCTCGTGCCTACTTTGTGTGCAAACGAGCAGGCAGGCGCTCGTGCCCTAGCTACTGTGAAGACTCGGCTCTAGATCCACCCTAGCCCCTGAGTCTGTCGAGAGTGTCGCTGTAGTGCGCGCCAACGTGGCGCTAAGTTGAACCGGGCTGACATAAGCAGGCAGGGCTTCTCCCTCCACTCGTAAGCAACGTCCTTGCACTAAGCCTGCGTGAGGAACTGGAGCACATCGAGCGGCAGTGCAAGCAGGCGCTGTAGCTCTAGTGTACGGGACTCGTACCCGCCCCGAAGCGCATCCCTGACACAGATATGACCGGGTGGCGTCAACAGAGCCTCGATCCGCTGCTCCATGCTGGCCCGATGAGCGTGGGACATCTATCCCGCCTCAGCGCTTGCAGGGAGACAGCGTGCGCTTCGCCGTCACCAGGTCCTCCTCGGTGGGCGTGGCGTAGCGCACGGACTTCGGCGCCGCCTTCGGCTTCGCGGCGTCATGGGCATACAGCACGCCCAGGTGGCGGCTGAGCACCGTGCGCAGCCCGCCGCTGTCGTACAGCCCGCCGAAGAACGAGCCGCCACCCTTCAGCGGAAAGGGCGCCAGCGCCCCGGGCGGACGCAGCAGCAGCAGGGGCAGGTCCTCCGTCTTCCAGTCACACGGGTCCTTCTTCCCACCCCGCTCCATCCACGACACCGTGAGGTCGTGCACCGCGCTGTCGTCGTCCCACCGGGCGCTGAAGCGCTCCCAGAGGCGCACGCACTCGGGCGCCTCGCAGTCCTTGTCCGGCACGAAGTCCACCAGCTCCAGCGGCAGTCCCGCGCCGGCCTTGCCTTCGTCGTTGTCGTTGGCGCGGCGCAGCTTGCACCCCGTGGGCGCGTCCTTCTGCCGCACCGCCACGGGCGTGCCGGACAGGCGCCCCGGAGGCAGCAAGTCGCACTCCACCTGCAGCTCGGCCAGCAGGTACGTCTGGCGCTCCTCGGGCGTGCCCATCCGCGCCGCCCACCACGTCGTCGGCAGGGCGCGGCAGGGCGCCGAGTCCGCCTTGCCGAAGACCCACAGCGGCACCGTGGGGTCCGGCGCGCCCAGCTTGCGCGCCTCTTCCGGCGGCACCAGCTTCACGCCGGAGCGCTCCGCCTCGGTGCCCGGGAAGAAGGTGTCCTTCGCGCCGGGGATGACGGCCTGGTGGACCAGCCACCCGCCACCGGACAGCCCCACCGCGGCGCGCGCGGTGAAGGGCACCAGCTCCAGCTTCTTCGTCGGACAGCCGCGCTCCGGCTCCGTCTCCAGGGGCGGGAAGCTCACGGCCTCCCCATCATCCTGCGCGAGCACTCCCAGGGGCGCGAGCAGCGCCACCCCCAGCACCAGCGCCCGCGAACCCAGCCAGCCTCCGGACATCATCGGCTCCTCCCGTCGAAGAGGCCGCCGTCATACAACAAGACGCCCACGCGCACAGACGTCGGACGACGCTCAGCGCTTGCCCTTCCGCTTCGGCTGCTGGGGCAACACCTCCACCGGAATCACCGGCTCCGGCTTCACGGCCGTGCCCGCGTCCGCCGTGCCCGCGTCCGGAGGGGACTCGGGGGCCTTCACCTCCACCCGGTCCTCCAGCGGCACCCGCCCCACGGAGCGGCGGAACAGCTCCCACAGCGCGCGGCGGTGCACCTCCGGCGTGGCGGAGCCCGTCAGCACCACGCCCGCGCCGCTGTAGCGCGCCTCCAGCCCCAGGGGCTGCAGCCCGGCGCCCACCGAGGCGAGCTGCTCCTGCAGCACCGGCACGTCGAACGTCAGCTCCAGCTCGCGCGCCACGTACGCGTCCGTGCGCAGCAGCTCCAGCAGCGCCGCCCGGCAGCCCGCGTTCTTCACCGTGGCGGACAGCGAGCGCTCCTCACCCTCCGTCGCCTTCAAGTCGGGACACGCCTTGCGCGCGGCGGCCAGCCGGGCCGGGACGTCCTCGGGCGGCGGCGTCCCCACGGTGAGCCGCCAGACGGCGAAGCGCCCCTCGGCATACAGCAGCAGGTGCGTGCGCCCCGTCGAGTGCCCGGTGAGCAACACTTCGTTCGTTCCCGGGAGCAGCTCGGCGGTGGCCACGGCCGCGTCCTCCACCTCCACCCAGTCGACGGTGGCCAGCTTGTGGAAGCGCTCCTTGCCGGGCTCCAGCGAGACGGACAGGTCCACCGGCCACGCGCCGGCCACCGCCGGAACGAGGAAGGCCAGGAATGCTCCAACGGAATACATTCGAGCGGGCATCAGGGCTCCGGCGGAGTGGAACACACCCCTAGCACGGGATAAGAGAGTGCCTCTATGCCTACCTGGACCCTCTGGGTCGCCTGCCTGGTGCTGTGCTTCGTGCGGGCCATGGTCGCCGCGGCGGAATCCGCGCTCTACGGCACCTCGGACCTGCGCGCCCAGGAGCTGGCGGAGACCCAGCCCGGCGCGGCCAGCCGGCGGGTGCTGCGCCACAAGACGAACCGCGAGGCCACCGCCACCGCGCTGAGGCTGGGCACCCTGCTCAGCGGCTTCCTCGCCGCCGCCATCGGCGCCTTCGTGCCGCCGCGCATGCTGGATATGACTCGCTACGGCGAGGCCGCCTGGCTGCCGGTGGCCACCGTGGCCGCGGGCGCCCTCTTCGTGGGCGTGCTCGCCAGCCTCATGGAAGTCACCATGCGCGGCCTGGCCAACGCCAACCCGGAGCGCTGGGCCATGCGGCTGTCCGGCCTGGTGTCGATGCTGGTGCTCCTGCTCTACCCGCCCATGCGGCTGACGCTGGGGGTGCTCAACCTGGTGGCGCGCACCTTCGGCCGCACGCTGCGCTTCGAGCCCCCGCCTCCGCCGCTGGAGGAGCTGGAGAAGCTCCTGGCCGCACAGGCCGCGAAGAACGAGGTGGACAAGAGCGCCCCGCAGCTCATCCGCTCCATCTTCGAGCTGTCCGACAAGCGCTGCCGCGACGTCATGGTGCCGCGCACGGAGGTGGTGACGGTGGACATCACCATCACGTCCGAGGAGCTGCTGCGGCTGCTCGCCGAGGAGAACCACTCGCGCATCCCCGTCTACCGCGACGACGTGGACCACATCATCGGCGTGCTGCACGCGCGCGACATCATCCCCCTGCTCCAGCACCCGGAGCTCATCGTCCTGCAGGACATCATCCGCCCCGCGCACTTCGTGCCGTGGATGAAGCCCATCGGCGACCTCCTCCGGGACATGCAGAAGCGCAAGATTCACATGGCCATCGTCGTGGACGAGTACGGCGGCTTCATGGGCGTCGTCACGCTGGAGGACATCCTCCGCGAAATCGTCGGCGACATCGGCGACGAGTTCGAGGTGGAGGAGAAGCAGGTGGAGAAGCTGGCCGACGGCAGCTTCCTGGTGGACGCCGCGCTCGAGGTGGACGCCTTCACCCAGGCCTTCGGCTTCCCCCTGCCCGAGGGCGACTTCGACACGCTGGGCGGCTTCCTCTCGTCGCTCGCCGGCCACCTGCCGGACGTGGGCGAGCGCTTCACCTACACCGGCTGGCAGTTCGTGGTGGCCTCCAAGGAAGGCCCCCGCATCGACCGGGTGCGGATGACGCGCCTGAAGGCCAGCACGTCCAAGGACGGGAAGGACGGCAAGGAGCCGAAGGACGGCCTGCCGCGCGACGGCAAGGAGCCCACGCCCCGGGAGCCGCGCCCGGAGGCCGCCGCCAAGAGCGGAACGTCCTGAGCCTTCAGTCCCCGTCCGGCCCGGACAGCGGCGGCACGTAGGCCAGGCGCAGCACGCGCTCGTCCTGGAACGGGGCGCGCCGCTCCGTGCCGCCGAAGCGCAGCACCACCCCGCCCCGCACGCGCACCGCGCGCGCCACCGGCTCCGTGCCCGCGGTGATGGGCTCGCTGGCCAGCGGGAAGAGCACCCGCAGCGGGATGCGCCCCTCCTCCGCCAGCGCCACTGCCACCTGCTGCGCGCCCGACGCCACGCGCCGCCCGTCCACCCACAGCTCGAAGTCCACCGAGGACACCGAGGCCGCGTCCGAGGCGGGGTTGCCCACCTCCAGCGCCAGGTCGAGCACGCCGGAGCCGTCCGGCCGGAAGTCCACGGCCACCGCCTCCACGCGCACCGCCGCGTCGTAGGCCCGGGGCCGGAAGGGCACCGCGCCCAGACACCCCGACAGGACGCCGCCCGCCAGCAGCGCCAGCACGGCCCGCCGCGAGCGCATCAGCCGCCCAGCAGAGGCTGGAGCGCCTCCACCGTCAGGGGCCAGCCCGAGCGGCGCGCCAGCGCCTCCAGCGCCTTGATGAACTCCGCCGCCGTCTGGAAGCGCCGCGCCCGGTCCGCGAAGAGCGCCTTGCGCGCCACCTGCACCGCGTAGTCCGGCAGGTCCGGCGTCACCGTGGACAGCAGCGGCACCCGCGCGTCGCGCACCCGGTGCATCAGGTCCGCCTCGCTGTCGCCCGTGTGCAGGCGCCGGCTGGCCCACAGCTCCCAGAGGATGACGCCCACCGAGAACAGGTCCGAGCGCGCGTCCACCGGCTGCCCCAGCACCTGCTCCGGGCTCATGTACGGCAGCGTGCCGCGCAGCGCGCCCGCGTCGCCGCGCATCAGCCCCTCCACCTCCGCCACGCCGAAGTCCGTCAGCTTCACGTCGCCGTTGATGCCCAGCAGGATGTTGGCCGGGTTCACGTCGCGGTGGACGATGGTGGCGCCGTTCTCCCCCACCTTCGCCCGGTGGATGTAGTCCAGCGCCTTGAGCAGGCACCAGGCGATGTAGCAGGCGGACTCGGGCGGCATCGCCGCGCCGGCCTTGAGCAGCAGCTCCTGCATGTAGCCGAGCGTCCGGCCACTCACGAGCTCCTGCACCATCAGGTAGTCCGCCCCCGCCTTGAACAGGCGGAAGGTGCGGACGATGTTCGGGTGGCGCAGGCGCACCGTCAGCTTCGCCTCGTCGACGAAGGCCTTCACATAGGCCGTGTCGGCGCGGAACGACGGGTGCAGCCGCTTGATGACGACCTCTTCGGGCTCCCCCGGAGAGCGCTGCGTCGTGGCCCGGGCGCGCGCCTGGTACACCTCGGCCATGCCGCCGACTGCCAACCGGCCGACCACCTCATAACCGCCCAGGTCCGGAGCTTCCGCCACGTCTCAATCCTACTGCGAATTTCCGTCCGCACCCATTATTCCGCAAGGAGCTCGCGGAAGAGGCTCTCGTAGCGGCGGGCGGAGACGGTCCACGAGAAGTCCTTGTCCATGCCCCGGCGGCGGAACTCGTCCAGCCGGGGGGCGTCCGCGTAGAGGGCCAGGGCCCGGCGGATGGCGCCCAGCAGGGCGGCCGGGTGGAAGGCCTCGAAGAGGATGCCGTTGCCGTCCAGGCCCCCCTCCACCGTGTCCGCCAGCCCGCCCGTGGCCCGGACGATGGGCACCGTGCCGTAGCGCAGCGAGTACATCTGATTCAGCCCGCAGGGCTCGTAGCGGCTGGGCATGAGGAAGAAGTCCGCCCCGGCCTCCACCTGGTGGGAGAGCCCGGGGTCGAACCCGACGCGAATGGAGACCTGCTCCGGGAAGCGGGCCTGCAGGGCGGCCAGCCCCTCCTCCAGGTGGCGCTCGCCGCTGCCCACGCCGACGAAGCGGATGTCCGCCTGGAGCGCGGTGGGCAGCACGTCCAGCAGCAGGTCCATGCCCTTCTGCCACGCCAGCCGGCTGACGATGGCGAACACCGGCGCGTCCCCGGGGGGCAGCCCGAAGCGCGCCAGCAAATCGCGCTTGCACACGGCCTTGCCCTCCAGGCTCCGCGGGCCGTAGCGCGCCGGGAGGAAGGAATCTGTCTGAGGGTCCCACTCGTGCGCGTCGATGCCGTTGAGGATGCCGTGCAGCCGGTGGGCGCGGCGGCGCAAGAGGCCGTCCAGCCCGTAGCCCTGCTCCGCCGTCTGGATTTCCCGGGCGTAGGTGGGGGACACGGTGGTGAGCGCGTCGGAGAAGACGAGCCCGCCCTTGAGGAAGTTGACCGCGTCGTAGAACTCCAGGCCGCCCTCGGCGGTGAACAAGTCCCACGGCAGGCCCAGGTCCCCCATGGTGTCCTTGGGGAACTGCCCCTGGTAGGCGAGGTTGTGGATGGTGAAGACGCTCTTCGCGCGGCCCAGCGCGGTGGCGCGGAAGGCGCGCTGGAGCGCCACGGGCACCAGGCCCGTCTGCCAGTCGTTGGCGTGGACGATGTCCGGCACGAAGCCGAGCCGCTGCGCCGCCTGGAGCGCGCCCACGGACAGGTAGGCGAAGCGCCGGGGGTTGTCGCCGAACTCGCCCGCGCCGTCACCGTAGAGGCCGTCGCGGTTGCCGTAGAAGAACGCGTTCTCCAGGAAGAGGACTTCCAGGTTGTCGGACAGGCGCGCGGAGAGGATGGGGCCGGAGGCCTCGCCGGACGGGAAGCGCACCACGAGGGACTGGCCGGTGGGGGTGAGCCGCGCCGCGTCGCGAAGGCCGCGGTAGCGCGGGGTGACGACCTTGACGTCATGGCCCAGCGAGGCGAGCGCGGCGGGCAGCGCCCCGGCCACGTCTCCCAGGCCCCCCGTCTTGGAGAACGGGGCCACCTCCGAGGAGATGAAGAGAATCTTCATGCGCCCACATTGACGTGTGGCACGGGCGAGTCAACCGCGAACGTGCGCCTGGGACGTCCGTCCCATATGTTGCGCGCGTGCAGATTCCTCCGGACCCCATCCAGCGCTTCGCGGCCCACTTCGAGCGGGCGAAGCAGGCAATTCCCGTGGACCCCAACGCCATGGTGGTGGCCACCGTGGGAGAGGACGGACGCCCCAGCGCACGCGTGGTGCTGCTGAAGGACTTCGACGCGCGCGGCTTCGTCTTCTTCACCAACTACGAGAGCCGCAAGGGCCGCGAATTGCTGGCCCACCCGTACGCGGCGCTGTGCTTCTTCTGGCAGCCGCTGGAGGAGCAGGTGCGGGTGGAGGGGCGCGTGGAGCGCGTGTCCGAGGAGGAAGCGGACGCGTACTTCCAGAGCCGCGCGCGCGGCAGCCAGGTGGGCGCATGGGCCAGCCTCCAGAGCCGCCCTTTGCCCACGCGCGAGGAGTTGGACGCGCGGGTGGCGGAGGTGGAGCAGCGCTACCATGGCGCCGCCGTGCCCCGCCCGCCGCACTGGTCCGGCTTCCGCGTGGTGCCCGAGCGCATCGAGTTCTGGCACTCGCGCCCCAGCCGGCTCCATGACCGGCACGTCTACCTGCGCGAGGGCGACGGCTGGCGCACGCAGATGCTGTACCCGTAGCGCGGCAGCCTCCTACCAGGGCAGCTCCGCGCCCTGGTAGTCGAAGAACCGGCCGCTGTGCTCCGGCCCCATCCCGTCGATGAGCCGCAGCAGGCCGCGCACGGACTCCGGCGCCGGCAGCGTCGCCTGCGGGCCGCCCATGTCCGTCTGCACCCAGCCGGGGTGCAGCGCCACGGTGACGAAGCCCTCCGCGCGCAAGTCATTGGCGAGGGTGCGCACGCCCATGTTCAGCGCGGCCTTGGACATGCGGTACGCGTACGCCCCACCGTCGGTGTTGTTGGTGACGGAGCCCATGTTCGAGGACACGTGCGCCACCTTGCGCACGGCGCCCCGGCGGAGGGCGGGCAACAGCGCGCTGGTGACGCGCAGGGGCCCCAGGGCGTTGATGGCGAAGGTACGCGCCATGTCCGCGTAGTCCACGTCCGTCAGTGCGCACCAGAGGCCGATGACACCCGCGTTGTTGATGAGCACATCCACCGGTGAAGCACAGACATCCGCGGCGAAGGAGCGGATGCTCGCGTCGCTCTCCACGTCGAGCGCGTGGATGCGCAGGCGGTTGCCCGACTCGCGCGCGAGCGGCTCCAGCCGGCGCGCGCCCTCGGGAGAGCGGACCCCTGCCTCCACGGTGTCTCCGCGCCGGAGAAGCTGCTGGACGAACTCGAGACCAATCCCTCTGCTGGCACCAGTGATGACGTAGCGCATGAGGTGCATTAACGCGCCGAATGAACCCTGCTGGCAAAAGGCGGCTGTTGACGAGTGGCGGGTATGGGAGGGGAATGCACGGTGGTCAGCGAATACATTGCTCTCATGAGAGGATTGCACCGTGGCGGTTGAATGCAGTCTTCGCGAAGGAACAGGAAATGACGGTCGCCGTCGTGGGAGGTGGGATTTCCGGACTGGTGGTGGCTCACCGGTTGCGGTCGCGCGGTAGGGATGTGGTGCTCCTGGAGGCCTCGGCACGGCTCGGGGGCGCGGTGGGCACGCGTGTGCGGGGCGGGTACCTGGTGGAGCAGGGCCCCAACAGCTTCCTGGACCGCGAGCCGGCCACGCGCGAGCTGGCGAAGGCGCTGAGCGTCGAAGGGCGCATCCGCGTGGCGGACCCGGCGGCGAAGCGTCGCTATGTCTACACGCAGGGCAGACTCCGGTCGGTGCCGGCGTCGCCGCCCGCGTTCCTCACGTCGGACATCCTCCCGCTCGGCGCGCGGCTGCGCGTCCTGGGGGAGCTGTTCACCGGCCGCGCGCCCCAAGGCGTGGACGAGTCGCTCGCGCAGTTCGGCCGCCGGCACCTGGGACGCCGGGCGACGGAGGTGCTGCTGGACGCGGTGCAGACGGGCATCTTCGCGGGCGACGTGGAGCGGCTCAGCGTGGCGGCCACCTTCCCGCCCCTGGTGAAGCTGGAGCGCGAGCACCGCAGCCTCATCCTCGGCGCCATCCGCGCGCAGAAGGCCCAGAAGGCGCAGCAGAAGGCCCTGCCCGCGGGTGACACGTCCGCACCGCCGAAGCTGAGCGGCGCGCTGAGCACGTTCGACGGGGGCCTGCAGACG
The DNA here is from genome assembly GCF_024198175.1 of Pyxidicoccus xibeiensis. Classification (NCBI taxonomy): domain Bacteria; kingdom Pseudomonadati; phylum Myxococcota; class Myxococcia; order Myxococcales; family Myxococcaceae; genus Pyxidicoccus; species Pyxidicoccus xibeiensis. The sequence continues at coordinate 1,042,742 of NZ_JAJVKV010000003.1, forward strand.
CTCATCGACGCGCTGGCCACGTCCCTGGGAGACGCCGCGCACACGGGCGCGCGGCTGGAGGGACTGGCCCGGGTGGAGGGCGGCTGGAAGCTCCAGGTGCACGAGCACGGCCGGAGCGCGGAGCTGGCCGCGAGCCAGGTGGTGCTCGCGGTGCCCGCGCACGTGGCGGTGGCGCTGCTGCGCCCGCTGGATGCGCCGCTGGCCGACAAGGTGGGGGAGATTGCCTACGCGCCCGTCGCCGTGGTGCAGCTGGGCTTCGAGCCGGGCACGACGCCGGCGCCGGACGGCTTCGGCTTCCTGGTGCCCTCCGGGGAGAAGCGGCGGCTCCTGGGCGCCATCCACGCATCCACGGTGTTCCCCTTCCGCGCGGAGGGCGGCCGCATCCTCTACACGTGCATGGTGGGCGGGGCGCGTCAGCCGGAGCTGGTGAAGCTGGACGAGGACGCGCTGGTGGCGCTGGCCCGCGACGAGCTGAGGGCGCTGGCCGGGGTGACGGCCACCCCGTCCTTCCGGGAGGTCATCCGCTGGCCGCTGGGCATTCCCCAGTACAACGTGGGGCACCTGGAGCGGATGGCCGCCATCGACGCGGCGCTCCAGCGCTGGCCCGGGCTGCACCTCACCGGGAACGCATATAAAGGTGTGGGCCTCAACGACTGCATCCGCAACGGGGCGCAGCTGGGGGACGCGCTGGCCGCGACATAGGCCGGGCGACCCTTCGTTGTCCGGTAGCGACCGCTCGGGCCGGGGGCGTCAGCGAAGCCAGGGAAAGCACGTCAGACTGCACAGGCATGCTTCCCGGAGTCCGGAGCCCACCATGCTCACCCTCCCTACCCCCGTCCTCGTCCTCGCCGCCATCCTCCTCTTCCCCGTCGTCCTCATCGGGAGCATCCTGCTCGACGCCACAGAGGCCGAGCTGGAGGAGGCCCCCGGGCAGTCCTGAGCGGGGCGGTGTAGGCTTCCGCTGGAGCATGTCGGAGTCTCCGGAAGCCTCCATCGTCCGCGCCACCCTGCGGGCCCTCGTCGAGCCCAGGCGGCTGCTGCCCATCCTCCTGGTGGCGGCCCCGTTGGTGGTGGCCCAGGCGCGCTTCAGCCGGGAGCCGCTCGCCGTCTACCTGGGCGTGCTGATGTGCCTGCTGTTCGTGGCCGTGGCGCCGGTGTCCTACCGCGTCCTCTTCCCGGAGGGGTTGGACCTGAGCCACGGCGGCATCCGCCTGCTCCTCTACGCCACCGTGGGCTGCGGCGTGGTGCTCACCTCCGGCTTCGTGGTGCCGCAGCTCTTGGGCATGGGGCCCACCTTCCTCACGCAGCGCATCAACCTGGCCATCTGCGGCGCCCTCTTCCTGGTGGGCGGCTGGGGCCTGGGCCGCGACATCGGCTTCGAGGAGAGCCTCACCAAGGAGCGCGCCCGCGCCGCCCGCTTCGCCCTGGAGGCCGAGCAGGCCCAGCTGCTCGCCCTGCGCAGCCACCTGGACCCGCACTTCCTCTTCAACACGCTCAACGCCATCGCCGAGTGGTGCCGCGAGGACGGCGCCGTGGCCGAGGCCGCCGTGCTGCGGCTGTCCACCATGCTCCGCTCCGTGCTCGCCGGCGTGCGCAGCGCCACCTGGCCCCTGGCCCAGGAGCTGGAGCTGATGCGCACCCTCTTCGACCTGCACCTCCTGAGGGACCCGGAGCTGTTCCAGCTCGGAATGAACGTTCCTTCCGACACGGGCGACGTCCACGTCCCGCCGCTGGTGCTGCTGCCGCTGGCGGAGAACGCCGTGAAGCACGGCCCCGCCGCCGGCCACCGCGGGCGCCTGTCACTGGACGTCTCCGTGCGCGAGGGCGAGGTGGAGGTGGCCATCGAGAACCCCGGCGCCTCCAAGGGCCCCCGCGAGGGCAGCGCCGGCCTGCCCACCGTGGAGCGCCGCCTGGCGCTGGCCTATGGCGGCCGGGCCCGGCTGTCGCTCGCCAGCCATGAAGGCCGCACCCGCGTCACCGTCACCCTGCCCCGCTCGGGCCCCCTGCCTGGAGTCCTCACGTGAGCCCGCCCCTGCGTGTCCTCATCGCCGATGACGAGCTGCTCGCCCGAAAGCGCCTGTCGCGCCTGCTGGCCGCGCTCCCCGACGTGGAGGTGTGCGGCGAGGCCGCCGACGGCGAGGCCGTGCTCACCGCCGTGCGCGCCGGCGGCGTGGACGTGGTGCTGCTGGACATCCACATGCCGGGCTTGAGCGGCCTGGATGCCCTGGCGCTGCTGCCGGAGGGGCGCCCGCGCGTCGTGCTCTGCACCGCCCACGCCGAGCACGCCGTGGAGGCCTTCAACCACGGCGCCGTGGACTACGTCCTCAAGCCCGTGGAGCCCGCGCGGCTGCAGAAGGCCCTGGAGCGCGCCCGCGCCCGCCTGGGGACGGAGACCACGGTGGCCGCGAAGGACGCTCCGAGAGAGCCCCTGGCGACGGGCGCCGAGCGGCCCGCGGTGGCCTCGGCTCCGAAGGGCCTGGGGCGGCTGCCCATCCCCACGCGCCAGGGCATCGTCCTGGTGGACCCCGAGACGATTTCGCACGCGGCGCTGGAGGACGAGCTGGTGACGGTGTTCACCGGCCAGGGCGACTTCCTCACCGACTTCACCCTCAACGAGCTGGCGGAGAAGCTGCCCGCGGAGCGCTTCCACCGCGTCCACCGCCGCGCGCTGCTCAACCTCTCCCACGTCGCCCGGCTGGAGCCGCTGGAGACGGGCGGCTACCTGGCGCGCACCCTGCGGGGCCACACCGTGGAGGTGAGCCGCCAGTCCGCACGAGAGCTGCGGCGGATGCTCGGCCTGCGCCGGGGCGCCGAGGACGAGGGCTGAAGCCTCGCCGGCGCGGGGAGGAAACCACCTTCCGGTGGAGGGTGAAGCCGGGCCGCGGCGTGGGAGGGCCTCCGTTGCCCCTCCCCTCGGGCGCCTGCGCTCCGCTGCTTCCGCGCCGGCCCGCCTGCGGCCACTCCTGCTTCACTCCACCGCTTCACTGCCCTGCGACGACGCCTGTGACTTCAAGAACCCGTGGACTCAGTCCACGCTCACTTCGACCTGGACGACCTGCGAGCCTTCCTTGCGCGAGTAGACGACGGTGTTCTGGTCCGTCCACTTCGGCCCGTAGCCCTGGCCCAGGCTGTAGGCGTTCTCCACGTTGAGCAGCCCGTCGAAGTCGATGACGCGCACGTCGCCGTTCGTCTCGGCGGTGGTGCTGTAGACGATGATGCGGCGCTGGTTCGGCCCCCACTGCACGGTGGTGTTCGAGGCCGGGTTGGGGATGAAGGCCGCCTCGGCCGGCGAGCAGTTCGCGTTGGTCACCTGCTGCAGTCCGCTGCCGTTCTCACGGACCTTCCAGAGCGCCGGCACCCCCTGGGTGCGCTGCGTCGACTGGAACAACAGGCTGCGCGCGTCCGGCGTCCACACCGGCTCGGTGTCGTCATAGCCGCTCGTCAGCCGGTCCTTCACGCCGTTGCGCGTATCGACGACGTGCAGCTCCGCGGACTGCACCGGGCTGCCCACCACCCACGTGTCCGGCAGCTTCGCGTACGCCACCTTGCGGCCGTCCGGAGACACCACCGGCGTGCCGGCGCGCAGCGCCAGCAGCCTCGTGGTCCCCTTCGTGTCGACCATGTACAGCGACGTCGACGCCGACAGCTGGTAGACGATGATGCGCCGCTCGGTGGCCACGCCCTCTTCGGGCGTCTCCATCGCCGACGGGTAGACGATGATGCGCCGCTCGGTGGCGATGCCCTCTTCGGACGTCTCCAGCGCCTGCGTCCGCGCGGCACTCAGCGCCTCGGACGCGGTGGCCTCCGTCCCTGCCTCGCCGCAACCCGCGAGCGCCAGAGATGAAACCATCCACATCGCGAGGGTCCTTCGGTTGGAACGACTTCGGACATCGGTTGGATGCATAAGGTCCTCTGGGTGGGCAATGCCCTACTGGAGGGCGGGCTTGACAGTGTCGTTATGCCCGCTCCCCCTGACATTTCACGTCAGATTTCCTGAACAATCCACACGGTCGGTCATGACACCGGCACCTACCCAACGCGTGGTGTGCGCTGCGTCACGGTGCCGCGAAGAGGGAGGGCACCCGGGCCGCGTCCTCCCCGAGGACCTCTGAGAGCGCACGGTACGCAGGAGTGGGAAGCGTGGCGCCGGAGCGGGCACACCGGGCCGCGTCCTCCAGGGTGGGCATGGGCCCCGAGCACCAGGCCTCCCGCCAGTGCTCGCCGAGCCGCCGGGAGAAGAGCGCCGCCAGCGCGTCCACCCTCCCGTCGAGCCAGGCGTGGGGCGGGGTGAAGGACGCGCGCTGGGGGGACACGTTGCCCGCGGAGAAGGTGACGTCGTGCTCGTAGGCGGACTCGGAGGCCTGGTCCTGCAGCACGGAGACGACGGGGCCCCGCCCCGCGTCCAGCACGCCGGAGGCCGACAGGGAGACGCGGTGGGCCACCGACAGGCGCAGGGCGTGGTACTCGAAGGTCCTCGACTCCTCGCGGTACTTGGTGACGGGCACCGTGTAGGTGCGGGTGTAGGTGCGCGTCTTGGTGACGGTGCGCGTCCTCTTCTTGCCCTCGCTGTCGGTGTACTCCTCCTCCTCGGTGTAGGGCTCCTCGATGGTCTCCTTGCGCTCCTCGTGGTCGGTGTACGGGATGCTCTCGGTATAGGGCGCGGTGAGCTGGACGGAGGTGCTGTCGCGCTCGGTGGAGAAGTGGCCCTTCAGGGAGAACTCCGGGCGGGCCGGCGCGCCCGGGGAGAACCAGGGTGAGGCCTCGAAGGCCGCCGTGAGCCGGTCCTGCATGCGTGCCAGCTGGGCGGCGTTCAGCCCCTCCATTTCGGCCTGGAAGCCGGGCGGGCCATGGAGCTCCGGGGCGGGGGGCGGCCTCGGGGCGTACTCGCCCCAGTGGCCGCAGTAGCGGAACACCAGCTCCTTCCAGTGGACGGTGTCGTCGGAGGTGGTGGACCGCAGCCGCTGGCAGGCGTCCTTGCCGGCCTGGAGCACCACGGACTCCATCTCCCGCTGGATGACGGCCATCTCCCGGTAGGCCAGCAGCGGCCGCTTGCGGATGAGGGACTGCTGCGCCGTCAGCGCCAGCCCCTGCTGCGCGGGGACGCCGATGAGCCGCCGCACGTGCTGGTGCGTCCCCTCCATCTCCTCCAGGAGCGAGCTCTCCAGGGCGCCGTTCAGCCGGGCGTTCCACTCGGTGCGCTGCTGGAGGAAGCGCAAGAGGTCGTCTTCCGCCTTCTCGTCGTGCCCCTCCAGCCGGAAGCGCCGGGCGTTGCCCAGCAGCTGCTCCAGCGCCCTCCACCGCAGGTCATCCCGGACGGTGACGAGCTCCGGCTCGTGGGGACTCTTCCGGATGAGGTCATCGTAGAGGGCGGCGGCCTCCACGTACTGCCCCTGGCGGGCCAGGGCATCGGCCTGCCCGCGCAGCGTGGTGCAGGCGCAGAGGGCACTCAGGAGGAGCAGGGGCAGCAGTCGGACGGGTCGGACCATGGGCGGGGCCGGAGGCGGGACGTGGCGGGGGCACAGCCAGTCCGCTGACGCAGCAGGCAGGCGGATATTCATCCGCGCCTTTCACCCCGCCTATCTACCTCCGGCTCACTCCACGGGCCAGGTGTGCACGGGCTCCCCGGAGGCGGCGTGGTGGAGGTAGCGCTCCAGCATGGCCGCCAGCGCGTCCTGGCGGGGCATGTTCGCCTCCAGCCGCGCCAGCACCTCCCGCTGCCAGCGCGCGCCGGTGCGCTTCAGGGCCACGCGCCGCTCGATGATGCCCAGCATGGCGTCCGCCTCGGCGGCGTCCACCCCGGCCGACACCAGTCCCCGCCGGGCCAGCGGCAGCAGCCGGGGCACCAGCTCCAGCGCCGGCACGGGCCGGGGGCTCGGCGCCACCCCCGAGGGCCAGAGCAGCTCCGCGTCCAGCCCCTGCCTCGCGGCGCGGATGAAGTTGCCGCACGCGTGGACGAAGGGCAGCGCGGGCAGCAGCGCGTCCACCTGCTCCGACAGCGCCAGCGTCAGGCCCAGGAGGAAGGCGCCGTTGGCCACCATGTCCACCACCGTGGGGCCCGCCGGCAGCGCGCGCAGCTCGATGCGCAGGTGGCCGGAGTCCTTGGGGTCATAGATGGCGCGGTTCCAGCTCCACACCGTGCTCTGGTGCAGCCGCAGCTCGTCCAGGCCCGGCAGCGCGCCCGCCTTCACGCGCTCCAGCGGCGACTCGCGGCCCAGCACCGGCAGCAGCGGCGGGTGCAGCGCCACCGACTCGGCGAACAGCTCGTGGGCGCCCTCGCGCGCCCAGCCATGACCGAATGTCACGCGCGCGTGGGGCTGGAAGCCGCCCTCGCCCGGCTCGCCCCGGTCGTCCACCGCCTGCCGGAACAGCGCCACCCGCGTCTCGTCCCACAGCTTCCGTCCCAGGAACAGCGGCGAGTTGCCGGACACCGCCAGCACGGGGGCGGTGGCCAGCTGCGCGGCGTTGTACATGCGCGCGAAGTGCGCGGGCGTCACGCGCAGGTGGTACTGGAGCGACGTGTTGGCGCCCTCCAGCGTCACGTCGTCCCAGGTGAGCGTCAGCGCCTCCTCGCCCTTGATGGACACCTGGAAGGGCGCGGCGCGGCGCTTGCGGATGGCGGCGGACAGCGCCCGGTAGCGCGGCATCCCCGTCAGCGCGCCGCTGCCCAGGTCCGCCTCGCGCAGCGTGGGGAGGATGCCGATGACGGCCACGCGCGCGCCCTGCGTGGCCGCCGCGCGCCGCACCTCGCCCAGCGTGTCCTCGAACTCGGCGCGCAGCGCGGTGAAGGGGCGGCCCGCCAGCGGCCCCGGGCGCAGGTTGACCTCCAGGTTGAAGCGGTCCAGCTCCAGCGTCACCCGCGGGTCCACCGTCTGCGACAGCACCTGCCGGTTCACCGGCAGCGGGAAGCCTCCGGCATCCACGAGGTACAGCTCCAGCTCCGCGCCGATGGTGCACTTCCCCACCCCGAAGCCCGGACGCGCCAGCAGCCCGCGCAGCGCCTCCAGGCTCTCCTCGAGCCGCCGCGAGAAGCGCTCGTAGTCCTCCGGGCGGAACTCCTCCTGTTCGATGGCCAGACCCATATGGGGCGAAGGTGGGCATGGCCGCCTGCCCCGGCACCGGGATGGCGGGGCTCGCCAGCCTGCCCGTCGGGCCTGGAGCGGCCGGCCGGACTCGTGTGTTATCTCCCACCCTGGCCATGACGTCCGACACGCCCATCAACCTGTACGACCTGACGCGCCCCGCCCTGGGCGAGCTGCTCTCCGGCTGGGGGTGTGGCCCCTACCACCGCGACCTGCTCTGGAGCGCGCTGTACCGCAAGCAGGTCCGCTCGCTCGACGAGGTCGAGGGGCTGCGGCCAGAGCTGCTGGCCACGCTGCGCCAGCGCGCCCGCCTGGGGCAGCTCGCCACGCACCACGAGAGCTTCAGCAGCGACGGCTACACGCACAAGCTCCTGCTGCGCCTGGACGACGGCCAGACGATTGAGACCGTGCTGATGCGCTTCAAGGGCCGCGCCACCGTGTGCATCAGCACACAGGCGGGCTGCGCCATGGGGTGCGTCTTCTGCGCCACCGGGCAGATGGGCCTGTCGCGCCACCTCACGCCGGGCGAAATCGTGGGCCAGGTGCTCCACGTGAGTCGCATCCTCCGAGAGTCTGGCGAGGCGCTGCGCAACGTCGTCCTGATGGGCATGGGCGAGCCGTTGCACAACTACGAGCACACGCTGGCCGCGGTGGACGTGCTGGTGGACGCGCTCGGGCTGGCCCTGGGGCCGCGCTTCATCACCCTCAGCACGGTGGGCGTGGTGCCCGGCATCCGTCGCCTCGCGGACGAGGCGCGTCCCGTGCAGTTGGCCGTCAGCCTCCACGGCGCCACCGACGCGGAGCGCGCCGCGCTGGTGCCCGCCGGACGGCGCTGGCCCCTGGACGAGCTGATGGATGCGTGCCGGTACTACAGTGAGAAACGCGGACGGCGCATTTTCTTCGAGTGGACGCTCATCGAGGGGCGCAACGACACGTCGGAGCACGCGCATACGCTGGGCAAGCTGCTCGAGGGCATGGACGCGCACGTCAACGTCATCCCCCTGAATCCCACGGTGGGCTACGACGGCGGGCCCAGCCGCCCGGAGTCCGTGCGCGCCTTCCAGGCCGTGCTCGCCTCCTACGAAGTCCCCAGCACCGTGCGTCAACGCCGCGGCATCGACATCGACGCGGGCTGCGGGCAGCTCAAGTCCACGGTGGAGCGGCGCTCGCGCCGTTCAATTCCCACCAGCCCCTGAGCGCACGGGTGGAGCTGACCCAGGTGCGGGCACGGCACCACACCCACGTGTGTGCGTCCTGTCGCTGACGGACACCCGCGGTGAAAGCGGTTGGTGCCCCTTGCACGCGAGGTGGACGTGGGCACATTCTTTCCATCGGCTTCGGTTCCCGGGGAGGTGGGCGATGCTTTCCATCCAGGAGCACACGACGATGGACGAGGCGAGCAGCGACCTGCTCGACTTCATCCTCGAGCCGCTCAACTGGCTCTCGTTGGCGCAGACAGACCCCGCCGCATGGCCCGGTCAGAACACGGTGTACCAACGCCGCGTGGGGACGCTGCGCATCTGCGCCTCCGTGGACGTGGGCGCCACGCTGGACGTCTACCTGCACATCGCCTTCCGCGCGCCCGGCCTCACGCCCGTGAAGGCGGCGGACCACCTGGAGAGCTTCCTCAAGCAGCGGCTGCCGCTCACGCCCAACTCCGAGTGGCAGGTGGAGGTCGACGAGCGCCGGTGGATCCACTTCTCCCGGCGCTACGCGGCCCCGCACCTCAAGGCCTGAGGGCGGCTCAGGCCGGCAGCTCACGGCTTGAGCGGCGTGAGCTGGTAGTGGCGCAGCGGCTGCGCCACGTTCTTCACCGGCGTCTCCGTCAGCGGTCCGAAGCGCAGGCCCTGGAAGAAGGGCTCGCGTGAGCCGCCGAGCACGTCGCGCACGCTCTCCATCACCAAGGTCTCCCGGAAGCCCGCCAGCGACTGCAGGCGCGCCGTCTGGTTCATCCCGCTGGAGAAGGCGGTGTACTGGCGGTTGGGCCCGAAGAGGCCGCAGTTGGCGTTGGCCAGGTTGACGCCGACGGCCACGCCCAGCCCGGGCAGCTTCACCCGCTGGCACAGCGCGGCCACCTCCTCGCGCGCGCCGAGCGACGCGGTGAAGGCCTGGATGTCACACGCGGCGCGCACCGCCGCCTGCGCGCGCTCCAGCCGCGAGCCCTTGAAGAAGGGCGGGCCGAAGAGGCCGATGACGCAGTCGCCCACCATCTTGTCGAAGACGCCGCCGTGCTCCCAGATGCAGGCCACGGCGCGCTCGCTCCACTCGTCCACGAAGCGGCCGATGTTGCGCGGGCTGTCGAAGCCGTGCTCGCAGATGCGGGTGAAGCCGTTGATGTCCGCGAAGAGGATGCCCACCTCCTGGTCCTGCGCGCGCAGGTGCTGCGCGTAGTCCGGGTCCTGCAGCAGCGCGTCGATGACGGCGTTGGGGAAGAACTGCGACAGGTGGATGCGCTCGCGGTTGTAGTCCAGCAGGCGCTGGCTCAGCGTGGACGCCAGCACGCGGATGAGGTCCATGGCGTAGGCGGAGAAGCCCTCGTCGCTCCACAGGACGATTTTTCCCAGTGGCTCGCTGCTGGCCGAGCCGGAGATGAGCACCGCCTCGGTGGTGCGGCCGACGAACAGGCCGCGCAGCACGGACTCCTCGCCCGCGAGCAGCCGGGGGCCGTGCTGGCGGATGGCCTTCTCCAGCGCGGGGCTGGGCTGCTCGCCGCTCTCGAACTCCAGGTGCCCGTTGCGGTAGGTGCGGTAGTGCAGCACCTGGGGCTGCACCGCGTCGCGGTACATCAGGAGGAAGCCGGGCAGCCGCACGCGCCGCGCCAGCGTCAGCACGGCCTGGTCCATGCCCGCCTCGAAGACGGGGTTGGCCAGGTGGCCGTTGCACTGGAGGATGAGCTGGTGCTTCTCCGACGCGGTGTGCACGAGGCACAGCACCGTGTCGAGCTGCTCGGCGACGAGGTCCAGCACGCGCAGGGCGCGCGCGGTGGCGGCGGGCGCGGTGTGGTCTCCCGGGAAGAGCAGCCCCAGGGTGCCCACGCGGGTGCCGGCCACGTCCAGCGCCTGGGTGACGAGCGTGTCGCCGTCCAGGCTCCGCGCGCCGGAGGGCCCCTCCAGCAGCGAGCCCGGGTAGCGCTCTGCCCAGTCGCCCTCGCCCCAGGTCTGCTCGACCAGCTCCTCGTCGCGGGTGGTGATGGCGATGGCGCGGGCCCCGGTGAGCGCGAGCACGGACGGGAAGCAGCGGCGGAAGGACTGGGTGAGGTTCTCTCGCTCCCGGAGGCTCTCCTCCAGGAGGTCGTCCACGGCGCGCTGGAGGGCGCGCAGCGCCTTGTACTCCTCCAGGGTGATGTCCGTGGGCGACGGGTGCGGCTGCGACGGAGTCGACATGGCCCGGGTTCTACCGCCGCCGGGCGGTGCTGTCACAGGGAGGGCGTGTGGGGCTGGCCTCCCAGGACGCGTCCCCCGGCCACCTCGATGAGCCAGTAGCCCTCGTGGCCGGCCTCGGTGGAGGAGCCGGCGCCGAAGATGTGGGGCCGGTCGGCGGTGGCGGGGTGGTGGTAGCGCTTGTGGATGTGGCCGTGCAGCACGGCGAAGCGGGGGCCGGGCAGCAGGCGCAGCAGGGCCTCGGCGTCGCGCAGCCCGTGGTGCCAGCGGTCCGCGCGGCCCTTGGACGTGAGGGGCGCGTGGTGCACCACGACGAGCACCGCCCGCCCATCCAGCCGGGAGTCCGCCAGCACGGCCGCCAGCCCTTCGAGCTGGGCCGGGCCAATGGTCCCGAAGGACAGGCCCGGCGTGGCGGGCACCCGGGCGGACAGCAGGCCCACCACGGCGGCCTCGTCGCCCAGCAGGCGGACGAAGGGGAAGGAGCCCTCGCGACGGTGCTCGGGCAGGTCGCTCTCCAGCAGGTGGCCGAAGTGGCGCGCGAAGCGGCCGGTGCGGTGGCTGCCCGGGGTGAAGACGTCGTGGTTGCCGGGGATGACGGTGCAGCGGCGCGGGTCATCCGCCAGCGGGCCCAGGGCCTGACGGGCGCCGGAGAACTCACCCTCGAGGGCGTAGGCGGTGAGGTCGCCGGAGAGGATGAAGTGGTCGGCCCGGTGGGCCTGGGCGTCGCGGACGATGGCGGAGAGCGCCTGGGGGGCCCGGGCGTAGCGCTTCGCGCGCCCTCCCACGGTGAGCTCGGCCAGGGCCACCCAGCGCCGCCAGCCGAGCCGGCGCAGGGGGAGCGCGAAGTAGTCCTCGGTGATGTGGACGTCGGAGCAGTGGACGAAGCGCATCGGGGTGTCTCGCCTGGGCAACGGCCGGCCGGGGGCTGGCATTTCTCCCCAGATGCCCGGCGGGGGGAAGTGATTCGCAAGGTGCTCACCGCGGCGTGCCCGGCACGGTACTGTTCGAGTCATCATGACGCGGACCGCGCTCCTGCTCGCCCTCCTCCTCGGTGCCCTCCCCGCCTCCGCGCAGCCGGGCGCCTCGCGCAAGGTGGCCGTGCTCCCGTTCCAGGCCGTCTCCGCCGACGTGCCCGCCCGCGCCGGGCCGCGTGTCACGGCGCGCCTCGTCTCGGAGGTCCACGCCACCGAGGGCCTCACCGTCGCCACGCCGGCGCGCGCTCCCGGGGAGGCGCCACCCGAGCCGCCCCTCGTCACCGCGAGGGCCGCCGTGAAGGAGGCCATCGCCGCGCGGGCGGCCCGTGACTTCCCCCGCGCCAATGCCGCGCTGACCCGCGCCGTCGAGGCCTACGCCGCCGGCGCGGCGGCGCTCACCGACACCGCCGAGCTCGCCGATGCCTACGCCCTGCGCGCCGCCGTCCGCTACGCCACCGGCCGCGACTCGGAGGCCGCCGCCAGCCTCACCCAGGCGCTCACCATCGCCCCCGGGCGTCCCCTGCCGCTGGCGGAGTCCTCGCCGCTCTTCGCGCGCATGGTCGACAACGTCCGCGAGGCCCAGCAGGCCCAGCCCCGAGGTGGCGTGCGCTTCGACTCGGTGCCTCATGGCCTGGCCGTGACACTCGACGGCCAGCCCGTGGGCCTGGCTCCCGTGCGTGTCACGGGCGTGCCTCCGGGCGCGCACCTGTGGCGCGCGGTGCTGCCCTCGGGTGAAGCGGTGGGTGGCGTGGTGGACGTGGCCTCCGAACGCGAGGCCACCGTGACGGTGCGCCCCGCCGGCACCGGCCCCGAAGCCGCGCTCGCCCTGGCGCTCGCGGGCAATCGGGTGGACGCCGCCGCGCTGGAGGCCGCTTCGGCGCTCGGGCGGGCGGCGGGCGCGGACCTCGTCGTCTTCGGCACCGTGTCGCGCGCGGGCTCCGGGCTCACGCTGGAGTCCTTCGTCCTCGCTCCGGGAGACAAGGCCCCGCGGCGCCTGCCGCGCCTGTCCGTGGACGTGGAGCTGCTGGAGGCCGGCACACCGCTGCGGGCCCAGGTTGCCGCCCTCGCCGCGCGCGGCGTGGAGGCCGGGGTGACAGAGCCGCTGCCCGTGGTGCCAGCCGCGAGCACCTCCTCGCCACCCCGTGTCTCGCAGGTGGCGTATCCGAAGAGCCCCGAGCGAGTGCGGACGACGGAGAAGCCCGCCCCCCAGCAGTCGGACCGCAAGCCCCTGGCGCCCGTCCGCAAGCCGCTCACCCGCCCATGAGTCCCTTCCGAGGCCGCTTCGCGCCCAGCCCCACCGGACGCATGCACCTGGGCAACCTCCGCAGCGCGCTGCTCGGGTGGCTCCAGGCCCGTGCCGCCGGGGGCCGCTTCCTGCTGCGCATCGAGGACCTGGACCGCGCCCGCTGCAAGCCACAGCACGTGGACGACCTGCTGCGCGACCTGGAGTGGCTCGGCCTCACCTGGGACGAGACGCCCCTCTTCCAGAGTCGGCGCGACGAGGTCTACCGCGACGCCCTCTCGCAGCTGGAGCGCGCGGGGCTCGTCTACCCGTGCTTCTGCACGCGCGGCGAGATTGCCCGCGCCGCCAGCGCCCCCCACGGCCTCTCCGAGGAGGGCCCCCGCTACCCCGGCACCTGCGCGCGCCTCACCGCCGGACAAATCTCCGAGCGCGCCCGCAGCCGTGCCCCCGCGTACCGCTTCCGCACGCGCCCCGGCGAGGTGCGCTTCGAGGACGGGCTCCTGGGCCCGTACGTGCAGGACGTGGAAGGAGTGGTGGGCGACTTCGTGGTGCGTCGCAATGACGGGGTGGCCAGCTACCAGCTCGCGGTGGTGGTGGACGACGCGGCCAGCGGCATCACCCACGTGCTGCGCGGCGACGACCTGCTGTCGTCCACGCCCCGGCAGCTCCAGCTCTACCAGGCGCTCGGGCTCTCCGCGCCCGCCTTCCTCCATGTCCCGCTGGTGCTCGGCGAAGACGGCAAGCGGCTCGCCAAGCGCGACGGTGCCTTCGCGCTCGCCGAGCTGCGCGAGCGGGGTCTTCCTCCCGAGCGGGTGCTGGGCCTGCTCGCCGCGTGGAGCGGGCTGGGAGATGGCAGCCCGGTGCCGCTGGACGAGCTGGTGCGCAGGTTCCACGCCAGCGCGCTGCCCCGCGCTCCGGTGGTCGCTCGCGAGGCGGTGCTCCTGGAAGCACTCGGCCTGCGGTGAGCTCCTGACCCGCGCACCTCTCCCAGGAGTCATCCAGGCGCACGGGCACCGTGCATCCACGAATACGTGTCCATCTTGAAGAAGGCCCGAGCGTCCCAGGCCTGCCTTCGGGGCGCTCCCTGAACCAGGAGGGACAACACCATGGCAGCCATCGTGGAGAACGAAAGACCCGGCGTCATCTCAGCCGTCGCGGGGACGCCCTTCAAGCTGAGCTGGAGCGCCATCTTCGGAGGCGCCTTCGTCGCGCTCGGCGTGTGGATTCTCCTGTACACGCTCGGCCTCGCGCTCGGGCTGTCCTCGGTCGACCCCAATGACCCCGGCAGCGCGCGCTCGGCGGGCATCGGCACCGGCATCTGGAGCCTCATCGCGCCGCTCATCGCCCTCTTCATCGGCGGCTTCGTGGCGGCGCGCTCGGCGGGTGTCCTGGACAAGGGCGGCGGCGCGCTGCACGGCGCCGTGCTGTGGGGCCTGACGACGCTGGCGGGCACCGTCCTCCTGGGGATGACGCTCTCGTCGCTGCTCGGCACCGCGTTCCGCGCCACCAGCTCCGTGGTGGGCGCCACCGGCTCGGCCGTGGTCGGCGCCGCGTCCCAGGGAGGTGAGGCCGCCAGCACCTTCGGGCTGGATGCCAACGATGCGCTCGGCCCCATCAACCAGCGGCTGGCCGAGGAGGGAGCGCCGCCCATCACCGCGGACCAGCTCCAGAAGGCCACCGGCGACGTGCTCAACACCGCGCTGCGCACCGGCAACCTGGACCGCGAGGTGCTCATCGGCTCCATCGTGAAGGAGACCGACCTCACCCGCCAGGACGCGGAGGTCGTCGCCGGCCGCGTCGAGCAGCAGTTCACCGCCGCGAAGGGCAAGCTCGGCCAGGTGGGCCAGCAGGTGCAGCAGGGCGCCCTCCAGGCCGCGGACACCACCGGCCGCGTCTTCTGGGGCGTCTTCGGGGCCCTGCTGCTCGGGCTCGTCTCCTCGATACTCGGCGCCACGCTCGGCGTGAGCCGCCGCCAGCGCGTCCACGCGGAAGGCGTCGTGGTGCCCGAGGCACGCCGCGAGGTGCGCACGTAGGCACGGGGGCCCGCTCCGACCCGGCCCGGCACCTCCCTGTTCGGAAATGTCGGGGGTTTTGCGACGCGAAATGTCCCGACATTTCCGAACAGCAACCCTCCCGGCCCACTCCAGCCCCCGGGCCACCGGCGTCTCCACCGGGCCAGGGAGCGACCGGGCAGCACGGAAGTCGCGCCACCGCCTCACGCGCGGACATAGTCTCCACGGGTCATGGCGCGCGGCTCCATCATCCGCTGGGTCCTCATCCCCGGGCTGAGCCTGGGCGTGCTCATCCTCAGCGCCGCCCTCTCCTACTGGCTCATCCGGCCAGCCCAGCCCCCGCTGCCTCCGGAAGCCCCGCCACCGGAAGCCCTCCCGACCCCGCCGTCCGGGCCTCCGCCCGAGCCCCCTTCCGAGCCCTCCCCGCCCCGCCTGGAGCCGGCCCCGGTGGTGCCGCCGCCCGCCTTCCCGTCGCCCCAGGGCACCGTGCCAGTGCCCACGCCGCCAGCCTCCGCCTCGGACGGGGCCCGCCGCGTGGCCGAGGTAGAGCCCGTCATCGAGTCCACCACCGGCCGCATCGACACCGAGGACGTCCGCGTCGCCATCCGGGCCGTGACTCCGCTCGTGCAGCAATGTTTCGAGGACGCGGCACAGCGAAACCGGGGTCCGCAGACGGTGCGGCTGCGCTTCACGGTGGAGCCGGGAGAGGGCGGCGGGGCCATGAAGGCGGGGGAGCTGCTGGACAGCACGATTCCGGACCCGATGGTGCAGGCGTGTGTGCTGGACTCGCTGCTGGACGCCCGGTTTCCCGCTCCACCGGGTGGGGGGAAGGCAACGGTCGTCTACCCCTTCGAGTTCCGCGTACTGGGGGAGGCTGGCCGGTAGGGCCGGGATTTGCTTAAGGTGCCGCTGCCCCCACCGTTCATGCCCGTCACCGTCGAACAGCTTGGTTCCCAGGACGCGGATGCCCTGCGTGCACTGCTGTCGAAGGACCCGGTCCACAACCTCTACCTGCTGGGGTTGCTGGAGGAGTTCGGCATCGCGCCGAAAGGACGGGTGCCCTTCGCCTTCTACGGGCGCTTCGACAACGCGGTGCTGACGGCCGCCGTCTTCGTGGGCGGCGACGGCGGGCTGGTGGTGCCCAGCGCCAGCGACGCCACCGCCACCAGCGTCATCGCCGACGCGCTGGCCTCGTCGCTGAAGCTGCGCGGCACGGTGGGAGACAAGTCCGCGGTGGACGCGCTGGTGCGCAGCCTGTGCCAGGGCAAGCCGAGGCTGTCCCGCACGCAGCGGCTGTTCAGCGTCTCCGCGGATGACCTGGGCCCCTTCACCAACCCGCTCTTGCGGCTCGCGCGTGAAGAAGACCTGCCGCGCCTGCTGCCCCTGTCCCAGGGCTACGTGCGCGAGGCAATGGAGCGAGACCCGCTGGCCGAGGACCCCCGGGGCTACGAGGCGCGAGTCATCCAGCGCGTCCGCCAGCGCCGCACCTACGTGCTGGAGGAGAACGGCGCCCTGGTGTTCAAGGTGGACATCGGCAGCCGCTCCCAGTTCGGCGCGGAGCTGGAGGGGCTGTACACGGTGCCCGCCGAGCGCAGGAAGGGCATCGCCACGCTGTGCCTGGGCCAGATTTCCCGGCACCTGCTGTCCTCGCTGCCCCGGCTGACGATGCGCGTGGACGAGCGGGACGAGAGCACCGCCCGCATCGCCCGGAAGGTCGGCTATCTGGCCGGCCGCACGTGGCGCCTCGTCCTGGTCGACTAGCCGGGGAGCAGCCCGGCCTCCCGGCTCGCGCCTCACTCCGGCATGCCCCGCGCCCCGGCGGATGCCATAGAGTGCCCGCGCTCATGAGCCGTCCCACGCCTTCCCGCCGTCCCCTCTCTGGAGAGGGCCCCGTCATCCTCCACGCCGCCACGGACCCGCGCTGGCTGCCGCTGGCGCTCGAGCGGTTCGACGAGGTGCTGGTGGACCACGCCCACTGCGAGAAGAAGGCCGCCGCCAACGCGCTGTCGCTGCTCCAGGTGTACCCGGACCTGCCGGGCCTGCCCGCGCAGATGGCGCGGCTGGCGCGCGAGGAGAGCGCCCACCTGGCCAAGGTGCTGGAGCTGATGGACGCGCGCGGCCTGACGCTGACGCGGGACGCGGGAGACCCGTACGCGCAGGGGCTGCAGAAGCTGGTGCGCACGCCGTCCGCCGAGCGCCGCGTGGACCGGCTGCTGGTGGCCGCCATCATCGAGGCGCGCTCCTGCGAGCGCCTGTCGCTGCTCGCCGAGGGGCTCACGGACCCGGCGCTCGCGCGCTTCTACGGAGAGCTGGCCCAGTCCGAGGACGGGCACCAGTCCCTCTTCTTCCGGCTGGCCGTCACCGCCGCCGGGGGCGACGAGGCCCCCGTGCGCGAGCGGCTGGAGTGGATGCTCGAGCGCGAGGCGCAGGTCATCACCGACGTGGGCCTGCGCGCCGCCATCCACTGAAAGGCGTCAGGGCCCCGCGGCGGCCGGGCCCGGCTGGACGACGGCGCTCACCGGAGCCCCGCGCGCGGGCTGCTCCCGGCCGCCCTTCTCGAACGGCCACACCCACGGCACGCCCACCACCAGTCCCGCCAGCAGCAGCGCGGTGAGGGGGGTGCCCAGGCGGAAGAAGTCGGTGAAGCGGTAGTGCCCCGGGCCGTAGACGAGCACGCAGCTGGGCTCCAGCGGGGTGATGAACGAGCAGCTGGCCGCCAGCGTCACGCCCATGGCGAAGGGCCGGGGGTCCACGCCCAGCTGCGCCGCGGCGTTGAGCGCCACCGGCAGCACCACCAGCGCCGCGGCCTGGTTGCTCATGGGCGCCGACAGGATGATGGTCAGCACCATCAGCAGACCTAGAACGGTGCGCGGGCCGCCGTACGCGCCCAGCTCCGCCACGTGGCCGCCGATGAACCTCCCCGCGCCGCTCACCTCCATGGCCAGGCCCAGCGCCATCATGGAGCCGATGAGCAGCACCACGCGCCAGTCCACCCGGAAGGCGATGCGCGCGTCCACGCAGCCGGTGGCAATCATCGCCAGCATGCCGGTGAGCCCCGCCACCGACAGCGGCACCAGCTCCAGCGAGCCCGCCGCCAGCGCGCCCAGGAACAGCACCACCGCCAGCAGCGCCTTGCCATGGCGGGGGGGCTGGTAGTCGTGGCCGCTGAGCACCAGGAGGTTGGTGCCCTTCGCCAGCTCCGTCACCTTCTCCTTCGGGCCGCGCAAGAGCAGCACGTCACCCACCGACAGCGGCAGCAGCGCCAGCGAGCGCTCGCCGAAGATGCGCCCCAGCAGCTGCAGCTTGGTGACGCGCTGGATGGCGGGCTTGCGGTGCAGCGCCAGCGCCACCATGCCGTAGCGCTCCAGGAAGAGCGTCTCCTTCAGGCTGCGCCCCACCAGCTGGCTGCCCTGGGGCACCGTGGCCTCGATGAGGACGGTGTCCTTGTCGCTCAGCTCCGCGTCCGACAGCTTCACGTCCGGGCGGATTTCGATTCCCCGCAGGTCCTTCACCCGGAGGATTTCCTCGCGGTTGCCCTCGATGATGAGCCGCTCGTCGCCCTGCAGCCGGTAGCCCGGCACCGCCGACTGCGCCTTGCCGTCGCGCAGGATGCCGATGACGCGCAGCCCCAGCCCCTCGGTGATGTCCGCCAGCTCCCGGCCCACGTAGCGCGAGTCCGCGGGCAGCACCGCCTCCGTGAGGTAGTCGCGCAGCGTCCAGTCCTCCATGCTGCCCGCGCCCTGGCGCGCCGGCAAGAGCAGCGGCCCCAGCAGCACCACCACCAGGATGCCGACAATGGCCAGCGGCAGCCCCAGCGGCGCCAGCTCCGTCACGCCGATGCCCGGCATCCCCATGCGCTGCAGCGCCGCGGACATCACCAGGTTGGTGGACGTGCCGTAGAGGAAGATCATCCCGCCCAGCATCGACGCGTACGCCAGGGGCAGCAGCACCTTGCTCGTGGGCACCTTGGCCCGGTTCGCCGCGCCAATGGCCACCGGCAGGAAGGCCGCCGTCGTCACCGTGTTGGAGATGACGGACGAGAAGGTCGCCACCGCCACCATCATCGCCATGACGAATGTCTGATGGCCGAACCGGGCGAAGAAGGCCAGCCGCTGCCCGACGAGCTGCACCACCCCCGTGGAGGCGAGCCCCTGCGTCATCGCCAGCAGCGTGAAGATGAAGATGACGGTGTCGTTGCTGAACCCCTCGAACGCCTGGCCCGGGGTCAGCACGCCCGTCAGCGCCAGCAGGCACACCACCACCAGCGAGCTGACCTCGATGGGGATGGTGTCGAGGGAGAACAGCACCAGCGCGACGACGACGATGCCGAGGACGATGGCGATGGTCATGGAGTCCGCCACCAACGTGGGGCCGCCCCTCGCCCGGGGTGAGTCCCTGGCGCACTGCGCCGTCAACTACTGGATGCCCGGTCGCTGATAAGTGGAATTAGGAGAGGCCTGTCTGGAAGGCCGGTTGACTGCCGGACGCCAGTTGCATTCCAGCCCTCCATCCAGAAGGTTTGCTGTCTCTCCCGCTGGTAGCTTCGTCCCCCCGGGGACTGGTGGCGGGACCCCCTATTTCGAGACGACACGAGGATACTTCGATGGCTTCGACGCAAGTGGCGGCGGTGGGCGACAAGGCCCCGACGAAGAACCCCACGCTGCTGGCCTGGGTGGGCAAGATGGCCCAGCTGACCCAGCCGGACAACATCGTCTGGTGCGACGGCTCCGAGGAGGAGAAGAAGCGCCTGACGGACCAGGCGGTGAAGGAGGGCATCCTCATCCCGCTGAACCAGCAGAAGCGGCCCGGCTGCTACCTGCACCGCTCCAACCCCAATGACGTGGCGCGCGTCGAGCACCTCACGTTCATCTGTACGCCCAACAAGACGGACGCCGGCCCCACCAACAACTGGATGGACCCGGACGAGGCGTACACCAAGCTGAGCCAGCTCTTCGACGGCAGCATGAAGGGCCGCACCATGTACGTGGTGCCCTACGCCATGGGCCCCATCGGCAGCCCCTTCACCAAGATTGGCGTGGAGATCACCGACAGCGTCTACGTCGTGCTGAACATGCGGATCATGGCCCGCATGGGCAAGCAGGCGCTGGACATGCTGGGCGACAGCGACGACTTCAACCGCGGCCTGCACAGCACCGGCGACGTGAATCCGGACCGCCGCTACATCTGCCACTTCCCCCAGGACAACACCATCTGGAGCTTCGGCTCGGGCTATGGCGGCAACGTGCTGCTCGGGAAGAAATGCCTCGCGCTGCGCATCGGCAGCTACCTGGGCCGCGAGGAGGGCTGGCTCGCCGAGCACATGCTCATCCTCGGCGTCACCAGCCCCAAGGGGGAGACCACCTACGTGGCCGCCGCCTTCCCGTCCGCGTGTGGCAAGACGAACTTCGCCATGCTGATTCCTCCGGCCGAGTACAAGGGCTGGAAGATTGAGACGGTCGGCGACGACATCGCCTGGATGCGCCCCGGTCCGGATGGCCGCCTGTACGCCATCAACCCGGAGGCCGGCTACTTCGGCGTGGTGCCCGGCACCAACTACAAGACCAACCCCAACGCGATGGAGACCATCGCCAAGGACACCCTCTTCACCAACGTGGCGATGACGCCCGACGGCGACGTGTGGTGGGAGGGCAAGGACGGCGAGGTCCCCGAGGAGCTCACCGACTGGCAGGGCCGCCCCTGGAAGAAGGGCAGCACGGAGAAGGCGGCGCACCCGAACAGCCGCTTCACCGCGCCCATGTCGAACAACCCGGTCCTCAGCTCCAAGGCCAATGACCCGATGGGCGTGCCCATCTCCGCCCTCATCTTCGGCGGCCGCCGCTCCAACACCGTCCCGCTCGTCATCCAGGCCTTCAACTGGACGCACGGCGTCTTCCTCGGCGCCACCATGGGCAGCGAGACGACGGCCGCCGCCACCGGCAAGGTGGGCGTGGTGCGCAGGGACCCCATGGCCATGCTGCCCTTCTGCGGCTACCACATGGGCGACTACCTCCAGCACTGGCTGGACATGCAGAAGTCCATCCCCCAGCTGCCGAAGATCTTCCAGGTCAACTGGTTCCGGCAGGACAAGAACGGCAAGTTCATCTGGCCGGGCTTCGGGGACAACATGCGCGTGCTCGAGTGGATCGTGAACCGCGTCCACGGCCGCGTCCCCACCAAGGAGACGCTGCTGGGCTGGGTGCCGCGCGCCGACGAGGGCCTCAACCTCAAGGGCCTGGACCTGTCCCCGGAGGCCATCACCGAGGCCACCGCCATCAAGGAAGACGAGTGGAAGGCCGAGCTCAAGAGCCAGGAGGTCTTCTTCGAGCAGCTGGGCACCAAGGCGCCGGAGGCCCTCATGCTCCAGCGCAAGCTGCTCATCTCCCGCCTGGAGACCTGAGCCGCCTGTAGCACCCTGAAGCCCTCGGGGCCGCTTCCCCGCCTGCCGGTATCGGGCGTGGGGCGGCCCCGAGCCGTTTTCACGGGAAGTGAAGCCACCCTCTTCGCCGTCCGGGGGGCTCCGCGCTAGGCTCCGGGGACCATGAGACTGGCTTTTGTATTGTCGGCGGCCCTCGCGCTGGCGCCTCCGGTCGCGCTCGCCCAGCGCGGCGGTTCCAAGAATGCCCCCGCCCTCATCAAGGAAGGTGAGCGGCTGTACCAGGCCGGGAAGTACAAGGAGGCGGCGGAGGCGCTGAAGAAGGCGCACGAGCTCGCCCCCAACCCGAAGCTCATCTACAACATCGCCTTCGCCCTGGAGAACGCGGGCGAGCTGCGCGACGCGCTCTCCTGGTACCAGCAGTACGTCGGCAGCACGGAGGGCACGGACCCCACGCTGCTCAAGCGCAGCGCGCGCGGCATCGACCGGCTCCAGGTCCTCATCAAGAAGGAGGAGCAGGCCCAGGCCAGCGCGGACACCGAGCGCCAGAAGCTCCAGGAAGAGGCGGAGGCGGCGCGGCAGCGGGCCGAGCAGGAGCAGGCGGCGACGCGGCGCGCGGAGGAGGAGAACCAGCGCCAGCGGCAGGCCGAGTACGAGCGCGCGATGAAGTCCTACAAGCGCCAGCGCATCGCCGCCTTCGCCATCGGCGGCGTGGCGGTGGCCGGCGTGGGCGCGGGCGTGCTCTTCGGCATGCAGGCGCGCGACAGCCGCGAGCAGTTCGACCTCGCCACCCGGCTCGAGGACAAGCAGGCCCGCGCGGACGACACGAAGAGCAAGGCGCTGCTGGCGGACATCGGCTTCGGCGTGGGCCTGGCCGGCGCGATTACCGCCATCATCCTCTACCCCAAGGAAGGACCGCCCGTGGCCGGCGAGGTGCGGGTGACGCTGGCGCCCAGGGGCGCCGGAGCAGGCATGGAGGTGAGCTTCTGATGCGCGCGCTCGGACTGATGACGTGCTGCACGGTGCTGCTGGCCGGCTGCAGCTTCACCACCGCGGGGGGCCTCACCGAGTGTGAGACCAGCGTGGACTGCAACGCCAACCAGGTGTGCAGCAGCGGCTTCTGCCTGCCCCAGCCGGAGGGCTGCGGCGAGGTGTTCGGCCCCGCCAACGCGACCAACCCCATCGCCATCGGCGCGGCGCTCCCGCTGACCAACTCCGACGGCGCGGACGAGTCGGAGGTGCAGGCGCTCAACTCCATCAAGCTGGCCATTGGCGAGGTCAACCAGCGCCAGGGCATCAACGGCCGCCAGTTCCTCCTCTACATCTGCGACACCCGCTCGGACCCGAACCGCGCCCGTGAGCAGGCCGACTGGCTGGTGAACGAGAAGGACGTGCCGGTGGTCTTCGCCTCCGGCAGCGGGCAGACGATTGCCGCCTCCGCCGTCACCATCCCCGCGGGCGCGCTGCTGATGACCCACACCGCGACGAGCCCGGACCTCGCCACGCTCTCCGACAGGCCGTCCCAGGGCGGCCCGGGCCTCGTCTGGCGCACCGCCCCCTCCGACACGCTGCAGGGCCGCATCATCGGCGAGCTGCTGAAGGGCAACCGCACCGTGAATGAGCCGACGCAGCCCTTCGTCAGCATCGACAACACCGTCATCGCCTACGTGGATGACCCGTACGGGCAGGGCCTCTCCGGCGAGACGCTCGAGGCGCTGACGCCGACGCCCGTGGTGACGGCGCGGTACAACCGCAACGAGGACGTCAGCGCCGCGGTGTCGGTCATCAACGACCGCAACCCCGACATCACGGTGATGGTGGGCTTCTCCGAGGACAACGCGAAGATCATCAGCCAGCTCGTCTCCCGGGGCCGCACGGGGCTGAAGTGGTTCTTCACGGACGCGAGCAAGGACCCGGGCCTGTTCACCTCCCTGGGCAACAACCGCAGCCAGGTGGAGGGCGCGTACGGCACCGCGCCGGCCCAGGCCCGCCTGAACTCCAACGCGTACGTGCAGTTCCGCTCCCGCTTCGGCTCCACGTACAACAACGCGGACCCGGGCCAGTTCTCGTTCACGGCGCACGCCTATGACGCCATGTACCTGGTGGCGCTGGGCACGGCGTACGCAGTGGGCGCGGACGCCAACAACCCGCAGCCCATCACCGGCGCCCGCATCGCGGAGGGCCTGACGCGCGTGACGCCGGCCGCGGGCGTCGCCGCTCCGGCCTTCGAGCTGGGCTTCCAGAACTTCCTCGAGGCCCGCCAGGAGATGAGCCGGGGAACCATCATCAACGTCACGGGCGCCAGCGGCGACCTGGACTTCGACAACGCGACGGGCGAGGCCCCTTCCGAGTACGAGCTGTGGAAGGTGGAGAACGGCACCTTCAAGACGGTGCAGCTCATCAACCCGGCGGCGGACTGACGGGGGCCTCCCCCAGCACCCGCGCCAGCACCTCCACGGCGGCGGCGAAGACCTCGGGCTCCGGCAGCAGCGAGAGCACGAGGTACGCGCCGCCGCCGAAGTCGTAGAACCAGCCCGGCTGCGCCAGCACGCCCGCGTCCAGCAGGGCCAGGCAGGTGGCCTCCTCGCCGGGCACCCTCGGAATCCGCAGCACCGCGCTCCACCCGCCCTCGGCGGGCACCACGTCCCAGGTGGCGCCCGGCGCGCGCGCGGCCACGAGGCGCTGCCGGTTGCCCCGCACGCGCTCCAGCACGGCGGCCTGGAAGACGGGCGCGTGGGCCAGCAGCGCCGGCAGGGCCAGTTGCACGGGCGTGGCCACCGGCAGGTACGTGTCCGCCACCCACTCCAGCCGCGCCAGCGCCTCGTCGCGCACCTCCGGCGGGCCGCCCACGTGCGTCCAGGCCAGCTTGAGGCCGGGCAGGCCGGCCACCTTCGAGAGGCCGGACAGCGCGAAGGTGAGCATGGGCAGCGCGCGCCCGGCCACCGTGGCCACGCGGCCCGGCCCGGCGGCGTCCCAGGCGAAGTCGGAGAACACCTCGTCGGACACCAGCGCCAGCCCGTGGCGCGCGCACACGTCCGCCAGCGCCGCCAGCTCGCCCTCGTGCAGGGAGTGACCGGTGGGGTTGCCGGGGTTGACCACCAGCACCGCGCGGGCGCCGGCGTCCACGGCGGCCTCCACCTCCCCCGCGTCCAGCCCGAAGCCGTGGGCCCGGGGCAGGCGGTACGGACGCGTCTGCACGCCCTCCAGGCGCGCCAGGTGCTCGAAGAGGGGGTAGCAGGGAGCGGGGACGAGCACGGTGTCCCCCGGCTCGCACAGCAGCTTGAAGAGCCAGCTGTAGGCCTCGCTGGTGCTGGCCGTCAGCAGCAGGTGCTCGGGGGAGACAGCCGCGCCGCGGGCCCCGAGGTGGGCGGCCAGGGCCTGGCGCGCGGAAGCGAGGCCCAGTGCTTCCGGGGCGTAGGCCATGGCGCCGGGCGGGGCGAGCAGGCCCTCTGGAGGCGCGGGCAGCCCCACGCGGGTGGGGTTGGTCTCGGTGAGGTCCAGCAGGGGGCGCCCGAGGGCGCGGTGCCGGGCGAGCGCCAGGGCCAGCGGGTTGGGCGCGCGCGGGAAGTCGCTCCGTGCGGAGAAGCGGCTCACAGCCCCGTCTGCAGCATGGCGTTCGCGACGCGGCGGATGAGCTCGCGGCGGACCTCCTTGCGGCAGTGGTCGATGGCCTTGTCGTGCGGCCGGGGCAGCTCCGCAT
This sequence comes from Pyxidicoccus xibeiensis, assembly GCF_024198175.1. Lineage (NCBI taxonomy): Bacteria > Pseudomonadati > Myxococcota > Myxococcia > Myxococcales > Myxococcaceae > Pyxidicoccus > Pyxidicoccus xibeiensis. Next base: position 1,067,503 of record NZ_JAJVKV010000003.1, read on the forward strand.
CACGGGTGCGCAGGGCCGTCCTCAAGACGAGCTCGACCTTGGAGGGCTCGATGTGGAAGAGCCGCGGTCCTTCCTTCTGGAGGAAGTACGAGAGGCCCTTCTGGTCGATGAGCTTCTTGAAGATGCGCCGGACGTCCGCGAGGAACGTGAGGTCGATGATGTCCGCCATTCGCCCGGGGTTCTCGCGCGGAAAAAACGGCGCGTCCATTTCACGGCCGCGTCACCCGAAAACTTGCGCGACCTGTAGCACTCGCGCAGCGGCGCGAACGCGCCGGAGGCCGATTTTCCGGCCTCCGCGCGCTCAGGGCACCAACGGGCGGAGGGCTCGGCGGAACGCGGCGTGCCGTCGGCGCGCGTCAGGCAGGTGCGGCACCGGGCCCAGCACCGGCACGCCGTGGCGCTCCTGGAGCAGCAGGCGGTTGTCGCGCTCGGAGGCGTCCCTCGCGGCGGTGCCGCGCGACAGCACCACGGCCTTCACGGGGATGCGGCGCGCCGCCAGGGCCTGGAGCGACAGGGCTGTATGGTTGAGGGTGCCCAGGCCCGCGCGGGCCACCAGCAGCACGGGCAGGCGCAGGGCGGCGATGAGGTCGATGACGTCGTGCCGCGAGTCCAGGGGCACGAAGAGGCCACCGGCCCCCTCCACCACCACGGGCCCGTGGCGCAGCCGCTCCCAGGCGGCCAGGGTGACGTCCCAGTCCGGCTCCCGGCCCAGCCGGCGCGCGGCCACGCCGGGGGCCACGGGCAGGCGGAAGCGGTGGGGACACAGGGCGTCCACCGGCAGCGCGCTGCCCGCCGCCTCGCGCAGGGCCAGCGTGTCCGCGGGGGCGCGCAGGGAGGCGCAGCCGCTCTCGTAGGGCTTGAAGCCCTGGGGCCCGAGGCCCGCGTCCGCCAGCAGCGACAGCAGCGCGCACGAGGCCTGCGTCTTGCCGACGCCCGTGTCCGTGCCGGTGACGAAGACCTGGAAGGGCTTGCTACTCGCCACGGTGGTGCACCCCCACCCGGCGCAGCGCGTCCAGCGCCAGGTCGACATGGCCCAGGGTATGGGCGGCGGAGAGACAGAAGCGCAGGCGGCTGGTGCCCTCGGGGACGGTGGGCGGGCGGATGGCCTTCACCAGCACCCCGGCCTCGCGCAGGCGGCGGGCGGCATCCAGGGCGCGCTCCGGCTCGCCGAGGATGACGGGAAACACGGCGCTGCGTGCTTCCGCGCGCAGGCCCAGGGCGCACAGGCCCTCCGCGAAGCGGCGGATGTTGCGCCACAGCCGCTCGCGCAGGTCCGGGTCGCCCTCCACGGCGTCCACGGCGGCCTCGGCGGCGGCGCACAGCGCGGCGGGCAGCGCGGTGGAGAAGATGAACGGCCGCGCGCGGGACACCAGCAGGTCCGCCACCGCGCGCGACGTGGCCACGTACGCGCCCATGGCGCCCAGCGCCTTGCTCAGCGTGCCCATGCGCAGGTCCACCTGTGCCTCCAGCCCCAGCTCCTCGCACAGGCCGGCGCCGCGCGCGCCCAGCACGCCGGTGGCGTGGGCCTCGTCCACCATCAGCGCCGCGCCGTGGGCCCGGCACACGTCGACGATGTCGCGCAGCGGGGCCACGTCCCCGTCCATGGAGAACACAGTGTCGGTGACGACCAGCTTGCGCCGCGCGGGCGTGTCCGCCAGGGCGCGCGCCAGCGCCTCCACGTCCGAGTGCGGGTAGACGACGACGCGGGCGCGCGACAGGCGGCAGCCGTCGACGAGGGACGCGTGGTTGAGGGCGTCGGAGAAGACGGCGTCGCCGGGCCCCACCAGCGCGGGGAGGATGCCGGTGTTGGCGGCATAGCCGCTGTTGAAGAGGAGGACGGCCTCGGCGCGCTCGAAGGCGGCCAGCCGCGCCTCCAGCCGGTGGTGCGCGGCGGTGTCACCCACCACGAGCCGGCTGGCGCCGGTGCCCATGCCGTACCGCTCCAGCGCGGCGGCGGCGGCGGCGCGCACGGACGGCGAGGCGGCCAGCCCCAGGTAGTCGTTGGAGGAGAAGTTGACGAGCGTCTCGCCGCCCAGCTGGACGACGGGGCCCTGGGGCGAGTCGAGCGGCTCCAGGTACCGGCGCAGGCCGCGCGCGGAGAGGGACTGCAAGTCTTCCCGCGCCCAGGCGGAGGCGACTCCCGCCGCCTCGGGCGCCACCGGGGCGGGGACTTCCTGCGCGCTCCCCTCCCCGGCCTCGAGGGGGAGCGCTGACGTCGGGCCGCTCACGCCGGACCTACCCCTCCCGCCGGGGCTCCAGCGGGCGGATGCCGGCCTTCTCCAAGAGGGCCATGTCCTGGCTGTACTCGGGGTTGCCGGTGGTGAGCAGCTTCTCGCCGAAGAAGAGCGAGTTGGCGCCCGCCATCATGCACAGCAGCTGCGCCTCCTCGTTCATCTGCTGGCGGCCCGCGGACAGGCGCACCATGGCCTGGGGCATGAGGATGCGGGCGGTGGCGATGGTGCGCACCATGTCCACCGTCTCCACGCGCTGCTGGCCCGCCAGGGGCGTGCCGTCCACGGGCACCAGCGCGTTGATGGGCACCGACTCCGGGTGGTGGTCCTGGTTGGCCAGCGTGCGCAGCAGGTTGCAGCGGTCGTCCACGGACTCGCCCATGCCGATGATGCCGCCGCAGCACACGGAGATGCCGGCGTCGCGCACCCGGTTCAGCGTCCGGAGGCGGTCGTCATAGGTGCGGGTGGAGATGATGTCGCCGTAGTGCTCGGGCGACGTGTCCAGGTTGTGGTTGTACGCGGACAGGCCCGCCTCGCGCAGGCGCCTGGCCTGGCTGTCGGTGAGCATGCCCAGCGTGGCGCACGCCTCCATGCCCAGGGAGCGCACGCCGCGCACCATCTCCAGCACGCTGTCGAACTGCGGGCCGTCCTTCACCTCGCGCCACGCGGCGCCCATGCAGAAGCGGGTGGCCCCGGCGGCGCGGGCGCGGGACGCGGCCTCCAGCACCTCCGGCACCGCCATCAGCTTCTCCGCCTTCACGCCCGTCTTGTAGCGGGCCGCCTGCGGGCAGTACGCGCAGTCCTCGGAGCAGCCGCCCGTCTTGATGGACAGCAGCGAGCACAGCTGCACCTTGTTGTCCTGGAACACCGCCCGGTGGACCGTCTGCGCCCGGTGGACCAGGTCCAGCAGGGGCATGGCGTAGATGGCGCGCACCTCGGCGAGCGCCCAGTCATGGCGCACGTCGACGCCGGGCGGCGGCGGCGCGGCCGTATGGGAGTGGCCGTGAAAGGACTCACTGGGGGCGGAGGTGTCGGGCATGGGCTCCTCGGCGGGTTGGAGGAGCGCGAAGGTGCGCGGGCGGCGGGGACTTGTCAACGCCGCTGAGCTGAGTGGTTGACGACTCCTCTGAAAAAACGGGGCCGGCGCCCCACGAAGGAGACACCGGCCCTTGTCCTCACCAGGAGAGGGACAGCTTCAGGCTAGACGCGGACGCGGCGCCTTCCTCCGGCCATGCCCACCAGGAACAGGACCAGGAGCGCGCCCAGGACGGAGAACAGGAGGCCCGTCGGGTGCAGGTCGAAGATGCGGCCGTCACTGCGGAAGAGCGAGGCGATGAAGCCACCCACGAAGGAGCCGGCGACGCCCAGCAGCGTGGTGGCGATGAGCCCCATGGACTGGTTGCCCGGCATGAGCGCGCGAGCGATGAGGCCGGCCAGAAGGCCAATAACCAGGAAAGCAATGATCCCCATGACTTCCTCCCTTGCTTAGCGGGCAGCGCTTCGTGCGTGCCCTCATGGCTAGCAAAGTGTTCCGTGCCTCCCGCCGGTACAACTTGACAGCAGGGGGTTGACAGCGAGCCTGCCTGCTCTCCGTTCATGCCTACCTGTAAGGGCGTAAAAACGTCAGGGGTTCGCGCTACACACCACCCATGGCGAAGGCGAAGACGCACTACTCCTGCCAGGCGTGCGGGTACCAGACGGCGAAGTGGCTCGGGAAGTGCCCGGACTGCGGCGCGTGGAGCTCGCTGGTGGAGGAGACGGAAGCGAAGGTGGACGACAAGCGCCCGGCGTGGGGCGCTTCGGGCGGGGCGACGCGGCCGGTGCTGCTCAAGGAGGTGAGCGGCGAGACGGAGACGCGCCGCCGCACGGGCATCGCCGAGTTCGACCGGGTGCTGGGCGGCGGCGTGGTGGGCGGCTCGCTGGTGCTGCTGGGCGGAGACCCGGGCATCGGCAAGTCCACGCTGCTCCTGGCGGCGCTGGACAAGCTGGCGCGCCACGGGCCGGTGCTCTACGTGTCGGGTGAGGAGAGCCTGCGGCAGACGAAGATGCGCGCCGAGCGGCTTCGGGTGGAGGGCGACGCCATCCACCTGTTCGCGGAGACGGACGCGGAGCGGGTGCTGGCGGCGACGGAGGCGCTGAAGCCGCAGGCGCTGGTGGTGGACTCCATCCAGACCATGTACCTGCCGGAATTGGGCAACGCGCCGGGCAGCATCACCCAGGTGCGCGAGGTGGCGGGCCGGCTGATGGCGTACGCCAAGCGCTCGGGGGTGCCCACCTTCCTGGTGGGCCACGTGACGAAGGAGGGCTCCATCGCGGGCCCGCGCGTGCTGGAGCACATGGTGGACACCGTCCTCTACTTCGAGGGCGAGCGGGGGCACCCGTTCCGAATCCTGCGGGCGCACAAGAACCGCTTCGGCTCCACCAACGAGATTGGCGTCTTCGAGATGAAGGGCGCGGGGCTGGTGGAGGTGGCGGACCCGTCCGCGCTCTTCCTGTCGGAGCGGCCGGTGGGCAAGTCCGGCAGCGTGGTGACGAGCACGCTGAACGGCACGCGGCCGCTGCTGGTGGAGGTCCAGGCGCTGGTGGCGCCCACGGGCTACGGCACCGCGCGGCGCACGGCCATCGGCGTGGACGGCAACCGGGTGGCGCTGCTGGCGGCGGTGCTGGAGAAGAAGGAGGAGATTCCGCTGGTGGGCTGCGACTTGTTCGTCAACGTGGCGGGCGGCATGCAGCTCAACGAGCCGGCGTGTGACCTCGCGGTGTGCGCGGCGCTGGTGAGCAGCCTGCAGAACCGGCCGCTGGACGCGAAGACGCTGGTGCTGGGCGAGGTGGGCCTGGCGGGCGAGGTGCGCGCGGTGGGCCAGGTGGAGCCGCGACTGGCGGAGGCCGCGAAGATGGGCTTCCAGCGCGTGGTGATGCCGGCGGGCAGCGCACGGCGGCTGGAGAAGGGCGCCTCCAAGATGCAGGTGGTGGGCGTGGAGACGCTCGGCGAGGCGCTGTCGGCGATGTTCGACTGACCAGGGCCATCAGCGCCCCATGGCTCGGCATCCTCCGTGCAGTCGCGGCACGGGATGAGAGCACTGACTCTTGCCTGCGTCTTCCTGACCACGCTGAGCACGCAAATCGCCGTGGCCGAAGAGCCGCACCCCGGCTCCGACGCCGCTCCCGTACGGCTGCTGCGGCCCGACTACCGCACCCTTCTTGGCATCACCCTGGGGAAGTCCTCCTTCGAGGAAGTCCAGCGTGAGTTCGGGCCAACCCGGGTGCTCGACCATGGAAGCGACTGCGGGCACACCCAGCGGCTCTGCTACGCGTCCAGTCACCAGGGCGACACCACGACCCTGCTCTTCAGTCGCAGTCATGGACGTGAGCTGACGGGCTTCGTCCTGCTCCACCAGCGGCCGGCAGAGCTGGCCGAAGCGGACTGCACGGCCACTCCTCGTGTGCATCGCAAGCTCACCACTGCGAGCAACTTGCGCCTGGGGCTGTCCGCTGAGCGTGTGCGGCAGGCAGTGCCCTTCTCGGCAAAGGAACTGCGGGAGAGCACCCTGCCGTATCAGAGCGTCGAGCGGCTGAGCTCCTCCGAAGAGCCCGAGGGCTTGAGCCGCTGCGTTCCCTATGAAGGGCCCCCCAGGGTTGGCACCGGGACGGAGTGCATCACCTCGAAGCTGAGCTTCGAAGCGGACAGCCTCACAGGGCTGTCCGTGGACCACCTCATTGTGTTCTGAAACGCGCGCCCGACTCCTTCGTGCGCTGCATTCGAGGGATGGCCACGGTGCACGATTGCAGCCTTGGGGCCCGGCGAGCGGACGGGCGTGCGCCGTATCACTGCAACGCTGATACAGCAGGCAAGGAAGACACTGGCCCTCCCCGGGGTCCCCAGGCGCTGTCTCGAATGAGAACCAGTGCCTTGCACTCCTGGCTGGCTTCCCTGCTGACCACCGTGCGAAGTGCCGAAATGACTCACAACGCTCCTTGAAAGTCGACGGCCGGGTTTGGTGTTTGTGGTCCCACTTGCCAGGCACCCCTTGCACGCCCGCCATCTCCGGCGCGGCGGTTGAGCAGACAGGGACCCCTTCCGCCCGTTGATGGCGGAGCAGCGGGGTCTTCTGTCGGCTCACAATCCCTGGCTGCTGGAGCCCCATGAGAAAGCAGCTCAAGTGGTTCATGTTGGCCGTTGGCGTTCAGGCCGCCGCATGCGGTGGCGCATCCGAATTTCAAGGCATGACTCCGGAGGGCGCCGCCCCGGAAGTTCCCGCCCCCGAAGCCTCTCCTCCCGACGCCACGCTCCGCACCGTCGAAGCCGCCGCGGTGGGCGACACGACGCTGTACGCCGACGCGCTCGGCACGGGCTGGGCGGACTGGTCCTGGGCCACGCGCAACCTCGCGGTGACGACGCCCGTGGCCTCCGGCACGCGGGCTCTCTCCGCGACGTTCGGCCCCTGGACGGGCCTCTACTTCCACAACGCGGGCGTGCCCACCGCCGGGCTCGAGTTCCTGGAGCTCCAGGTCCACGGCGGCGTGACGGCCAATCCCACCCTCACCGCGTATGCCAGCGTCGCCAACCAGGCGCGCCCCACGGTGGGCGTCAACCGGTACTGTGACGGCGGCACCATCAAGGCCGGAGCCTGGACGCGCTGCCGCGTGCCGCTGTCGGCGCTCGGCGCGGCCAACGTCACCCTGGACGGCATCGTCCTGATGGAGGGCGCCGGCCGCACGCTGCCGGTGGTGTACTTCGACAACCTCCGCCTCGGCGCCGCCGCGACCGCGCCGTCGGTGCCGGCCGGGCTGACGGCCACGCCGTCCGCCGTGGACGTCGCCCTGTCGTGGAACACCGTCACCGGCGCGACGGGCTACCACGTCTATCGCTCGCCGACGCAGACGGGCACGTACACGAAGCTGACCGCGGCCCCCGTCACCACCGCGGCCTACCGTGACGCCGCCGTCTCCTCCGGCGCCACGTACTGGTACGCGGTGTCCGCGGTGGGCACCGGCGGAGAGAGCGCTCGCACCACGGCCATCTCCGTCGTCGTCCGGCCCCCGCAGCAGACGGTCAGCGTCGCCGTGACGCCCACCAGCGCGTCGCTCACCACGGGCGCCACGCGCGCCTTCACGGCCACCGTGACGGGCAGCACCAACACCGCCGTCACCTGGTCCGCCACGGGCGGCACCATCACCAACGCCGGCCAGTACACCGCGCCGGGGACGGCGGGCACCTACCAGGTCACCGCCACCGCCCAGGCGGACACCACCAAGAGGGCCACCGCCACCGTCACCGTCACCGCGCCCACGCCGGGTGGCACCGGCAAGTGGGTGTCCGGCTACTACACCGGCTGGAACGCGGACATGTACCCGCCGGAGAAGGTGGACTTCAGCGCGATGACGCACATCATGGTCGGCCGCGCCACGCCCCGCCCGGACGGCACGCTGAGCACCGCCTTCGACAACTCGAATGGCCCGGCCATGGCGCGCACGCTGTCGACGCGGGCCCACGCGGCCGGACGCAAGGCCATCATCATGGTGGGCGGCGCCGGTGAGCACGCCAACTGGGTGGGCGCGGCCTCCAACGCGAACCGCGCGAAGTTCGTGCAGAACCTCCTCTCCGCCATGGACAGCCTCGGCTACGACGGGCTCGACATCGACTGGGAGCCCGTGGAGGCGGCCGACAAGCCCAACCTGCTCGCGCTGGTGAAGGAGCTGCGCGCGGCCCGGCCCAACATGCTGCTCACCTTCCCCATCGGGTGGATCAACACCAACATGCCCGGTGACGCGGACCCCTGGTTCGCGCAGCTGGCGCCCTACCTGGACCAGATCAACGTCATGTCCTACGAGATGATTGGCCCGTGGGACGGCTGGCAGTCCTGGTACACCTCCGCGCTGTACGCGCACGCCGGCAACCGCCCCACGTCCGTCTCCGCCAGCCTCCAGGGCTGGGCGAACGCGGGCATCCCCAAGGCGAAGCTGGGCATGGGCATCCCCTTCTACGGGATGGCCTGGCGCAACATCACCGGCCCCTACCAGAACTTCACCAACTGGTCCGACTACGTGGGCAGCGACAACTCCTTCACGTACAAGAAAATCCTCCAGCTCTCCGCCTCCGGCACGTACCAGTGGGACGCGGTGGCCGGCGCCAGCTGGGTGAAGTTCAACACGCCCGTGGAGGACGGCACCGTGCGGTGGATTTCCTATGACAGCCCGCAGGCCATCGCCGCCAAGGGCGCGTACGCCCGCGACAACGGCTACGGCGGCACCATCATCTGGACCATCAACCAGGGCTGCACCGACCCGGTCACCGGCGCCAACCCGCTGCTGAGCGCGGTGAAGGACGCCTTCCTGAAGTAGCGGAAGTCCCCAGTCCCGGGCTGGCGCAAGCGCCGGCCCGGGACACAGCCGCCACACCCGCTGGCGGAGCGCCTCCCCACCCCTCTCCTGAGCGGCGAGGGGACGCCCGCCCGGCCGCTCCCACAGGCGTTGGGCGCACACGGCCATCGGACGGCCGGCAGCGATGAAAGGTGGCCACGGCACGGTTGTGTGTTCTCCTCAGCGACGGACGAGGAGAACATTGGACGACAGCCACGACCTCGCTTCGGGCACCGGGGGCATCACCTACACCCGAGGTATGTCCCCCGCCCGGGACACGGAGGACCAGCTCCGGCTGCTCATCGCCAGCGTCACCGACTACGCCATCCTGACGCTCGATGAGCGGGGCTACATCGCCAGCTGGAACCCGGGGGCGGAGCGCATCAAGGGCTACCGGGCCGAGGAAATCCTGGGCCAGCACTTCAGCCGGTTCTACCCGCCGGAGGACGTGGCCCGGGGCAAGCCCCGATGGGAGCTGGAGCAGGCCGTCCGCAAGGGCCGCTTCGAGGACGAGGGCTGGCGCGTGCGCAAGGACGGCACCCGCTTCTGGGCCAACGTCGTCATCACCGCCCTCTTCGGCGAGGACGGGCTGCTGCGCGGCTTCGGCAAGGTGACGCGCGACTTCACCCAGCGGAAGGAAGCCGAGGAGCAGCGCGAGCTGGACCGCCTGCGCGAGGCCCTGCGCATCCGCGACGAGTTCCTGTCCGTCGCCTCCCACGAGCTGAAGACGCCGCTCACGCCCCTGCAGCTCAGGCTGACCAGCCTGCAGCGCACCCTCGAGAACAATCCGGAGTCCCTGTCCGGGGAGCGGCTGGCCCGGGACCTGGACGTCGCGAACCGCCAGGTGCGCAAGCTCGCGGACCTCATCGAGGACCTGCTGGACGTGTCGCGCCTCAGCGTGGGCAAGCTCCTGGTGGAGCCCGAGCCCGTGGACCTCACCGCGCTCACCCGCGAGGTGCTGGTGCGCTACGGGCCCCAGGCGGCGCAGGCCGGCTGCCTCATCGACGTCGAGGCCCCGGGGCCCATCGAGGGCCGGTGGGACCGGCGGCGGCTCGACCAGGCCGTGACGAACCTCGTCACCAACGCGATGAAGTACGGGGCCGGCAAGCCCATCCACGTCCGGGTCGGCGTGGACGAGGGCCTGGCCGTGCTGAGGGTGCGGGACGAGGGCATCGGCATCGCCCCGGAGCATCAGCACCGCATCTTCGAGCGCTTCATGCGCGCGGTCTCCGAGCGCAACTATGGCGGGCTGGGCCTGGGCCTCTTCATCACCCAGCAGATTGTCGAGGCCCACGGCGGGAGCATCGACGTCCAGAGCCAGCCGGGCCAGGGCGCGGCCTTCATCCTCCGGCTGCCACTCGCCCCTCCTCCGCGCGGCAACTGACGGGCCCGGCGCCGTCCGTTCCGCGACGTCACCGGGCCCCGCGCCTCATGGAGGACTCACTCCGCCGGGGGCATTCCCGGCGGCGTCACGACGTTCGTCCCCGGCGCGCCCTCGGGCAGCACGGCGTAGCGCAGCAGCAGCACGCCATTCTTGTAGACCTTGGTGGACAGCAGCTCGAGGCTCTTGAAGCCCTTCAGCTTCGAGGAGAGGGGGACACCCGAGCCCAGCAGCAGCGGGCTCAGCTTCACCAGCACCTCGTCGACGAGCCCCGCCTCCAGCAGGAGGGACGCGAGCTGGTTGCCGCCGCACAGGTAGATGTCCTTGCCCTCCTGCACCTTCAGCTCCCGGACGACGCCCGTGGCATTCTCCGAGACGAGCTTCACCTTCGGGTGCGGGCGCTCCTTCATGGTGCGCGTGAAGACATACGGCACCATGTTCGGATAGGGGTCCGCCGCCCCCTGCTTCAGGCCGAGCTCATACGTGCGGCGGCCCAGCAGGACGGTGTCGTACGTGGCGAAGGAAGCGATGTAGTCACTGATGTGCTCGCTGTCCTTCACGAGGCGCTCCTGCAGGAAGGCGCCGTAGCTGTCGTCCTCGTGGGCGATGAAGCCGTCGAGGCTGGAAGCGACGTGGTATTTGACTTTACGCATACAGAAAGCTCCAAAGGCTGCGCGTGCGCCCGGAACACAGGGCGACATGGGAATGGATTCGCTGCGGGACTCGGACGGGAGCCAGACACTCGGAAGGCAGCCCACGACGCAGCCACGGCCAGGTTGCCGGGGCGAAGGGGGCGGTCACGAAGCGCTGGTTAGCGGGAGGAGATCATGGGGCGACGCCGTGAGGCGCCGGAAGAAACAGTAACCACACCTTCCGTGCAGGCGCAACCCCAACCATCCGCAAGCTCGCACGGGGAGGCGCGTGAATATCTTCAATGGCAGTGCGTCCAGACAAGCGCGGCCCGATGAAACACCGCTGCCCCTGATTCCGCACACCCCGCCTCAATCCAAGGACTCCGCATGAACCCGCTGGCCCGCGCCGTGATTGCCTCTTCGCTGTTCCTCTCCTCCGTGTCCTTCGCGCAGGACGTGGAGATGAACATGGATGTGCAGGTCGACGACTCGGAGATGCCCTCGACCCGCATCAAGGTGAAGGGCATGGGTCCGAATGGCGAGGAGGAAGGCGTGGACATGAAGGTCCAGGCCGGCGGCAGCCACGTGGGCGTGGAGATGAAGGTGAAGGGTGGCGAGCGGCCCTATCCCGAGCGCGAGGAGAAGCGGGAGCGCCGAGACCGCCGCGAGGAGGTGCGTCACGAGGAGCGCGAGGCGCGGCCGGTGCGCGGCTACGCGTCCGAGCCCGCCTTCCGCGACTGTGGCACCGGCGAGGACCCGGGCTGCACCCTGAGGCGGGACGGCCAGCTCGCGATGGACGCGGAGACGTTCCGCGGCGTCCTGCAGGCGCTGAAGAGCACGGGCAACGAAATCACCCGCGAGGAGATGGCGGAGAAGATGTTCAAGCGGAACTACCTCACCGCGAAGCAGTTCGGCCTGGTGCTGGACCTGTTCAACAACGAAATCACCCGCCTGGACGTGGCGAAGACCGCGGCGCCCCACGTGGTGAACCCGCAGCACTCGCTGGGCTTCGCCTCCAAGTGGAACAACTCCATCTCCGGCGACGAGTACGTCGAGCTGATGACGGCCCAGTAGCCAGCCGCCGCCTCCATGCCCGGGGCCCGGTCATCCTCTCGGGAGGGTGCCGGGCCCTTCGCCTTCCCGGCCCTTCACACCGGGCGGCGCGTCACAACGTCCGCCCGCGCTGTCCGCCCGCGAGGGGGCACCGGCGCTCCTCCGACCACGAGGAGCCATCATGCGAGACCAGGAGACGTACATCGCGGGCACGGGCCGAGCCCCCAGGGCCGACCCCACGCTGCAACAGGGCGCGACGGGCGCCGCCGTCATCGAGCTGCAGACGCTGCTCGCCCGGGCGGGCTTCAGCCCCGGCACCATCGACGGAGACTTCGGCGCGAGGACGAAGACGGCGGTGATGGACTTCCAGCGCGCGCGGGGCCTGGTGGCGGACGGCATCGTCGGCTCGCGCACCTGGGAGGCGCTACGGGCCCCCGCGCCCGCGCCGGTGACGGGCCTGCGCTCGAAGATTGTCGCGGAGGCGCAGTGGGCGGTCGCCAATGCCGGCGGCATCCACTACCAGCAGCTGCGCCCCATGGACGGCCTCGGCCAGCGCCGCAAGCTGCCGCTGAACACGGACTGCTCCGCGTTCGTCACGCTCTGCTACAAGTGGGCGGGCGCGGCGGACCCCAACGGCCTGGGCTACAACGGCCAGGGCTACACCGGCACGCTGCTGGGCCACCTCACCGGCGTCCCGCAGTCGCAGGTGAAGCCAGGGGACCTGTGCCTCTGGGCCCGCAACGGCAAGGGCGAGCACGTGTCCATGGTGCTGGAGCCGGGCAGCGACCCGCTGCTCATCTCCCACGGCGAGGAGTCCGGCCCCTACACCGTCCGCTTCTCCGCCTCCAACCGCTACCACGCGGGCGCCAGCGTCCACTGGCTGCGGCTGCCCTCGGTGGACGGAGCCCGCGAGGCCGCGCCCCAGCTGCGCGGCATGAGGACGGCCCCGCAGGCCCAGGTGAGCGGCGAGACGGACGGGCCCAGCGAGGGCGGACTGGCGCGGGAGGCGGTGCGGGAACCCGTCATCCACTGACGCCCGCCGCGGACAGGAGGGCCCCGGCGCCCGGGCTCGGCTAGAGTCCGGCGCGCACATGGCCGACCGAGCCCGACACACCTCGCGGTGGACGGAAGCGCTGGGCTCGCTCTCGGCGCGGCTGCTGGTGGCGTTCCTCGTCCCCACCCTGCTCTTCGTCGCGGTGGCGGGCACGGCGGTGTACCAGCTGGCGCGCGCGATTCTCGAGGAGGAGCTGGGCACCCACCTGTCCGCCATCGCCGCGGCCACCGCCAGCCAGGTCAACGGCGAGCGCATGCTCACCGTGGAGCCCGGCGACGACCTGGCCGGCACCCGCACCTGGCGCAACCTGGTCCGCACGCTGGAAGGCGTGCGCGAGGCCAGCGGCGTGCGCCGCGTCTACGCCGTGGACGTGCAGGGCCGCGTGCGCGTGGACGTGGGCGGCGCGCTGCCGGTGGGCGTGGAGGTGCCGGAGCTCGCCCGCGACAGGCTGGAGCTGACCCGCGTCTTCGCCGGGGAGCGCGCCGCCAGCCAGGTGCTCTTCACCGGCACCGACGGGCTGCTCTACAAGACGGGCTATGCGCCCGTGCGCCACGAGGGCCGCGTGGTGGGCGCCGTGGGCGTGGAGGGCAGCGCCGTCTTCTTCGTCGCGCTCCAGCGGCTGTCGCGCACCTTCGCCATCATGGGCGCGGTGGCGCTCGGCGCGCTCGCCATCATCGCCCTCGTCACCGCGCGCGGGCTCGCCAGGCCGCTGCGGCGCCTCATGGACTCCGCGCTGCGCATCGGCCGGGGCGACCTGACGACCCCCGTGCCCCCGGAGCCCACGCGCGAAATCGGCGTGCTGGCCCGCGAGCTGGAGGTCATGCGCGGCGCGCTGGAGAGCCGCGACCGGCAGCTCAAGATGATGCTCGCCGGCGTGGCCCACGAGGTGCGCAACCCCATTGGCGGCATCGCCCTCTTCTCCGGCATCCTCCAGGAGGACCTCCAGGCGGGCGCGCACGCCGAGGCCGGCCAGCACGTGGCGCGGATTCAACGCGAGGTGGCCTACCTCCAGCGCATCGTCGAGGACTTCCTCGCCTTCGCCCGCGAGCAGCCGCTGGCCCGCGCGCCGGTGGAGGCCCCCGCGCTCCTGTCCGGCGCCTGCGAGCTGCTGGCCATGGAGGCCAGCACCCGCGACGTCACGGTGGAGGTGGAGGCCGCGCCCGCCGTGCTGGAGGCGGACGGGAGCCTGCTCACCGCCGCGCTCGTGAACCTGGTGAAGAACGCGGTGCAGGCCTCGCCCCCGGGCGGCCGGGTGCGCGTGTCCGGCGCGGCCGCGGAGGGCCGCTACACCATCCAGGTGCGCGACGCCGGGCCCGGCGTGCCCCAGCCCGAGCGCGAGCGCATCTTCGAGCCCTTCTTCACCACGCGCGAGAAGGGCACCGGCCTGGGCCTGCCGCTGGCGCGAAAGATTGCCCTCGCGCACGGAGGCGAGCTGCGCCTCGCCTCCGCGCCGGGAGACACCACCTTCATCCTGACGCTGCCGCTGGGCGCGCAGGACGCGGCCATCACCCCGTCGCGCTGAACTGCCGCGCCATCTCCCCCACCTCGTGGGAGACGGTGGACAGCGTGGCGGTGGCCTCCTGCGTGGACTCCAGGCGCTTGAGCGTGGAGTCCATGATTTGCGACAGGTCACCGATGGCGGTGAAGATTTGCGAGAAGCCGGCGTTCTGCTGCGTCACGGCGGCGGCAATCTGGCGCGCGGCGGCCGAGTTCTCCTGGGAGATGCGCGACAGCTCGCGCAGCGACTCGCCCGAGGCGCGCATCTGGTCCAGGCCGGCGCCGATGGTCTGCACGCCCTGCTCGCCCATCATCGCCGCGTCGCGGATGCCGTGGCTGATTTCCTGGAGGATGCCGCGGATGCGCCGCGTGGCCTGGATGGACTGGTCCGCCAGCCCGCGAATCTCCCGGGCCACCACCGCGAAGCCCTTGCCCTGCTCGCCCGAGCGCGCCGCTTCAATCGCCGCGTTCACCGCCAGCAGGTGCGACTGGTCCGCCAGGTCCTTCACCGTCTCGGTGATGTCGCCAATCTGCGTGGTGCTCTCCGCCAGCCGCATCAGCCGCTGCTGGATGCCGTCCACCGCGCGGCGGATGTCCGCCAGTCCGGTGACGCTCTGCTCCACCGCCGTCTCACCCCGCTGCCCCAGCTCCTCCGCGCGGCGGGCCACGTGCAGCACCGCCTCCGCGCGGTCGGCCGCCATCAGCGACGTGCGCTTGATTTCCTCGGACGTCACCTGCGCCTCGTGGAGCGCCGCCGCCTGACGCACCAGGCTCTGCTGCTGCTCGTCGTTGGCCAGGCGCAGGTGGCTGCCTGCGTCACCCAGCAGGATGGCGGAGGCCTGCAGCGCCCGGGGCAGCTTCTGCAGCTTGGCCAGCACCGCGTTCATCCCCGAGGCCAGGTCGCCAATCTCGTCGGTGGACACCCACGCGGGCGCCGTCACGCTGCCGGCGGACAGCGACTCAATGGCCACGCCCACCGCGCCCGCGCCGTTCGCCTGCCGGCGCGCCAGCAGCCAGGTGGTGATGGCCGGAAGCAGCAGCAGGCCGCCCACCCAGGCCAGGGCGAAGGACAGCTCGCCCGCGAGCGTTCCGCCCATGCCCATCAGCTTGTCCGCCGAGCGCGTCGCGCCCTCCGCCAGCAGCTCCGCGCGCAGCGCGTCCCGCACGCCCAGCAGCTTCACGATGACCACGCACCCGCTCAGCACCAGCGCGGAGAGGATGGAGCCCACGAAGGTGAACGGCAGGAACCACGCCTGCCGGGGCCAGAAGAAGCCGCCGCCCCGCAGCGCCACCGTCGGGTCCTTGCGCTGCTCCTCCAGCGCCACCGGCAGCAGCAGCCGCTCCAGCGTGACGCAGATGGGGAAGCCCAGCAGCACGCCGCAGCACGTGCCGATGATGGTGCCCAGCACGACGAGGAACAGCTCCTTCTCCCACAGGAGGCACACGTGGAGGCTGAACCAGAAGCCCCCCAGCGTCCACGCCACCCACGAGGAGGCCATGGCCGCGCGCAGCGGCAGGCGGAGGATGCGCTCCAGCCGCGCACCGGGCCGGTCCTCGGGCCCCACGCGCAGCGCGCTGCCCACCAGCAGGCGCATCACCATGGCGGGGTAGACGATGCCCAGGCCCACGACGATGGGCGGCAGCACCCACGCCACCGCCTTCACGCCCTCCCAGCCGGCCACCCCCATGGTCATCCCATTGAGGTACGCGGCAATGGGCGCTACCGGCAGCACCCACACCATGAACACCCTGAGCGCGCGCCACCTGTAATCACGGATGTCTCTGTCTTCGGCACTCATCTGGTGACTCCCCCCGAGGCTCCCCCGTGTGACACCGCTCGGATGCGGTGCCACCCAGCCTCAATGCCTGACTTCGACATTCTGCGCCGTTCACTGACACGACGCGAGGTGGGAGCTGCAGTCTTCCGGACACACCCGATTCACGGAAAACAGGGGCACGTCGACATCAACACAAAGCTTTTCAACCCCGGTCCATGAAGGCCCCGGGGTGCCGAGGTGGGAGCCCGCGCGCAGGAGCGGCTTTCAGTCCTCGCAGCAGGCGTGGAGCGCGGCGGTGTACAGCCGGAGCGTCTTTTGGGCGGCGGCCTGGACGCGCGCGGGCTCGTCGGAGTGGGCGTCGGTGGAGAGCTTGATGATTTCGAGCGCCTCCTCCGGGTGCAGGTCGTCGTAGCGGGCGTGGGCCTTGAGCCACATCATGGAGTAGGCGTCGATGCGGGCCCCGTCGGCGGCATAGGCGCGGAAGGGCTCCGCGCACTGCTCCGTCCACACCCCCGTGACACCTTCGATGGCCCAGTTGGAGGCGGCCACGCCCTCGGCCAGGGTGCCGTGGGCGCACGTCTCCAGCAGGTGCTCGTGCAGGGCCTGGATTTCCGGCAGCGGCTGCTGGGCGAAGACCTGCTCGGGCGGCAGGCCGATGGCGCGCATCCAGTCGATGTACCACTCGGCGTGCTTCGCCTCGACGCCCAGGTTCTGCAGCAGCCAGCGGCGGCAGCTCGCGTCACCGTCGCGCTTGCCGTACGTCGTCTTCGCCAGCGACAGCCCCATGTACTTGGGGAAGTTCTCGACGATGACGAAGAAGTGGGACAGCACGCGCCGCCAGTAGCGCAGCGGGGGGTGCCGGCCCTGCGCCGTCTCGCGGAACAGCGAGGGCCAGCAGGCGGCGTCCCAGTCCGGCTTCAGCGACGCCAGCATCGACTCCAGCCAGAGGGGGTGCGGCGTGGGCTTCAGCGGCGGAGGACTGTAACGGCGGGTGGGGACTTCCGACACCGGAACCACAAGGACGCTGACGGGCGCTACCACTTCCTGGGTGAGCGACGACATGGGGGTACCGTTCCTTGCTTCCCGACCGGTGACAGGCCGCCATGGCCTCCCTCACCAGCCCAAGCAGGACTCATTGTTGCCATAACTTTCCACCAACACCATTCCCTAAATTGCGAATGGCTGTGTTTTTCCCATTCTGTTTCAAATCAGGATGTCCGTGGATGGAGAACGTCCTGGGCGGCACAGCGCACCTGTCCCCTAGGGACAATCCCGTAGGTCTGCCCGGGAACGCGCCGCCGAACCGCGTGGCGGCGCTCCCGCGTGTTGCTTCCGGCGAGGCCTGGCTATCGGGAGCGGGCCACGACTCCACGGGCCTTCTCCAGCATGCGGCGCAGGGGCGCCTCGTCGGCGCGGGTGAGCGCCTCGTCCCAGGTGAGCCACTGCACGCCGGTGGACTCGGCCGGGTCGTGCACCAGCGCCTCCGGGTTCTCCGCCGCCACCAGGAAGCGCACGTCCAGGTGGTGGTGCTCCGGCTCGTCACGGCGCGCCGGAATGGTGTGGATGTCCACGTCCAGCGGCCGGGGCGCGGCGGGGTGCGGGTGGACGCGGCAGCCCGTCTCCTCGCGCGCCTCGCGCAGCGCGGTGGCCAGCATGTCGCCACCGTCGGCCACGTCCGCATGTCCGCCCGGCTGCAGCCAGCGCTTCAGCTTCCCGTGGTGCAGCATCACCACGCGCTCGCCCGCCGGGTCCACCACCACGGCGCTGCCGGTGAAGTGGGCCGAGGCCTGGGCGCGGGAGAAGGGCGCCTGCAGCGTGGAGGCGAACTGGCGCATGCGCTCCAGGTCCTCGCGCTCCTTGTCGTCCGTGGCGACATGATGGGCGAGCAGGGCCCGCAGGGCGGTGGTGGCCGAGGCGTCGGAGGTCATGCCCGCTCACGTACCGTCCCGTCCCGCGACGCGCCAGCGCCTTCGCACGCCGTGCGTGCAGGCGGCGCGGGCCGGTGTAGGGTGCCGGCCGGGTGTACCTTCATGCGGGCACACCCGGGGCGCGGCCGGCGCCCGTGGAGCATGGAGAACCGAGCACCCCCATGGCGCGCATCCTCGTCATCGACGACCACGACACCCTGCGCGAGGGCATGGCCGTCACCCTCACCCGCTCCGGCCACACCGTCTCCGCCGTGCGCAGCGGCGCGGACGGCCTGGCCGCCTACAAGAAGGCGCCCTTCGACCTCGTCGTCACCGACCTGAAGATGGACGGCATGGACGGCATCGAGGTGACGAAGGCGCTCAGGGGCCTGGACGCCGGCGCCGTGGTCATGGTGGTGACGGCCTTCGGGACGATTGAGACGGCCGTGCGCGCCATGCAGGAGGGCGCCTACGACTTCATCACCAAGCCCTTCCCGCCCGAGGTGCTGCGCGCCAAGGTGGACAAGGGGCTGGAGCTGGCCAGCACGCGCAGGCAGGTGGAGCGGCTGACGGCGCGCACCGCCGCGCACGACGCGGACGCGGCCCGCTCGCACGGCAGCCTCGTGGGCGACAGCGAGCCCATGCAGCGGCTGGTGGCCCAGGTGCGCAAGGCGGCGCACAGCGAGGCCACGGTGCTGGTGCGCGGCGAGAGCGGCACCGGCAAGGAGCTGGTGGCCCGCATGGTCCACACGCTGTCGCCGCGCAAGGACGGGCCCTTCGTCGTGGTGCACTGCGCGGCGCTGGCGGAGACGCTGCTGGAGAGCGAGCTGTTCGGCCACGAGCGCGGCGCCTTCACCGGCGCGGTGAAGCGCAAGCTGGGCCGCTTCGAGCTCGCCGACGGCGGCACCCTCTTCCTGGACGAAATCGGGGAGATTCCCGCCTCCGTCCAGACGAAGCTCTTGCGCGTGCTGCAGGAGAAGGAAATCCAGCGCGTGGGCGGCGAGGAGACGCTGAAGGTCGACGTGCGCGTGGTGAGCGCCACCCATAGGGACTTGCAGGCCGAGGTGAAGGCGGGCCGCTTCCGCGAGGACCTCTACTACCGGCTGCACATCGTCCCGCTGACGCTGCCGCCCCTGCGCGAGCGGCCCGAGGACATCGCCGTGCTGGCGCGCCACTTCGTGGCCAAGCACGCGCCCAAGGTGAACCGCCGCGTGACGGAACTGGACGACAGCGCGCTGCGCGCCCTCGCCCGCCACGCGTGGCCCGGCAACGTGCGCGAATTGGAGAACGTCATCGAGCAGGCGCTCGTCTTCGCCGAGGGCGAGGTGCTCACCGACGCGGACCTGCCCCCGCACCTCACCGGGAGCACGCCGCGCATGGACGCGGGCCTGCCGGTGCCCCACGGCGACCGCCCCCTGCCCGACATCCTCGAGGACCTGGAGCGGCAGCTCATCGCCCGCGCCTACGAGAAGGCAGGCGGCGTGAAGACGGAGACCGCGCGCCTGCTCGGCATCAAGACGTCCGCGTTGTATTACAAGCTGGAGAAGTACGGCTTTCTCCCCAAGGGGACGCAACCCGAGGAGGGTTGAGCCTCGAAAATCCGTTACACCCAGACACGCCACCGTGATTTTCCACTGCCGTCCCACCCCCTCCCACTCCCCCATGCCCTCCCCAGGCGTCCGGAATCACTCGGCTTTTAGCGGCGGCGCGGCCCTGGGCGCCGGGGCGGGGCTGGCATCCGCCTTGCTCCGAAAGCCCCACTGATGAGCCCCCGCCCTCTTGCCCTCCTGCTGCTCTGCCTGGTGCTCGGCGCGCCCGCGTGGGGTGCGTCCGGGCTGGACGCGGTGCGTGGGAAGGCGCAGACGGCGCGCACGGAGGTGCGCTCGCTGCGCTCCCAGCAGCAGGCGCTGCGCGACGAGCTCAACGGGCTGGCGGCGCGAATCGAGGCGCTGAAGGCGGAGCGCCAGGGGCGGCTGACGGCGGGGCCGGAGCTGGAGGCGGCGCTGCGGCGCTCGCAGGAGCTGAGCGGCTCGCTCACCGGGCTGGCGCAGTCGGTGTCCGCGGCGGAGGGCGAGTCGGAGCGGGCGCACCTGGCGCTGCACACCGCGCTGTCCGAGGAGCTGGCGCGGCTGCGCACGGCGTGGGACGGGACGACGGACCGGGCCTGGCGCACGAAGCTCCTGGAGGCCATGCGCTCGGCGCGCGCGGAGCGTGACGCGGTCCGCTCGGCGCTGCCCGCCTCGCGGGTGCCCGCGCTGGACAGGACGACGGCGTCCGGCGGGGACGACCCCGAGGACCTGCTGGAGCAGGCGGACACGCTGCGCGACACCGAGGACAAGGTGCGCGAGCGGCTGAAGGCGCTGCGCGGGCGCATCACCGAGGTGCGCGAGGAGCGCGACCTGGACCGGCGCATGAACGACTTCCTCGGCGAGGAGTCGATGTTCGACGAGCAGGACCGGCGGCTGCGGCTGCGGCTGAGCGGCGACCGGGTGCAGGTGGAGCGGAGCACCAACGGCCGCCGCGGTGGCGAGCCCATGTTCCAGGACGCGCCCGGCGAAGCCGTCCCTCCGGCCTCCCCCTCCACCGACGGGAACGACCCGGGCACCGTCACCGCTCCGCCGCCCACGTCGGCGCCCTCGGCGCGCGCGAGCGACCGGCGGCCGCAGGTGGAGACCTCGCGGGCCCAGGCCCTGGCCGCGGGCGGCCCGGTGGACCTGACGGCGATGGAGGCCGAGGCCGCGAAGCTGGAGGCGCTCGCCCGGGAGCTGGAGGACCGCGCCTCCTCGCTGGAGCGCCGGGCCCACGAGCTGGAAGCGCGCTGAAGCAGGCTTAGAGCAGCCCGCCCTCCACCTCGAGCGCGACGACGGCCTGCAGGCGCACCTCGCGCTCCGGCATGTCCCCCCGGCCGCGGACGATGATGCTCATGGTGGGCGCGGAGACGAAGGGCTGCAGCTCCACGTCCTCCACGTCCAGCGAGAGGACGGGGTTGGTCGACCCCAGGTCCAGCCGGGAGATGTCCTGCCGGCCGCCGATGCGCACCTCGCGGTCCCCGGCCCTGGCGAAGAACTCCACCGAGGAGAGGAAGCCGAAGTCCTGGTTGTTGGGGCTGAGGACCTTGAGGGTCAGCGTGCGGGCCTTGACGGACGTCACGTCGGCCTTGGCCACGCCCCGGTTCTTGAAGTCCTGGTTCTGGTCGAAGTCCATCCCCGCGAAGCTGCTGATGGCGGGGAAGGCGTTGAGGGGCGTGGTGACGCCAGCAGGGCCCGCGGGCACGGTCGACTCGCCCTTCACCTCGGTGATGAAGGACGAGGGGGCGCAGGCGGTCAGCGCGAGGCCCGCCGCCGCCAGGATGGACGCGAGGCGCATGTCCCAAGTGTAGCCTGTCTCACGCGGCGCCGCGCACCGTTGGCATCGGCCAGACAAACGGGCCCGCCCTCCCGCGAGTGGGGCGTGCAGGCACGAGGTTGGTTATGGTGCGCGCGTCGTGGCCCGCCTCCGTCCACACCTCCTGTGCGCCCTCGTCATGCTCGCCGCCGGCCGTGTGTCCGCGGCCGAGTGGGAGGGCTCGCTGAAGGGCTCCAGCCGGCTGCTGGTGGACACCAACGCCTCCCGCGACTTCTCCGACGACAGCACCTCTTCCAGCGGCCTGGACCAGGCCGTGAGCCTGCTGGGCTCGGCCGAGGGGCGCGCCACCTTCGAGCGCTCGCAGCTGGTGGGCCGCTATGAGCTGGGGGCGCGCAAGTACCTCGGCTTCTCCGAGGAGGACACGCTGGTGCAGGCCGGCGCGCTGGAGGGCTCGCTGGCGCTGGGCAGCGAGTGGGGGCTGGGCCTGGAGGGCCATGCGAAGGACAGGCGCGGTGGCACGCGGGCGTACTCGGACCTGGGCGCGAGCGCCTTCGCCGAGTACGCACCGGACGTGCGCCTGGCGCTGCGCGTGCGCGCGGGGGCGCGGCGCTTCGTGTACCGGCCGGACGCCACCGCCAACTTCGGCGCGCCGGAGCTGGGCGTGCTGGGGCGCTACCGCTTCGACCGCCGCCACAGCGTGTCCGTCTTCGGGGACTGGGGCTCGCGCCGCTACGGCACGCGGCCCCGGAGCCGCCCGCCGGTGGGCCCCGGGCCCGCGCCCGAGCCGCCGCAGGGCCGGCGCGAGGACGGCGCCCTCACGGCGGGCGCCAGCTACAACTACCGCGGCCCCCTGGCGCTGGGGCTGACGTACGTGTACCAGGAGGTCTCCTCCAACAGCTTCGGGGAGACGGTGCTGCGCCACCGCGTCACCGGCAACGCCGGGGTGCGGCTGCCCTGGCGGCTGACGCTGCTGGCGCAGGGCTCGCTGGGCCTCAGCGCGTACCCGGACGGCATCTACCTGTCGCCCGAAATCGTCCTCGTGGAGGAGGACGAGGGGCAGAACTCCCTCTCCCTGAGGCTGGCCCGCCCGGTGACGGCGAAGCTGGACGTGGAGCTGTCCTGGGGCCTGTGGAGCACGCGGCTGCCGCGCAACGACCTCACGTATGCGCGCCAGGTGTTCGGCCTGGGCTTCACCTGGCGGGACTGAGCGCTCAGAGGTCGGCGATGCGCTCGTCGATCTCCTCGGCGAGCCCCGGGTGTCCCTGGGCCAGGGCGTGCTGCTTCGCCTGGCCGAGCACCTCGCGCGCCTTGTCGGCCTCCCCCGCTCCGGCCCAGGCGTCACCCAGGGCCACCAGGGCGGCGGCATAGGTCGGGTCCAGCCGGACGGCGCCCTCCAGGGCCCGGGCGGCGTCCACGTACTGCCGGCGCTCCAGGTACAGCTTCCCGAGGGAGAAATGGCTCATGGGGGAGTCCGGGAAGTCGGCCACCATCTTCTTGAACTGCTCCAGCCGGGCGTCAGTCATGGACATCAGCAGATAGAGGACCGCTGTCCCCTTGCCAAGGGTGCGGTAGGGTGCGCCGCACATGGCCACGAAGAAGAAGACAGGCGCGAGCAAGAAGAGCGGCAGCCGGGCCCCGGCGGGCCGGAACAAGAAGACGGCGACGGGCCGGACGATGCCCGGCAAGGCCCCCAAGGCCGGCAAGGCGGGCAAGGCCCCCGCGGGCAAGGCCCCCGCCCGCAAGAAGACTGCGGGCCGGGCCCCGGCGCGCAAGAAGGCGAAGCTGCCAGTCGCCCCGTCACAGCCCACCGGCCCCGCGGAGAACCCCCAGGCAAAGGCGCTGGCGCAGCGCATCGCCCAGCTGCTCCTCGACAAGAAAGCGCTGGACGTCGTCATCCTCGACGTGCGGGGCATGACGTCCTACGCGGACTACTTCGTCATCGCCTCCGCGGAGAGCGACCGCCAGGTGAGCGCCATGGCGGAGAACGTCCAGGTGCAGCTGAAGACGGAGGACAACACCCTGCGCCCCATCGGCACCGAGGGCCTGGAGACGGGCCAGTGGGTGCTGCTGGACTACGGCGAGGTGGTGGCGCACCTGTTCCTCACGGACCTGCGCGCGCACTATGACCTCGAGGGCCTCTGGGCGGACGCCGCGCGGGAGAAGGTGGCCTGAAAGTCAGGCTCCTCTCCATTGGCAAGGACCGCTCGGGCCTGTACGAGCCCGCGGTCCAGGAGTACGCCCGGCGCCTGGGCCACTACACCCGCTTCGAGCTGGTGGAGCTGCCGGAGGCCAGTGGAAAGAAGCTCAAGCCCGGGGACGCGAAGGCCGCCGAGGCCGACGCGATTCTCGCCAAGCGCAAGCCGCAGGACTGGCTGGTGGCGCTGGACGAGCGCGGCTCGCTGCTCGACTCGGTGGAGCTGAGCCGCTACGTGGGCAAGGCGCAGACGGGCGCGAAGGATTTGCTCTTCGTCATCGGCGGTGACGAGGGGCTGGACACGCGGGTGCGCGAGGCGGCGAACCTGTCGCTGTCGCTGTCGAAGATGACGCTGCCGCACCGGCTGGCGCGGGTGGTGCTCATCGAGCAGCTCTACCGCGCCTTCACCATCCTCAAGGGCGAGCCCTACCACAAGTAGGCGGCCAGGCTTGGGGCCCGGGGCAGCCCGTCAGGGCACTCCCCGGGTCCGCGTCAGCGGGGGCATGAGTACCGCTGCCTCCAACCTCGCTCCTCCCTCCGCGCCTCCGGCGCACGTGCGCGTCATCGCCTCGCCCCAGTCCTGGGTGGAGGGTGAGGCCGTACGCCAGCTGGAAGCCATGGCGCGCCTGCCCGGAATGCGCCTGGCGGTAGGGCTGCCGGACCTGCACCCCGGCAAGGGCGCTCCGGTGGGCGCCGCCTTCACCTCCGAGGGCATCCTGTATCCCTATCTCGTCGGCAACGACATCGGCTGTGGGATGGGGCTGTGGGACGTGGACCTCCTGGCCCGGAAGGCGAAACCGGAGCGCTGGGCGGGGAAGCTGGACCTGGAGGGGCCGTGGAGCGGGGACGCGGAGGGCTTCCTGGGGGAGCACGGCGTGAAGGCCTCGGGCTTCGAGGCGGCGCTGGGCACGGTGGGCGGCGGCAACCACTTCGCGGAGGTGCAGCGGGTGGACGCGGTGCACGACGCGGAGGCCTTCGCGGCGCTGGGGCTCGGGGCGGACCGGCTGCTGCTCCTGGTGCACTCCGGCTCGCGGGGCCTGGGCGAGGCGATTCTCCGGGCCCACGTGGACCGGCACGCGGCGGGCGGGCTGGTGGACGACTCGGCGGAGGCGCGGGCGTACCTCACGCGTCATGACCACGCCGTGGAGTGGGCCCGGGCCAACCGGGCGCTGGTGGCGCGGCGGATGCTGGACGGCATCGGCGCGCTGGGGCGGCGGGTGCTGGACGTGAGCCACAACAGCGTCACCCCGCGCAAGGAAGACGGGCGCACGCAGTGGCTGCACCGCAAGGGTGCGGCGCCCTCGGACGAGGGCCCGGTGGTGATTCCCGGCAGTCGCGGCGCGCTGAGCTACCTGGTGACGCCGGTGGGAGACGGCGCGGGCAGCGCGCACAGTCTGGCGCACGGCGCCGGCCGCAAGTGGACGCGCACCGCCGCCCGGGAGCGCATCCGCGAGCGCTTCACCGCGGAGTCCCTCACGCGCACCTCCTTCAAGAGCCACGTGGTGTGTGAGAACAAGGACCTCCTCTTCGAGGAGGCACCACAGGCGTACAAGCCCATCGACCGCGTGGTGACGGACCTGGTGGAAGCGGGCCTGGTGCGCGTGGTGGCCACGCTGGCCCCCGTGCTGACGTACAAGACGCGCTCCAGGGCGGAGTAGCCCCGCCGCACGAGGAGGACGACGTCATGATGAAGAGCTTCGTCGAGCCCGGCTCCCCGCTGGTGTCGTCCGCCATGGAGGACAACCAGGTGGACCACATGACGTACCTGGCGCGACGGCTCCCCGGCGCCACGGTGCGGGACGAGCCCGGGTTGCTGCTCGTCGACTGCGGCCTGCCCACCGATACATTCAACGTGGTGTGCCGCACCCGGCTGCGGCCGCAGGACGCGGACGCGCGCATCACCGCCGCCGTGGCGCACTTCCGCGCAAAGGCCTTCCCCTTCGCCTGGTGGGTGGGCCCGGGCGCCGCGCCGGAGGACCTCGACGCGCGCCTCACGGCCCATGGGCTGGTGCGCGCCGAAGAGGAGCAGGGCATGGCCATGGACCTGTCGCGGCTGCCGGCCCCCACCCTGCCCCCGGGCGTGTCCGTCCGCCGCGTCTCCACCGAGCGCGAGCTGGCGGACTTCGCCCGCGTCGTGGCCTCCAACTGGGAGCCGCTGGACCCCCACGTCCTGGACTTCTACGTCCGGACGGCGCGCGCCTCGCTCGCGCACGACAGCCCCGTGCGTTTCTTCCTGGGCCTGCTGGACGGTGAGCCCGTGGCCACCAGCGAGTGTCACCTGTCTCACGGCGTGGCGGGGCTCTACTCCGTCTCCACGCTGAAGGCCTTCCGGAGGCGGGGCCTGGGCGCCGCGCTCACCCTGGCGCCGCTGCTGGACGCCCGGGAGGCAGGCTACCGGACGGCGACGCTCCAGGCCTCCGCGGAGGGCCAGCCCGTCTACGCCCGGCTCGGCTTCGAGCCGCGCGGCGTCTTCCGCGTGTACCAGCCGACAGGCCCCCGGACGTAGGCGGGCCGGAGCCCCTGGCGGGCCGGGGTGCGGCGCTTTTTGTGCTCTCCGCCGGGGCGCCCGCGTGGTTAGGGTTCGGCCATGACTCCCGCGCACAAGGTCCTGCTCTGCATCCTGGATGGCTGGGGAATCCGTCAGGAGCGAGACAACAACGCCATCCTCCTGGCCGGCACCCCGCAGCTCGACAAGCTGGCGAGCCCCTACCCCTTCACCGAGCTGCAGACCGCCGGCCTGGCGGTGGGCCTGCCCGAGGGGCAGATGGGCAACTCCGAGGTGGGCCACACCAACATCGGCGCGGGCCGAATCGTCTACCAGGACCTGGTGCGCATCAACCGCGCCGCCGAGTCCGGTGAGCTGGGGCAGAACCCCGTGCTGCGCGCGGCCATGGACGGCGTGAAGGCGGACGGCAAGGCGCTGCACCTGCTGGGGCTCGTGTCGCCCGGCGGCGTGCACTCGTCCATGGACCACCTGTACGCGCTCCTGCGCGCCGCGCGCGAGCGGGGCGTGCCCCACGTCTACGTGCACGCCTTCCTGGACGGGCGCGACACGCCGCCGCAGAGCGCGCTGGGCTACGTGGAGGAGCTGGAGCGCTTCCTCCACGAGACGCACGCCGGCCGCATCGCCACGGTGAGCGGGCGCTACTACGCCATGGACCGCGACAAGCGGTGGGACCGCGTGCACCTGGCCTACGAGGCCCTGGTGTTCGGCCGCGGGCCCAAGGCGCCGGACGCGCTGAGCGCCATCCGCGCGTCCTACGCGGAGAAGGTGACGGACGAGTTCGTGAAGCCCACGGTGCTGGCCAGCGGAGACGGCACGCCGGTGGGCCGCATCCAGGACGGCGACACCGTCCTCTTCTTCAACTTCCGCGCAGACCGGGCCCGCGAGCTGACCAAGGCGCTGGCGTACCCGGACTTCAAGGAGTTCGACCGGGGCGGGCTGCGGCTGGGGCGGTACGTGTGCATGACCCAGTACGACGAGACCTTCGATTTGCCGGTGGCCTTCGCGCCGGACCAGCCGCAGGACATCTTCCCGGAGCTGCTGTCGCGGCAGGGGCTGCGCCAGCTGCGCACGGCGGAGACGGAGAAGTACGCGCACGTGACGTTCTTCTTCAACGGCGGCCGCGAGGTGGTCTACCCGGGCGAGGACCGGCACCTGGTGCCCAGCCCGCGCGACGTGAAGACGTACGACTTGAAGCCGGAGATGGCCGCGCGCGAGGTGACGGCGGAGCTGGTGAAGCGCCTCGACTCCGGGACGTACGACTTCGCGCTGGTGAACTTCGCCAACCCGGACATGGTGGGCCACAGCGGCCGGCTGGACGCGGCGATGCAGGCGGTGAAGGTGGTGGACGAGTGCCTGGGCGTGCTCGGCAAGGCGTGTGAGCGCAACGGGTGGGTGCTGGCCATCTCCGCCGACCACGGCAACTGCGAGCAGATGGTGGACCTGGTGACGGGTGAGCCACACACCGCGCACACCCTCAACCCGGTGCCCTTCCACCTCATCCACCCGGACTTCCGCGGGCAGAAGCTGCGCCCCGGCATCCTCGCGGACATCGCCCCCACGCTGTGCAAGGTGATGGGGCTGCCGACCTCGAAGGAGATGAACCGGCAGGGCCTGCTGCCGTGAGCAGCCACGCGGGGACCGCGGGGTCGACGGAGCTGAGCCGGCGGGACCTGGCGCCGTGACGGACGTGGGCGTGCACCGGTGCTGAGCGCACTGCTGGACCTGCTCTATCCGCCGGCGTGCCTCGCCTGCGCGAAGGTGCTGCCCGGCCCCGGGGCCTTCTTCTGCGAGCCGTGCGACACCGCGCTGGAGCGGCTGCCTCCCGCGTGCTGCCGCACCTGTGCGGAACCGGGGACGTTTCCCGGCGCCACCTGCCCCCGGTGCCGCACGGCGCCGCCCCCGTTCTCTCGCGCCTGGGCGCCCTTCGCGCACGAGGGGCCCCTGGCCCGTGCCATCCACCGCTTCAAGTACGAGGACCACCCCGAGCTGGCCGGACCCCTGGGAGCGCTGCTGGCGGGTGAGGCGCAGGGCTTCCTCGCCCGGGCGCCCGCCTTCGTGGTGGCGCTGCCGCTGCACACCCGCCGCTACCACGCGCGCAAGTACGACCAGGCGCAGCTGCTGGCCGGCTCGCTGGCGAAGGCCACCGGCCGCGAAGCCCCGGTGGGCTGGCTCACGCGCACCCGCGAGACGGAGCGGCAGGTGGGGCTCAACGAGGCGGAGCGCGCGCACAACGTCGCCAGCGCCTTCAACGCAACTTCCAGAGTGGCCGGCCGCGAGGTGCTGCTGCTGGACGACGTCTTCACCACCGGTGCCACCGCCCGCGCCGCTGCCCACGCCCTGCGCGAAGCCGGGGCCTCGCACGTCGAAGTGCTGACGCTGGCTCGGGCCTTCAGTCTGAGCTGACGGCCCTTGCGCGGGCGGCGCCGTGGCCAGGAATGCCCTCGCGGGGTCCGCTCTGAGGCGGGCTCTCCCCCGCGGAGTGCCGCACGGCTGGGTGCTCACCACCCAGGCTGGGTCAACGGACACCGGTTGTGACGCATCCGTTGCGAATGTAGAATTTCAAACACACTCACCAACGCGCCCGGAGCGGCTGACGCTCCACCCGGTTGCCCGGCCCGGCAATCACAGGACACTTGCGTGGACCTGCAGGCCGTCGTGCACATTTTCGTCGAGGAAGCCGACGGACTGCTCCGGTGCCTGGAGCAGGGCTTCCTGGCCCTGGAGGCCTATCCCAGTGCTCGGGACGTGCTCCCGGGCATGCTGCGCGCGGCGCACACGCTCAAGGGCAGCTCGGCATCGCTCGGCCTGGAGCGGCTGCCCGCCTTCACCCACTCGCTCGAGGAGTCCCTGGAGGCGCTGAGGGATGGGCGCCTCGTGGCGGACGCCGCGCTCGTCTCCGGCCTGCTGCGCGCGGTGGATGGGCTTCGTCACATGGCGCGCAACACCCGCCTCGGAGAACCGGAGGAGACGGGGGACATGGAGCGCATCCTCGCGGAGCTCGACCTGCTCCGGGGGCGCACGGGCCTTCCCCCTGCCGGCCCTGCCTCGGAGCCGCTGCCCCACCCGCACGCCGGGGACGATGCGCCCGTGCCCGCCGCCGCGGTCCGCGTGGAGGAGGAGCGGCTGGACCGGCTGCTGGACGTGACGGGCGAGCTGAGCCTCGGCCACGGGCGGCTGATGGAGCACGTGCGCGGCGGCGCCTCTCGCGAGACGCTCCTGTCGGGGCTGGAGGACCTGGGGCAGCGGCTGCGCAGCCTGGAAGCCGCGGTGCTCCAGGCGCGGCTGGTGCCCGTCGAGTCCGTGCTGCAGGACCCGCAGCGCACGGTGCGGGACGCGGCGGAGGCGTGCGGCAAGCGCGTGCGGCTGCGCATCGACGCCACCGGGGCGGACGTGGACACCCGCGTCATCCGCCCGCTGCGCTCGGCCCTGGTGCACCTGCTTCGCAACGCCGTGGACCATGGCATCGAGGCGCCGCAGACGCGCGCCGAGCGCGGCAAGCCCGCCGAGGGGACGCTCACGCTGAGCGCCGGACACCAGCGGGGCTTCCTGGTGGTGACGCTCTCCGACGATGGCGGCGGGCTGGACCGGGGCCGCATCCTCGCGCGCGCCCGCGAGCGCGGCCTGGTGGCCCCGGACGCGCGGCCCTCCGACGAGGAGCTGGACGCGCTCATCTTCGCCCCGGGCTTCTCCACGGCCGAGGCCGTCACGGCCCTCTCCGGCCGCGGCGTGGGCCTGGACGCCGTCCGCCAGGAGGTGGAGTCCGTGCGCGGCGCGCTGAGCGTCAGCAGCCAGGAAGGCCAGGGCACCACCTTCACGCTGCGGCTGCCGCTCCACCTGGCCATCGTCCCGGGCTTCGCCGTGAGCGTCGGCGCAGCCGCCTACCTGGTGCCGCTGGAGGCCGTGGAGGAGTGCGGCCCGCTGCCTCCCGGAATCACGCGGGCGGAGGCGGCGCGCGGAGTCGTCGACCTGGGCGCGCGGGTGGTGCCCTTCCTGCGCCTGCGCGCGGCCTTCCCGTCCGGCGGCATGCCGTCCCACCGCGAGGAGTTCGTGGTGGTGCGCACGGACGCCGGCCGCGTCGCGCTCGTCGTGGATGCCCTGCTCGGTGAGCGCCACGTCGTCCTCAAGCCCCTGGGCCCCCTGCTCCGGCGCCAGCCGGGCCTGGCCGGTGCGTCCGTCCTTCCGGATGGAAGGCTCGCGCTGCTGCTGGACCTTCCCTCCCTCCTGCGCTCCTCCCTCTCCATCCCCTCTTCATCCGCGGTGCCCGCCCCCCGAGGCACCCGGTGACTTCTCCAGGCGCCCAATAATGCTCAGGAACATCCGAATCGGCCCCCGACCGACGGAGCTGGGGACGTTCGACCTGGTGCTGTGCCGCAACGTGCTCATCTACTTCGACGCCGTGTCCACCCAGCGCGTGGTGCGCGGGCTGGAGCAGCACCTGGCCGCGGACGGCCTGCTGCTGCTGGGCCACGTGGAGGGCATGCACGGCGCGCGCGGCGCGCTGCGTGCCGTCCACCCATCCACCTATGCCCGGCGTCCCGCGCCGCCCGCGCGCCGTCCATGACGGGCTCCGGAGCGCCGCTGCTGCGGGTGCTGGTGGTGGATGCCTCGGCGGTGGTGCGCCAGGACGTCGCGGCGCTGCTGCGCGCGGCGGGAGGCTTCGAGGTGTCGGCAGCGGCCAACGCGCCCGCCGCGCTCCAGAAGCTGCAGCGGGTCCGCCCCGAGGTCGTCCTGCTCTGCATCCAGCCCCCGGACACCGCGGGCCTGCCCCTGCTGCGGGAGCTGGTGACGCGCGGCGTGCCGGTGGTGGTGTGCGTGAAGGCCCGCGTGCGAGACGAGGTCGTGGCGAGGGAGGCGCTGCGCGCGGGCGCGTCCACCCTCCTCCACTGGCCCGTGGCGGGCCTCCGGGCGCACCTGGCCGTCGTGGCCGGTGCCCTGGCCGTCACGCTCCTGTCGGCCGGAAGGCCTTCTCCGCGGGCGCCCGCCCGCCAGGGCACGGCGGTGGCGGTGGAGCCACGCCCCCGGCCGGTGCTCGCCCGGACCTGGGCGCGCCAGGTGGTGGCGGTGGGCGCGTCGACGGGAGGGCCGGCGGCCCTGCGCCAGCTGCTGAGCGCGCTGCCCGAGGACGCCCCCGGCCTGCTGGTGGTGCAGCACATGCCGGAGCCCTTCGCCACCTCCTTCGCGCGCAACCTGGCGGAGGAGTGCCGCGTCACGGTGCGGCGGGCCGAGTCCGGCGACAGGGTGTGCCCCGGGACGGCGCTGATGGCGCCGGGAGACCAGCACCTGCGACTCGTCGCGTGCACCGGAGGCCTCGCGGTGGAGCTGTCGGATGAGCCCCCCTTCCGTCACCACCGCCCCAGCGTGGACGTCCTCTTCCGCTCGGTGGCGGAGGTGGCCGGGCCGGACGCGGTGGGCGTGCTGCTCACCGGCATGGGCGACGACGGCGCGGACGGGCTGATGGCCATGCTGCGCGCCGGAGCCGCCACCTTCGCCCAGGACGAGGCCACCAGCGTCGTGTACGGCATGCCACGGGCGGCAGTCCTGCGGGGCGCGGCGGAGCACTCGCTGCCGCTCGACGCGCTGCCGGCGGCCATCCTCGACGCGGCCTCGCGACGAGGCCCCTCCCCGGCGCACGCACGTCCACTCCACGAGGATGCGGGGTAGCGTGTCACGGGGCGTGGCGCACGACGGCTGCGCCCGCGCCGTGACACGGAGTGCTGGACCTTGGCGAACGTCCGCCACCGCACGGGAGCCCGCTCCACGAGGGTCCGAGGAAGCATGTCGCGTGGGGTCGCACCCGCATCCCGTGCCCCCATGCCGTGGAGATGCGCGCTAGCTTCGCGGCATGCGCTGGTCCCCCCTCCTCGCCCTCGCGTTCCTCGCCCTCCGCTGTGCCCACGCGCCCGAGCCGGCGGCACCCGCCCCCGCTCCAGCCCCCGTGGCCTCCGCGCCTGAATGGCCCGAGCCCCAGCCTCCCGCGCTGCGGCTGCCCGACACGGTGCGCCCCGTCCTCTACACGCTGGACCTCAAGCTCATCCCCGCCGAGCCCACCTTCTCGGGCACCGTCGCCATCGACGTGGACGTCACCGAGCCCGTGCGGCAGGTGTGGCTGCACGGCCAGGACCTCGACGTCACGCAGGCCCGGGTGGAGACCGGCTCGCGCACGCTGGAGGCCCGCACCGCCACCGCGAGCGAGGGGCGCCTGGGCCTGCTGCTCCCCGAGCCGCTCGCGCCGGGCAGGGCCCGCATCCACCTGACCTTCACGGGCCGCGTGGACCGCGAGCGCAGCCGGGGCATCTACGGCCAGGAAGAAGGCGGCGAGCACTACCTCTACACCTTCTTCGAGCCGGTGGACGCGCGCCGAGCCTTCCCCTGCTTCGACGAGCCGGCCTTCAAGGTGCCCTGGAAGCTGAGCTTCACCGTGAAGGCCGGGCACGTGGCGCTCGCCAACCACCCCATCGTCTCCCGCGAGCCGCTGCCGGACGGCCTCGAGCGTGTGTCCTTCGCGCAGAGCGTCCCCATGCCCAGCTACCTCGTGGCCTTCGTGGTGGGCCCCTTCGACGTGGTGG
Organism: Pyxidicoccus xibeiensis; assembly: GCF_024198175.1. NCBI lineage: Bacteria > Pseudomonadati > Myxococcota > Myxococcia > Myxococcales > Myxococcaceae > Pyxidicoccus > Pyxidicoccus xibeiensis. Next base: position 1,100,007 of record NZ_JAJVKV010000003.1, read on the forward strand.
ACGCGGGCAAGGCCGGACGCAACGCCGTGCCGCTGCGCTTCATCGTCCCGAAGGGGCGCGGCCCGGAGACGGCGTACGCGGCCAGCGTCACCCCGCGCATCGTCACGCAGTTGGAGGACTACTTCGACCAGCCCTACCCGTACGAGAAGCTCGACGTCGCGGTGGTGCCCCGCTACTGGGGCACCATGGAGCACCCGGGCATCGTGGCGCTCGGGCAGCCCCTCACGCTCATCCGCCCCGGCGAGGAGACGCTGGCGCGGCGCAAGTCGTACGTCACCATCGCCAACCACGAGCTGGGCCACTACTGGTTCGGCAACATCGTCACCTGCCGCTGGTGGGACGACATCTGGCTCAACGAGTCGCTCACCTCGTGGCTGGACCGCAAGACGGTGGACAGCTTCGACCCGAGCTGGGGCTTCGGGCTGGAAGCGACCATGAACTCGGCGTCATTCGCGCTCGACACGGATGCGCTCGCGGCGGCCCTGCCCGTGCGCAAGCCGGCCGATACGCATGACGACGTGCTCGGCGCCTTCGACAACGGCACCACCTACGCGAAGGGCTCGGCCATCATCCACATGTTCGAGGCGTGGCTGGGCGAGCAGCGCATGCGCGACCTGCTGCGCGTCCACGTCCGGAAGCACGCGTGGGGCGTGGCGACGTCGGACGACTTCGCCACTACGCTCTCCGAGGCCGCGGGCCCGGAGGTGGCCACCGCGTTCCGCAGCTTCATCGACCAGCCGGGCGCCCCGCGCATCACCGCCGAGCTCCAGTGCGCGCCCGGCACGCCCGCGAAGCTGAAGCTCTCCCAGGAGCGCTTCCTGCCAGTCGGCTCCACCGCCGGTTCCGCCCAGAAGTGGTCGGTGCCCGTCTGCGTGCGCGCGGGGAGCGGCACGAGCGCCGTGCGCAGCTGCACGCTGCTCACCGAGGCCACGGGCGAGCTGGACCTGCCCATGCGCCAGTGCCCCCGCTGGCTCCTGCTCAACGCGGGCGGCACGGGCTACTACCGCGCCGGCTACACGCGCGAGCAGCTGGCCCAGGTGCTGGCCGCGCCCCCGAGCGCGTTGACGCCAGCGGAGCGGCTGGCGCTGCTGGCGGACGTGGAGGCGGCGGTGCGCCGTGGGGACCTGCCGCTCGGCGAGGCCCTGCGGCTGGTCACCTCCACCGCCACGGACAAGCACCGCCTCGTCGTGCAGCGTGGCGCGCGGCTCCTCCAGCTCGTCAACGAAGACGGCCTGTCCGCGGCCGACCGGGCGCGCTACCGGACCTGGGTGGGCCAGGTGTACGGCCCCAGGGCGCGGCAGCTCGGCTGGGAGCCGAAGCCGGGTGACAGCGACGAGGTGAAGCAGACGCGCGCGCGGCTGTTGGAGCTGGCGACGATGCGCGGCGAGGACCCGACCCTGGTGCGCGAGGGGAACCGGCTCGCCCGGGCGTGGCTGAAGGACCGCAAGTCCGTCGACCCGGAGGCCGCGTCGCTGGCGCTCGTCGTGGCGGCGCGCAACGGGGACCGGACCCTCTTCGACACCCTGGTGGCCGAGGCGCGCAAGACGCAGGACCGGAACGAGCGCGCCCGCATGCTGTCCACGCTCGCGGCGTTCCGGGACCCGGCGCTCGTGCGCGAGGGGCTGGCGCTCGTCACGGGCACGGAGTTCGACATCCGCGACACGCGGCCCCTCGTCATCGGGGCCTTCAGCACGCCGGAGACGCGCGAGCTGGCGTGGGCCTTCTACAAGGAGAACTTCGACGCGCTCGCCGGCCGGCTGCGCTCGGACGAGCTGGGCTGGTTCATCGGACTGACGGGCAACCTCTGCGGCGCGGAGCACGCCCGGGAGGTGGAGGCCTTCCTGGGGCCGCGCGTCACGCGCCTGGAAGGGGCGCCCCGCGCGCTCGCCCGCGCCCAGGAGTCCATCCGCCTGTGCGCCGAGTCGGACCGCCTCCACCGCAAGAGCGTGGAGACCTTCGTGCGCTCACCGCCCACCGTGCCCGCGCCGCCCCGGACGCGCTGAAGCGAGCGCGGGCGGCCCCTCCATCAGATGGGGTCGCCCCGCCGCGCCCGCTGCGTTAGACAGGCCGGCATGTTCGACGCCAACCGGCATCTCGAGCGCATCGGCGCCAGCGCGAGCGCCTCGCTGGCGGAGCTGCACCGGGCCCACCTGGAGTCCGTGCCCTTCGAGAACCTGGACATCCACCAGAAGCGGCCCATCCGGCTCGACACGGACGCCTTCTTCGAGAAGGTCGTCGTCCAGCGGCGCGGCGGCTTCTGCTACGAGCTCAACGGCCTCTTCGCGAGGCTGCTCCAGGCGCTCGGCTACCCGGTGACGCTGCTGTCGGCGCGCGTGGCCACCTCGCCCGACGGCAGCGCCTACGGCCCCGAGTTCGACCACCTGGCGCTCCAGGTCGAGGACGCACACGGGACGTGGCTCGCCGATGTGGGCTTCGGAGAGTGCTTCCGCGAGCCGCTGCGCCTGGACGTGCGCGAGGTCCAGACACGGCTCGGCCGCCGCTACCGGCTCACCCCGGACGGGGACGGCCTCCTCTACTGGAGCGAGGCCGAGTCCGGCTGGGAGGTCGAGTACGCGCTGTCCCTCGTGCCCCGCGCGCTCGCGGACTTCGCCGGCATGTGCCACTTCCACCAGACCTCACCGGAGTCCCACTTCACGCGGCGCCGCCTGTGCTCGCGCGCGACGCCCGGCGGCCGCATCACCCTCAAGGAGGGCGCGCTCCTCATCACCCGCGACGGGGCCCGCGAGGAGCGGCCCCTCGCGGACGAGGACGCCTGGCGGCGGGCACTCGCCGAGCACTTCGGCCTCACCCCCTGAGTGAAGGCCGGGCTCCAGGCCTGGCCTCCGCTGAAGCCCCCTTCCCACGTGGCCATGCGGCGGCATGCGAGGTCTGCCCCTTGTCATCCCCCTGTCAAAGCGGTACCCCTCGGGCCGCATCCGGAAGCAGTGGAATCCACCTCAGAATCGACACCATTGATGAACACGGGCATGCCGGGGAACACCGAGCCCTACCTCCACTTCGTCGTGGGGGGTGAGCACTACGCCGTGCCCGACGCGCGAGTCGCCGAGGTGGTGCCCGACGCGCGCCTCGCGCCGGTGCCCGACGCCCCGCCCCACCTCCGTGGCGTGCTGCTCCACGAAGGCCAGGCGGTGCCGGTGGTGGACCTGTCCCACCTGCTGGGCCAGGCGCTGCGGACGGTGCGTGCGCGTCCCACCGTGGTGGTGGCGCGGGTGAGCTGCTGTGGTGAGCCGCTCCGGCTGGCTTTCGCGGTGGATGGCGTGGGCGCGCCGCTGCAGCTGTCCTCGCGTGACGTGGTGCCGCCCCCCGACTTCGGCGCCGCCCTGCCGGTGGGCTTCCTGGTGGGCATGGGCCGGCACGGCGAGGGCCTGGTGCTGCTGGTGGACGTGGAGCGCATCCTCTCCGAGCCGCAGCTGCACGCCGCCCTGGAGCTCGTCCCACGCACCGGCGTTGCGGGTGCTCACGGGAGCTGAGGTATCCTACCTCGTCCTTCATCGGACCCTCGTGCGCCTTGCGCACGGCGTACCCTCGGTGACGTTTTCGGTTGCCTGCCCGCCACCCGGGGCCGCATGCAGGGGAAGGCCCTGAGAGGGTCACCTGTTCATCGGCGTCGGCGCCCCCTGTTGCTCCAGGATTCCAGGCCGGTGCCCCTACCGTAGACGTCAACGAGGAGAACGGATGTCCCGCTTCACATGGCTGGCCGCGGTTTTCGTGCTCACCTGCCCGCTCTGGGTCCAGGCGAGGCCGGCAGCGGACGAGACGGCCCGCGTGTTCGCGGCCGAGGCGATGAAGCAGGCCGCTTCCCCCCGGGGCGCCGCCACGCTGCTGCGCATGCACTCGCTGGTGGACGACGTGGAGGACCTCACGCCGCTGCTGAGCACCTACGCGCAGATTGCCTCGCGGCGCACGTCGGACCCCAGCACGCGCGCCACCGCGCAGCTGCTCCTGCTGGACATCGAGCGCGCCCGCGGCCGGCTGGTGCGCGCCAACGAGGTGAAGCAGTGGCTGGGCTTCGTCGGCGACTACTACGTCGTCGGTGGCTTCGAGAACGAGGGCAAGGCCGGCTGTGACACGGACTTCGGCCCCGAGGCCGCCAACCTGGACCTGGGTGCCTCCTTCCCCGGCGCCAAGGGCCGCGAGGTGTCCTGGCGCAAGCTGTCCGCGCACACGGCGGACGGCTACGTGGACCTCGCCACCGCGGTGCGCCCCAACCGCGAGGCGGTGGCCTACGCCGTCACCTGGCTGGAGGCTCCCAGCGAGACGCGCGTGTCCATGGGCGTGGGCACCTCCGGCGCCTTCCGCATGTGGGTGAACGGGCAGCTCGCCGCGAAGGAGGACCGCTACAACCTGCCGCGCCCGGACCAGTCCCGCGTGTCCGTGAAGCTGCGCAAGGGCCTCAACCGCGTCCTCCTCAAGGTGTGCCAGGAGTCCGGCCCGCTGGGCTTCTACCTGCGCCACGAGTCGCCCTCCGTGCGCGCGTCGCTGCCGGCCAAGGCCCCTGCCCTGGAGCGCGGCGCGGCCCCGGCGCCCCAGTTGCTGCCCACCCTCACCTCGGCGCTGCGCGCCCTGGTGGAGAAGAACCCCGACGACGCCGAGCTGCGCGGCGACTACGCCCGCGTGCTGGGCTTCTTCCGCGCCTATGACGAGCGTGAGCACACCGCCACGGTGGAGGCCACCCGCGCCGCCGAGGCCGCCCCCGCCAACGCGCGCCTGCAGCTGCTCGCCGCCGGCCAGCAGCGGGACGACCTGAACGAGCGCCGCCGCTTCCTGGAGGCCGCGCTGAAGGCCGACCCGGGCTTCTCCGAGGCGCGCGTGGCGCTGGCCGACCACGAGCTGGACCGCGGCCACCCCGAGCGCGTGCCGGAGCTGGTGGCGCCCGTGCTGGAGAAGGACCCGGACTCCTCGAGCGCCCGGCTGGTGCTGGCCCGCGCCCACGAGGCGCTGGGTGAGCGCCCCCGCGCGCACGCCCTCATGGAGGAGGCCTTCCGCCGTGCCCCGCGCGTGCCCCGCGCGGTGCGCGCCGCGGCGCAGGCGTCCCGGCAGATGGGCCGCAACCGCGAGGCCATGGACCGGATGCGCGTGGTGCTGGCGCTGCGCTTCGACGACGGCGGCACCCGCCGCGCGCTCGCCTCGCTGCTGGCGGACGCCGGCCAGGTGGAGGCCGCGCAGCGCGAGTACTCGCAGCTGGTGGCCCTCAACCCCTTCGACAACGGCGCCCGCGTGCGGCTGGCCGAGCTGAAGGCCAACAACGGCGCGGTGACGGAGGCCGTCGCCCTCTTCAACGAGGCCCGCGCGCTGTCGCCGGACGAGCCCGAAATCTACGAGCGCGAGGGCCGCGCCCTGCTGGCCGCCGGCCGCCGCGAGCCGGCGCTGGCCGCCTTCGAGCGCTCGCTCGCCCTGCGCCCGCAGAACCCGGCGCTGAAGGAAGTCCTCCGCACCCTCAAGGGAGAGACGTCCGGCGCGGGCCTGCAGTACCTGGTGGACAGCAAGGGGCTGGACAAGGAGGCGGAGGCCTACGTCCACGAGGACGCCCTCTACCTGGTGGACAGCACCTACGTGCGCGTCCAGAAGAGCGGCCTGTCCAGCCGCCTGCACCAGATGGTGGTGAAGGTGCTCAACGCGCGCGGCGTGGATGCGTTCCGCACCCTGCCCGTCACCTACTCGCCGGACCGGCAGGAGGTCCGCATCCTGAAGGCCCGCGTGGTGAAGGCGGACGGCTCCGTGGTGGAGAGCTACGGGGAGAACGACCGCAACATCAACGAGCCGTGGACGGGCATGTACTACGACGCCCGCGCCAAGGTGCTGTCCTTCCCCTCGCTGGCGGCCGGCGACACGCTGGAGCTGACGTACCGCCTGGACGACACCGCGCAGGAGAACCTGCTCTCCGACTACTGGGGTGACGTGGAGAGCGTGCAGGGCGTCTACCCGAAGGTGCGCTTCCAGTACCTGGTGGACATGCCGAAGGAGCGGCCCCTGTACTGGAACAAGAGCAAGCTGACCGGCATCCAGGGCTCGCAGGAGGCACTGGAGGACGGGCGCATGCTGTACCGGTGGAACGCGAAGCACGTCTCCAAGGTGGTGCCGGAGCCGGGCATGCCGGGCTGGGCGGAAGTCGCGCAGAACCTCCACGTCTCCACGTACCAGACGTGGGACCAGGTGGGCCGCTACTGGTGGGGCCTGGTGAGAGACCAGCTCCAGCCCAACGCCGAGCTGCGGCAGACGGTGGACACGGTGCTCAAGGGCGTGGACCGCAAGGACGAGCTGGCGGTGGTGCGCGCCATCTACAACTTCGTGGTGACGAACACGCGCTACGTGGCGCTGGAGTTCGGCATCCACGGCTACAAGCCGTACCGGGTGGACCGGGTGCTGGCGCGCCGCTTCGGCGACTGCAAGGACAAGGCGAGCCTCATCCACTCCATGCTGCGGGTGGCGGGCGTGGACAGCCGGCTGGTGCTGCTGCGCATGCGCAACCTGGGCGCCATCGGCGAGGAGCCGGCGAGCCTCGCGGCCTTCAACCACGCCATTGCCTACGTGCCCAAGTACGACCTGTACCTGGACGGCACGGCGGAGTTCCACGGCGCCAAGGAGCTGCCCAGCGCGGACCGCGTCGCCAACGTGCTGGTGGTGGAGCCGGACGGCCGCAGCACCTTCCTCACCACGCCCGAGTCGAAGGCGCAGGACAACGCCACGCGGCTGACGCTGGACGTGGTGATGAGCGCCACGGGCGGCGCCGAGGTGTCGGGCTTCAGCACCGTGGGCGGGCAGAGCGCGCCGGACTACCGCCGGGCGTACCGGCCGGAGGCCACGCGCAAGTCCACCTTCGAGCGCGCCTGGGCGCAGAGCTTCCCGGGCCTGACGGTGCACGACGTGAAGCTGAACGACACCTCGCGGCTGGACGACGACGTGGCGCTCGACTTCAAGATGACGATTCCCCGCTACGCCGAGGTGCTGCCCAACGGCATGCGCTTCCTGCCCTTCGGCACCGGCCGCACGTACCAGCAGGCCTACGCGTCCTTGGCCGAGCGCCGCTTCGACCTGGTGATGCAGGGCCCGTGGCTCAACAGCTTCACGCTGCGCTACACCCTGCCCGCGGGCTGGACGGTGGCGGAGCTGCCGCAGCCGGTGGAGGAGACCACGAAGTTCGGCTACGTGAAGCTCAGCTACAAGGTGGACGGCGGCAAGCTGGTGGCCGAGGGCGAGATGGCCCTCACCGAGGCGCGCGTGAAGGCGGAGGACTACGGCGCGTTCCGCGAGTTCCTCGGCCGCGTGGACCGGGCCTTCGGGCGCCGCGTCCTCGTGCAGGGCCCCGGCAACCGCACCGCGTCCGCGGGGCAGTAGCCGGCAAGGGGCCTTGCGCCCCGCGGGTGCGACGTCACTCGCGGGGTGCGAAGGCGATGCCCACGATGTGGTTGGTGATGGCGGGCGGCTCCTGTCCCATGCGGAGCGTGTTGACGGAGTACACGAGGCGGCGGCGCAAGTCCCGCGTGGCGCCCATCCCGTTGTTGTAGCCGTGCCGGTCGCCCGTCTTGCCCCACACCGTGATGCCGTTCGCGTCGAAGCGCGTGAGGCCGCCGCCGTGGAAGGCACGGCCGCCGCTCGCGAGGGGCAGGTCCGGCACGGTGAACATCTCCTCCAGCTGCGCGCGGGGCAGCAGCCGCCCCTGGAAGAGGGCGACGAGGAAGCGGTCCAGGTCGGCCGAGGTGGAGATCATCTCCCCCGCCGCCCAGGGCACGGACTGGCTGGCGTCGGTGACGTCGACGAGGCACCCCGTCTCGTAGGGGATGGCGCCGGTGGGGCAGCCCTCCTCCCCCACGGGGACGAGCTCATAGCCCCGGGCATGCGGGCCGGGGAGCACCGTGTCCCTGCCGGGCACGAAGGTGTCCCGCAGGTGCAGCGGGCGGAGGATGCGCTCCTGCACGGCCTGCCCGTAGGGGCGCCCCGTCACCTTCTCGATGAGCAGCCCCAGGAAGAGGTAGCCGATGTTGCCGTACTCCTGCGCCTCACCCGGCCGGAAGCGGGGCCCCTGCGCCACCGCCAGCGAGACGAGCTCCAGCGGCGTGAAGTGCCGGAACCGGTTCTCCTTGAACCACTCGTAGTCCTTCTGCGGCACTGGCACGCCCGGCAGGCCATGGGTGAAGTTGAGCAGCTGCCGGACGGTGATGGGCTCGTAGACGCCGGCGGGCAGCAGGCCCGGCAGGTAGTGCTGAACGGGCCGGTCCAGGTCCACCCGGCGCTCGGCGGCGAGCTGCAGCACCACGGTGGCGGTGAACACCTTGGTGATGCTGCCGACGCGGAAGCGCCCGTCCGCGGGCACGGGCGCCTGGGTGCGGATGTCCGCCACTCCGGACGTGCCGAGCCAGTGGCTGGCGGGGCCGCTCACCCGCACCATGGCCCCGGAGACCTTCGTGTCCGGCAGCCCGGCGATGGCCTGACGCAGTGCCTCGCGGTCCAGCGGCGCCAGGGGGGACGGGTGATGGCCGCCCAGTCCCTGACCGCTCTCCTCCAGCTCATTGGTGGACGCTGGCGCCTCGGGACCGCAGGCGCCGGTGGAGCTCACGACGAGTAGCGCAGCGCCCAATCGCAGTCCGCGATTCAGTCCAGCCATGTTCCATCTCCCGGTGAAGGGGCCGGAGGGGCCGGCCGGGAAGTGGAACACCGAGGCCTCACGTTGCTGTCACCACGAGGCAACAGCACCGCGCCAACACCGTCTCGACTAGGGCTCCACCAGGGCGGAGAGCAGCTTGCGCACCTCACCAGGCCCGTTCACCCGGAAGCCCGCGCGGGTGGGCTTGTTGCCCGCGTGGAGGGTGAGCCCGCCCGGGGGCATGGCCGCGAAGAGGTCCTCGTCCGTGCGGTCATCGCCGATGGCCACCACCAGCGTGCCCGGAGCGAGCCCCTGGGTGGCCTCGCCCACCGCGCGCCCCTTGTGCACGCCGCGAGGCCGCAGCTCCACCACCCTGTCTCCCGGAAGGATGTCCATGCCCTGCCCCTCGAAGGCCTCGGACAGCAGCAGGCGCAGCTCGCGGGCCTGGAGGGCGCCGAACTCCGCCTCCACCAGCCGGTAGTGCCAGGCCAGGGAGGCCGTCTTCTCCTCCACGAATGAGCCCGGCACCCGCTGGGTGAAGGAGTCCAGCACCGGCCGCGCGCGGACCTTCCACTCGAAGGACACGCCCTCCAGCATCCGCCATGGCTGGCCCGGCCGCAGGCGGGACCAGAGGCCGTGCTCGGCGTGCAGGCTGATGGGCAGCTCGCCGAACCACTCCTCCAGCGTCTCCCGGGGCCGGCCGCTGACGATGCTCAGCGACGTGCCCGGCCGCGCCAGCAGCTTCGCCAGCAGGGCCCGCAGGGCGTCGTCCGGCAGGGCCAGCTCCGGCCGGGGCGCGAAGCCCACCAGGGTGCCGTCGTAGTCGAGCAGCAGGTGCAACCGGGGTGCGGCCTTCATCCGCTCCAGCGCCTCCGGCGCGTTGCCCGTCTTCCGCTCCGACACGGCGGGCAGCCCCTGGAGCCGGTCCAGGAAGCTGGATGTCCACCAGTGCACGTCCTTCGCCTTCACCTGGGTGCGCAGGGCGCGCATGCGCGTGCGGCGCTCGTCCTCGGACATCTCCAGCGCCTGCTCAATCGCGTCCGCCATGCACTCCACGTCGTACGCATTGACGATGAGGGCGCTGGTCAGCTCGGCGGCGGCCCCGGCGAACTCGCTGAGCACCAGCACGCCGTCGTCGTCCGGCCGGGCCGCGCAGAACTCCTTGGCCACCAGGTTCATGCCGTCGCGCACCGGCGTGACGAGCATGACGTCCGCGGCGCGGTACAGCCCCACCAGCTGCTTCTCGTTGAAGGAGCGGTAGAGGTAGTGCACGGGCACGTTGTGCACGCCGCCGTAGAGGCCGTTGATGCGGCCCACCAGCTCGTCCACCTGCTCGCGGTAGGCGGCGTACGCCTCCACCTGGGTGCGGCTGGGCACGGCCACCTGGATGAAGCGCAGGCGCCCGCGCCAGGACGGCTCACGCTCCAGCACGCGCTGCACCGCCAGCAGCCTGCGGGGAATGCCCTTGGTGTAGTCGAGCCGGTCGATGCCCAGGAGGATGCGCTGCCCTTCCGCCTTCCGGCGCAGGGTGGCCACCTCCTCGAGCACGCCCGGCTCCTTCGCGAGCGACTCGAAGGCCGTGGCGTCGATGCCCATGGGGAAGGCGGCCACGCGCACGTCGCGCCCCTCCCAGATGATGCGGTCGATGTCCGTGTCCAGCCCGAGCTGGCGCAGCAGCGAGCCGGAGAAGTGCCGCACGTAGCTCACCGTGTGGAAGCCGATGAGGTCCGCGCCCAGCAGGCCCTTGAGCAGCTCGTGGCGGCGGGGCAGCGTGCTGAAGATTTCGGACGAGGGAAACGGGATGTGGTGGAAGTAGCCGATGCGCGCCTCGGGCAGCCGCTGGCGCAGGAGGCCCGGCACCAGCATGAGCTGGTAGTCGTGGACCCAGATGGTGTCGCCCGGCTGGTAGTGGCGGACGACCAGGTCGGCGAAGCGCTCGTTGACCTTGCGGTAGACCTCCCAGTCCCGGTCCTGGCGGGGGATGCGGTCCAGCATGTAGTGGCACAGCGGCCAGAGGACGCGGTTGGCGTAGCCCTCGTAGTAGCGGCTCAGCTCACTGGCGCTGAGGTACAGGGGCACGCAGCGCAGGTCGGCCAGCTGGGACTCCACCTTGGCGCGTTGGGTGTCCGACAGGCGGGACACGTCCCCGGGCCAGCCGAGCCACAGGCCCCCGGAGCGCTCATGCGGGCGGCTCAAGCCGGTGGCCAGCCCTCCCGCGCTGCGGACCACGGAGACGCTGTCCTTCTCCCCTTTGACGGTGACGGGGAGGCGATTCGAGACGAGCAGGAGTCGGGACATAGGCGTCCTGACCGTTAGTCATTCCTTCCGGGAATGGCCATGGCCGAATCGGGCAGCGTGCTGAGTGGTGGACCCTCGCCGGTGGGGGGCGGGCCCCAGCCCAGGCGGGCCAGCAGCGCGGGCTCTCGGCCGGGCTTCCAGATGAAGGCATCCAGGACGTAGTGCGTGGCCTGGGGAAGTGCCAGCAGTGGCACCAGCAGCGCGAGTACATCTGGCGGAAGGTCGACAGAACCCTGCCCGAAGAGGAGGGAGCGCTCGTGCCAGATGACGCGGTCCCAGAGGAACTCCTCCGCCAGGGCCAGGGCCACGAGGAACAGGAGGAAGCCGGGCAGGCCCGCGCGCAGCAGGGCGCCGCCCGCGCCGTAGCCGCCCTCCGCGTGCCGGCCCCGGGCATAGCGGAACAGCAGCGCGAAGTAGGGCACACCGTGAAGGACGACGTTCATCACGGTGAAGGCGAAGTCATCCCGGGCCAGGACGATGCCGCCGAACCACGCCCCCCAGGTGGCGGCGACGAGGAGCACCTTGCCTGCCTGCACGCCCTGGCCGCGCGCCACGCGGACGACCTGGAAGCCGGCCCAGGTGGCGAGCACGACGGCATGGAGGGCCAGGGCCATGGTGCCGGCCACGCGGGGGAGGCCAGCGAGGAAGTCGCCCTCGACGAACCACCAGAAGGCGCGGGGAAGGTTGGCGTGCCACCAGACGACGGGGCCCAGGGTGGCGGCGTAGATGGCGGCGGCGTCCAGGCGACGCTCGGCGGTGGAGGCGCGGGCCTTGCGGCCGTAGAGGGCCACCCAGCCGTACTGCTGGCGGACGAAGTGGGCCAGGGCCACGTAGGCGAACAGCGTCCAGAAGGCGCGGGGCGAGGCGAGGTGGGCGACGACGCCCGCGGCGTAGGCGAGCAGCGGCGCGCCCAGGTAGAGGCCGGGACGGCGGCGCAGCTCGTCGGCATCCAGGTAGGTGCGGAACAGGGTGGACCAGACGTGGGCCACGTCCACGCAGACGACGAAGAGGAGCCAGGCCCACAGCGGCGTGTCACCCACGGCGCCGAGCCACGGCGCGGCGAGCACGAAGGCGACGGAGACGAGCGCGCTGCCGGCGAAGACGGTCAGGTCCACTCCCGGACCGAACAGCCAGCCCTGGGAGGGCGCGAGGAGACGGGGCATCGGAGGGCGCAGGCTAGCAGCTTCGCGGCCCGCGCCCGAGCCCCCAAGGGCGCACCCGGGCGAGCCGGGCACAGCTCCACGCAGGGGGCCTCACGGCCGGGGCCGATGGCTCGGGCCGCTGCGTGTCCTCGCCCCGAGGGAAGCACCCAGGCGAGCCCGGGGCAGCTCCACGCAGGGGCCCCACGGCCGGGGCCGATGGCTCGGGCCGCTGCACGCTTCGCGGAACGGCCCCGGCGCCGGTGGCTCAGCGCACGACGATGTTGACCACCTTGTCGGGCACGACGATGACCTTGCTCACCGTCTTGCCGCCCTCCAGCTGGCGGACGACGTTGGGCAGGGCCAGGGCCTGCTCGCGCACCTCGGCCTCGGGCGTGCCGCGCGCCAGCTCCAGGTTGCCGCGCAGCTTGCCGTTCACCTGGACGGCGTACGTCACCAGGGCGTCCACCGTGAGCGCCACGTCGAACCCGGGCCAGGCCTGCTCCAGCAGGAAGCCCGTGCCGCCGAGCCGCTCCCACGCCTCGTCTCCCAGGTGCGGCGCGAAGGGGCCCACCAGCTTGACGAGGGTGACCAGGTCCTCGCGGGTGCTCCCCTTGCTCGTCAGCTCGTTCGTGTACGTCATCAGCGCGGCGATGGCGGTGTTGAACTGCAGGCGCTCCAGGTCCGCCGTCACCCGTTGGACTGTCTTGTGGCGCAGCCGCTGGTGCGGGTCGTCCTGGGGGGCGCGCGCCGGCTCGAACTCCTCGACCAGCCGCCAGACGCGGCGGAGGAATCGGCCGCAGCCCTCGATGGCCCTCGGGTCCCAGGGCTTGGACAGCTCGAACTCGCCCATGAACAGCTCGTAGAGGCGCAGCACGTCCGCGCCATGCTCGGCCACCACGTTGTCCGGGCTGACGCCGTTCAGCTTGGACTTGGCCATCTTCTCGACCTGGACCTTCAGCGTCTCGCCCGTGGCGCGCAGCACGGCGGTGTCACCGCGCAGCTCCACCTCGGACAGCTCGTGGTAGTGGTCCGCCGCGTCCTGGTACGTGTAGGCCAGCACCGTGCCCTGGTGGCGCAGCTTCTTGAAGGGCTCCTTCGTGGAGACGTGGCCCAAATCAAAGAGCACCTTGTGCCAGAACCGGGCGTAGAGCAGGTGCAGCACCGCGTGCTCGGCGCCGCCCACGTACAGGTCCACGTTCATCCACTGCCGCTCGGCCTCCTTCGACCAGGGCGCCTTGTCGTTGGTCGGGTCCAGGTAGCGCAGGTAGTACCAGCACGAGCCGGCCCACTGCGGCATGGTGTTCGTCTCGCGGCGGCCGGGGCCTCCACACGTCGGGCAGCGCGTCTCCAGCCACTCGGGCAGGGTGGCCAGCGGGGACTCGCCGGTGCCGGAGGGCTCGTAGCGCTCGACCTCCGGCAGGGTGACGGGGAGCTGGTCCTCGGGCACGGGGACGGCGCCACACTTCGCGCAGTGGACGATGGGGATGGGCTCGCCCCAGTAGCGCTGGCGCGAGAAAATCCAGTCGCGCAGCCGGTAGCTCACCGTGCGCCGGCCCTGGCCCTTCGCCTCCAGCGAGGCCACCACCCGCTGCTTCACCTCCGCCGTGGGCAGACCGTCCAGCTCGCCGGAGCTCACCGCGACGCCATTGCCCGTGAAGGCCTTGCCGGGCTCGGCGGGTGCATCGTCCACGGGGCGCACCACCTGCCGGACGGGCAGGCCGAACTTCACGGCGAAGTCCTGGTCTCGCTGGTCATGCGCGGGCACGGCCATGATGGCGCCGGTGCCGTAGGTGGCCAGCACGTAGTCGGCAATCCAGATGGGGATGCGCTCGCCGTTGATGGGATTGATGGCGTGGCTGCCCGTGAAGGCGCCCGTCTTCTCCTTCGCCAGCTCCGTGCGCTCCAGGTCGCTCTTGAGCCGCGCGGCGGCCTGGTAGTCCATCACCGCGGTGCGCTGCTCCGGCGCCGTCAGCGGCTCCACCAGCGCGTGCTCGGGCGCGAGCACCAGGTACGTCGCCCCGTACAGCGTGTCCGGGCGCGTGGTGAACACGCGCAGCTCCGCGCCCGCCGCCGGGCCATCCGCCACGCGGAAGACCACCTCGGCGCCCTCGGAGCGGCCAATCCAGTTGCGCTGCATGGCCAGGGTGGACTCGGGCCAGTCCACCTCGGCCAGGTCCTCCAGCAGGCGGTCCGCGTACGCGGTGATGCGCAGCATCCACTGGCGCAGGTCCTTGCGCTCCACCTGGGAGCCGCAGCGGTCGCACTTCCCTCCGGCGGCCTCCTCGTTGGCCAGGCCCGTCTTGCAGGAGGGGCACCAGTTGATGGGCATCACGCTCTCGTACGCGAGCCCCTTCTTGAACAGCTGGAGGAAGATCCACTGGGTCCACTTGTAGTAGCGCGGGTCGGTGGTGTTGACCTCGCGCTCCCAGTCGTAGGCGAAGCCGACGGAGTCAATCTGCCGGCGGAAGTTGGAGACGGCCTTCTCGGTGGTGATGCGGGGGTGGATGCCCGTCTTGATGGCGTAGTTCTCGGCCGGCAGTCCGAAGGCGTCCCAGCCCATGGGGTGCAGGACGTTCCACCCCTGCATCCGCTTCCACCGCGTCAGGACGTCCGTGGCCGTGTAGCCCTCGCAGTGACCCACGTGAAGCCCCGCGCCGGAGGGATACGGGAACATGTCGAGCGCGTAGAACTTCGGCTTGCTCGAGTCGAACGTCGTCCGGTGCAGGCGGGCCTCGCGCCAGCGGGCCTGCCACTTCGGTTCCACTTCACGGGGGTCAAAGGGCATGGTGGTATTTTCTACGCTCCTGGCGCGGCATTCCTGACCTGTCACAGCCTGCCACGGGCCGATGATGCGATATGAACAGCCGCATCATGCGCGGTTCTCCGCCGCCCCTGGCGGCCCCGACTCCCCTCCCCCACCCCGCTTCCGCCGCAAGCTGCTGGTAGTGAGGCTGCTCGCGGGGACAGCTCCGTGCGCCTCGCCGCGCCCGAGTATCCGCGCGACGGGCTCCAATTCCTCCCTGCGCTAGACATGAGGGCGAAGCCAACGGCTACTCCCATGGAGAATCTACAAGCACGCAGGGAGCTCATCCACCGATTCCAAGCTCGTGGGAGGTCCCATTCAGTTCTACCATTCACGGCCTGGAACGTGAGGACCTGGAACCGATGCCCCGCTACTTCTGGCTGGATGAGGACATGGCAGCAGCAGCGAAGCATGGCGGGTATTTCGACGCGTGGCACAAGTTGGCGCTGCCGGGAGCGAAGTGCCACACGTGTGGCGCGACATGGAGCAATGCGGGGCACCACTATCCTTCTGTCGACCTGTCCCAGCTTCCAGAGCGGAGGGAGTTCGAGAAGCCAAGGCCCGAGCCCTTCTCCGAGTTCGCACGCCTGCGCGAGCTGGTACGTCCCCTGGCTCCCCCGAATGCCGAGCTACCACCGGGTACGGGCTTCGGTTTGTTGGCGGGAACAGCCTCCGGAGAGTTCGGGCCCATCGCCTGGGTGGGAGGCCTGAAGCTCCTCGTGAGCAGGGATGCGCTGGAGCGTCTCCAGACAGGGGGCGTGAAGGGCCTGCTGGCCTGTCCGACGGAGGTGCGGTTCCGGCGGAAGGACTCGCCGGAGCTGCTGGAGCTTCAAATTGAACCCCGGGGCCAGCTGCATCCGGACTGCATTCCGCCGGACGTGCCTCCCCCCTGCCCGACATGCGGCCGGCACGGCTTCAGCCGGCCCGATGAACCCATTCTCGACGCGGCGTCCCTGCCCACGGACCGGGACCTGTTCCGGGTCGGCAACTTCGCTACGATGATCATCGGCACTGAGCCCTTCGTAGAAGCCGTGCGCCGCCTGGAGTTGGACGGCATCACCTTCCGCGAGCTGCCCACACGCTAGACGTGGGTTGAACGAGGCCCGTCAGCGAGGCCGCCCCGCTGATGCGATATGAACCACCGCATCATGCGCAGCCCCCCGCCTCCGCAGGCGAGCTCCGACACTCCTGCTCCGCCACCCCAGCATGCCTCGGGGATGGGGTCGCCCCGCCCTCCCCCACCCCGCTTCCGCCGCAAGCTGCTGGTGGTGATGCTGCTCGCGGGGCTGGTGCCGCTGGTGCTGCTCGGCCTGCTGGCCCAGAGCGCGCTGGAGCGGGTGCTGTCCGTCTCCGTTGCCCCCGTGGAGGGCGTGCTCGACACCGTCTCCGCGGACCTGGAGCGCCGGGGCGTGCCCCAGGACGCGCTGAACGAGGCGCGGCTCAACCTCGCCCAGGCGGAGCTGGCGCGACGGGCCCTGGTGCGCCGCGTGCCCGCGTTCATCGCCGCCCTGGTGCTCGTCTCCGGCGGAGTGCTGGCCCTCTCGGCGGTGCTGCTCGGCCGCGCCCTCACCCGCCCCGTCGTCACCCTCACCGAGGGCATGTGGGCCTACGCACGCGGGGACCTGTCCGTGCGCCTCGCCGCCCCCGAGCCTCCGCGCGACGAGCTCCAGTTCCTCCTGGGCCAGTTCAACCGCATGGGCCAGGAGCTGCTCGTCCAGCGCGAGCGCCTCAAGTCCGCCGAGCAGATTGCCGCGTGGCAGGACGTGGCCCGCGCCCTGGCGCATGAGCTGAAGAACCCGCTCACCGCAATGAAGCTCTCGCTCGCACGTCTGTCCCGCACGGACGCGAGCATGCCCACCGACGCCACCCGCATCACCGAGGCCGTGGCCCTGCTCCAGGAAGAGGTGGACCTCCTGATGCGGATGACCCAGAGCTTCTCCACCTTCGCGAGGCTGCCCGCCCCGCGCTTCCAGGACGTAGCCCTGCGCCCGCTGCTGTCCGAGGTGTGCGCCCTCTACGCGGGCACCTCGCCCGTCCCCGTGGAGCTGCTGCCCGGTCCCGAGCCCACCCTCCGCGCGGACCCGGACGGCCTGCGCCGCCTCTTCGGCAACCTGGTGAAGAACGCCACCGAGGCGTCTCCTGCCGGGGCTCCACCCGTGCGCGTCGCGCTGGAGCCCGTGCAGGACGGCGCCGTGCGAGTCACGGTGACGGACGGTGGCAGCGGCGTCCCGAGCGTCCTGGAAGGCTCTGCCCTCACCCGGGGCCTGTTCAGCACCAAGCCCGAGGGCAGCGGCCTGGGCCTGCCCATCTCGGCGAAGATCGTCCATGAGCACGGCGGCACGCTGCGGCTCGAACCTGCGCCCGGAGGCGGTACGCTGGCGCGCGTGGACCTCCCCCTCACTCCCCCGGCCTCCGCATGAAGCCCGGCCCCCGGATTCTCGTCGTCGATGACGACCCTGGCGTCCTCAAGGCCCTGCGCGGCCTGCTGGCGGACGAGGGCTTCACCCCGGTGGAAGCGCGCTCCACCGCCGAGGCCACGAAGCTGCTCGATGCACCCGAGGGCCCGCCCGCGGTGATGCTGCTGGATTTGCGCATGCCGGCAGAGACGGGCCTGGAGTTCCTCGCGCGCCTGCCGAAGCCCCTGCCCGCGCCGGTGGTGGTGCTGTCGGGTGAAGCCTCTCCGGCGGAGGCCGTGCAGGCGCTGAAGCTGGGCGCCACGGACTTCGTGGAGAAGCCGCCGTCTCCCGAGCGGCTCATCACCGCGCTGCGCAACGCGATGGCGCTGGGCCTGCTCCAGGAGGAGCGCGAGCGACTGCTGGATGCGCTGGCGCGGCCCGGGCACCTCGTGGGTGAAAGCCCGGGCATGGAGTCACTGCGCCACCTCATCGCGCGAGTGGGCCCGAGCGACGCCGCGGTGCTCATCACCGGCGAGACGGGCACGGGCAAGGAGCGTGTCGCGCGGGCGCTGCACCTGGCGTCGGGACGCAAGGGGCGGCTCGTCGCCGTCAACTGCGCGGCCATCCCCTCCACGCTGCTGGAGAGCGAGCTGTTCGGCCACGAGAAGGGCGCCTTCTCCGGGGCCGTGAGCCGGCGCGCGGGCCGCATCGAGCAGGCGCACAGCGGCACGCTGTTCCTCGATGAACTGGGCGACATGCCGCTGGAGCTCCAGGCGAAGCTGCTGCGCGTGCTGGAGACGAAGGAGGTGGAGCGGCTGGGAGGCTCGGTGCCGGTGCCGGTGGACGCGCGCATCCTCGCGGCCACGCACCAGGACCTCGCCCGCGCCGTGCGCGAGGGCCGCTTCCGGCAGGACCTGTTCTTCCGCCTCAATGTGATGCCGTTGCAGATACCGCCGCTGCGCGAGCGTCCCGAAGACCTGCTCCCGCTGGTCCGCGCCTTCGCGGCCGAGCTCGCGGGGCCGAACGTCCCGCTGGTGCTGGCTCCGGGAGCCGAAGCCGCGCTGCGCGCCTATCCGTGGCCCGGCAACGTGCGCGAGCTGCGCAACCTCATCGAGCGGCTCAACCTGCTGCGGGGCGACGGTCCGCTCACGCTGGGGCCGGAGGTCATCCACGGGCCTTCCGTGACGGCCGCGCCCGCGCGTCCCTCGCTGGGAGACAAGAGCTACCGCGAGCACGTGGAGGACTTCGAGCGAGACCTCATCCGCGCCGCGCTCCAGCAGGGCGAGAGCATCGCCGGGGCCGCGCGGCTGCTCCAGGTGGACCGGGGCAACCTCTACCGGCGCATCAAGGCACTCGGACTTCCGGTGCCCTGAGTCCAGGCACGGCGCTCAGGTCCCCTCGCCCAGCAGGAACGGCAATAACTCCTCGGCGCGCCCCAGCACCTCCACGTCGAAGTCCGGGTGGCGCGGCTGCATCGGCGTCAGGTTGACCAGCAACGTCCAGGCCCCCGCGTACTTCGCTCCACGGACGAAGTTCGACGCCGGAGCGACGGTTCCGGACGTCCCCACCGCGAGGAAGAGGTCGCACTCGCGCAGGGCCTTCTTCGCAGCCCACTCCGCGTCCACGGGCAGCGGCTCGTCGAACAGGGTGATGTCCGGTCGCAGCGGCTGTCCACACCGCTCGCACGGCTCCGCCCGCACGCGCTCGGCGACGTCCTCGAACGGCGGCAGCCCACACTCCGGATTGCCACAGCGGGTGCGCAGCAGCGAGCCATGCAGCTCGACAACATTGCGGCTGCCTGCCCGGGTGTGCAGCCCATCCACGTTCTGGGTGACCAGGGTGAAGGACTGCCCCGGACCGAGCCGCGACTCCCACTCCGCCAGCGCGAGGTGCGCCGCATTCGGAGCCGCGCCCCGAAGCGGCCCGCGAAGCGGCCCGAACAAGCTCCACACCCGTGACGGCTCCCCGGCCACCATCGCCGCGTCTGGCACCTCCGCCGCCTCCGGCCGCGTCCACAACCCGCCCGGGCCGCGGTAGGTGGGCAGTCCAGAGGCAACGGAGATGCCCGCGCCGGTGAGGACCACGACCTGGCGCCACGAAGTCGACCTCAGCCTTTCGCGCAGCCGCCGCAGCTCGTCGTCACTCGTGAAGGAGTCCACCATGCGTGGACCCTAACCCGGCAGCCCGGGGTGGAAGGAACGCTCCTTCCACCCCAGGCTCTCGCGACTACGGAGGGTCGCTCAGCCGCACGCGCATCCGCGTCGCGTCCGTCCAGACTCCCACCTCCGGCCCGCCCGTCGTCGCCTGCCGGTCCAGGATGGCGTGCACCACGTCCCGGAGTCGATTCACCCGGTCCACCACTACCGCGTCGACGTCCGGCAGGATGTTCGCCGCGGGCGGCGTCACCATGATGCCGAACAGCCCGTACAGGTCCCTCAGGTCATCCACCTGGTCGTCCTCGCCATCGGTGTCGCGGCCCATCAGCACGCTGTCCTCGCCGTACAGCAGCGCGCGCAGCTCCTCGTCGTTCTCCAGCGACAGCGGCAGCGCCAGCGCCACATACGCGTCCCACAGCAGCCGCGTCCCCGTCAGCTTCTCCGAGGCCACGTGCAGCGGGTCCCCGGCCTTGACCAGGCGGCTGGCGATGGAGGCATAGAAGTCCTTCTGGTGGGTCCTCAGCGCCGCCGCGACGTCGTTGCGCACCAGCGCCCGGAAGGCGTCCGCCATCACGAAGGTGGTGCCCGGCACGCTCGTCAGCGCCCCCCAGTTCTGCTGGATGGACTTGTCCGCCTCGAAGTAGGTGTCCGGGTCGAAGCTCCCCGCCTCGCTCTCCCGCATCACCCGCTTCTTGATGAGGGTGCTGGACGTGAAGGTGTGGGCGTAGACCTGCTGGGTCTCCACCGTGCTGACGGGGACGTGCCGGTAGCGCACGTACACCGTGGCCCTGAGCCGGTATGTGTACTCGATGAGCCCGCCGAAGCCCGTGGGCTCCGCGCTCCACGGCACCCAGTTGCCCTTCGCGCACGTCTCCAGCAGGGCCTCCTTCAGGTCCAGGTTGTCCGCGATGACCAGCGGGCGCAGCACGTCGTGGTTCCACCGCGCCAGGTTGAGCGTCAGGTCCAGGCTCGTGTCCGGCCAGCTCCCGCCACTGCAGCGGAGCACCACCGGCGTCGTCTTCAGGTAGTTCCGCGTCGGCTCCTGGTCCGCCCCGCCCCACAGGTCGATGCCGTAGAGCTTCTTGTTCGGGTTCGTCTCCCACGTCTGCTCGGCGGCGTCGATGAGCGCCCTGAGCGTGTTCCACTGGCTGACGTAGCGCTCATGCAGCCTCGTGAACAGCGACTTGCCAATCCGCTTCAGCGCCACGTGCAGCTCCATGCCGGGCTGCCCCACCTCCACGTGCCGGGTGGAGAGCTGGGACGCGACGTGCGCGGTCTGCTCCTCGGAGAGCCGGGCGTAGGCCTCCGCCCCCGCCATCCACTCCATGGGGCTGGCGAGCCGCGCGGTGGACAGGGCCGGCAGCCCCAGCTTCTGCAGCGGCAGCTGCGACAGGTAGTTGATGTTGTAGGACAGCGGCCGCGTGGCCAGCTCCGACACCAGCCCCACGTCCGAGTAGTCCCGCGTCACGGGCCCCGCCAGCAGGTCCTGCTTCGAGTCCACCGTGGCCCACGTATAGAAGAGCGCCTCGGCCGTCACGTAGTGCGGGTCGTACACCATGGGAACGGGGTTGCGCGCATCCCAGCCCAGGTACAGCGACACGCCGTCGTTGAAGCGGTCCCGGTTGAGGTCCGCCAGGTACGCGTACATGTCGTGGTCCATCCGGTTCAGGTCCGAGTGGACGGTGAACAACGCCTCCTGCAGCTCCTCCACGTTCTGGTTCAGGTAGCCCAGGTTCCAGTCCACCACGTCGAAGCGGCTGTCCATGGCCTCGTGGAGCTTGTTGATGTTGCGGTCCACCCGGTCGAACCGCTGGTTCAGCTGCTGCTGCACCTGGACGATGAGCTCCTTGAGCTTGCCCACCTCCTGCAGGATGACCTGCTCCACCGGCGGCGAGCCGGGCCCGGCGGTCAGCACCGAGAAGAGCTGCACCGCGGCGCCCAGGAGCTGCCCGGTGAGGATGGCGCCGCTGACGATGTTGAAGCCCGTCTCCCCCACCCCGGTGAGCTTTGTGATGCGCTCGGCCAGCTTGATGGAGCTGTCCGTGTAGCCCGCCACCGCCTTCAGCGTGGTGGACAGGGCCTTGGTGTACTTGACGGTGTCCTTCGCCAGTTCCTCCTTGCCCAGCAGGTCCATCAGCTCCGCGGCGAGGCCCAGCGCGGTGTCCACGTCCTCGCCCACGCTCTGGAGCTGCTTCTTGAGCTTCGCCCGGTCCTCCTTCGCCTTGGTGATGGCCGTCTTCAGCGCCTCCAGCTTCGGGTTGGGAGCGGGAGGCGGAGGGGTCGCGGCCGTGGCCAGTGCCGTCGAGGTACCGGCGACCGACTGCAGGGAGATGCTGTCGTGGTACGCCTGCTCGGCGTCATCCAGCGCATAGAGGATGTTGGCGTACTGCTGCGCGGCGTTGAGCCCCTTCGTGGCCACCGACGTCACCAGCGCCTGCGCCTGCGCGGCGGTGGCGACGAGGCTGCCGTCGGGCTGCAGGTGCGCCAGCACGAAGGACTCCAGCGGCTCCAGCGGCAGCATCGCGAGGATGTGCTGGGTGCTGTCGGTGGGCTTGACGTCCAGCGCGGCGCCCAGCTCGCTCAGCTCCAGCGCGGACGGCAGCATCGGGCTCACCTGGGCCAGGTCATACAGCCGGTCCCACGTGGTGGAGAGGAATGCCTCGGCGTGGACGTACCGGTCCACCTGCGGGTGTGGCGAGGACAGCGCGCGCTCGGTGTCCAGCCCCTGGCTCATGCTGGCCAGGAGCTCCTGCGCCCAGGAGCGCAGCGCCCGGCCCCCGGGCGAGGACGGCACCAGTGCCTGCTCGGCCTTCGCGACGATGCGGAGGATGAGCCGCACCTCGGGCCCGCTGGTGTCTTTCACCGGGTCGAACGCATACGTCGACAGCGCGGCGGACACGGTGTCGAGCGCCGCCGCCAGCTCCACGTCCGTCATGCCCGGGTTGTCCCGCGCCAGCGCGTGCGCCGCGCCCGCGACGATGTGGTGACGGGGCTTCGCCTGGTGCCGCGCCGCCGCCGTGAAGACGCGCCGGTTGACCTGCTGCGCCGGCATGAGGACCGGCGTGGTGTCCTCCAGCGCCGCCCTGGCGCTCCTGAAGGTCTCCCCCGCCACCTCGGCTTCGGCCCCTTCCTGCTCCAGGGGCACGCCGCAGGCATTCAGTGTGAGCACGCCCAATAGGGCCCATGTGCCCTGGCGCCCCACGCGGGCGCCCATGGATTTCGTTGTCTTGTTCCGCATCACCGACTCCCTCTTCCACGAAAGAGGGGCCACGCCCCGCGCGGCCCCGGTCCCCCGGTCAGCGCTCGGCGCTCCGGTGGTTCCGATGGCTCATGCGAAAAAGGGCGCGGGACTGGCTCATGCGGAGAGCCGCTCCCCAGGCTGGAGGGCGGAAAGGCACACTGGGAGTGCGCACACGCCCCCACAAGCAACCATGGCCGCGACGCGTCGATAATAGGGGCTCAGACGCACACCGGATGCCCCCACCGGGAGAGCCGCTTCATGTCGAACCGCATTGGTCGCCCCACCTTCGCCCCCACTCCGCCGACCGTGGCGACCCCGGACCGCACGGTGCGCCCGTCCGGAGGCGAGAAGCCCGCCGCCCCCACGGCCCGGGGCGACGGGTTCGACTCGCGCGCCACCCGGACCGGCGCGCCCCTGCTGACCAGCACCCTGGCGCCCACGCCGATTCCCTCCCGCGCCGCCGGGCTCCAGCCCGAGGTGCACAGCGCCTCCGGCTACGAGGCCCACTTCGGCACGGGCCCGGGCGGCCGCAAGGCGCGCGCCACCGTGGAGGGCCAGGGCCAGGTCACGCTGCCCGGCGGCAACGGCCGGGGCCCGTCGTTCCACGCGGAGGCCGGCAAGCCGCTGACCGTGACGGTGGACCCGGCGCGCCTGTCGAAGACGTCCGAGAAGGCGGAGCTGGTGTGGCGCATGGTGCCGGGTGGCACGGAGGTCGCCATCCCCCTCACCGACGGCTCGCGCGACGCGGACGGCCGGCTGAACACGCTGCCCGCGAAGATTGACGTCCCCGAGAACGCCTTCGGCCTGCTGCGGCTGTCCATCCGCACCACGGACGCGGGCGGCCGGGTGTCGAACCAGTGGGACCCCAGCTCCGATGCCGCCATCGCCCCGCCCGAGGGCGCGACGGTGGTCTTCTCCGACGACTGGAAGACCCAGCTCGACGGCAAGCTGCGCGCGGGCGACAAGCTCCAGATTGCGTACGACAAGGACCGGCTCACCGAGCTGCTCGGCGGCCGGGAGCCCTCGGACGTCGTCGCCTGCGTCTCCTTCAACGGCGAGCCTCCCATCGAGGTGCCGCTGACGATGCAGCCGGGCGAGGGCGGCAAGCCGGGCGGCATGTTCATGCCCTCCCTCAAGGTGCCGATTGAGGCGACGGAGATGTCGCTCTGGTTCAAGGGTCAGGGCGAGGGGAACACGGGCTGGGACTCGTCCTTCGGGCAGAACTACAAGTTCAAGGTCGGCCACGCGCGGGACGACGCCGACCCCTCCTGGAAGGCGGAGATGCTGCGCAGCACCAGCTTCCCCAACCTGAAGGAAGAGGACTTCGTCGGCATCGGCCCCTCGTCGCAGCGCTACAACTGCATCGCCTGGACCATGGGCATCCAGGACCAGTGGGTGTGGCCGGGCACGAAGGTGGAGGACTTCGACAAGCTGTACGCGACGCAGGGCTACAAGCCCATGTCCGAGCTGGACCTGAGCAACGACCCCAGCCTCGAGAAGATTGTCGTCTACGGCCTCCAGCCGAAGAACGGGAGGGGCCAGGTTGAAGTGACGCACGGCGCGCTGATGGACGAGCAGGGCCGCCTGACGAGCAAGATTGGCACCCAGCCGCTCATCCGTCACAACAGCGCTGACGACCTCACCGGTCCTTCGTATGGTGAGCCCGTGCGCGTCTACGTGCGTCCCCGTCAGCCCGCGGTGAACAACTCATGAGCGATGTCGGTGCCCGCTTCGAAGGGCTGGCGAAGGACTGGGAGGCGCACTGCGCGGCACACCGCGAGGCGTCCAACCCCTACGTGTTCCTCAACCACCCCTCTTTCGAGGCGCTCGTCGCGCTGGGCCGGCCCGCCGTGCCCCTCATCATCGAGCGCTACCGCGAGGGCAGCCTCTTCTGGGGGGCCGCCCTCCGGCGCATCACCGGCGTGAGCACCTTCGGAGATGGCGTCGTGGGCAACCTCTCGGAGACCCGGCGCAATTGGCTGAAGTGGTGGGACGTCAATCAGGCCAGCTTCACCGGCCGCGCGTCTTGAGCACCTTCCAACGAGGATGACTGGCCCCACCGTGCTCCGCGGAGTCCTGACTCCGCTGGGGCACCGGTGTGCCGTGCCGTCAGCCCTCGCCAGTCCCGGGTGAGACATCGCGAACGCGGCTTCGTGCGGAGGGCAGCAAGCCCGCGCGCGACCTCGTGCAATCGCCCCGCTCGATGTCAGTATCACATCACGGCTCGACATCAGGATGTGCCCGTGACATCGAGCGGCCTGGCTGCCCCTCGTCCTTTCGAGCACTTGCCTCACACCATCGATTGGAACGGCACGTGCTCTCCCCTCCGGACATGAACCGCTTCGCGCTCTTCCTCTGCCTCGTCTCCCTCGCCTCCGGTGCGCAGCCCGGACCGGATGCCGGCACCCCGGCGGGTCCCGCCGCCACCGCCACTGAACCCGCGAAGGCCCCCGGAACGCCTCCGGACGGCACCGCCCCACCCGCTGCGGGTGACGTCGTCGGCACGCCGCCCTCCCCGGCCGAGCCTCCTGCCCCGCCCCGCTCCGCAGACCGGCGTGAGGACCGCGATGACGACCGTGACCGCGATGACGACCGCGACCGGGACGATGATCGAAAGCGAAGCCGCGACCGTGGAGAGGACGACGACCGCGACGAGGACTCGCGGCACGGCGCCAGGGGACGCAACAAGGCCCACGCCAAAGCCACAGAGGACGGACAGGAAGCGCGCGACGCGTGCCCCGACGACTACGGAGACGAAGACGAGGAGGAAGACGAGGACGACACCGGCATTCTCGAGCCGCTCCAGCTCAGCGTGGACGGCAAGCCCCTCACTCCTGGCAGCATGGAGCTTCACGGCCTCCAGCGACTGACGGAGCAGCAGGTGCGCGCGCTCATCGGAGCGTCCGACACGCCTCCCCAGGGCACGCTGACCGCGAAGGAGGCGCAGACGTTCCTCCGCCGGCTCGCGCGCACGGGCCTCTTCGCCCGCGTGGAGCCGCGCCTGCGCGTCCCCGAGCAGGGGCCCGCCGTGCTGGAGGTCCACCTGGAGGAGAACCCCACCGTCACCTCCGTGGAGCTGGAGGGACTCCAGGACCTCCAGGCCCCCGAGCTGCTGGAGGAGCTGTTCCGCCTCCCGCACTACTTCCCCGACGAGGACGAAGACGAGGACGAGGACATCATCGCCACCCTGCGCCTCGACACCCGCCGCGGCACGCTGTCGGTCATCCGCTCGTGCCCGCCTCCGCGCCCCCCGCGCGAGTGGGTGGCCCGCCTGGAGCGTGACGAGTTCCGGCCCGGCATCGTCCTGGGTGGCGTGGCCCAGGCGCTGGAGCAGACGCTGAAGGACCTGCGTGACGACGGCTACCTCCTCGCGAGCCTGTCCGGCACCCTGCACCCGGATGGCCGGCTGGTGGTGACGGTGGACGAGGGCCGGCTGGAGGGCGTGGACGTGCAGGGCGTGGGCCCGGAGATGGCCGCGCGGGTGCGTGAGGAGCTGGACCTGAAGCCCGGCGACGTCTTCCTGCGCAGTGACGCGCGGCGGGCCATGGAGCGCCTGGAGACGCGCCTGCCCTTCCTGAAGCCCGTGGACCTGGACGATGACGACGACGGGTTGCACCGCCGGGCCCGCGTCGTCGAGGAGCGAGAGGCCGACGGCACACGGCGCTACCGCACGCAGGAGCAGGAGCGCCGCCAGAAGCGCCGGCGCGAGCAGGTGGAGTTCGAGCTCAGCTTGCGCCAGCTCACCGAGTGGTGGGAGCACGAGCGCGAGGGAGAGGGCATCACCCTCGACGGGAAGCGCCTGGTGGTGCACGTGCGCCCGCGTCCCCCGGACCTGGACCTGGACCTGCTGCCGGTCCACACACAGGTGACGGGCTTCGCGCCGGGCGTGTCGGGCAACCTGCGCATCTGGGACCCGAAGGACCGGGCCCACGTCACGGTGGACGCGGCCCTCTTCATCCCGCTGCGGCTGGGAGGCCAGCGCCTGCCGGACGACCCCGAGGGGACGAAGCGCCAGCGCCGGCTGAACCTGCTGGGCGGTGCGAAGGTACGGGTGCCCGCCCTCCGGCTCGCGGAGCTGGGCGCCCAGGTGTACGACTTCACCGACACGCTGGACCGCTGGCGGCTGGGAGACATCGACTCGTACATCTACTCGTTCCTCATCAACCGGCCGGACCGCGAGTACTTCCGCCGCAAGGGCCTCACCGCCTTCGCCACCTGGCGCTGGGCGGACGACTGGCTCGCGGGCGCCGAGTTCCGCTCGGACCGCTACGAGTCGATGCGCAGCTTCACCCCGCCGCTCACCGTGTTCCGTCGTGACTCGGCGCCCTTCACCAACTCGCCGGTGACCGAGGGCCGCTTCAAGTCCGTGGTGCTCCGGCTGGAGTACGCCAGCGACGCGTCACCCGCCGCGGACGTGGGCTCCCTCTTCCGTACGCCGGAGACGACCCTCTTCGACCGGGATAGCGACTCGAAGAAGCGCGCCTCCCTGCGCGGGCTGCTCACGCTGGAGGTGGGTGACGGCCCGGGTGCCTCCGGCGCCGCTGACGCGCGGTTCTGGAAGCTGGTGAGTGACCTGTCGCTGGACGTACCCATGGGCTGGGACACGGGGCTGCGCCTGCGCGTGCGCACCGCCGGCGGCGACGACCTGCCCGAGCAGAAGCGCGAGGCGCTGGGCGGCTGGACGGCGCTGCGGGGCCATGGCTTCAAGGAGTTCCGCGGCGACGTGTCGCTGCTCACCACGGCGGAGTACCGCTGGCAGTTCTTCGGCATCTTCGCGGACGTGGGCTCGGTGCGCGCGGACGACGCGTGGACGGAGGCGCGGCTGGGTCTGGGTGGCAGCTTCCACTTCGGCGATGACGTGCGCCTGGACGTCGCGTGGCGCACCGACGAGAAGGCCACGGCCACGCCGGAAGCACGGCTGCTCTTCGTAAGGACGTTCTGACGCGCATGAGACGTCCTGGAACACGGGCGAAGAGCAGCCTCGGTGCGGCGCTGGTGGCCGCGGCGGGGCTGCTCGCGCCCACCGTCCGAGCAGAGGAAGACCCACGGGCCTCCTGCGCCGCCACGCTCTCCGGAAGGCGCGTGGTGGCGAGGCTGGAGGCCTTCTCCTTCGTCTCACCGGAGCTGGACCGGCTGGTGCGGCTGGGAATGGCGGGCAGGGTGGAGGTGGAGGTCACCCTCTTCCAGCGCCGCTCGCTCTGGTTCGACGCGCGGGTGGACGGCACGCGGCTGACGCAGGTGCTCGCCTTCACGCGCGCCGGCTACGTGCTGGATGGCAGGCCGCTGCCGGGAGGCCCCGGCGCGCTGGAGCTGGAGCGGGTGGCCTGGACGCTGGAGGAGCGCCCGGAGGCAGGGGACCGCTTCGTGGTGCAGGTGGAGGTGCGGCTGCAGGTGGTGACGGCCGCGAGCCTGGGCCGGGTGGCCTCGTGGCTGACGCAGGAGAAGAACGCGGCCGGCGAGGAGCGCTCCGGCCTCACGGGCACCGTGCTGCGCTCGGTGGCCGAGGACTTGTCGCGAGCGGCCTCGGCCCGCTGTGAGGTCACCCGCCCGCCCTGAGCCGGGGCAGACGCAGCCCGCGCGCGGGCACGGAAGAAGGACATCGAAGTCTCGCCCGCGCCATGCGTGGGCCCTGCAATCACAAACTGCCCGGCCTGCTGGCCGAGGCCAGGAGAACCCTCATGCGCCGTTGGATGCCCCTGCTCCTCGTCATGGCCGCGGCATGCGGCTTCCGAATCGAGCCGACCTCCCGCCCCTTCGACCTCGGCTCCATCACGTGGGACGCGCAACGCTCCGTCCGGGTCCACGTTCCACCCGGCGCCGAGCTCGCCGGCAGCGACCTTCCCCTCCTCTACCTCGAAGAGGGACACGCGCTGTTCTTTCCCTCCGGAGCGGGTGACGCCAGACACGCGGTGGTGCCCCGCCCGAGCGAGCTGGTGTCACTCCTGCGGCGCCAGGACATCGTCATCGTGACGGTGGACCTGGAGTCTTGAGGACGCGGACCAGCGCGCGTCCGAAGTTCTCGCCCCGGAAGAGGCCGGCGAAGGCGGCGGGCGCGGCGTCCAGCCCCTCCACCACGTGCTCCCGGTGGCGCAGCGTCCCGTCGGCCAGCCACTGCCGGAGCTCGGCCCGCGCCTGGGGGAAGCGCTCCGCGTAGTCGAGCACCACGAAGCCCTCCATGCGCAGCCGGTGGGTGATGAGGTACGGCGTGTTCTTCAGCCCCGCGCGCTGCTTCGCCGGCACGCCGTAGTCGGCCACCAGCCCCGACACCACCACGCGGCCTCTTTGCGCCATGCACGCCAGCGCGGCATCCAGCGTGGTGCCCCCCACGTTGTCGAGGAACACGCCATACCCCTCGGGCGCGGCGCGGCGGAGGGCCGCCTCCAGGTCCGGCTCGGCGCGGTAGTCCACGGCCACGTCGAAGCCCAGCTCCTCCACCAGCCACCGGCACTTCGCCGGCCCGCCCGCGGTGCCCACCACCCTCGCGCCCCGCCGCTTCGCCAGCTGCCCCGCGATGGAGCCCACCGCGCCCGCCGCGGACGAGACGAGCACCGTCTCCCCCGCCTTCGGCTGCCCCAGCTCCAGGATGCCGAAGTACGCCGTCAGTCCGGGGATGCCGAGCACGCCCAGCTCGGCGGACAGCGGCTCGGGTCCTGGCTCCACCTTCCGCAAGCCGCGCCCACCTACCACCGCGTGCGCCCGCCAGCCCCACGCGCCGAGGACGAGGTCCCCCACGGCGAAGCTCGCATGGCGCGACTCGAGCACCTCTCCCACCGCGGCGCTGTGGATGACGTCGCCCGGAGCCAGGGGCGGCGCATAGGAGGCCACACCCCCCAGGCGGGAAAGCGTCCCCGGGTCCACCGACACGTAGTGCGTGCGCACCCGCAGCTCGCCCTCCTTCGGGTCGGGGACGTCCACCGGCTCCACGCGGAAGTCCTCCGGCGAGGGCAACCCGGGGATGTGGCGGGCCAGGACGACCTGGCGGCTGGGCAGAGGGCTCATGGAGGGGGCTTCCTAGCAACCCGGGCCCCTCTCTTCATAGGCTTCGGGCCATGACGATTGCCCGTCCCGCCGAGGCCCCCTCCGAAGCTCCCGTGGTGCATCCCCTGCTGGCCGCCGCCGAGGCGATGTTCCCGCGCCTGTCCGCGCGCTCCGACGAAATCGAGAGTGCCCGCCGCCTGCCGCCGGACCTCGCCGCCGAGCTGGCCCGGGAGGGCTTCTTCCGCATGATGATTCCCCAGGCCCTGGGCGGCCTGGAGCTGCACCCGGCCCTGTCCTTCCAGGCCATCGAGTCGCTGTCGAAGGCGGACGGCGCCACGGGCTGGTGCGTGATGATTGGCGCGGCCACCGCGCTCGTCTCCGCCTGGCTGCCGGAGACCGCGGCACGGAGCATCTACGGCCCCGCGGACGCCATCACCGGAGGCGTGGCGGCGCCTATCGGCCGGGCCGAGCGCGTCGAGGGTGGCTACCGCGTCTCCGGCCGCTGGCCCTGGGCGAGCGGCGCGCAGCACTGCCAGTGGCTGGTGGGCGGCGGGGTGGTGACCGAGGGCGGCAAGCCCCGCCTGGTGCGCGAGGGCGTGCCCGAGACGCGCACCTTCTTCTTCCCCATCCAGAGCGTGGTGCTGCACGACACCTGGTACGCCTCGGGCCTGTGCGGCACGGGCAGCGGTGACATGGAGGTGAAGGACGTCTTCGTGCCGGAGGAGTACACGTTCGCGCTCGTGGGCCAGCGCCCGCGCATCGCCTCGCCGCTCTACGGCTTCCCCTTCGGCCTGCTGGGACTGGGAATCCCGGCCGTGGCGCTGGGCCTCGCCCGCCGTGCCATCGACGAGCTGATGGCGCTGTCCCGCCAGAAGACGCTGATGCTGGAGCGCCGCCTCCTGGCCGCGCGTCCCGCGGCCCAGGAAGCCGTCGCGGATGCCGAGGCCACCGTGCGCTCCGCCCGCGCCTTCCTCCTGGAGGCCATCAACGCCATCTACGCCGAGTCCACGCGGGGCCCCGTCTCCGTACGCTCCCGCGCCGAGCTGCGGCTGGCGATGACGCACGCCACCCGGAGCGCCGCGCGCGCGGTGGACCGCATGTACGAGGCCGCCGGAGGTACCGCGGTCTTCCGCTCCAGCCCGCTGCAGCGCTGCTTCCGGGACGTCCACACCGCCACCCAGCACGCCATGGTGGCCCCCGCCACGCTGGAGCTCACCGGCGGGCTGCTGCTGGGCCAGGAGTTGCCCACCTTCACGCTGTAGTCGGCGAAGACGCCCCGGAATATTCCTCGCGATGACTTCTTGTCAGGCGCTCGCTGTGAAGCGTTGGGCGCCGAGCATGCCAGCGCACGTTCCACACGTGTCGATTGAGCCCCGCGTGGGACCTCCCTACGTTGCCCGGCCTCACGTACGGAGGAGCCATGGCCCTGCAGGACAGCTACAAGGACGTGCTCGAGGTCGCGAAGAACGTCGGCGCCCAGGTCGAGTCTCGCGAGGAGAATGGCAAGCTCATCATCAAGGGGAAGGTGAACCACGCCTTCGACCGGGACCGCATCTGGGACCAGATCAAGGCGAAGCACCCGAGCTGGCAGAACGAGGTCATGGTCATGCTCGACGTCATCAACGCCGAGCCCTATGGCCTCTACACCGTGAAGTCCGGTGACACGCTGAGCAAGCTGGCCAAGGACATCTACGGGGACATGAAGCTCTACCCGAAGATTTTCGAGGCCAACAAGGACCAGCTGAAGAACCCGGACACCATCAAGGTGGGCCAGGTGCTGAAGCTGCCGCCCAAGTCCATCGCCCAGGCGTGAAGCGACGCCACTGAATGCCCCGGGCCCTGGGCCACATGCCCCAGGCCCGGTGGCTGGCGTCACAGCCAGCTCGCCTCGCGCCGTCCCAGCTCCACCAGCACGCGCTCCGCGGCGCGCACGCCGAACCAGTTGGCCTCCTCGAAGAGCGCCATGCCGCCCAGGTCCGAGTGCGCGAAGTGCAGGCTCCGCCCCAGGCTCTCCTGCGCCGCCTTCTTCGCCGCGCCCCACATGAAGCCCGGCGACGGCCGCACCATGGCGTGCCCCCAGCGCTGGACCTCGAGCCGCCGCGCCTGCTCGGCGATGCCCGGGTGCGCCGGCAGCAGGTCTGCCATGACGAGCGCCTCCCAGTCCGCGTACGTCGCGGAGAGCGCCTTCTCCCGCTCCGCCTTCACGTCCGCGCCGTCCATGGGCAGGTACCACGTCAGCACCGTGGGGCCATTCTCGTCCTGGCGCAGCAGCTGGTGCGTGGCCACCACGTACCCCAGGCTGCGGCTCTCGTAGAAGACGTTGTCCCAGGCCAGCGGGAAGCCTCGCGAGCGCGGCGGCGAGGCCAGCGTCAGGTTGGCCACCACCCACGGCCCATACGAGAAGGCCCCCAGCCACTCCGGCCGCTGCCGCCGCCACGGCGCCACCACGTGCGCCGCCACGAAGCGCGGGCAGGCCAGCACCACCTGTCTGGCCAGGAAGGCCCGGGGCTTCCCCGTGCCCGCCTCCAGCGCGTCCACCCGGCAGCCGCCCTCACCCGGCTCCACCGTGTGCACCAGCACGTTGCGCTCCACCGTCCCGGGCGGCAGCCCGGCCTGCAGCTGCGACACCAGCCGGCCATTGCCCTCGGGCCAGCTCAGGAAGCCCTCGCTGCGCTCCCCCTTCCCGTCCTGGCGCGCGGCGAAGTACCAGATGCCCGCCCACGCGGACACGTGCTCGGCCGTGGTGCCGTAGTCGTCGCGGCACGCGTAGTCCACCACCCACTTCAGCCGCTCCGAGCGGAAGCCCTCGCGCGTCAGCCACGCCGCCATGGTGAGGCCGTCCAGCGCCGTCCACTCCGCGTCGTCGCTGGACAGCCCCGAGGGCACGGCGAAGGCCTTGCGCCCCTTCGCGTCGCGCGCGGCGGCGAAGCCATTCATCCGCGCCTCGAAGCGCTCCAGCTCCGCCAGGTCCTCCGCGCTCGCGCCCGCGCGCAGGTAGAGCCCCTCGTACCAATGGCCCCGGTAGAAGAAGCGCTCCTCCGGCTCGTGGATGAGCAGCGACTCCTCGAAGGTGGGGTACCCGTGCGTGTCCACGCCGGTGACGGCGCCCATCTCCTTGAGCAGCCGCACCACGGGGCCGCGGTCCTCCAGCGGCGCCGGCAGGTAGTGCGCGCCCCAGGGATAGGCGGTGACGGCGTTGCGCCCGGAGCGGGACGTGCCGCCGGCTTCCGCCTCCAGCTCCAGCACCCGCACGCCCTTCACGCCCGCGCCCGCCAGCCGCCACGCGGCGGACAGGCCGGCCACGCCCGCGCCCACCACCAGCACGTCCACGGGCTCCAGCACCTGCGCGCGAGGCAGCGGCCCGCCGCGCAGCTTGTGCCCCACCTCCACCGCGCGGTCGACGATGGCGCCCGGCACGGGCTCACGGGGCCGCTCGCGCCGGCACGCGCTGGCCGCCACCGCCGAGCCGAGGAACGCGGCGACCAGCTCCCGCCGCGTCAGTTCCACCGCCGCCACTCCTCCTCGTAGTAGTGCACCAGCACCTGGTTGTTCAGCCGGTTCACCTCCGCGGGCAGGCGGCTCATGTCCGGAGGGAAGCGGGTGAGCGACTCCAGGGTGGGCTCGTCCAGGAAGAGCAGCCCCTCGGGCAGCGGGCGGTGACGGCCCGGCGGCTCGTGCGCCACCAGCACGTAGCCCCACTCACCGAAGGACGGCACCAGCGCGTGGTACGGCTCCGTCCAGTAGCCCGCCGCCTTCAGCGTCTCCGCCACGCACCAGAACGAGCGCCGGGCGAACAGCGGGCTGGTGCTCTGCACCACCGCCACCCCGTCCGGTGAAATCCGCTTCTTCAAGAGCTTGTAGAAGCCCGTGGTGTACAGCTTCCCCAGCGCGAAGTTGTTCGGGTCCGGGAAGTCCACCACCACCACGTCGTACAGCTCGTCCCCCTCCGAGAGGAAGCGCATGGCGTCCTCGTTCACCACGCGCATCCGCGAGTCCTTCAGCGAGTGCCCGTTGAGCTTCGCCAGCTCCGCGTAGTTGGCGGCCAGCCCGGTAATCGCCGGGTCCAGGTCCACCAGCGTGACGGAGCGCACGCCCGGGTAGCGCAGCACCTCGCGCGCGGCCAGCCCGTCCCCGCCGCCGAGGATGAGCACCCGCTCCACCTTCCCCGCGCGCACCATGGCCGGGTGCACCAGCGACTCGTGGTAGCGGTACTCGTCGATGCTGGCGAACTGGAGGTTGCCGTTGAGGAACAGCGAGAAGCCCCGCTTGCCCCGCGTCAGGACGATGCGCTGGTACGGCGAGCTCGTCGCGTGCACCACGTCGTCCGTGTAGAGCTGGTCCTCGTAGAACGTGGTGAGCCTGTCCCCCAGGACGAAGCCCACCAGCAGCAGCACCGTCAGCACCGCCGCCTTGATGCGCAGCCGCAGCGGGTTGCCCAGCAGCGGCGCCAAGAGCCACGTGCTCCACAGCCCCACGGCGGCATTCAGCACGCCGAACAGCAGCGAGGTGCGCACCAGCCCCAGCTTGGGCACCAGCAAGAGCGGGAAGGCCACGCTGGCCGCCAGCGCGCCCAGGTAGTCCAGCGACAGCACCTGGCTGACCAGGTCCTTGAACTTGAGATGGTCCTTCAGGATGCGCAGCAGGAGGGGAATCTCCAGCCCCACCAGCGTGCCGATGATGACCACGCTGCCGTACAGCGCCACCCGGAACAGGTCCGTCAGCGTGAAGGTGAGGAACAGCAGCGGAGCGCACAGGCCGCCCAGCAGCGCCACGGCCAGCTCCACCTCCACGAAGCGCTGCGCCACCCCGCGCTCGATGTAGCGCGACAGGTAGCTGCCAATCCCCATGGCGAACAGGTAGCCGCCGATGACGGTGGAGAACTGGGTGATGGAGTCGCCGAGCAGGTAGCTGGCGAGCGCCCCGACGACGAGCTCGTAGATGAGCCCGCACGTCGCGATGACGATGACGGTGATGTACAGCAGCGTCCTGTTCAAGTCGTCACTTCACTTCGCACGATGAAGAGCGGGAGGGGCCCGCTCACCCGCTGATGGCGGCGGCCACGATGATGGCCAGGCCGATGATGAAGGAGCCGATGACGACGCCGACGGCCGTGTTCTGGTCGGCCTCCAGCTCCTTGTGCACGTCGAACGGCAGGATGAGGCGGATGACGTAGAAGCCCGCCACGAACACCGCCAGGCCGATGAGCGAGTAGATGACGCTCGCCAGCACTCCCTGCACGCTCACCACTGCGCCGAGTAACAGCATCACTTTCCTCCCTGAAAGCCGCCAAACCACAGCAGGGTGCCGCCCGGGCCGCGACGCACGTTGCCCGTCTGCACCTGCCCCCGCTGCTCGTCGCTGAAGGGCGACCAGCCGGTCAACATCAGCGCCGCATAGCCCGCCAGCACCAGCCCACCGAAGTACTTCATGCCGTGCCTCCGTGACTCATGGGCCCTAGCCCTCGAAGTTGCTCTCTGCCCACCGCTGCGTCTCGAAGCCGTGCGAGCGGAACAGGGCCCACGCCGGGCCCAGCAGCAGCAGGATGAACGCGCAGCAGAACCAGCCTCCGTTGGGCGTGTCGTGGGTCAGCCGCACGTTGAACGTCCGGGGGCGCGTCTGGCCCGCCTCGAAGGCCGCCGTGGTGCGCAGCACGTACTTGCCGGCCGGCAGCGCGGACAGCTTCTTCGTCCCCGAGTTGGAGCCCTCGCTCCAGGTGCCATCACTGTCGCTGCCGCTGTAGGAGCTCAGCTCCTCGTAGAAGGTCACCACCTCGCCCGTGTCCTGGTTCACCAGGTCGCCCTGGATGCCCAGCCAGTCGTTGTTGAGCGAGGCGGACACCTCCACCTCGATGTTGCCCCGCTTGCGCAGCTCGAAGGGCTCGCTGAAGTTCATGGCCGACGGCGTGCCGGGCTGGGCCTCCGGGGCCACCACCACCGCCTGCTCCAGCACCTTCTCGTTGGACGCGCGCACGGCGAAGAAGCCGGACAGCAGCAGCAGACCCAGCATCCACATGACGGTCCACACCATCGTGGAGCGCAGGCCCGCCTTGTGCGGGTTGGGCTGGCTGGGGGCGATGCCGTGGGGCTCGGGCATGCCCTCCTTCAGGTTGAAGGCCTCCTTCACCACCTGCGGCGCCAGGTACTCGCCATGGGTGTAGGAGACCTCGTTGTCGGTGGCGTCCACGCTCACCGAGTAGGGCGGCGCCACGTACTCGGTGGCGTGCGCCACCTCGCCGGCCGTCACCTCCCAGTAGAACTCGCCCTGCACCGCCTCCGTGACGGCGGTGACCTCCTGGAAGGCCTTGTAGCGGCGGCTATCGTAGAAGGCCGCCACGTGCGGAACCAGGGACACGTCACCGGCGGGCAGCGGCTTGAGGAACACCCAGTGGCCGTTGGACTGCATCAGCCAGGTGAAGCCGCGCGAGCGGTTGTAGAGGAGGTACTCCTCCCACGGGTAGCGCACGCCCTCCACCGTGCACGAGCGCACCAGGAAGCCGATGCACATCCACTCGGTGTCCTCGAGCTTGCCCTTCGCCCCCAGGGGGATGAGGGGCGCGTCGGCGGGCTTCTCCAGCAGGCGGAGGAAGGACAGCTTGCCCTGGCTGACGTCCAGCAGCGCGCCGCAGTAGGGGCACGCCACGCGCAGGGACTTGTCCGGTGCGCGCAGCTCCAGCGGGCCGTTGCAGTTGGTGCAGCGCGCCTGCTTCAGCTCCACCTTGCGCGCGCGCGGGCGGAGCTGGCCGGCGGGGATGCCCAGCTGCTCCAGCTTGAGCGCCTGGCCGGTGAAGACCTCCGGGCCCGAGCGACGGGTGCCGAAGTCCAGCGTGAGGAAGGAGCCCTTGGGCCCGGTGGCGTCCACGTACCAGGCGTCCTGGGTGGGGTCCACGTCGCTGGGGAGCTGGCCCTCGGCGGACACCACGCGCCCGTGGCCCCGCTCCTCGATGACCCAGCCGCGGTCTCGCAGGTGCAGCCGCTCGCCGGGGTGCAGGTCGTCCAGCGACAGCCCCTCCTCGACGCCGGCGTCGAAGAGCAGGTGGAAGGCGCCCTCGGACTCGCTGATCCACCCCCAGCGGCCGTCGTCGAACTCCACGTACCACTCGTCCCAGGGGCCGGCGCCATGGTCCTTCTGGAGGTGGCCGACGATGCGGTAGCCCACCTTGCCGTAGCGGCCCTCCGCCATGAGCTGCAGCGGCGAGTCGGTGGGGACGATGCGGCCAATCTTCCCGTGGGACTCGAACTCCGCGCCGTTGCGCGCCACCACCGTCTGGCAGTGGTCGCAGACAATCACCTGCGCCAGGCCTGCGGTGAAGACGATTTCCGCCCCACAGGACGGGCACTGTCCCTCCTGCCTCACGCCGTCACCCCCCGCTTCAGCTCACGCACGTTGCAGGACGCCGCGCCCAGGTGCCGCGCCAGGATGGACTCGAAGTCCGGGCGCGGGCGGTGGCGGCAGCAGTAGAGATTGAACGCGGCGAAGCCGTGCTCCGGGAAGGTGTGGATGGTCAGGTGGCTCTCCGCCAGCAGCGTCAGGCCGGTGATGCCTCCGGGCTCCGGGAAGACGTGCCACTGCGGCTGGCCGACGACCTTCAGCTCCAGCAAGACGATGAACTCCTCGAAGAGCGCCGCGAGCGCGGCCGCGTCCTTGAGCCGCTCGGGAGAGCAGCCACTCGCGTCAACCAGCCACTCCTGTCCCGTGGTCAGCGTCTCACTCCCTCCTGCGTGGGGGCTTCTTAGCATGGGCCCTGCCCCCGGGGGTGGGCCCGTGCCGGCCACCGGGCAGGCTCGCCCGGCCCGTTGGCCCCCTCCGCCACCTTCCCGGTACGCTGCGGGGTGAGATGACGCCGTCCGTGCCCGAAGTCCCCCTGCCGCCCGCGCCCACCCCCACGCCCGCCCCGGCCAGCCAGTCCGGCGCCATTGCCCGGCTGTCCCGGGCCCTGCGCGGCCTGCCGCCGGCGGAGCGGTGGTGGGGCCCCGGCTGCGGAGGCCTGGCGGGCTGGCTGAAGCGGGCGGCCCTGGCGCTGCCCCCCGAGGACCTCACCCCGCGCTTCCGGACGCTGCTGGGGCGGGTGCGCGAGGGCGAGCCGGTGCTGCCGGACGAGGCGAAGCGGCACCAGTACGTGCTGGTGCGCGGAATGCTGGGCGACGAGCTGCCCGGCTACCTCCTGGACAACGTGCAGCGGCTGGAGCGCCGGGGCCTGGACGTGCGGGAAGCGCCGGTGGACACCGAGGGGCTGCTGGCGGACAACGTCGCGGTGCTGCGCGAGGCCCTGCTGGACGCGGAGCACTTCGGCCGCTCGGTGGTGCTGGTGGGCCACAGCAAGGGGGGCGTGGAAGTCACCGCCGTGCTGGCCCTGTACCCGGAGCTGCGCCGGGTGGTGCGCGCGGTGGTGACGCTGCAGGCGCCCTATGGGGGCTCCTCCATCGCCCATGACCTGGCCACCACGCCGGAGCTGCGGCGGCTCATCGACTTTGCCTTTCCCCTGCTTTTCCATGGCGTGTCCCGGTCCGTGGAGGAGCTCTCCTATACAAGTCGGATGGAGTTCATCCGAAAGCACCCCTACCCCGAAGGCATCCCCACGGTGTCCCTGGCCAGCTCGCGCCTGTCGCGCCTGTCCAGCCTGTACCCCCTGCAGCGCTACCTGAACGACAGGTACGGCTACGCGGCGGACGGCATGGTGACGGCGGTGGACTCGGAGGTGCCCGGGGCGGCGGTGGTGCGCCTGGACGACCTGGACCACGCGGAGGCCGCGCTGCGCGCCCTGCCGGGCTTCAACCGCTACCACCCCGGGGACCTCACCGAGGTGATGGTGGCGCTGGCCCTGGGCGCGCGCTGAGCGCCCCACCTCACGTCACGGGCGGCGTCAGCTTCACCTGCCTCATCACGTGGTCGACGGTGGCCAGGTGCAGCGCCAGGTCGTACAGCCGCCGGGCGAGCGCGGGGTCCTCCTTCACCGTCCTCCCCAGTTCCTGACGGGTGACGCCGGACAGGCGGGCCAGGTCGTCGATGAGCGCGTCGGTGGTGGCACGCTCGGGCTGGACGCCATCCCGCGAGGCGATGGCGCGCAGCACCAGGGCCAGCGTCAGCCGCCGCGCAGCGTCCGCGCGGGTGAGCGGCTCCTGCAGCCAGCCCTCCAGCGCTTCCTGAAGCTCGTCCGGCTGGAGGCTCTTGCGAGCGAGGATGGGACGCTCGGTGTCC
Organism: Pyxidicoccus xibeiensis; assembly: GCF_024198175.1. Classification (NCBI taxonomy): domain Bacteria; kingdom Pseudomonadati; phylum Myxococcota; class Myxococcia; order Myxococcales; family Myxococcaceae; genus Pyxidicoccus; species Pyxidicoccus xibeiensis. The sequence goes on from NZ_JAJVKV010000003.1 coordinate 1,138,818, forward strand.
GCCCAGCGGCGGCGAATCTCCTCGTCCACCAGCGCCTTGGACAACCCCACCTGGGCGCGCTCCACCAGGGCGTCCAGCACCCGCTCCTGGGTGAGACGGTCCGCCGCCTCGGTGTGCTCGCGAGCCACGTCATTGGCCAGGTGGCGCATGACGTCCGTGAGGGTGCCCAGGGCCAGCCGCTTCAGCAGCTCCGGCGAGTCGTCCGCCAGCAGCTTCAGCTGCCGCGCCTGCTTCACGTCCAGGAGGAAGCGGGCCGTCTGGCCGCGCAGGGACTCCACCACGTAGGTGTCCGGCAGCTTCAGCTCGATGCCGAAGGACTGGCCCACCTTCGCGCCGACGAGGGCCTCGAAGAAGCCCGGCAGCAGCGGGTCGGGCGTCACCTGCACCCACCAGCTCTCCCGCGTGGAGAAGGGCATCAGCCGGCCGTTGGCGAAGCCGAGCACGTCCAGCAGCACCTCGTCGTCCGCGCCCACGTCCTCGCCCGGCGCCCGGTTGCGGCGGTCGGCGTGCTGGCGGCGGAGCGCATCGAAGCGGTCGACCAGGTCCTGCTCGGCGAGCGGGACGGGGGCCACCCGGGGCACCGTCAGCCCGTCCAGCGAGGGCGCCGTCACCTGAGGCAGGTCCACCGGCTCCGTGCTGTCCAGGGAGTAGGCGGCGGGCATCCGCTTCATGATGCCGAGCGCATGGAGCTCGGCCAGGGAGCGCGCGGCACCACCGCCCTTCGGGTCATCCTTCGTGGTCATGGTCGCTCGCTCCAGCCGCCTCGGATAGCACACCCGTCAGGGAGCACCGAAGCTCCGGAGCAACGAGCCCACCTGGCCGTCCGCTAGACGAAGGAGCCGATGAAGCCAGACACCGTGGAGGCCGCGGCGCCCACCTGGCTGACCACCGGGACATGGGTGCCGGCGGCGATGGAGCCCAGCGCGGTGATGCCAGCGGTGACCTTCCTGCCGGCGGCGGCGCTCGGGTCGGCGATGGTGCTCGCGGCAGCGGAGGTGTCCGCCACGGCGATGGCCATGTTGAGGCCCGGGGCGAAGCGGCTGGCGGCGCGAGCCACCGCGGTGCCATCGCCATGCACGGCGGCGCGGGCGGCGTTGGCGCCCAGGCGGCCGGCGGCCTCCAGGCCCTCACCCGCGGCGCGCGCCATCTCGCGCGAGCCGCCCTCCAGCGCCTCGCGAGCGGCGGAGGTGGCGACACGGCTGGCCACCGCGCGAGCCGCGTCCGGGGCCGCCTGCGTGATGGCGGTGCGAGCCGCGTTGGCTACGTCCGGAGCCACCTGCGCGAGGGCGGTGCGAGCCGCGTTGGCGGCGGCGCGGTAGGCGCTGACGTTGCCGGCCGGCTCCAAGATGCCCTTCGCCACACCGGGGCCGGTGGAGGTGGGGCTGGCCACGGCGCCGGACGCCTTGTTGGCGATGACGCCCGAGGGGTTGCGGAAGAAGTCACGCGTGTCGCGGAAGGTCAGGTAGCCGGCGCCCGGCAGCTGCGAGACGCTGGCGGCGGTGCCCTCGGCGCTGGCCCAGCGCGCGCCCCGGGTGTTGACGCCCTCCACGGTGCCGCTGTTCGCCCGGCCGGGGACGTCCAAGGAGCCCAGCTGCTGCGGGCCGGGAGCGCGGCGCACCTGTGTGGAGGCCCCGCCGTCGGAGAGGGGGCCGAAGCCGCTGGTGGCCTGGCTCACCGGCTTGTGGGTCTGCTCGAAGCTGTCCGACCGCGAAGCCGGCTGCTGAGCGCGGCCCTCCGCGCGAATCGTGGTGGGCGCCGGGCGCGCGGTCGAACCGGAGGTGGGACGGACGGGCGCCATGGCAGCTCCAAAGAGGGTCTTCTGGCGAATCTGGACCCGGATCATCGCTCTTTCTGACGACGAGTTGCGTCGTGAGCGGCTTGTCGTGTGTTTTTTACCATGCGTGCGGCACGGCAGGGAGGCGCGGGCCCACGCAAGCCCCTGGAATCCGGCGGAGTTGCGCTAGTCTGCCCCCGCCATGCGTACCCGAATCCTGACGACCGTCCTCCTCTGCCTGTCCCTCGCCGCCTGCACCAAGGACTCCGAGAAGAAGGAGCCCGCCAGCGGTGCCACGCCTTCCCCCACCACTCCGGTGAAGCCCGCCGAGCCGGCCACCCCGCCTCCGGCCCCGCCCGCCGCCAAGCCGCCCCCGACCGAGGCCGCCGCCTCGGGCGAGTGGATGAAGAAGGTGGAAGCCGGCCAGGACGTCTACGCCACGCTGGACACCAACCAGGGTGCCATCGTCGTGCGCCTGTTCTCCAAGGACGCGCCGAAGACGGTGGCCAACTTCGTGGGCCTGGCCACGGGCGAGAAGCCGTGGACGAACCCGGACACAAACAAGCTCGAGCGGGGCCGTTCGCTGTACGAGGGCGTCATCTTCCACCGCGTGATTCCGGGCTTCATGATTCAGGGTGGAGACCCCACGGGCACCGGCCGCGGCGACCCGGGCTATCGCTTCGAGGACGAGTTCCAGAGCGGCCGCACCTTCAACAAGACCGGTCTGCTGGCCATGGCCAACGCGGGCCCCGGCACCAACGGCAGCCAGTTCTTCATCACCACCTCCACGCCGGACTTCCTCAACAACCGCCACACCATCTTCGGTGAGGTGGTGCAGGGCTACGACGTGGTGGAGAAGATCTCCAACGTCCAGCGCGACAGGAACGACCGGCCGCTGCAGCCGGTGGTCATCCAGAAGGTTGTGATGAGCGACCAGGCCCCGGCGGGCAAGAAGTAATGGGCAGCCGCACCGCGCGACGCATCGCCACGCGGCTGGGGGAGCTGGACTGCCACGTCGTGGACGCGCTCCCCGAGGGCGCCACTGCCGACCTGGCCGTCGTGCTCTGCCACGGCCTCGGCGCGCCGGCCACGGACCTGGTGCCGCTGGCGCCGGAGTTGATGTCGCTGGAGGCGGCGCTGGCCGACCGGGTGCGCTTCGTCTTCCCAGGTGCTCCGCTGACGATGGAGGCGTATGGCATGCCGCAGGGGCGTGCCTGGTTCCACCTGCCCGACGCCATCATGCGCGGGCAGCTGCGGGACTGGGACCTGTTCGCCCGCGAGGTGCCTCCAGGCCTCCCCGCGGCGCGCCGGGCCTTGATGAGCGTGGTGGACGCCCTGTCCACGTCGATGAAGCTGCCCTATGGCCGCATCGTCCTGGGGGGCTTCAGCCAGGGCGGCATGGTGACCACGGACGTGGCGCTGCGGCTGGAGGAGGCGCCCGCGGGGCTGGCCATCCTGTCCGGGACGCTGACGTCCGAGCCGGAGTGGCGGCAGAAGGCGAAGGCCCGCAAGGGGCTGCCGGTGTTCCAGGGCCACGGCCGGTATGACGACCTGCTGCCCATCGCCACCGCCGAGCGCCTGCGCGACGTGCTGGTGGAGTCAGGGCTGGAAGTGGACTTCCTGCCCTTCGACGGGCCGCACACGATTGCGCCGGAGGAGCTGGAGCGGCTGGCCTCGTTCCTGGTGGCGCGGCTGGGAGGGCGCTGAGGGCATGTACCACGCGAGGGAGCTGACGGTGTCCACGCGGGGGCGCGGCTTCACCGACATCACCGGCGACGTGCAGCGGGCGGTGGCGGACAGCGGCGCCCGGCAGGGGCTGTGCACCGTCTTCCTGCACCACACCAGCGCGTCCCTGCTGCTGTGTGAAAACGCGGACCCGGACGTGCGGAAGGATTTGGAGTCCTTCTTCGCGCGCCTGGTGAAGGACGGGGACCCGCTGTTCGTGCACGACGCGGAGGGGCCGGACGACATGCCCGCGCACGTGCGGACGGTGCTCACGCAGAACTCGCTGAGCATCCCCGTGAAGGACGGGGCGGCGGACCTGGGGACGTGGCAGGGCGTCTACGTCTGGGAGCACCGCACGTCACCGCACCGCCGCCGCGTCACAGTGTCCGTGGTGGGCTGAGGGGCGTCAGGCGCGCGAATCACATGCAGGTGAACCACTGGGCATTGTAGGCAAGCATCGACTGCACTCCCGTGGCATCGAGCACATAGACCCACGGCTTGATGTTGAATTCCGCGGGCCAGATGTCGTTGGGCTCAGTGCAGATGAAGTAGGTCCTGCTCGCGCCTCCCTCCTGGGCGACCCCGTGGTAGTTCCTGTTGGTGTCGTACCGGTAAGTCGTCTGTGACCAGAAGTACCTGTAGGGAGGCACGCCCCCCGAGGCCGACGCGGTGCAGGTCACGTTCGAGGCAGCCGGACGCGCGCACGAGATGGAGACTGTCGGAGCCGACAGCGAAGCGACCTCCCCGTCAGCCTGCGCGGCCGCGGAATCGGCCACCGGCTCGCTGGACTCCCGCAGGTCTTCCGGAGCACCACCGCAAGCCCCCAACAGCAGTACGGCCGAACCCAGGCAAAGCCAGTCACGAATCGCGGAGCGCCGCATCGAGTCAACTCCAGACAGATGAGAGCGCGGGAATGCGCTCCAGGCGCATGAAAACACGACCAGTCATTAACTCAAGGAAACCGCGAGCACGTTTCGGTTCGGGGTTGGCGAACCGACACGTCTGCCTTCCCTAGCGTCCGTGCCGCGTCGCGGCGACCACCACCTTGCGCGCCTTCTCCGGCGGCCGGGCCTGGCCGCGAATCCGCACCCAGGAGCCGGGCGCGTCCGGCGTCGCGTGGACCATGGACCAGCCGGTGGGCACCTCCGGCGCCGCCCACGTGTACAGCGCCTTCGCGTCCTTCGGCGCCAGGTTGATGCAGCCATGGCTCATCGGCTCGCCGAAGCGGTCGTGCCAGTAGGCGGTGTGCAGCGCGTAGTCGTCCTGGAAGAACATGGTCCACGGCACCGTGGCCACCCGGTAGGTGTCGTTGCCCGCGGTGCCGTTGCCCGTCATGTCGGCTTCGGCGAACTTTATCCAGATGCGGAACAGCCCCTCCGGCGTGTCCGTGCCCGCCTTCCCGGAGGAGATGAGCGTCGCGTACACGGGCCGCTCGCCCTCGTAGGCCACCAGCACCTGCGCATCCAGGTCCACGTCCAGCCACCGGTCTCCCGGCTCGACTCCGGGAGGCGCGGGCGTGAACCAGGCCACGTGCAGGTCCTCGCGCGCCACCCAGTGGTCCTCCGCGATGAGCACCCAGTTGCCATCCGCCGACAGCTCCCGCACCGCCACCAGCGTGCGAGGCGGCAGCACCGTCTCGCGCGCCGCGCTCGCATCCGGCGCCACCCGCACCTCCACGTCGGCCCCGGGCCGGGTGCGGGACTGGGCCCAAGCGAAGGGGGTGGACAGCTCCGCGAGCGCCTCCGCATCCACGCCCTCGAAGGAGGACGGCCGGTACTCGCGCAGCACGCGCGCCTCCAGGTACTGGCCCTCCGTGGTGCGCCAGAACGTCCGGCGGCCCACGCGCACCTGCCCTCGCAGCTGCACCGTCACCGAGCCCTTCAGCAGCACGCCCTTCCTCCGGGCGCGGGCCAGGGCGAGGCTCGGAAAGGCGCGCACGCGCTTGCCCACCACGCGCGCGTAGATGCCCGGCGTCAGCTCGCCCTCGCGAAGCTTGGGCAGGTCTCTCACGCGGGGCTCGCGGAAGTTGGGCTCCAGGTAGCGCTCGCAGACCCAGCCGCGCGGCTCGATTTCCACCCACGCGTCGCAGTCCGGCCCGCGCATCGCCGTGGTGCCCTTCCAGCGCACGCGCATGTCCTGGGCCACCGTGCCCAGCGGCGGTGCGTCCCGGCGGGGCTCCTGGCGCACGGCGATGGAGCGCCGCACCCGCAGCGAGCCCGCGTCCGGCGCATAGGGCACCGCGTAGGGCGCCAGCTCCGTCCCCGCGTCCGCGCCGCTCGCGGGCTCCAGGCCGGGCTCGTAGTCCTCCGGGTCCAGGGACGGGTCGATGTCGTCGAGCACCAGGGTGGAGTCCTCCAGCGGCTCCCCGTCCGGACCGAGCACCAGCTCCACGCCCGGGTTCTTCCGGTCGGAGATGACGACGAGCTGCTCGGCGGGAGGAGGCTCCGCGCCCTCGCCGGCCTCGTCGCGGGGCGGGGGTTTGGGCATGACGTTCATCGCGGGGTCGCTGGAGAGCGCGGGCGCATGGGCGCGCGAGCCGTCGAAGCCCGGCAGCGCGGAGGCCACCACGAGCGCGGCTGCCGACTCGAAGGCGGCGACCTCCGCGAGGTCCTGCATGGGACGAGGCCCGGGCTCGGGCTCCACACCGCCGTCCGTGCTCGTCGCAGCCCCGGTCCGCTGCCACTCCGCGAGCAGCGCTTCCGACGCTGCGCTGGCGGAAGCGCCACCATCGGCGGCCTCCACCGGCGTGACGGCTCCAGCGGCTGTCGGGCTGGCCTCACCGACCCGCGTACCGGCATCCGCGAGCAGGGCCTCCGACGGAGCGCCGCTCGTGGCTGAAGGCGCACCAGCGCCTCCCGCCTCAGCGGCCATTGCGCCGGGAAGAGCGCCGTGGACGGCAGGCGACGCACCCGCCACCCCCTGCCCACCCGCGCCTGCGGCGCCATCCCGCGCCTCCAGGGCCACCGGCCCCTGCACGCCGACGCCGCCATCCACGCGTGATACCTCCGGATGGGACGGAGGAGCGCAGGCAGGAGCGGACAGGAGGAGAACGAGCGGAAGCCAACGACGCATGTATGTCGCACGGTACGGAGGAGTGCGGCGGGACTCAACGTCGTCACAGGTGAGATCGCCTGCGTAGGACTCCGCGCGAGTGCGCATTCCGTGCGTCTGCAACGGCGGTTGTCACATGTAACGGAAATGATGTCTCAAATGCCCGGACGCTCCGTCAGCCCACTCCCGCCTGGGAGCGTTCGAGACGCTCCGGGCCGTCGGAGGCCACGGCTTCGCAGCTGGCATCGAGCCGGCTATTCGAATCCACCACGACCAGGGCCAGCGCCCCGTCTCGAATACGAGGGGGGAGATGTTAGCGTTCCACCCCACCATCCTTCTTGGAGTCCCGGCATGCTCCTGCGCCTCCTGGTCTTCCTGACCGTCCTGCTCCCCCTGCCCGCGCTGGCCGGGCCGGGCGGGAAGATTGTCTCCGCGGCCTTCCGCTCGCCCCTGGGGAGGGTGGTGCTCATCGCGCTCGCCCTCATCCTGCTGCCGCTGTTGGTGTACGTGGCGGTGAAGGAGTGGCGCGCGGAGCGGCGGACCCGGGCGGCCCTGAAGACGCTGGGGGCAATCCGGCCGGAGTTCGACTGGCTGACCCTGAACGACCGCGTCGTGGAGTGCTTCCACCGCATCCACTCCGCCTGGCGGCGCGCGGCCATGCGGGAGGCCTCCGACTGGATGACCGACTGGTACTGGCAGAACCAGCAGCTCGTCCACCTGGACCGCTGGGAGCGGGAGGGGCTGGTGAATCGCTGCACGGTGAACGAGGTGAAGCGCGTGCGGCCCCTCATGGTGGCGTGCCGGAACGAGGACGGCCAGGGCGGCGGCTCACGCGTGGTGGTGGCCATCACCGCGGAGATGGAGGACTACCTGGAGTCCTGCATCACCGGCCACATCGTGGAGGGAAAGAAGGGCTTCACCGAGGCCACCACGGTGTGGACGTTCGTCCTCCATGATGGCCGCTGGCGCGTGAACAACATCGAGCCGGACGCCATGACGCTCACCTACGCGAGCGTCGGGAACGAGCTGGAGGCCCTGCTGGCCCCCAGCAGCCAGGTCACCCGGGCCAGGGACGCGCGGTAGGCGCTCCGCGCCCCGGAGTCACTTCCGCGTGCCCACCGTGAGGTACGCGTTGAAGAGGCTCGTCTGCGGGCCTGTGCCGAGCGTCGCCTCCACCCGCTCGCGCCACGCCCGCACCACGCCGTCCCACTGCGCCCCCATCGCCTTGCGCGCCAGGACGATGGGCGCGGCCGACCTCGCCATCGCATCCACCAGCGCCACCGTCGACGGGTACTCCACGCTGCCCACCACCTCGTGCACGGCCACGTCGACGAAGCCGGCCTCGGACATCTCGCGCTGGCAGGTCTCCGCGTCGGACAGCGGCATCATGCCGTCACGCGGGGCCCCGCTGCTGCCCCCTCCCGCGCTCATCAGCTCGGCGAAGCTCTTGTAGACCACGTTCATCGCCGGCGAGCGCTCCAGGGGAAGCCAGCTCGACACGGCGGCCCGGCCGCCCGGGACGAGCACCCGGTGCAGCTCCCGGAAGCCGCGCGCCCGGTCCGGGAAGAACATCAGCCCGAACATCGAGAACCCCGCGTCGAACGCCCGGTCCTGGAATGGAAGCTCCATTCCATCGCCGACGCGCGCCTCGACCTCGAGTCGCTCCCCTGCCACCCGCTCCCGCAGGAGCTCGACCATGCGGGGCGAGAAATCAATCGCCGTCACCCGCGCACCGCGCCGCGCCGCCAGCAGCGCGAGCGTCCCGGGGCCGGCCGCGACGTCCAGGACGCGCGTCCCCCGCCCCACGCCCGTGCGCGCGAGTGCGTCGGCGGAGAACGTCTCGAACACGGGCATCAGCTCGCGCGCGTACTCCGGCGCGACGAGGTCCCAGGGCTCGGGCACGGCGAGGGGCGAAGACGTCGACATGGGGGCCTCACGAAGAGAATGGGGAAGCGTCGTCGCCAGCTGCTACTTCAGGAGTCCGACCACGTCCGCCGGCAGCGACGTGCCCGCCGGCCATACCACGTAGGCCGCACCGCGCGAGTGCTGCCACGCCCGCCACAGCTCCTCGCGCGAGTAGGTCACCTCCACCGTCTCGTCGGTCTTGAAGGCGGGGTCGTTGCACACCACGTCGCCTTCCGGCGTGAAGCCCTTCACCACGATGAGGTGCCCATCCGAGCGGCGCACCGGCGAGCTCTTCAGCGTCCCCTCCTCGTAGGCGATGCTGATGCTGACCGGGATGCCCACGGCGATGAGCCGCTCCACCTGGGCGAAGCCGTCCAGGCGCAGCACCATGCCGTGCAACGCGCCGCCGCCCATGGCCGACGCGTAGGCCGTGTTGAAGGTCCAGTTGCCCGTGCCGCCGTAGACGTAGTCATGGGTCCGGTCGGCCGACGCGGGCACCGTGGTGAGCAGCTCCGGCCGCTCCAGCTTCCGGCTCCAGTAGGCGAGCAGCATCGTGGTGGACGTGGGCGAGCACCACACCGGCCCGCCCTCCGGATAGAGCATCTGCGAGTAGCCCGGCACGTCCAGCACCTTGCCCCACGCCACGCGCTCCGACGCGGCGTCCTGGGGCAGGCCGTGCTTGTCACTCACCGCCGCCGACAGCGCCCGCACGCGCGGCGTGGCCTCCGGGCGCGACGAGTAGAGCCACACCGTCATCCGCAGCGCGTCCGCCCGGCGGCGGAGGTTGAGCGTGTCCGTGGAGACCCTTCCGTCCGCGTCTTCCTGCCCGTCCACGCTGTGACGCGCCACGGGCTCCTTGTCGAAGGCCCACACGCCCAGCTCGTAGTCCTTCGTCCAGGTGCCCTCGATGCGCGCGGCGAGCGTCACCTTCAGCCACGTCCCGGGCGGGGTGAGCGCGTCGAAGGACGGCACCACCGTGGTGAAGCCTCCCGGGACGAGCTGCGTGTCCGAGACGGCGACGCCGTAGCGGTAGCCCTCCGTGTGCAAGCGCGTGCCGCCGTCCGCCGCCGGGCCGGCGGGCACCGGCTCGCTGCCCGTGCGTGCCGTGGCATCCAGCTCCAGCGCGCCGTCCGCCGCGAGCGCCGTGCCCTCGCGGGTGAAGCGCTCGAAGTCCCGCTCCGCCGCGCTGCGCCGCCACAGGCGGGCCGGGGTCCCCACCTCCTCCGGCGCGGCCTCGGGGCCCTTGGGCGGCGAGACACAGGCCGTCAGTGTCGAGGCAAGCAGGAGACCCACAGTGGAGAGCGGACGGACGTTCATGCCGCGAAGTGTGTAAGGCCTGCAGTCCGCGGACAAGACGCATCGCACCGGGAAGAGAGCGTCCGCCCGCCACGGACAGTCCGGGGACGCTCGCGCCTACCGCGCCCGTCGCGCCTTCAGCAGCGGGGCGCCAGCCGCGGGGTGCTTGCCGGCTTCCTGCTCGTCGGGCAGGTGGACGGGCACGCCGGCCCACTCGGACAGCCGGCCCAGCAGGAAGCCGCGCTGGGGCTCCGGCAGCAGGCTCAGCGTCGAGTAGAACCCGATGCTGTCCCCGGCGATGACGCGGTACGAGTCCTTGCGCGCGGACACGTCGAAGGCGCTCGCGGACCAGGGGCTCAGGTCCCCGTAGACGAGCAGCACGCGCTTCGCCTCGTAGCGCGTCCAGACCTCCGCCGCGGCCAGCGTCCACGGCTCGTAGTGCTTGCGGACGCCGGACGGCGGGAAGCGCGTGGCGACGTCCTCGCCCGGGTAGCGCAGCAGCGGCCGCAGGTGCGCCTCCGCGTAGCCGGGCCCGCCCAGCTGCGTGGCGGACTGGTAGTAGCCGGGCGCCGCCTCCTCCAGGCCCTGGTCGGAGAAGGCGAAGTCCAGCGCGGAGACGAAGTTCAAGAAGGCGAACAGCTCCTCGTCGGACGCGTCCGCCGCGGGGACGTCCTCACACGTCCAGCCGAAGCCGTAGAACTCCCAGAAGTGGAAGGGCAGCTCCACGACGGCGAACTCGAGGGCCCGGTCCGCGCCCAGCACCTCGAAGGTGAGCCCCTGCGCCTCCAGCGCCTCGAGGAAGGGCCGCAGCGCCTCGCGCCGGGACAGGGTCTCCCGCTGCACCGTCTCCAGCTGCTCGCGGCAGGCCGCGTCCCCCACCTGCGTCCGGACGAAGCGCACGTGACGCTCGTCCCGGAGGCCCCGGCTGCGGTGTGCCGAGTAGGGCACGGTGGCGTGGACGTCGTCCGGGAAGAAGAAGCGGTGGGTCAGCGCGGCGGTGCCCCCCTTGAAGACGCCGGTGGACAGCCAGCGGCCCGGGTACAGCGGCTCGAAGGCCTGGGCGACGCGGTGGATGTCCGCCGCGGCCTGCCACACGTTCAGCTTGCTCCAGTCCAGCGACTGCGGCCGCGAGGTGCCGAAGAAGCGGTGCTCCACCGTGAGCTGGTTGGCCTGGAGCAGGTCCGCGGGCTCGCTGGGGACCGGCTCGGCGAAGATGGTGGCCCCTTCCGTGTCGAGCACCATGGGCGCCGCCGCCGAGCGGTGCATCAGCGTCATGCGCTGCTGGAAGCGTGCGCCCCCGGGACGGAGGTGGTCCACCGGCTGCTCGTAGTCCAGGGTGAAGAAGCGGAACCCGTTCACCCAGATGTCGTCCAGCACCGTGAGGCCGGGGATGGCCTCCAGCTGGACGCGGATGTCCTCGGCTCCTGCCTCCAGTGCCGGTGCCTCCGTCTGGAGCTCCGGGCCCGGGGCCTCCGGCGCCAGCGACTCCGGCCCGGCCGCGCCACCGCAGGCCACCAGCGCCGCGGTGAGCAGCGCTCCCCCCCAGCGGCGTCCCTCGTCGAACCACCACCCGTTCCGCATGCGTGTCTCCTCGAGAGGGCGCCCATGCCCGATGGCAACCCTGTTGTTGGAGCCACCCACGGTACCAGCGTCGTCTGGAGCGGCCAGCCGTCATCTGGCCGGGGCCCGGAGTAGGCTCACCCCCAACCGCAGCAAGGAGGATGAGCCGATGATGAAGCCCGCCGCCGCCTGTCTCGTGTTGCTCGCGCTCGTGGCGCCCGCCGTGGCCGCCTCGCCGACCGAGGAGACCGCCGTGCTCGACGCGCTCCATGCGGGGTGTGAGGCCTTCCGCATCGGCGACGTGCGCCTGGTGAACGACTTCCTGGGCGAGGGCTTCACCCTCACCGACTCGTCCGGGAACGTGACGACGCGGGAGGAGACCCTGACGGAGATACGGAACAAGGAGCCCCGCTACGAGGTCTTCCGCAACCACGACATGAAGGTGCGGCTCTATGGCACCACGGCGGTGGTCAATGGCATCACCACCGTGAAGGGCACCTCGGGGGGCAAGCCCTTCGCCGCCGAGCTCCAGTTCACCGACACGCTGGTGAAGCAGGACGGGAAGTGGCGAATCGTCGCCTCCCACGTGTCCCCGCGCCCGAAGCCGAAGGAGGCGCCGCCGAAGGAGGCGGCTCCGAAGGAGGCAAAGCCCACCGCGCCTCCCGCGCCGTGAGTGCTCCGCCGCTGGCCGGGCGGCCGAGCCTGGTCGCACGGCATCCCACCCGCCCGCCAGGCCCGCACCCGCCTCCGCCCTTTCCTTGCGGCGCCCCGGCAGGTATGCACCTTCGGAATGAAGCACGCAGAGACAGCCCAGCGCCTCCCCGAGTCACTTCCCCCCGCCACGCCCCTCTCCCCGGACGAGGTGCGTCAGGTCACGAACCTCCTCGAGCGGATTGCCGAGGACCGCTACCTGCTGGCCAGCCTCCCCGAGGATGACCGCATCGCGTTCCTCGCCGCCGCCGGCCGGGTGGTGAACCCGGACCGCACCACGAAGTCGCGGATGGCCAAGGCGCTCCGGCGCGGCCGCAAGCAGGCGAAGCAGCAGCATGACCGCGAGGTGCGCGCCTCGACGGAGATTCGCACCCTGCGCCGCTCCGCCATCTTCACCGTGCCGATGCTCCCGCCGCCGCCGCCCACCGACGTGCCGGAGCGGGAGCTCGCCGTCCCGCGCAAGTGCTACGTGTGCAAGGCCGAGTACCGGAAGCTGCACTTCTTCTACGACTCGATGTGCATCCCCTGCGCGGACTTCAACTACGCCAAGCGCACCCAGCGCGCGTCGCTGGACGGGAAGGTGGCGCTCATCACCGGCGCCCGCGTGAAGATTGGCTTCCAGGCCTCGCTGATGCTGCTGCGCTCGGGCGCGCGCGTCATCGCCACCACGCGCTTCCCCAAGGACTCCGCGGAGCGCTACGCGCAGGAGCCCGACTTCGCGGACTGGTCCCACCGGCTGCACATCCACGGCCTGGACCTGCGCCACGCCCCCAGCGTGGAGCTGTTCGCGAAGTACATCGAGCAGACGCACCCCAGGCTGGACATCCTCATCAACAACGCGGCCCAGACGGTGCGCCGCCCGCCCGGCTTCTACGCGCACCTGCTGGACGGCGAGCTGCGCGGCTTCGACGCGCTCCCCTCCAAGCTGCGGCCGCTGCTGGCCGGCCACGAGGCCTGCATCTCCGCGCTGCAGCCCCTGCTCGGCGCTGGCGGCAGCTCGGCGCTGACCACCACGTGGCGCAGCAACGACCCCGCGCTCGGCATCCACTCGTCCGCCGCGCTGTCGCTCCTGCCGTACACCACGGAGCAGGAGGGTGACGTGCAGGCCCTCTTCCCGCAGGGGCGGCTGGACGCGGACCTGCAGCAGGTGGACCTGCGGGAGACGAACTCCTGGCGGCTGAAGCTGGCGGAGGTCCAGACGGCGGAGATGCTGGAGGTCCACCTGGTCAACGCGGTGGCGCCCTTCATCCTCTGCGGCAAGCTCAAGCCGCTGATGCTGCGAGACCGCTCCACGCCCGGCCACATCGTCAACGTCTCGGCGATGGAGGGCAGCTTCTCGCGCGGCACCAAGACGGACAAGCACCCGCACACGAACATGGCCAAGGCCGCGCTGAACATGATGACGCTGACCGCCGCGCCCGACTACGCGAAGGACAACATCTTCATGAACGCGGTCGACACTGGCTGGGTCACCGACGAGGACCCGGCCATGCACGCCGAGCGCAAGGTGCAGGAGCTCGACTTCCAGCCCCCGCTGGACATCGTCGACGGCGCGGCGCGCGTGGTGGACCCCGTCATCGCCTCGGAGAACAGCGGCCAGTTCGTGTTCGGCAACTTCTTCAAGGACTACAGCCACACCGCCTGGTGAGTGCGGCGCCCTCGCACACCCGTACTCCGGGTGTGCAATGCCGTTGCAGGAGGCGGCGGCATCCCACCCGGGGTGTCGCCGACTTGCAGCCGGACCCGGTTGGGTGCTCCGCTCCGGTCGCTCCGGGCCTGGCCCGCGTTGGAGCGCTCTCCCGCTGACCCGCCGCGCTCCGCCCATGCCCTCACGCCCCCGCCCTTCCCTGCCGCTGCGCTGGCACCTGGTGCGGCTGGTGGTGGGCACGCTGCTGCCCATCGTGGCCTTCGCCTGCGGCCTCTTTTTCTTCTTCGCCCGCGCGGAGCGTGAGGCCGCGGAGCGGCGGGTGCTCACCTCGGCGCGCTCGCTGGCGGAGGCGTTCGACAGCGACATGGCCGGCTCGGTGAGCACGCTGGAGGCGCTGGCCGCCTCCTCGTTGCTGGATGCGGGCCACCTCCAGGACTTCCAGGAGCAGTGCGCGCGGGTACTGAAGACGCAGCGCGGGTGGCTGACCGTCATCCTCGCCACTCCCGACGGCGCCCCCCTGCTCAACACGAGCTTCCCGTGGGGCAGCCCCCTGCCCCCCGTCGCGGAGCCGGAGAGCCTGGCGCGGGTGAGCCAGACGCTGCGCCCCGTGGTGGGGAACCTCGCCTCCGGGCGCGGCCCCCAGCAGCGGCTCGCCGTCCCCCTGCGCGTTCCGGTGTTGCGCGACGGCGAGCTGCGCTTCGTGCTCACGGCCGTCGTCGCCGCCGAAGCGTTGGGCGACGTGGTGGCGCGGCAGGCCTCCGACGACGTGGAGTGGACGCGCACGCTCGTGGATGGCCGGGGCTACGTGGCCGCCCGCACCCGGGACCCCGCCCGCTTCGTGGGCAGGCAGGCGACGCCGTCCTTCCTGGAGCGCACGCGCACCTCGCACGAGGGCGTCTACGCGGACCGCTCGCTGGAGGGCGAGCCCGTCCATGCCGCATTCAGCCGGACGGAGTCCGGGTGGACGGCCACCGTCGTCAGCCCGCGGCGGGTGCTCGATGCGGCCGCGCGGCGCTCGCTGCTGGCGGGAGGGTTGCTCGGCCTGGCCATGCTGCTGCTGAGCATCATCGGGGCCTGGGCCCTCGCCCGGCGCATCGAGCGCTCCATCTCCGAGGCGGCGGACGCGGCGGATGCGCTCGCGCGCGGCACCCCGGTGCGGATGGGGCTGGCGGAGGTGCGCGAGCTGGCGCGGCTCAACGAGGCCCTGGAGCGCTCCGGGAGCCTGCTGGAGGCGCGAGAGCGCGAGCGCGACGCCCTCCTGGCCGAGGCCGAGGTGGCCCGTGCCGAGGCCATCTCCGCCACCCGGGCCAAGGACGCCTTCCTGGCCATGCTGGGGCACGAGCTGCGCAACCCGCTCGCCCCCATCGTCAGCTCGATGGAGCGGCTGCGCCTGCGCGGGCTGGCCGAGACGCCCGAGCACGAGGTCATCGGCCGCCAGCTCAACCACGTGGTGCGGCTGGTGGACGACCTGCTCGACCTGGCGCGCATCGTCCGCGGGCAGATGTCGCTGCACCGCGAGCCGGTGGAGCTGGCGGACGTGGTCGCCCGGGCGGCGGAGGCGGTGGCGCCGCTCATCTCCCAGCGCAAGCACACGCTCGAGCTGGAGGTGCCGCGCTCCGGACTGACGGTCTTCGGCGACGCGGACCGGCTCACCCAGGTGGTGAGCAACCTGCTCACCAACGCGGCGAAGTACACGCCTCCCGGGGGAATGCTGAAGCTGTGGGTGGAGGCGCTCCCCGAACAGGTCTGCCTCTCCGTCGAGGACAATGGCGAGGGCGTCGCCCCCGAGCTCGCGGAGCGCATCTTCGCCCCCTTCGTCCAGGGGCCCCGCTCGGTGGACCGCACCGTGGGCGGGCTCGGCATCGGGCTGGCGCTGGTGCAGAGCGTGGTGACGGCGCACGGTGGCCGCGTCGAGCTGCACAGCGAGGGGCCCGGCACGGGCAGCACCTTCACCGTCTGGCTGCCCCGCCACACGGCCGCCGAGCCGCCCGCCGAGGCGCCTCCGGCACGGGAGGAGCGCGCGGGGCAGGAAGCCGTCGCCGCCGAGGCGCCCCTGGCGGCGAAGCCCCGGGTGCTGCTGGTGGACGACAACGTGGACGCGGCCGAGGCGCTGGCGGACCTGCTGGAGATGTCCGGGTACCCGGTCGCCGTGGCGCATGACCACCGTCAGGCGCTGCAGCGGCTGGAGTCCTTCACACCGGACGTGGCCATCCTCGACATCGGCCTGCCGGAGGTGGACGGCTATGGCGTGGCCGCCAGCCTCCGCGAGCGCCTGGGCGAGGCGAGCCCCGTCTTCGCCGCGCTCACCGGCTACGGCCAGCGGGAGGACCGCTCCCGCAGCGAGGCCGCCGGCTTCCAGCACCACTTCGTGAAGCCCGTGAGGCTGGAGGAGCTGGTGGCCTTCCTGGAGCAGCACCGGAAGTCACGCCGCGGCGCCGCCTGAGGGCGGCTCGCGAAGAAAGGGGTGAGGAACTCCGGCGCCGGCCTCCGTCATGACTCGCAGGAACGCAGTCGGGCCCACGGCCCAGGGGGCAAGTCATGAAGCGAGTGTCAGTTCTTTCCGCGGTGCTGCTGTCCACCCTCTTCGCCGGAGCGGCCGACGCGGCCCCCATCACGGTGAATGGCTACATCTGCTCGGCGTCGTACACGAGGCAGCCCAATCTCAACCTGGGCCTCCAGGGCTTCGTGGGGGTGACCGTGCGCTCCGGGGTGGGGTGCACCGGGGCCGACCTCGGCCACTACTACTACCTGGGGGAGAGCGCGGCCTTCGCGGGGTACCAGTACAGCGAGGCGGAGCGGCTCCAGCTCTTCGAGCAGGCGAAGCAGGCGGCGACCCAGCAGACCCGCGTCACCCTCTCCGTCGAGGGCACCGACGGCAAGGGCATCCTCCACACGACGTACCTGGCGAACTGAGGCCTTCCACGGCGGTGGGAGCGGGCACCCGCCCGCTCCCGTGAGGCCCCGGAGCGTCCGCTACGGCGTGGCCGGAGCCGGCGCGGGTGCGGCGGGAAGCGACTTGCGCCACGTCGCGCAGGCCGCCAGCGCCCCCTCCAGCTCCTTCTCCGTGCGCTTCTCCACCAGCGGGCAGAGGACGGCATCGCGCCAGAGGGACAGCGCGCCGGAGCCGCTGTCGAGGTGCACGGCCTCGACCTCGTTGCCGGCGACCACCAGCGTCTCCGTCACGCCGTCGGCGTCCAGGTCCAGGTCCACGAGCGAGGCCGTCTTCCCGTTGCGCAGCAGGTCCACCGAGAGTCGCCGCAGCGCCTGCGTCCCGGACACCTGGAACACGTCCAGCACGCCCGGCTTGCCCTCGCCCGCGTCGTCCCGCAGCATCCACACGTCCGGCCCCAGCATCCGCACCGGGCGGTAGCGCGCGGCGCGGTCCCCGGGCACCAGCTGCGCGGAGGCCAGCCGGCCGCGGTCCGAGCGCACCACCCAGGCCCGCCCCGTCCCCTCCAGGCGGCACACCTGCGTCACCCCGTCCCCGGCGCCGCCCAGCGGCAGCACCGAGCAGCGGAAGTCGCCCTTCACCTGCTCGCAGGCCTCCGCCGCTTCGGCCTGGGGAGCCTCCGGCTCGGCGGCCTCCTCCGGCACGGGCGTCACGCCGTCGGCCGAGGACCACTGGGACACCACCGTCGACACCAGCGCCAGGTCGCCCTTGGCGACGCCCTGGCGGTAGCGCTGCTCCAGCGCCTCGCCGCCCATGGCCTTCTGCGCCTCCTCCAGCGTCGCGGCCAGGGCCGCCGGCATGTCCGCGGCTTCCACCTGGGTCTTCAGGATGGAGGCGTCGCCCCGCCAGCCCGCGGCCAGCCGCTTCTGCAGCTCCTCCAGCGTGCGTCGCTCGGTGGCCCGGGTGGTGCCGGCCTCGTCCAGCTTCGTCTTCAGCCGCTCCACCTCGGCGGACAGCGCCTGCGCGCGGGCCTCCTCCTCGCGCTGCGTGGCCTGCGTGGCCTCCAGCTTCTTGCGCGCCTCCGCGCGCGCGGCCTCTCCCCCACAGCCCACGAGCGCGAGCCCCACCGCGCACACTCCGAACAGGCGCTTCATGGCGTCACCTCTCCAGCCACCTTGGCATCAGTCCCCGCATCCGCTGGCGCCGTGACGGCGGGCGCCGGTGGTGGCTCGGGCTTCTTCGCGCAGGCCTCCTTGTAGGCGGCCGGCAGGCGCGCGGGCTCCTTCTCCAGCGCCGCGCAGACCTCGCTGCTCTCCCACATCTCGACGGCGTCCTTCTCCGGGTCCGTAGGGAAGCTGACGGCCACCACCCGTCCCGTGAAGAGGCCTACCACCATGGGGCCCTGCTCCTTCAGGCCGGACAGCGGCGCCAGGGACACCTTGCCGCCCTGGCGGAGCACGTCATCGAACTCGAGGTGCTCGGTCAGCGAGGACAGCTTCACGGCGTCCGGCGGGGCTTCGTTGGGCTTGAGCCCCTTCACCGAGCGCAGCACCGTGTGCTCGAGCACGTGCGTGGTGGAGACCTTCAGGAGCTCCTTGCCGTCCGCCGCGAGCGTGCGCGTGTCCACCGCCACCACGAAGATGCCCGGGGCGGGCGTGGCCTCCAGCCGGGCGGTGCGCGTCATGCGCGCGGGCGTCGGCTCGCCGGAATCGCCGGCCTCGGAGTCCGACATCATTGGGGTGTCCGGCACACACGACGCCACACACTCCTGGTAGCTCAGCTCCTGCGCGGCCTCCTCGGCGCGGCGCTGGGCGTCGGCGGCCTCTTCCTCGGCCGCCTCGGCGGCACGGCGCGCCTGATAGACGTCGGGGGACTCGTTGGTCTCCCCCACTTCTTCGTCGTCCGAGTGGTCGAAGTCGTCGGGGTCATCCCCGGGCGTGCAGGCGCACGGGTCCTCGTAGCGGCCGAACTTCAGGTCGCACTGGTGGGTGCAGGAGAGCTCGCCGTTGGCCGCCTCGCACCTGGCGAGCCCCAGGGTGTTGGGCGGGTGGTAGAGGTCGACGTCGGGCTCCGGCCAGTCGCTGGCGTACAGCTTCCCTCCGTGCTCGAAGGCGATGCGCACCACCTCCCGCGAGGTGGGCAGGTAATTGATGGCATGGGGGGATTCCCGGGCGTCCGAGGGCTCCGGGTGCTCGAAGGTGGCGCGGCAGAAGGCGGCGGGTGGCAGCCCCTCGCCCGTGCGGGCCAGCGTCTCGCAGTTCCAGTCCGGCCACTGGGACAGCCGCTCGGGGACGTCCTCGCAGCTGTTCTCGTAGGGCTCGGCATCGCAGCTGGGGTCGCAGCTGCTGGCGGACTCGGGCTCGGCGTCGCCCTCCCCTTCGCCTTCCTCGGACTCCTGCTTCGGAACCTCGACGCAGGGGCGCTCGGAGGCGAGCAGCCCGGAGACCAGGGCGTGCAGCGCCTTGGCGTCCTTCTTCCGGGTGGCCTCCTCGAGCAGGAAGCCGGCCCGGGCGGAGCGCAGGGACGCGTCGAGCCCGTCCAGGCGGGCCTCGGCGTCCGGCTCCACCAGCCAGGAGCTGGCGGCCAGGGTGCGGTGGTACGCGGCGACGGTGGCATCCGTCTGGGTGCGCGTCTCCGAGAGCTTCTGGGACAGGAGCGCCTTCTCGCGCTCGAGTCCCTCCCGGAAGGAGCGGGCCTCGGCGAGCTGCTTCTCCGCCGCGGCGACCTCCTGTTGCTTCTGCTCGAGTTCCTTGTCGCGGCACGCACCCAGCGCCAGCAGCGCCAGGGCGGGCCCGGTGATACGCAGACGACCCATGTTCTGGAGTCCCCCTCTGTGCCGGGGAGCATCGCGCAATCGAGGGCCCGCTGTCAGTGGGTGGCCCGGCACCCGTCAGTGCCGAGGCCTCGTCGCGACTCCTTCACTTGCGTACGGTGGCCAGGAAAGGCGGAGCTGCCCATGGATTGCCGCAGGACGCTGTTCGCCACGATGCCTGGAGGGCAGACCGTCCTCCTCCGCAGCTTCGAGTCGCCGGGAGAGTCCCCCAGCCATGAGGTCACCCTGTACCGGGACTACCTGACGCCAGCTCCCCGACAGCTGCCCCTCCCCAGGGGCTTTCCGGAGGAGTTCGCATCGGAGGAGGAGGCGCTGGAGCAGGTCCACCGGACGCTGCGAGTCGAGGCGAGCGCGTTCCAGGACATCCACCTGGGACGCCGCGTGGACATCGACTTCGTGGAGGCACTGAAGCGGGGCACCCTCGAGCCGCTGTGCGCGGGAATGTCAGCCGACGCCCTGGTGGCGCTGCTGGGACTTCCCGAAGGCGTCACGCCATTGTCTGGGCCCGGCTTCGTCGGCTGGCTCTACGGCTCCGTGCAGCTGTACCTGCAGGACGATGCACTCCTCTACTTCGAAATCGACGATGGGCTGGGCGAGTTCACCAGCCTGCACCTCGGGGGTTGGTTCCTGGAGCCATCGACGACGAGGCGTCAGCTCGAACAGGCGCTGACGTCCCGAGGGGTGGAGTACCGGGTGGTCCCCCACTTCGGAATGCAAGTCATCTGGGTTCCAGGCGCGCGGCACCGCGACGGCTGCATGTTCGACTTCCACGAGGATGAGCGCATCCACGCGTTCTACTGGCTTCACTCCGCCCCGGCCTCGGGCGTCTCCAGCAGCTTGTAGAGCGTCTTCCGGTCCACGTCGAGCAGGCGCGCCGCCTCGCTCTTGTTGCCACCCACGTGCTGGAGCACGTGCGCCGCGTACCGGCGTGACAGCTCCGCCAGGCTGGGCAGGTCCCCCGCCAGCCCCGTCAGCTTCTGCGTCGCATCGCCGATGGGCTCCGGGAAGTCCTGCGGGCCCAGCACGCCCGTCACGTTCAGCGCGAGCGCCCGCGCCACCACGTTCTCCAGCTGCCGCACGTTGCCCGGCCAGTCGTAGCCCGTCAGCCGCGCCATCGCGTCCGGCGTCACCACCGGCCGCACCCCGCCCCGCGCGTGCCGCCCCGCGAAGTGCTCCACCAGCGCCGGCACGTCCTCGCGCCGCTCCCGCAGCGGCGGCAGGTGCAGGTGCACCACGTCCAGCCGGTAGAGCAAATCCTCGCGGAACAGCCCCTCCACCACCCGCGCCTTCAGGTCCTTGTTCGTCGCCGCCACCACCCGCACGTCCACCTTCACCGGCAGGCTCTCGCCCACCCGGCGAATCTCGCCCTCCTGCAGCACGCGCAAGAGCTGCGACTGGACCTTCATCCCCACGTCGCCAATCTCGTCCAGGAAGAGCGTGCCGCCGTTGGCCTCCTCGAAGACGCCCCGCCGCGCGCCCGAGGCGCCCGTGAAGCTGCCCTTCGCATGGCCGAACAGCTCGCTCTCCATCAGCGACTCGGTAATCGCTCCGCAGTCCACCGGGATGAACGGCCCCGGCGCCCGGGGCGAGCGCTTGTGCAGCGCCCGCGCCACCATCTCCTTCCCCGTCCCCGTCTCGCCCGTAATCAGCACCGGCACGTTGCTCGCCGCCGCGCGCGCCACCTGCTTGTACACCTCCAGCAGCGCGGGGCTGCGCCCCACCAGCACCAGCGACGTGCGCTCCACCTGCTGCCTCAGCGAGCGGTTCTCCTCCACCAGCCGCTTCTGCTCCAGCGCCCGCCGCGCCACGCGAAGAATCGCGTCCACGTCGAACGGCTTGGCCAGGTAGTCGAAGGCGCCCTGCTGGATGCTGTCCAGCGCGCCCTCGATGTTGCCGAACGCCGTCACCACGATGACCGGCGTGTCCGGCAGCTGCGACTTCACCTCCTGCAGTACCTTGAGGCCATCCCCCGGCTCGGGCATGGCCATGTCCGTCATCACCAAATCGAACGGCCCTTCCGCGATGCGCTCCGCGGCCCGCTTCGGGTCCGGCGCCTGCGTCACCGCGCCCAGCGTGCCCAACAGCCGCTGGAGCAGGTCGCGAGCCTGGGGGTCGTCGTCCACCACGAGGATGCGGGCCGTGCTCATGTCCCCACCTTGCGCATCGAAGCGGCGGACGAAGTCATGGGCTCACCGGTGCTCCCCGCCGCCACCGGGCGCACCACGCGGGGGAAGCGCACCACCACGTGCGTCCCCTTCCCCTCTTCCGAGCGCACCACCAGCGTGCCGCCGTGCGCCTCCACCACGCGCTTCGTGGTGGCCATCCCCAGGCCGTGGCCCGGCAACCCGCGCACCTCGGGCGCGCGGAAGAAGGGCTGGAACAGCGAGGCCTGCGTCGCCGCCGACATGCCCAGGCCGTTGTCCGTCACCTCCAGCACCGCGTCGCTCCCCTCCGTGGCCACCCGCACCGTCACCTTCGGCTCCGGCCGCCCCGCCGTGTACTTCACCGCGTTGGACAGCAGATTCCGCGCGCTCACCTGGAGCAGCTGGCCCGGACAGTCCACCGCCACGCCGGGCTCCAGCTGCCGCTCCAGCGCCACACCCTGCGCCGCCGCCGTCTGCGCCACCTCCAGCAGCACCGTGGTGACGGCCGTGTCCAGCTCCCCCACCGTGCGCTCCCCGCGCGTGCCCGCCCGGCAGAAGCGCAGCAGGGCTTCAATCAGCTCGCCCATGCGCACCGCGCTGGACTCGCACTGCGCCAGCATCTCCAGCGCCCCCGCGTCCTTCACCGCGCCGGTGCGGCGGATGAGCGTCAGGTAGCCCTTGAGCGGCGCCAGCGGGGAGATGAGGTCGTGCGCCACGCGCCGGGTGAAGGCGTCCAGCTCCTGGTTGTGCCGGCCCAGCTCCTCCAGCTGCCCCTGGATGGTGGCGTCCTGCCGCTTGAGCACGGACGTAATCTGCAGCCCCACGGCCAGCGACACGAGGATGGCCAGCAGCGTGGCGCTCGCGCCCAGCGCCGTGTTGCCCACGCGCAGGTCCGCCAGCCGGCCCACCAGCGACTGGGCCTCGTCCGCGTTCTCCCGGGACAGCGTGCCGGCCAGCGCGTCCAGCTCCGCCGCCAGCGGGCGGATGCGCTCGGCCAGGTGGCGCCGTGCCCGCTCCGCCTCGCGCCGCTGCGAGAAGACGGCCGCCGCGCGCACCTGGTTCGCCAGCCCCTGGCACGCGGCGTTGAAGCGCTCCCATGCCGCGGTGTCACCCGGCGGCAGGTTGCGCGTGTACGCCTCCGACGCGGCGCGGATGTCCCCGAGAATCTCCTCCATCACCGCGTCCGCCGCCCGGCGCTCGGCGTCGTCCGTGGCGCGGATGTGCGCCTCGATGGCCGACTCCAGCGACAGCGCGTCCACGCGGATGCGGCCGATGAGGCTCGCGCGCTCCAGCGCCTCGCGCACCAGCGCGTCCACCTGCTGGCCCGTGCGGACCTCCGTCCACAGCGTGAAGGCCGTGACGGCGGACAGCAGGGCCACCACGAAGAAGAAGCCGGCGCGGTAGCCGCGGATGGGGGTGCGGGAGCTCACCAGGCCGAGTCCTCTACCACGGCGCCCCCGCGTCGCGGGACCGCCCGTCCTTCATGGGGCCGCGGCCCCGTTGGCCCCTTCCGGGGTGGGGCCGGACGGCTGCGGAGGCTGCACGCGCCGCCGGGCGCGCTCCAGCGCGGACTCGTACCAGACGTCCGACAGCTCCTCGTGGACCTCCTTCAGGGCCTTGAGCTCGTTCAGCTCGCGCTCCAGCGCCAGCAGCTGCTGGTTGTGCTCCTCCAGCGCGTGCCGGTCCGCCTCCGTGCGCACCAGCTCCTCCAGAATCACCGCGCGGCCCTGCTCCGCCTCGGCGCGCTCCAGCGCCAGCCGCTCCATGGTGGACTCGAGCGCCGCCAGCCGCGCCGCCAGCTGCTCGGTGCGCTCGCGCTCCGCCTCGTACTCGCGGCGCCACCGCTCCGTCTCGAGCACCTGGGCCTCGTGCAGCGCGGGCGGCACTCCCGCACATCCGGCTCCCAGCCATGCCACCGCCGTAGCGACCCGCAGGTACCGCATACACCGTCTCTCCCGTACCGTGGCTGCGCGACATGCGCGGCGAAAGGCCCGGGCCTGCCACCCTGCAACGGGATGGCGGGCCTGGGCCCGCCGCCGCGCAACACGGTAGCGCGTGCAGCTTGCTCAACTGCTCCGGTGTCGTCAAAGCGACAAGTGCCTGCCTGGGGAGCAGGCCCCCACTGTCTTGCGGCCAACCGGGGAGTTTCTCCCCAGACCGCGGCCCCTTGCACCCCGGCTTCCCTCTGGAGGGGCCCCTGGCACGCCGGCTGCTCAGGGGACTGCCCACCAACAGCGACGCAATCCAGCGTCGTCCCCCCCGAACGGAGCTTTCCATGAAGACCGTCTTCGCCGCCGCCCTCCTCGCCGCCGCCACCGCGTTCGCCAACACCCCCGCCCCGGCCGCCGCCGCCGCGGAGACCAAGCCGGCCGCCGCCGCCGAGGCTCCGAAGGCCGAAGCTGCCCCCGCCCCCGCCGCCGAGGCTGCTCCCGCCCCCGCCGCCGAGGCCCCCAAGGCCGAGGCCAAGCCCGCCAAGAAGGCCAAGAAGGCCGCTCCCAAGGCCGAGACGGCCGCGGACACCAAGTAGTCCTGATTTACTGATTACCGGACCGCAGTACCCCACGCACGGGGGTGCCCTTTCCAAGGGGGGCACCCCCGTGACCTTTTCCGGGTGTCCTTTCACCCACGCTCGCAACTCTGGAGGGGCTTCCCTCGAAAACAGGCTGGAGGTCGGTTACACCCCTCCCGAGTCATTGCTGCCGCGATGATTCCGGCGTCTTCAGTGAGTTTGAGATTTGACAGAGATAGAAGAATCCTGCTTAATGTGACTTAAGCGGATGACAGACCGTTCCGGATAGTGACGGAACTCATCGAGACAGTCGTACTTCTGGAGCCCTCTCAAATGATCGAAGCCTTCTCGAAGGTGTCCGAAGCCTCGAAGCTGCTGCTGGAGAAGGGCCTGGGCCCGAGCACCGGCGTCGAGGCGTTGAGCATGGTGGGCCACGCGCTGGGCATCCACCGCGCCTACATCTTCGAGAACCGCACGCAGGGCACGTACGGCCGCTTCATCACCGACATGCGCTACGCCTGGGCGGAGCCGCCCACGCCGTCGGCGCTGGCCAACCCGGTGCTGCGCGCCTTCTCCTTCCGCGACTTCGCGCCGGGCTGGGTGGACATGCTGGAGGCGGGCATGGTGGTGGCGTGCCCCACGCGCGACGCGCCGCCGACGATGCGCGAGCTGCTGGAGCGCCAGGGAACACAGTCGGTGCTGCTGTGCCCCATCAACCCCTCCCGGCAGCAGTGGTGGGGAGTGGTAGCCTTCGAGGACTGCCGCGGCCCCCGCGCCTGGAAGCCGGAGGAGGTCAACCTGCTCAAGTCGCTGGCGCGCGCGGTGGCGGCGTCCATCCGTCACGGGCAGATGCGCTCCTCGCTGGACCAGGTGCGCAACAGCCTGCGGCAGGCCGTGAGCCGCACGCCGGCGTCCGGGCACTGACCCGGGGCCCTGGCGGCGTCCTGCGAAACGACGCCTGGCTGCCCACCTGGGGGGGCAGCG
Organism: Pyxidicoccus xibeiensis; assembly: GCF_024198175.1. NCBI lineage: Bacteria > Pseudomonadati > Myxococcota > Myxococcia > Myxococcales > Myxococcaceae > Pyxidicoccus > Pyxidicoccus xibeiensis. The sequence goes on from NZ_JAJVKV010000003.1 coordinate 1,163,848, forward strand.
ACGACCCGTGACGCGAGCGGATAGAACGCTGCCGCGTTTCTGCTACCCTGGCGGCCCCCCTCGCCCACCGCCATGTCCTCAATCGACCCCACCGCGATCAGCCGGCCACGCTCTCCGGACCTCATCAGCGGCTACCACCTCGAGAAGCTGGTCGGTAGCGGAGGCATGGGTGAAGTCCACAAGGCCACCCAGCTCTCGCTCGGCCGGACGGTGGCCGTAAAGCTGCTCAACCCCGAGTTGGCCAAGGACCCGTCCTTCATCGCGCGCTTCCAGAAGGAAGCCGCCGCGCTGGCCGCCCTGAGCCACCCCCACGTCGTCTCCATCGTCGACAAGGGGAAGACGGACACCACCTATTACCTGGTGATGGAGTTCGTGGACGGCCCGTCGCTGCGCGAGCTGATCCGCGCACCGGACCTCAATGTCCCCGTCGCGCTGCGGCGGATGCTCGAAATCTGCCGGGCCATCGAGTACGCGCACGGCCGCGGCGTCATCCACCGGGACTTGAAGCCGGAGAACATCCTGCTGGACCAGCAGGCCGGCGGCATTGCCAAGGTGTCGGACTTCGGGCTCGCCTCCTTCCTGGCGGACGCCAGCCCCTCCTCGCGCTACGCGCTCACCTCCACGCACGTGTCCATGGGCACGCTGTCGTACATGGCGCCCGAGCAGCGCGTGGACGCGAAGAACGCGGACGCGCGCGCGGACATCTTCTCGCTGGGCGTCATCCTCTACGAGTGGCTCACCGGCGAGGTGCCGCTGGGCACCTTCGACCCGCCCTCGCGCAAGCGCCAGGGCGTGGACACGCGGCTGGACGCCATCGTCACCCGGTGCCTCAAGCCGGACCCGGATGACCGCTACCCCTCGGTGACGGCGCTCATCGCGGACCTGGAAATCCTGGTGCCGGGCAGCCTGCCCTCGCTGCTGCCGACGAAGCAGACGCGCATGCAGCGCTTCCGCCAGGGCGTGCGCAAGGTGGTGAACCGCACGCTGCAGGTGGCGGCCGTGCTGCTGGTGCTGGCAGCCGCGGTCGTGCTGGGCCTCGCGCTGCTGCGCGGCAACCAGCCCTCACGCGCCAGGCCCGGCGTGGCAATCATGTCGGACCTGGGGACGGCTAGCTCGGGCTCGGGGCCCGGACGGAAGGAAACTGGCGCCGAGAAGTTCACGGTGAACCTGGGTGATGGACCGGACGCGATGGCGTTGCTGGTGACGGGCCGGCCGATCCAGTTCGAGGGGAAGGCGCTCGTCTACCCGCTGGTGGACGAGCAGCCCCGGGTAGGCCGCACCATCGTGGACGTGGTGGGCTTCGAGGGCGACATCCTCTCGCTCAGCGCTCGCGTTCGAGTAGACGCCCAACCTCCCTCCTGGGAGCGCCGCCTGCGCACCGCGCTGAAACTGGACAGCCCTGCGCCGGACCCCGTGGCCGCGCTGCTGTTGACGGGCAGCACGGGCCGCTATGTGGCACTCACCTACAACGGTGCCGGCGAGCCCATGGCACTGGAGTGGGTCCTGGGTGAGCGCCGGGGCGCCATGCTGGGGTTGGCCTCGCCCGAGGGAGAGGCGCACCTGGAGCTCAAGGTGGACGCCGAGGGCCTCCTCCAGGGGTACGTGGGCAAGGGGAAGGACCAGCGCGCCATCGGCGAGCCCCTGAACCTGGGCCCGGGGTGGATGGAGCACTTCGGCAACGCGCCCGTGCCCGGCTTCGGCTGCAACGAGGGCGCCTGCCGTGCCGAGGGCTTCACCTATATCGTCCGCAAGTCCCCGCCTCCAGGGACGACGGCGCCAGTGGTGGTGCCTCCCATGGCCCGGCCCGTGGTGGCCAACGCGGTGCCCGCCAAGGCGGTGACGCCCAAGCGTCCCCCTCCGCCTCCCCCCAAGAAGCAGCCCGTCAAGCCGCCCCCGAAGGGTGGCAAGAGGCGGTAGCACGGCGGCGCTCCCGGGCCGAGCGCCCGCGGCGGACATCCCAGCGCAGGGGAATATGGCCACTGACGAGGGATTGAATTATCCCTCGGCCCTCCTATGCGCACCTTCCGCCGCGGACTCGCCGCGCTCGCCTTCGTCGCAGCCCTGTCCGGCTGCCCCCGTTCCTCCACCTCCGTCACCCCTCGCGTCCTCGAGTCCGCCGCGGAGCGGGCGGAGAAGGGCAATGACGAGGCCCGCACGCTCGCGTTCGCGGGCTTCCACGCGTACCTGGTGGCGGCTGACGCCACGCTGGCGCAGCAGCGCTTCGACGCGGCGGTGGCGAAGGACGCGGGCGACGTGTACGCGCTCGCCGGGCAGCACCTGATGGCGCGGCGGGCGGCCCGGGGCGACCGGGCGCTGGCGGCCGCCGTGGAGCTGGCGGTGCGCGCCCCCGGGCACCCGCTGGCCGTCTTCGCCGCGCGCTACATGCTGGACGCGGTGGGCGCGTCCAAGGCCCAGGACGACGAAATCCTCAAGGGCGTGGACCGGGCGCTGGCGGCGGGCGCGACGGGCGAGGCGGCCTACCTGCTGCGCGGCGCGCGGCTGTCCGTGCACACGGTGCGGGGCGACGCGAAGGCGCGGGACGCGGCGCTGCGCGAGCTGGGCGGCGTGGGTGAGGTGTCGCTCGTGGGGCCCTTCTCGGCCTTCCACATCCTGGCGTGGGACGACGCGGACCCGGTGAGCAGGAGCGGCTCGCTGGCGGGCCCCTTCACCGGCCCCTTCGGCCCGGTGGCCGTGCGCACGCTGCGCGCGCCCGACGGACGGCTGGACCTGGGCGGCGAGCCCGGCGAGGGCGACCTGTACGTGCACGCCTTCGACGCGGAGGTGACGGAGCCGGGCACCTACGTGGCCCGCTCGGTGAGCGGCACGTCGCACCAGGTGCTGCTGGACGGCACGCCGCTGATGGAGCGCCGCTCCTGGGAGCGAGCCACCTCCACCATCACCGCGCGCACGGTGGAGCTGCCCGCGGGCAAGCACCGCTTCCTCATCCGCCAGCTCAAGGCCGGCACCTCCGGCGTGCTCACCTTCTCCCTGCTGCGCGCGGATGGCCGGCCCTCGGGCGTGCGCGTCACGCCCGCCTCGGGCGCCGCGCCGCAGGCCTGGGGCCGCGCGCATGGCGCCTCCGAGGAGACGCCGGGCGTGTACCCCACGACGCAGAGCCTGAAGGCGGCGCTGGCGGAGGAGGCGGGGGACCTGCTGTCCACCGTGCTGGCGGTGCGTGACGGCATGGGCCGGGACGCGGACGGCGCGCGGCGGCTGATGGCGGCGGTGGACGCCAACACGCCGGCCCTGCTGGCGCTGCGCGCGGAGCTGGCGGCGACGGACCGCACCGTGCCCAGCAAGGTGGCGCGGGGCCGGGCCACGCGGGACCTGGAGGTGGTGCTGGCGAAGGACCCGGGCAACGTGGCCGCGGTGCTGGTGCGCACGGACCTCTTCCTGGATGACGGGCAGAATGCCCCGGCGCTGGAGGCCCTGAAGGCGGTGGACTCGACGCAGGGCCCCGTCAGCCCCGCGGTGTCCATGGCGCGGGCGCGCGCGGCGCTGGCGCTGGACGTGGAGGCGCTGGCCGAGGAGTCCCTGGCGGCGGCGCTGGAGGTGCGCCCCGGCCTGTGTGAGGCGCTGGGGCTGCAGTACAACCTGGCCCGCCGGCGCGACGCGGTGGAGCGCGGCGACCAGCTGGTGGCGGCGCAGCAGGGCTGCCCCGGGACGACGGTGCGGGAGGCGGAGCACGCGCGCACGCGCGGCGACATGGAGACCGCCGCGAAGCTGTACGCCCAGCTGGTGGCCCAGGACCCGAGCAGCGTGAGCACGGGCACCTCGCTGGCCAACGTGTACGTGGCCCTGCGCCGCTACGACGACGCCATGGCGGTGCTGCGCGAGCTGGCGAAGGTGTGGCCGCGCAGCGCGGACCTGGTGAAGCGGATGGCGGACGTGCGCGAGTACTCGGGCCAGCCGGCCGAGGCCCTGGCGCTGCGGGAGAAGGCGCTGGCCATGGAGGGAGACGACCTGGCCCTGCGCCGCGCGGTGGAGCGGGCGAAGACGGGCCGCGAGCTGCTGCAGGAGCACGCCATCGACGGGCGCGAGGCCATCCGCGCCTACGAGGCCGAGCCCATGTCCAGCGGCAGCGCGGCCGTCTTCGTGCTGGATGCGGCCGCGGTGCGCGTGTACCCGGACGGCAGCATCGTCAACCGCATCCACACCGTGCAGAAGGCGCTGGAGCAGTCCGGCGTGCAGGACATCGCGGAGGTGACGGTGCCCCGCGGCGCGCAGGTGCTGGCGCTGCGCACGCTGAAGGCGGACGGCCGGGTGCTGGAGCCGGAGAACATCGAGGGCAAGGACACGGTGAGCCTGCCCGGCGTGGCGGTGGGTGACTACGTGGAGGTGGAATATCTATTGGCGGAGAACCCGCGCGGCCCCGCGCAGCCGGGCTTCACCGCGTCCGCCTTCTACTTCCAGATTGCCAACCAGCCCAACGCCTGGACGACGTACACCGTCGTCGCGCCCAAGGGCAGCGGCATGAAGGTGGACGCGCACGGGATGAAGGCGCCCGCGCCGAAGGTGACTGGCGACGTGGAGGTCTTCCACTACGAGGCGCGCCGGGTGCCGCCGTTCATCGCGGAGCCGGACTCGCCGCCGTCGGGCAACGAGTACCTGCCCTTCGTCATGGTGGGCGCCGGGGCCACGGGCAACGACGGGCTGGTGCGCATCTACGGCGACGTCTTCCAGGAGCGGTGGCAGCGCACGGCGGAGGTGGAGGCCTTCGCGCGCAAGGCGGCCGAGGGCAAGGAGGGCCTGGAGGCGGTGAAGGCGCTGCACGCGGCGGCGAACCAGCGCTTCAGCGGCAGGGACTCGGGGCTGGGCCAGTCCGCGGCGTCCACGGTGGCGCAGGACCGGGGCAGCCGGCTGATGGTGATGAAGGCCGGGCTGGACACGCTGGGGATTCCGGCGCGCGTGGTGGCCATTCGCACCTTCACCGTGGACCCCGCGCAGTACCTCTTCCCCAACGACAGCCTGCTGCCCTTCGCGGCGCTGCGCGTGGAGCTGCCGGGGGGCGAGCCGGTGTGGGTGGACACGTCGGTGCGCAACGGCCCCTTCGGCGAGCTGCCGGAGTCCGCCATGGGCGGGCGCGAGGCGTACCTGCTGCCGGAGCCCGGCCTGCCGGCGCAGAAGGTGGAGACGCCGCCGCTGAAGGAGGTGCCCGGCAAGGAGGTGCGGCTGTCGCTGCAGCTCGCCGAGGACGGGAAGCTCACCGGCAAGGGCGAGGAGGTGTACTCGGGCTTCGAGGCGGCGCAGCTGGCGGAGGCCTTCAACCAGCTGTCGGCGGAGAGCCGCAACCAGGCGCTCCAGGGCGCGGTGGCGCGGTACTTCGGCGGTGCCTCGCTGTCGAGCGTGAAGATTGACTACCAGGAGCAGGTGGGCGCGCCCTTCGTGCTGCGCTACGAGTTCACCGTGCCTCGCTTCGGCCGGCTGGAGGGGGACAAGCGGATGGCGCTGGGGCCCCTCACCTTCCCCGCGCAGCTGGGCCGGCGCTACGTGCAGCTCAGCTCGCGCCGCACGCCGCTCTACATCGACAACACGGAGGCCAGCCGCACGCAGGTGACGCTGGCGCTGCCGGGCGGCTGGCGGCTGACGGACCCGCAGGCGTCGCTGAACGTGGACAGCCCGTTCGGCCGCTTCACCCGCGCGGAGAAGCAGGAGGGCGGCACCCTCACCATCACCGAGTCGCTGCGCGTGCCGCGCACCCGCGTCGCGCCGAACAAGTACGAGCAGTTCGCCGGCTTCACCGGCGACGTGGACCTCATCCAGACGCGCGAGCTGGTGCTGGTGAAGCAGTAGCCGGCGCTAGCCCTCTGACGACCGGGGCCGGGGCGGTGCCAGCACCGCCTCCGGCTGCGCGGCCTCGGGGGCCGCCGCCGCGCCCGGAGGCATGGCCCGCTCGAGGAGGGCCACGACGCCCCCGTGCCCTTCCGCGCGGGCCACGTCCAGCGGCGTCTGCTTCAAGTCGTTGCGGGCCAGCGGGTCCGCGCCCGCGGCGAGCAGCGCGGAGACCAGGTCCTCCAGCCCGCGCAGGGCGGCCAGGTGCAGCGGGGTGAACTCCATGGGGCCCCGGGCGTGGGGGCTGGCGCCGCGCGTCACCAGCAGGGAGGCCAGCCCGGTGCGCTTGTAGGCCAGCGCCAGCATCAGCGGCGTCTGCCCCAGGCAGTCCACCGCGTCCACGGGACAGCCCAGCTCCAGCAGCCGCCGCGCCACCTCCACCGAGCCGGAGCGGGCCGCCACCTCGTGCAGGCCGGTGAGGTCCCGCTCGTCCACCGCGTCCCATGCGCCCCCCTTCTCCAGCACCACCTCCAGCGCGGCGAGCTGGCCGGCGCCGCAGGCGAAGTGGAAGGCGGTGGCGCCCGGCCGCGCCGGCACCTTGTCCGAGGTGGCTCGCCCCGCCCGCTGGTTCACATCCACGCCCAGCTCCACGAAGCGCCGCACCAGGTCGGCATGCCCGTGCAGCGCCGCCACGTGCAGCGCGCTCTGCCCCCAGCCGTCGATGCCCGCCGGGTCCACGCCCCGGGCCAGCAGCACGTCGACGATGTCGCGGCGCCCCACGGCCGCCGCGGCCTGGAGCGGCCCGCGCACGGCCTCGCGGGCCTGGACGAGCGCCTCCGGCCTGCGGCGCAGCAGGGCCTCCACCCGCGAGGCGTCACCCTGGCGGATGGTGGCCACCAGGTCTCTCCGGGAGCGAAGGGCGCGGTGAACGAGCAGGAACAGGACCACCAGGGCCACCAGCGCGGCGACGTAGTACATGCCGGCAGTCTCCCCGGAAACCGGCGCCTTGCAATAGTCCTCCCGTTTCAGGTGGGGTGCGTCTTTTCCGGACCGGCTGCGTTTCCAATGCCCGCTGGCGGCATTGCGTGGCGCCATTCGCTGCTTGCGGGTGGCCGTGTCAGCCCAATCCCATATCAACTCCCCGCATCACGGACGGGGGCACGTCCGTGCAACCGAGGAGCAGCGAATGAACTGGAAGAAGTGGGTTCGTGCGGTGCCGGCGCTGGGGATGTTGGGATTGGCGGCCTGCGGCTCCGCCGCGGCGGAGACCGCGGAGCTGGCGTCCGCACCCGCGCCGCTTTTGGACTGTGAGCAGCCGCTGCCGGAGGTGCTGGAGAGCACGCCGGGCGCGGAAGGCCCCCGGGCGCAGCTGGCGGTGACGTCCGTCGTCACGCCCATCCTGCTCGTGCCCCAGGGCAGCTCCGTCACCCCGCAGCAGGTCACCACGCTGACGCAGGCGCTCGGCAACGTGCGGCGCTGGTACCAGCGAGAGCTGCCCAACAAGAACGTGCGCTGGGAGCCGCTGGTGACGATGGCCGGCGACAAGACGGCCGCGTACTACCTCACCAACAACAACGTCTGGGCGGAAATCCCAGGCGAAATCCAGGCCAAGCTGGGCTGGAACCCGTGGACGTACACCGGCACGTCCCACCACATCGCGCTGGTCATCGGGCGCGACCTGCTGGGCTGGGCCGGCGGCAATGGCTACAACGACGGCCGGGGCCTGGCCATCCTCGGGCTGGAGTCGCTGGTGGAGCAGTCGAAGTGCGCGGGCGAGTGGTGGTGCACGCAGGAGTTCTGGCACGGCACGGTGGCGCACGAGCTGGGGCACGGCTTCACGCTGCCACATGACGCGGACCCCGCCTCCATCATGAACTTCCACGGCGACTACACGAACAAGCACTTCACCGGCACCGCGCCGGCCACGGTGGAGGCCAGCCCCGCCACGCAGGCCAAGCAGGAGAACTGGTCCTTCTGCGGCATCGACTACCAGTGCGCCACGAAGCGCTGTGGCGGCAACTGGAGCGGCAACCGGCTGTGGTGCCTGCCCACCGCGCAGTACCCCAAGGAGGCCGCCGCCATCCCCGCCGGCTTCACCTGCCGCACCGCCAGCCAGTGCGCCACGGGCTACTGCCAGCCGAACGCCAACGGCGACAAGGTGTGCACCACCGGCCCGCAGCCCTGGTACGTCACGCCGTTCTTCCCGGACGTGCCGTAGGCCCCGTCCCCGCGCTCCCCGGTGCGCCGGGCCGGCGAGCGGCCCCTCCCGGCTCCGGGGCTCCGGGGCTCCGGGGGGCGTGAATAGAACAGGAGCGGGTCCGTCTCACCTTCGCGTCAGGGCCCGCCCTGGCGCGGAGTGTGTTGCGCATCCAACGGAGACGACGTCATGACTCCTCGAACCTGGCTCTACCTCGCGGCGCTGCTGGCGGCGCCCTCGGTGCAGGCGCAGACGACCCCGGTCCCCTATGAGGACCCCGAGTATTCCGAGTACCAGGACGAGGGCGCCTACGAAGACGCCGCGCCCCAGGAGGACGCCGTCCCCACCGCCCCCACCGCGCCTCCCGAGCTGCCCGCGGAGAACCCGACGCCCCGCCCCTTCGCGGGGGCGGTGTGGGTCAACGGCCACTGGTTCTGGGACGGCGACGAGTGGCGCTACAACCCGGGGACGTGGATTGCCCCCATGGCGGGCTACCGCTTCATCAACGGCTACTGGGAGCAGGACAGCCAGGGCTGGCGCTGGGTGTCCGGAGGGTGGGCGCGGCTGGACTCGAACATGGTGGAGATTCCCGTCGCGCCGTCGAGCGAGACGCTCTCCACCGTGCAGGCCCCTCCCCCGGTCCGGGTGGAGGCGGCTCCTCCGGCACCCGCGCCGGACCTCGTCTGGACGCCGGGCTACTGGTACTGGACGGGCGCCACCCATGTCTGGGTGGACGGTGCGTGGGTCGCGCCTCCGCAGCCGAACCTCGTCTACGTCTCGCCCCGGTGGGTGCGGCGCGGGCCGTCCTGGTTCTTCTCGTGCGGCGGCTGGGCCGTCCGGGGCTCGGTCCGGGTCAGCGTCCCCGTCTACCGCCACGCGAGCGTGCGCGTGAGCTGGGGGCACCCGTACTACTTCGCCCATACGTGGCGCCGCTATCCGGTGGTGCGCTACTACGACTACCGCGTCCGCCACCACTACCGCAGCCATGACTACGGCCACCGGAGGCATGACTATGGCTACCGGCGTCCCGATTACGGCTACCGGCGCTACGACTCCGGTCCGCGGCGCCATGACTCCGGCCCGCGGCGCTACGACTCCGGCGACCGGAGCCCTCCTGGCAACCGCTACCGGAGCCGTGATGACGGCTCCCGGAATCACGACCGCGGCGGCTGGAGCGGGCCTCGCAACCGGGACCACTCCGCGTCTCCTGGCAACTCCCATCAGCGCAACCGGGACCGGCGTCGCGACTGACCAGCGTTCACTGCTCGACACGCATTGAAATGACACTCGCGTAAAGCAGGACTAACCAGCAAAACAACAGGTGCCGAATGACCCTCACCGGAGTCATCCATGACACCTCGACTGGCGTCCCCCCTCCGTCTCACCTGGTTGCTCCTGCTGGCCGTGGCCTGCGCGCCGGAGCCCTCTCCCGAGGTGCCCGAAGGCGCCGAGCTGGAGAGCGCTGAAGCCGCCATCACCCTGCCGCCGTCGTACACGGACGCGCAGGTGACGGCGATTGCGCGGCCCACGGCGCTCGCCTTCACGCCGGATGGCCGGCTGCTCATCACCACGCAGCCTGGCCAGCTCCGCGTCTACGCGAATGGCGCGCTGCTGCCCACGCCGGCGCTGGACCTGACGGCGCGGCTCTGCACCAACTCCGAGCGCGGCCTGCTGGGCATCGCGGTGGACCCGGCCTTCGCCACCAACCGCTACATCTACGTCTATTACACGTTCAACAAGTTCAACACGTGCACGACGAACATCACCAACGTGGCCGTCAACCGCGTGTCGCGCTTCACGCTGCCGGACACCAACGTCGTGGCCGCGTCCAGCGAGCTGGTGCTGCTGGACAACATCCCCTCCACCGCGGGCAACCACAACGGCGGGGACCTGCACTTCGGGCAGGACGGGCTGCTCTACATCAGCGTAGGTGACGGCGGGTGCCAACTGGGCGACCCGACGCGCTGCGCGGGGCAGAACACCACCGCGCGCCGGCTGGACGTGATGCTGGGGAAGATGCTGCGCATCCGCAAGGACGGGAGCATCCCCACGGACAACCCCTGGTACGCGGCCGCTGGCAGCCGCCGCTGCGGCAACCCCGCGGGCGTGCCGACGGGCACCGGGCCGTGCCAGGAGAACTACGCCACCGGCCTGCGCAACCCGTTCCGCTTCGCCTTCCAGCCCGGCACCAACACGTTCTTCATCAACGACGTGGGCCAGGGCGTGTGGGAGGAAATCGACGAGGGCATCAAGGGCGCGGACTACGGCTGGAACACGCGCGAGGGCCACTGCGCGAACAACTCCACCACGAGCTGCGGCGCGCCTCCGGCGGGGATGACCAACCCCATCTTCGACTACAAGCACGGCACCAACGACGCGAGCTCGCCCTTCCAGAACTGCAACTCGATTACGGGCGGTACCTTTGCGCCCGTGGGTGCGTGGGCGCCGGGTGACGACAACGCCTACTTCTTCAGCGACTACGTCTGCGGCAAGGTCTTCAAGCTGACGCGCGGCGCGGGCGGCGCGGTGTCGGTGAGCGCGTTCGCCACCGGCCTGGGCGGCAGCTCCGCGGTGACGCTGCGCTTCGGCCCCTCCAGCGCGGGCCAGGCGCTCTACTACACGACCTATGCGAATGGCGGCGAGGTGCGCCGCATCAACTACAGCGGCACGACCAACCGGCCGCCGGTGGCCGCCGTCACGGCGTCTCCCACGGCGGGCTCCACACCGCTCACCGTCTCCTTCAACGGCGGTGGCAGCAGCGACCCGGATGGGGACGCGCTGACGTACCTCTGGAACTTCGGCGACGGCAGCGCGGTGGTGCAGACGACCACGCCGACGACAAGCCACGTCTACACGACGGCGGGCGCGTTCACCGCGTCCCTCACGGTGCGCGACGCGCGGGGGGCCTCGTCCACCCAGGCGGCCACGGTGCGCATCGACGCGGGCAACACGGCGCCGGTGGTCACCATCACCTCGCCGGCCGCCGGCCTGCGCTTCCGGGTGGGCCAGACGCTGGTGCTGACGGGCAGCGCCACGGACGCCGAGGACGGCCAGCTGCCGGACAGCAGCCTCCGCTGGGAGGCACTGCTGCACCATGACGAGCACACCCACCCGCTGCTCACGCCCACCACCGGCAACAACCTCACCCTCGCCGCGCCCTCGCCGGAGGACCTGGCCGCCGTCAACACGAACTACGTGGAGATCATCCTCACGGCGACGGACTCGCAGGGCCGGAGCACCACGGTGACGCGCGACGTGCTGCCCATCATCGTGGACGTGGCGCTGGGCTCGGTGCCGTCGGGGCTGACGCTCCAGGTCAACGGGACGAGCTTCACCACGCCGGCGACGGTGAAGTCGTGGCCGGGCTACACGCTCAACGTCTCCGCGCCGGCGCAGGCTGACTCCACGGGGGCGTGGAAGGTGTGGAGCGCGTGGTCCGACGGCGGGGCGCGAGCGCACGGCTACCTGACGCCGGATGGGGCATCCAGCCTCACCGCCACGTACAAGGACGGCCTGCGGGCGCGGGTGAACTTCCAGCCGGCCGGTGCGCCGGTGCCCGCGGGCTATGTCGCCGACGCGGGCCTCGTCTTCGGGGCGCGGGGCAATGGCTTCAGCTACGGGTGGAACGCGGACAACAGCGCGCTGGCGCGGGACCGGAACAGCGCGACGTCGCCGGACCAGCGCTACGACACGTTCAACCACCTGCAGAAGGCGGAGAACCCGAATGCCTCGTGGGAGCTGGCGGTGCCGTCGGGCCGGTACTCCGTGACGCTGGCCGCGGGGGACCCTGACCACTTCGACAGCGTCTTCCGGCTGGCGCTGGAGGGGCAGCTGGCGCTGTCCGGGACGCCCAACACCAGCACGCGGTTCTTCACGTCCACCGCGAGCGTCACCGTCACCGACGGCCGGCTGAGCCTCACCAGCGGCAGCGGCGCGGCGAACAACAAGATCAACTTCATCGACGTCGAGCAGCAGGAGTAGCCGCGAAGGCTCTGCCAGCGCGTCAGCCCGGCTCCGTGGGTGGTGGCCCCCGGAACACCGAAGCTGACGCGCTGGCGGGGACGTTCCGAGGCGCGTTACCGACGACAAGACGCCCCCGGCGGGCGGGGCCATCCACCGCCAAGGAACTCGGCCCGCTCCGGCCCATCGCGTGGAAGGAACGCTCATTCCGCCCGGGCGGCACGCCGTGCCTCCCGAGCCTGCCAGGAACGTTCATGCCAGGCTGGCCGCCAGTTCCGCGCCCCAGACCTGGAAGGAACCCTCATTCCGTACGGGCAGCCCCCGTGCCTCCCAAGCCCGCCAGTAATGCTCATGCCAGGCTGGCCGCCAGCTCCGCCCCCAGACCTGGAAGGAACGCTCATTCCACGCGGACCGTCCGCGCCACCGCCGCTTGGAAGGAGCGTTCCTTCCAAGCTGGCCGCCCGCTCCGCCCTGCGGCCTGGAAGGAACGCTCCTTCCAAGCTGGCCGCCCGCTCCGCCCCAGCGTGGGCACGCCCCCATCAGCTGAGCTGCTCCACGGACGCGTACAGTCCGGTCGCCCGCCGTGCGCGCTCCGCTACGGGCCTCGCTCGCTCGGAAGCGCGGCGGAGCCCGGTATCAGCGACCGGGCGACGTGCTTGACGTACTCAGCGCGCGCCCGCTCGGAGCCCAGCGTGTCCGGGCTGGCGATGGCGAGGTGCAGCAGGCCCACGTAGGTGGAATACGCCTGCAGCGCCCAGTGGCGCGCCTCGCGCACCGGCAGCCCCAGCGCCCGGTACAGCTTCACCAGGTAGTCGATGCGCCGCTTCGAGACGCGCTCGAGCACCGGCTGGATGCGCGGGTCCGAAGCGCCCACCGCGATGGCGACCTCAATCTTCCCGTGCGGGCCGTCCTCGAAGGTCAGCGCCAGCAGCCGGTGCAGCCGCTCCCGAGGGTCGGACAGTGCCTCCAGCCGGGCGATGACCTCCCCCGTCGCCAGCTGCTCCCAGCGCGCGAGCGCGGCCTGGAGCAGCTCGGCCCGGTCCTTGAAGTGCCAGTAGAAGCCCCCCTTCGTCACCCCCAGCCGCCGGGCCAGCCTCTCGACGGAGAGGGCCTCCACGCCGTCCGCGAGGCTCCAGAGCGCGGCATCCGCCCAGTCCTCGGCCGACAGGCCGGGCCCCCGGCGCCGCTCGCGGATGTCCTCGAAACTCCTGAAGGGGGCGGAGGGGGGCGGGCGGGAAGAAGCGCGGCTCATCGTTCAACCCAGTCTGGAGGACCCCTTTCCTGGCGTCCAGGGCTGTCTCCCCGTCAGCCCTGTCCTATACGGTACCGTATCGCGATACGGCACCGTATCCGATGACAGGAATGGAGGCCGCCGATGCGAGTGACGACGGGGACGCTGCTGATGGTCATTGGGGCGCTGCACCAGGCCGTGGGGCTGGTGCTCTTCCGGGAGCCCCTGCTGGAGATGGTGCGAGCAGGCGTGTTCGACACCGTCGGCGAGGACACCAGCCCCCGGGCGGCCGCCTTCTGGTTCCTGGCGACGGGCCTCTTCATGATTCTCGCCGGAGCGCTGTGCCGCTGGGTGGAGCGTGCGGTGGGCCGCCCGCCCCCGGCGGGCTTCGCCTGGGGCCTGCTCGGCCTCGGGCTCTTCTTCGTCGTGCCCATGCCCGACACCGGCGGCTGGACGCTCTTCCCGCTGGGCGTGCTCGCGCTGTTCCGGGCCCGGGCTCCGAAGCCGGCGCTGCCGGAGGTGCTGCGGCCCTTCACCGAGGGCGCGGACCACGTGGACGTGAAGACGGTGGAGTCCGAGGCCTCGCTGCGCGCCTTCCTCGCGGGGCTGCTGTCCTACCAGCCCGCGTGGGTGACGGCGCTGTACGGGGTGCGCGCCGTCTTCGTCCGGCTGCTCGGGATGCGCCAGCACGGCATGCCTGGCCCCCTGCGCTCACGTCCCGAGGACATCCCCATGGCCCAGGGCAGCGCCGCGTCCTTCTTCACGGTGCGCCACGCCGAGGAGGAGCACGTCTGGGTGGCGAGCGCGGCCGACACGCACCTGGAGGCCCTGCTGGCGGTCGTGGTGGAGCCGGGCGAAGGCTCCCGGCGGCGCTTCCACGTAGTGACGGTGGTGCACTACCGGAAGTGGACGGGGCCGGTGTACTTCAACGTCATCCGGCCCTTCCATCACCTCGTGGTGGGCGCCATGGCGCGAGCGGCGGCGAGCACCGCACCCGCCGCGCACCCGGCCTGACCCGGGACGCCTCTCGCCCTACTTCGTGGTGGCAGGCGCGTCCTTGAAGATGGCCACGTGGGGCTGGCCATCCTCGCCCATGTAGCCGCGGTACATGCCGCTGGAGTTGAACGGCATGGCCACGTTGCCCTGGTGGTCCATGGCGATGATGCCGCCCTCGCCGCCCGCCTTCACCAGCACGTCGTTGACGACGTGGTTGGCGGCCTCGGGCAGGGGCAGCTCCTGGTACTCCACGCGGGCGCAGATGTCGCGCGCCACGGTGTAGCGGATGAAGAACTCGCCATGCCCGGTGGCGGAGACGGCGCAGCGCGGGTCCGCATACGTCCCGGCGCCGATGATGGGCGCGTCACCGACACGGCCGTAGCGCTTGTTCGTCATGCCCCCGGTAGACGTCCCCGCGGCGAGGTTGCCGGCCTGGTCCAGCGCCACCGCGCCCACGGTGCCGAACTTGTGGTCGCCGGTGATGGGGTCATGCCCCGCCGGGAGCGACGACGTCGGCTGCCCCGGCGGAGCGGCCTGCTGCTGCTGGCGCTCCTTCTCCAGCGCGCGCTGGAGCCCCTGCCAGCGCTCCTCCGTGTAGAAGTACTTCGGGTCCACCAGTTCCAGGCCCTGCGCCTTCGCGAAGGTCTCCGCGCCCTCGCCAATCATCATCACGTGCGGGGACTGCTCCATCACCCGCCGAGCCAGGTCGATGGGGTTTCGCACGTGCCGCAAGCCCGCCACCGAGCCGGCCATGCGCGTCTTCCCATCCATGATGGCGGCGTCCAGCTCGTTGATGCCGTCGTGGTTGAACACGGCGCCCTTGCCGGCGTTGAAGTACGGCGAGTCCTCCAGCACGCGGATGGCGGCGGACACCGCGTCCAGGCTGGTGCCGCCCCTGGCCAGCACGGCATGGCCGGCCTGGAGCGCCTGGGTGAGCGCGGCGCGGACCTCGGCCTCGCGCTCGGGGGAGAGGTTCTCCCGGGAGATGACGCCCGCGCCGCCGTGGATGACCAGGCCCCACTTCGGCTTCCGGGCCGGCGCGTCACCCGTGGTGAGGCGGGCCTCGTCCACGCGAGCGGACTCGACGCTGGTGCAGCCCACGGGGGTGAGCAGGAGCGCGGTGCTCGCGATGAGACCGCGATGAAGGGGAGAGAGCGAAGCGGACATTCGGTGGGCCTCCGGGGGCGTCCAGGGGACGAGGACCGCGAGTCATCAACCGCAACCGCCTGGACGGGGCGCACCGCGCCACCTTCCATCGAGCGGACCGCCCGGTCGGTAGCACGCCCTCCAGGGAGGTACAACCGGAGCGCCCCGAGAGCCTGCGTCGCCTGCCTGCCCCCTGAGCGGAGGGAGAGAGCGGCTCGAGGACCTGCCGCCCCCGGCATTCACGCGCCCGCGGGGCATGCACAGGGTCAGGAGCGACAGACTTCCGGGACAAGAAGGTGCGCGTGATGAAGAAGCTGAAGGGCTTGCGAGTGGCGGTGCTGGCGATGGATGGCTTCGAGCAGGTGGAGCTGACCATCCCCGTCAAGAAGCTGAAGCGCGAGGGCGCGGAGGTGACGGTCGTCTCGCTCCACAAGGGGAAGATTCGGGGGATGAACCTGATGTACCCCGGGAAGAAGGTGCCCGTGGACGCGACGCTGCCGGAGGTGAAGGCGGCGGACTATGACGCGGTGCTCATCCCCGGCGGCTTCATGAACCCCGACGCCCTGCGGCAGAGCGCGCTGGCGCGGGACTTCGTGCAGGACGCGGACATGCTCGACCTGCCCATCGCCGTCATCTGCCACGGCCCATGGGTGCTGGTGTCCGCGGGGCTGGTGGAGGGACGCAAGCTGACCTCCTGGCCCGGCATCCATGACGACGTGAAGAACGCGGGCGGCGAGTGGGTGGACGAGGCCGTCGTCCGGGACCGCAACTGGGTGTCCAGCCGGGGCCCGCACGACCTGCCCGCCTTCAACGCGGCCATGGTGGAGCTCTTCCTGGAGAAGATGCCGGAGGTGGAGGGCCGCCTCGAGAGCGCGCTGCCAGAAGCCCCGCCCCGGCGGAGGTGGCCGAAGCTGCTCGCCGGCAGCCTGGCCACGGCGGCGCTCGGCTTCGGCGTGCGCAGGCTGGCGGCCATGCGCTGACGTCCCGGCCTGGCGACGGGCCCGGGCTACCGGGCCCGCACCGTCACATCCACCCGAGCTGCAGGCGCGCCACGTCCGTCATCCGCCCCTGGTCCCACGGCGGCTCCCACACCAGCTCGACGTTGGCTTCCTTCACGCCCGGCACCGACGACACCTTCTGCCGCACGTCGTCCACCAGCACCGGTCCCATGCCGCAGCCGGGCGCCGTCAGCGTCATCTGGATGTCCACCCGCTGCCCGCCCTCCGGCAGTGGCTCGGCCTTGCACGCGTACACCAGGCCCAGCTCCACGATGTTCACCGGAATCTCCGGGTCGTACACCGTGCGCAGCTGCTCCCAGACCTGCTCCTCGTTGAAGGTGCCGTCGTCCGCCGCCGCCCTCTCCTTGGGCGCGTACTCCTCGCCCAGCGCGCCGCCGTCCTTCTCGTCGATGCGGAACAGCTGCCCGTACGGGTCCTGCACCGTGATGTTGCCGCCCAAAGTCTGCATCACCCGCAGCTCCGCGCCCGCGGGCAGCGACACCCTGTCACCACTGGGGATGATGGTCGCGGACACGTCCTGCTGAAGCACCGCCAGATTTCCTCGCATGCCGCCCTCCCTCCCTACTCCGTGGACACGGCCTCGCCGCGTCCCTCCAGCGCCGCGCGCAGCGTGTGCCACGCGAGGCTCGCGCACTTCACCCGGGCCGGGAACTCACTCACCCCGGACAGCACGGCCAGCTTCCCCAGCGCGTCCACGTCCAGGCCCTCCGGCCCCTCCGTCACCAGCTTGTGCACCCGCTCGAAGAGAGCCTCCGCCTCCGCGCGCGTCCGGTCCTTCACCGCGCCCGTCATCAGCGACGCGGACGCCTTGGAGATGGCGCAGCCCTGCCCCTGGAAGCCGATGTCGCGGATGACGTCACCCTCCACCTTCAGCGTCACCGTGAGCTGGTCGCCGCACAGCGGGTTGTGCCCCGCCGCCTCGCGGTTGTGCCCCTCCACCACCCGGTAGTTGCGCGGGCGCTTGGAGTGCTCCAGCACCACCTCCTGGTAGAGGTCCGACAGGTCCGAGCTCACTTGAACACCTCCAGCACCTTGTGCAGCCCGCGCACGAGCGCGTCCACGTCCTCGCGCGTGTTGTAGAGCGCCAGCGACGCCCGCGACGTGGCCGGCACCTTGAAGTGCTGCATCACCGGCTGCGCGCAGTGGTGCCCCGTGCGGATGCACACGCCCTCGCGGTCCAGGATGGTCCCCACGTCGTGCGGGTGGATGTCCTCCAGCATGAAGGACAGCACGCCCGTCTTCTCGCGCGCCGTGCCCACCAGGCGCAGGCCCGGCACCGACTCCAGCGCCTTCGTGGCGTACGCCATCAGCTCCCGGTCGTGCGCCGCGACGTTCTGCATCCCCAGCGCCTCCAGGTAGCGGATGGCCGCCGCCAGCCCCACCGCGCCCTCGAGGTTGGGCGTGCCGGCCTCGAAGCGGTGCGGCACCCGGTTGTAGGTCACCTTCTCCATGGTGACGGAGAGGATCATGTCCCCGCCGCCCTGGTACGGCGGCAGCGGCTCCAGGCGCTCCAGGCGGCCGTAGAGCACGCCGATGCCCGTGGGGCCGAACGTCTTGTGCCCGCTGAAGGCGTAGAAGTCGCAACCGATATCCTGCACGTCCACCGGGAAGTGCGTCACCGCCTGCGCCCCGTCCACCAGCACGGGGATGCCCTTGGCGTGCGCCCGGCGCGTCAGCTCCTTCACCGGGTTCACCGTCCCCAGCGCGTTGGACACGTGCGTCACCGCGAGGATGCGCGTGCGCTCCGTCATCAGCGCGTCCACCGCGTCCATCACCAGCTCGCCCCGGTCATCGACCGGAATCACCTTGAGCACCGCGCCCGTCTGCTCGCACAGCATCCGCCAGGGGACGATGTTCGCGTGGTGCTCGATGTGGGTGATGAGCACCTCGTCACCCGGGCCAATGTGCTTGCGCCCGTACGTCTGCGCCACCAGGTTGATGGCCTCGGTGGTGCCGCGCACGAAGATGATCTCCTTCGCGTCCCGCGCGTTGATGAAGCGGCGCACCGTCTCCCGCGCGCCCTCGTACGCCTCGGTGGCGCGCTCGGACAGCACGTGGACACCGCGGTGCACGTTGGCGTTGTCGTGCTGGTAGAAGTGGACGATGGCGTCGATGACGGCCTGGGGCTTCTGCGCCGTCGCCGCGCTGTCCAGGTACACCAGGGGCCGGCCCCGCACCTCCTGGCGGAGGATGGGGAAGTCAGCCCGTACGCGCTGCACGTCGAAGCCGCTCATGCCGTCACCTCGCGCCGGGCCGTGCCCGGCAGCTTCAGGGCCAGCAGGCCCTCCACCCGGGCGCGCACCGCGGCCTGCGGCACCGCCTCCACCACCTCGCGCGCGAAGGCGAACGTCAGCAGCCACTCCGCCTCCGCCCGGGGAATGCCGCGCGAGCGCAGGTAGAACAGCGCCTGCGCATCCAGCCGCCCCACCGCCGCGCCGTGCGCGCACTTCACGTCGTCCGCCAGGATTTCCAGCTGCGGCCGCGTGTCCGCCTGCGCCGACTCCGACAGCAGGAGGTTCCGGTTCTGCTGCCGCGAGTCCGTGCGCTGCGCGTCCTGCCGCACCCGGATGAGCCCGTGGAACGTCCCGCGCGAGCGGTCATCCAGCACGCCCTTGTACAGCTCGCGGCTGGTGCAGCGGGGCGCCGCGTGGTCCAGCGCCGTCCGGTTGTCCAGGTGCTGCGAGCCCCGGCCCACGTACAGGCCATTCAGCGTGGCGTCGCCACCCTCGCCCGCGAAGGCCGAGTGCACCTCGTTGTGCGCCAGCACCCCGCCGAAGGAGAAGGCATGCGACGCGAAGCGGCTGTCCCGCCCCTGCCGCGCGTGCAGGCCGGCCACGTGCACCGCCGCGTCCGACTCCGCCTGGAGCTTGTAGTGGTGCAGGCTGGCGTTGTCCTCCAGCGTCACCTCCGTCACCGCGTTGGTGAAGGTGGCCCCCGGTCCGGAGCCACCCGCCACGCCCGCGTACGTCTCCACCAGCGTCGCCTCGCTGTTCTCCCCCGCCAGGACGAGGATGCGCGGGCTGGCCAGCACCGGCGCGTCCCCTCGGGTGAGGAACACCAGCTGCACCGGCACCTCGCTGACCGTGCCCGGCGCCAGCCGCAGCAGCGCGCCGTCGTCCAGCAGGGCCGCGTTGAGCGCGGTGAAGGCGTGCTCCCCCGCCGGGGCCCGCTGGCCCAGCATGGACTCCAGCAGCTCCCCGTCCTCGCGCACCGCGTCCCGCAGCGGCTTCAGCGTCAGCCCGCGCGGCAGGCCCGCCACGGACGACAGCTCCGGCGCCAGCCGCCCGTCCACGAAGACGAGCCGGGGCCCTCCTGGCAGGGCGAGCCCCTCCACCACCGCCGCCAGGTCCCCCGCGCCGCGCGCCTCCGCGGCTGGAATGAACGTTCCTTCCGCGAGGGGCGCCAGGTTGGTGTACTTCCACGCCTCGTCGCGCGTCGTGGGCAGGCCCTGCTTCTCCAGCTGCGCCAGCCCCTCGGCGCGCACGCGCCGCAGCCACGCCGGCGTGGACGCCTCCCGCGCATGGAAGCGCGAGGCCACGTCCAGGAAGTGCGCCAGGCCGGCCGTCATCGCCGGGCCTCCCCGCCCTTCGGCGCGGCCGTCTTGCCGTCCTGCAGCCCCAGCCAGCTGTAGCCCTTCTCCTCCAGCTCCAGCGCCAGCTCGCGCCCGCCCGAGCGGATGATGCGCCCCGCCGCGATGACGTGCACGTGGTCCGGGACGATGTAGTCCAGGAGCCGCTGGTAGTGCGTGATCAGCACCATGCCCCGCTCCGGCGAGCGCAGCGCATTGACGCCGCCGGCCACCGTGCGCAGCGCGTCGATGTCCAGGCCGGAGTCCGTCTCGTCGAGGATGGCCAGCCGCGGCTCCAGCACCGCCATCTGGAAGATTTCGTTCCGCTTCTTCTCGCCGCCGGAGAACCCCTCGTTCACCGAGCGGTTCATGAAGGCCGCGTCCAGCTGCACCAGCTTCGACTTCTCCCGGGCGAGCTGGAGGAAGTCCATCGCGTCCAGCTCCTCCAGCCCCCGCACCCGGCGCTGCGCGTTGAGCGCGGTGCGCAGGAAGTGCAGGTTGCCCACGCCCGGAATCTCCACCGGGTACTGGAAGGCGAGGAACACGCCCGACGTGGCGCGCTCCTCGGGCGACAGCGCCAGCAGGGGCTTGCCGTCGAACAGCACCTCGCCCTGCGTGACTTCATAGCCGTCACGGCCCGCCAGCACGCTGGCCAGCGTGCTCTTCCCGGAGCCGTTGGGGCCCATGATGGCGTGCACCTCTCCGGGGCGCACCTCCAGGTCGATGCCCTTCAGGATGTCCTTGCCCGCCACGCGGGCGTGCAGGTTGCGAACAGACAGCAAAGCCATGACCTACCCCACGCTCCCCTCGAGGCTCACCCCGAGCAGCTTCTGCGCCTCCACCGCGAACTCCATCGGGAGTTCCTTGAACACCTGGCGGCAGAAGCCATTGACGATCATCGACACCGCGTCCTCCTGCGAGATTCCGCGCTGCCGGCAGTAGAAGAGCTGGTCCTCGCCAATCTTCGACGTGGACGCCTCGTGCTCCACCTGCGCGGACGCGTTCTTCACCTCGATGTACGGCACCGTGTGGGCGCCGCACTTGTCACCCAGGAGCAGCGAGTCGCACTGCGTGTAGTTGCGCGCGTTCTCCGCGCTCTTGAGCACCTTCACCAGGCCCCGGTACGTGTTCTGCCCGCGCCCCGCGGAGATGCCCTTGGACACGATGGTGCTGCGGGAGTTCTTCCCGATGTGCACCATCTTCGTGCCCGTGTCCGCCTGCTGCAGGTTGTTGGTGAGCGCGACGGAGTAGAACTCGCCCACCGAGTCATCCCCCTTGAGGATGACGCTCGGGTACTTCCACGTAATCGCCGAGCCCGTCTCCACCTGCGTCCACGAAATCTTGGAGGCCCGGTGGGCGATTCCGCGCTTGGTGACGAAGTTGTAGATGCCGCCGCGGCCCTGCGCGTCCCCCGGGTACCAGTTCTGCACCGTGGAGTACTTGATGTTGGCGCCGTCCAGGGCGACCAGCTCCACCACCGCCGCGTGCAGCTGGTTGGTGTCGCGCTGGGGCGCGGTGCAGCCCTCCAGGTAGCTCACCGTGGAGCCCTCGTCGGCGACGATGAGGGTGCGCTCGAACTGGCCCGTCTCCGCCGTGTTGATGCGGAAGTACGTGGACAGCTCCATGGGGCAGCGCACGCCCTTGGGGATGTAGACGAACGAGCCGTCGCTGAAGACGGCCGAGTTGAGCGCCGCGAAGAAGTTGTCCGAGTACGGCACCACCGTGCCCAGGTACTTCCTCACCAGCTCCGGGTGCTCGCGCACGGCCTCGGAGAACGAGCAGAAGATGACGCCCGCCTTCGCCAGCTTGTCCTTGAACGTGGTGGCCACGGACACCGAGTCGAAGACGGCGTCCACCGCGACGTTCTGCATCAGCTTCTGCTCGTGCAGCGGAATCCCGAGCTTCTCGTAGGTGCGGAGGATTTCGGGGTCCACCTCGTCCAGGCTGCCCTTCTTCGGCTTCTGCTTCGGCGCCGAGTAGTAGCTGATGGCCTGGTAGTCGATGGGCGCGTACTTCACGGCCTGCCAGTTCGGCTCCTTCATGGTGAGCCAGTGGCGGTACGCCTTGAGGCGCCACTCGAGCAGGAAGGCCGGCTCGCCCTTCTTCTCGGAAATCTGGCGGATGACGTCCTCGCTCAGCCCGGGCGGAAACGTGTCCGACTCCACCGCCGAGACGAAGCCGGCCTCGTACGGCCGGCGGGTCAGCTCCTGGAGGGTGTCGGTGGTCATGAACGGACTCCTGATGCGGAAGCAGTGGAAGGTGAGGCGGTGCTGGCCGAAGGCGCGGGCCGCGACGGGACGCCCAGGCCCACCAGGCGCTCGGGCACGCGCGGCGCGGGGGCAACCAGGTCCGCCAGCGACAGGCGGCCCAGCGCGTCCTGGATGGCGGTGTTGATGAGGCGCCAGTGCCCACGCACCTGGCAGACGGCCTCCAGCTCGCAGGGCGCACCGCCCGTGGTGTGGACGCCGCACTCGGTGAGGGCCACCGGGCCCTCCAGCGCGGCGACCAGCTCCGCCAAGGACAGCTCGGCGGCGGGGCGCGCCAGCCCGTAGCCGCCGCTGGCCCCACGGTGGGACACCACCAGGCCCGCCTGAAGCAGGCCCTTGAGCACCTTGCTGGCCGAGGGCAACGGCACACGGGTGCGCGCCGCCAGCTCGCGAGTGGTGCGCGTGTCACCCTCCGCGCGGGCCAGCTCGGTCATCAGCACGATGCCGTAGTCGGTCATCTTGCTCATCCGAAGCATGGGTGCGGGTGTCTCCTCTCCAGATTCAGTCCTGCCGGGGCCACCGGGCCACCGGGGGCGTCATATGTAATGTGGACCGTTTCAGTCCACATTGCTTTTCACACAAGGCGCCGGGAGCCTCTGGTTGGAGGGCAGGAGGGAGAGGGCTAGGGTGGGAGCCCCCCGCTCCCCGGAGGAATTCCACCGATGCGTCGTCCCCTGATGCTGCTCGCCACGCTGGCCCTGGCCGCGGTGGCCTGCGAGAAGAAGTCCGCGCCCGCGCCCACGGAGCCCACGCCGGGCGGACAGGCGCCCGCCGCGACGGCCCCTCCCCCCGGCGCCGCGCCCGTGGACGCCAACACCATCCTGCTGGGTGAGGTCGGCAGCCTGACGGGCAGCGAGGCGACGTTCGGCATCTCCGCGCGCAATGGCATCGAGCTGGCCATCGACGAGGCCAACGCCGCGGGCGGGGTGAAGGGCAAGAGGCTGGCCGTGCGCGTGTACGACAGCCAGGGCCGGCCCGAGGAGGGGGCCCAGGCCGTGACGCGGCTCATCACCCAGGACAAGGTGGTGGTCATCCTCGGCGAGGCGGCCTCGTCGGTGTCCATGGCGATGGCGGAGAAGGCGCAGGTGGCGAAGGTGCCGATGATTACGCCCACCTCCACCAGCCCCGAGGTGACGAAGCGGGGCGACTACATCTTCCGCGTCTGCTTCATCGACCCGTTCCAGGGCTTCGTGATGGCGAAGTTCGCCCGGGAGAACCTGAAGCTGAACAAGGTGGCGGTGCTGCGCGACAACAAGAGCGCCTTCTCCATGGGCCTGGCGGACGTGTTCAACCAGAAGTTCGCGGAGTTCGGCGGCAAGATTCTCGGCGACGAGAGCTACTCGAAGGGCGACACGGACTTCCGCGCGCAGCTCACCGCGCTCAAGCAGCTCAAGCCGGAGGCCGTCTTCGTCCCGGGGTACTACACGGACGTGGGCATCATCGCCCGGCAGGCGCGCGAGGTGGGCCTCAAGGTGCCGCTGCTCGGCGGCGACGGCTGGGACTCCGACAAGCTGTACGAGCTGGGTGGCTCGGCGCTCGAGGGCAGCTACTTCTCCAACCACTACTCGCCGGACAACCCGGACCCGGCGCTCCAGCAGTTCCTGAAGAAGTACAAGGAGCGCTACGGCAGCGTGCCGGACAGCGTGGGCGTGCTGGCGTACGACGCGGCCCGCGTGGCCATTGAAGCCATGAAGCGCGCCCCGGACCTGAGCGGCCCGGCCCTGCGCGAGGCGATTGCCCGGACGAAGGACTTCCCGGGCGTCTCGGGCCGAATCACCCTGGACGCGAACCGGGACGCGGTGAAGGAGGCCGTCGTCCTCAAGGTGTCCGGTGGCAAGGCGGAGTTCGTCACCACCGTGAAGCCGTAGCGGCTCAGCCAGGGCCCGCCCGCGGAAAGCACCCGCGCGGGCGGGACGCCCTCCTCAGGGGATGGGCGACTGGATGATGTAATAGATGGACTGGAAGTAGCGGTGCAGGCCGTTGATGAGCTCGACGAGGAACGGCCAGCTCATCACCGTGAAGCTCATCAGCGCCGCGGTGATGATGGCGTACTCCACCATCGCCTGGCCGCGCGCGGGGCGGCGGCGCCGCTCAATGGTCGTCGTCATGGTGCTCCTCTTCCTTCCCCTCGTTCAGCTTCTCGCGCTGCGCGGGGCGGCCGGAGCACTCCTCGGAGCACGCCCGCTTCTCGTCGTCACAGGCCTTGCTGCACTTGGCCTCCATGCCCTTCGCGTGCTTCTTGCACACGGCCTTGCACTCCTTGACGTCGTCGTCGCAGCCGCGCTGGCAGGCCCGATTCGCGAGGGCCGGTGTCCCCAGCAGCAGCACCGCACCGGCAAGCCACCCCAGGGTCCACGTCGCGAGCGTCTTCATCGTTGTATCCTCCGTGTGTCTCATTCCGAGGCCACTGCCCGCTCCATGAGCGACAGCTGGAACTCTACCCCGGGTTGCAGTGAGGGCTGGCGCAGCAGCACCTGCCCGCGCTTCGCCTGGTGATTCACATCGAAGCTGAGCGACTGGTGGCCGGACTCGGAGGCCGAGCCCGACTGCCACCCCTTCTCCTTCAGCGTGGCCTGGTAGGCGCCGCCCACGTCCGCCAGCCGCCCCTCCGGCACCTGGCCGGACACCGTGTAGTAGGTGACGCCCTCCATCCGGAAGGTGAGCACCACCGGGTCCTTCACGCCCGGCGGCAGCGGCACCCACGCGGGCACGGACGCGGTGCCCTCCAGCAGCGGCCCCACCTGCCCCGAGGAGACGAAGACGAACGTCTCACCGCCCTGCGCCAGCACGGACACCAGGTGGACCTCCTTGGTGGAGGGCGTCCAGTAGCCCACGTAGCCGCCATTCTGCCCGTAGCGCTTGCTCAGCGGAGGCAGGCCGGCGTCCGCCAGCGTGCCCTGGTAGTGCGCCAGCACCTGGTCCGGGGTGTCCTTGGTGGAGAACCACGCCACCGCCATGGGCGTGTTGGGCCCCAGGTAGTCGGACGCCAGCACCTCCGGGGCGCCATTGGCGTTGGGATACGGCGGGAAGTGCGACAGCGCGCGCGCCAGCACGGCCTGCTCCTCCGGCGTGCGCCGCGGGCCGGTGGCCGCGAACTCCTCGTCCGCCCGGGCCTGGAGCTGCTCCAGCTCCACCGGCTCCTCCGGATACGCCGCGCGCTCCCAGCCGAAGCCGATGAGCCCGCCCACCACGGCCAGCGAGAACAGCCACAGCCCCACCCGGACGCCCGACCTCTCCCACCACACGGCCATCAGCAGGTTCCCGGCTGCTTGCAGCCCATGTAGTAGACGCCCCGGTTCTGGTACGAGCGATAGTTGTTGTTCTGGTCCCAGTCGCGCCACTCGGTGTTGAAGTAGCGCCGGTTGGAGCCCTCCTGGGTGACGCGGTTGCTGGGCGTGGTGCTGTCACCCACCGCCTGCGGCGCGATGGCGATGTTGGGCGTCTGCGGGTTGTCCGCGCCCATCGCGTCGCCCGTCGTCGCCGCGAGCTGCGCGGCGAAGAGCGGGTTGAGCAGGTTGTTGCTGATGGCCTGCCCGAAGAAGGCCGCGGACGTGGCGCGCAGGATGGGGTGCCCGAGGTTCTGCGGGTTCATGTAGACGTTGGCCACCCGGTCGTACATCTCACCGCTCTTGGTGCCCGGCATCGTGTTGGCGTTGGTCGTCAGCGCCCAGGTGTCCGTGAGGATGGCCATCTGCTCCATGCCTAGGAAGTAGGCGTTGCCGTCGACGCCGTTCGTGGTGGCGACGCCCGACTGGGAGTTGCCGTGGACGTCGCCGTCCCACTTCTTGACGGTCAGCTTCGTCTTGCTGAACTCCTGGAGGAACCCC
The DNA here is from genome assembly GCF_024198175.1 of Pyxidicoccus xibeiensis. Lineage (NCBI taxonomy): Bacteria > Pseudomonadati > Myxococcota > Myxococcia > Myxococcales > Myxococcaceae > Pyxidicoccus > Pyxidicoccus xibeiensis. The sequence goes on from NZ_JAJVKV010000003.1 coordinate 1,189,831, forward strand.
TCGGGCAGCAGGTAGTTCTCCACCACGGCCCGGGCCGAGCAGCGGATGAGGCCGCCGCGGGTGAAGTTGCTCATGAACTGGTTGTGGACGGGGATGCCGAGGTTGCCGGCGCCTCGCTCCGGGGCCTCGCACGTCACCTGCCTCGCGTTGTCGTTGAGCCAGCAGGTGTGGGCCACCAGCGCCTGGTGGTGGTCGGTGTCCGAGCAGTCCGAGGGCACGCCGTTGGTATACGCGTCGTAGCGGTCCTTGCCGGACTCGTGGTCGCAGAACATGTAGCGCGCGTGCTGCTGCACCATGGTGCTGCCACCCTGGGGCGCGGTGGGCGCCCTGTCGGCCGGCTTCAGGTCCCGGGTGTAGTCCTGCACGGCGAAGTCCCACACCGTGGAGACCGCGGCCTCCTGCGCGTCCAGCGAGTAGCGCAGCAGGTCGTCCAGGAAGATGGCGTACATGAACACCGGGATGATGACCAACAGGCTGATGGCCATCTCCACGGCAGCGGCGCCGCGAGCGGCACGGGCGCGGAGCGGGTGGCGAATCACAGGGACACCCCCGGGGTGACGGCGAGCTGGGCCGCGTCGGTGTTGCCGGCGGCGCCGAGCACCGTGGCCGCCTCCGTGGCGCGGAACGGATGCAGCTTCGCGCGCCAGTACGGGTTGAACATGTTGGGCGCCTCGCGCCAGCCGTTCGAGCCGAAGCGGTGGTAGTAGACGAGCGCCTTGGACAGGCCGGAGCCCTCGCCCGCGGCCAGCGTCAGCCGGGCGGTGCCCTGGCCGCCGTGCGTGAAGTTCAGCTCGCTGTTGGCGTTGAGCTCCCAGGGCGCCTGGTTGGGGTTGCCCACCCGGAACTGGCGGGTGACGTAGCTGTAGACGCTCGGCTGGCCGTAGTCGTCGTTGGCGTCGGGGTCGGCGCGGAACTTCATGAAGCAGTTGCCCTGGCCGATGCAGCTCATGAACGACTGGGTGTTGACGCCGTCGAACTCGTGCTCGTCCGAGTGCGCGCCGTTCGGGGTGTGCCCGCCGCCGTTGGTGTCGCTGTGGATGCGCGAGTTGAAGGGCATGTACGGACCGACGCCGTGCTTCCACTGGTTGAACATGGCGCCCTCCTCGTCCGCGGCAATCACCTTGCCCGTGTTGCCGCCCACCTGGCCGGGGCCGTGGATGTTGGAGCGGGTCTCCACCAGCTTGGCGGTGCCCTTGTGAACGAAGGGAATGGGGTAGTGCAGGCCCTCACCCGGGATGTCCATCATCATCTCCTGCAGGAAGCTGGGGTGCAGGTAGAGGGGCTTGGGCAGGTCGAAGTCGCGGTTGGCCGTCCAGCCGGGCCGGCTCGCGTTGGAGACCTCCGTCATCACCCGCGCGAGCGCCTCGTTGGAGCTGTTGCCCTGGCCGCCCATGCAGACCATGCCGTCAATGGCGCAGTTGAACTCGTTGGTGTTGAGCGCGCCCACGCCGCCCGGCACGTTGCTGGCGCCCGGCGCGTTGTAGTTGGTCAGCTCCGACAGCCCGTTGGCGTTGCCGTTCATCACCGACTGCACGGTCCTCGCGTGCACGGCCATCTGCGAGGCGTGGACCGTCTCCACCAGCATGTCCAGGCCCTTGTTGGCCTGGTTGAAGCTGTTCTCCAGGTTCTTGGCCTTGCCGTCGTAGTCGCGCCCCGCGTTGCCGTATTTACTGGCGACGCGGATGGCCTGGATGCCGTGGATGCAGTGGATGAAGCACGTCCAGCAGGCGCACTGGGCGAACTCCATGGCCGCGATGATGTAGAAGTTGTTGCGCGAGGCGCGCATGATCTGCCCCGTCACGCTGGCCACCGCCATGTAGGCGTGCAGGCTGTTCATGGCGACGTACGACGCCGCGATGGCCCGGTTGCTCACCGCGTAGTAGTTGAGCGCGCGCGCCTCCATCACCGCCATGGAGTAGGCCAGCGAGTCGCTGTGCTGCTGCAGGCTCACCTTCTGTCGCAGCGCATGGCTGAGGTTGAAGCTCAGCGTCGTCATCAGCGCCAGCACCAGGAACGACAGGCAGGCGAGCACCAGCGCCTGGCCCCGCGCCGACCGCGGCTTCGACTTCAGTACGCGAATACGCATTGGTTGCTCGAGGGAAGAGGGTTGGCCTGGGGGTAGAGGTTCGACTGCATCCGCATGGTGTACGTGGCCCGGATGGGCATCACGTACGTGCGGCTGGCGGCCGCGGCGGTGTAGAGGGCGTCGGAGGTCCCCACGCCGAAGCGGCGGCCGGCCACCTTGCCGCGCTCCGCGGCCTTCACCGTCCCCATCATCAAGACGGTGGGCACGTCCCGCGCGCGGGTGATGTTGAAGATGACCATGTTCGCGAAGGGGATGGGCATGCGGTAGTTGAAGGTCAGCTGGACGCGCAGCTTGGTGCGCTGGCTGTCGCGCCAGTTGTCGCTGGAAGTGATGGATGGGTCATCGAAGTCCACCTCCGGGCCGCTGGGCAGCTCGCTGCTCAAGGGGCCGCAGATGGTAACTTCCGCGTACGGGATGCCGGTGTCCATCATCCTGTTGGCCACGACGCCGGGCCACATCCACTTGGTCTGGAAGTCGGTGGCGCTGTTGACCGTCTTGATGTGCTCGGCCCCGCTGCTGCCCTGGCTGATGAGCGGCAGCAGCACCGCCAGCGCGGCGCGCTCCATCTTGTTCTTGTTCGCGTTGTGGAGAGAGCCCGCGCGCACGGCCTTGTAGGCCGCGTACTTCGTCATCAGCCGCGCCTGATGCATGAGCCCCAGCTGCAGGATGCCCAGGATGAGGAACACGAAGAGCGGCAGGATGAGCGCTGCTTCGACGGCTGCCTGCCCCGACTCACGTTTCATGGGTACCCTGGCCTCCCGGAGCTCGTCAGAGCGGTTGACTGTAGCAAAGTCTCTGCTGTTCACTCCGAGTATTGCAGATCATGAGGCTGACATTAAAAGAAAGTCTATCTGGTATTCCACAGGTAGCGGGCAACACCCTGGATGAGGGCCGGCATTCAGGCACGCTCGGCGGCTGAGGTCGCGAGCGACAGCACGGGAGATTCACGTGAAGACATGGCGTATTTTCGGTCTGGTGGGGCTGATGTTGCTGGCGTGGTCGTGCGGAGACGACGGGGACGGCACCCAGAACCCCGATTCGGGCACCCCGGGCCAGCAGGACCGGCCGGGGCTGGGGAGCTCGGATAAACCCCCGGAAGGACAGCGTTTCACGCTGCCCACCGGGGTGGAGCTGGCGGGGCCCATCAAGGGCTACAGCGCGTTCGAGCCGGACAAGTGCTTCCCCGCCGAGGAGCCCAAGGGCGCCGGGGCCCTCGTGCGGGTGTGCCTGCCCCTGCGAAACACGACGAACACGACGGGCAACCCCCTGCCCATCTCCATCACCCTCCCCCCGGGCTTCACCGTCATCTCGGATAACCTGAGCACCCAGAACGGAATCATCCTCCAGAGGCAGACTGTGGTGGTGACTCCGGGCCAGACAATCTACCTTCCACTGTATCTTTTCTGCCTGAATGAAAATAGAGACCCCAGCAGCACGGCGGCCACGTTCCAGCTGGGGCCCACCATCCAGTACACGGACTTCCAGGAGCTCTACCGGCTGCTGGAGCAGAAGACGCTGGACCCCGAGGAGCAGTACGCGGAGCTCCAGACGGCGGTGTGGCGCCTGTCCGAGGGCGAGTCGCTGACGTCGGGCGACCGGAACTTCATCTCGAACCTGTAGACACCGCCCCTCAAGCGAGTCACACTTCTTGAGAAAAGCAGACATGTAACAGCGCTTCGCCGGGCCAGTCGTCGTATTGACGTCTGGCCCGGAATCAAATGTGACAGGGTTTGCGCGGGCCAGTTGTCGTATTGACGTCTGGCCCGGTTTTGGATGTGAGGGATTGCGGCGAACCTGCCAGCCCTGTCCCCCTCCGCGGGGAATTGTCACATCGGGGACACGAAGGGCCCTGCCGCTCAGCGCCGCTTCACGATTTCCTGGATGAGCTCCACGTAGCGGCGGTTCTTCGGGTTCAGCTTGAAGGCCTTGCGGAAGGCGTCCTCGGCCAGGGCCCACTGGCTCTCGCCCTGGGCCACCTCGCCCAGGAAGGCCCAGCCCTCCTCCATGCCCGGCTCCTGGCGCACCACCTCCTGCAGCTCCTGGAGGGCCAGCCGGCCGTGGGCGTCGGGCTTCATCAGGTAGCGCGCGAAGGCGCGGTGGGCCTGGTACAGCGGCCTCGGGTCGATGTCGCACGCGTACTCGAAGTACTCGAAGGCGCCGGCGAAGTTGCGGGCCTCCAGCCGGCGCTTCGCCTCGGAGAACTGCGTCGTCGCGTCCAAGAGGTCCGTGCGGATGCGGAACTGCTCCGCGGTGCTGGGCCGGGTGGAGCCCCGCTCCTTCTCGCGCTGGGCCGCCCGGCGCTTGCGCCAGAGGAGGCTCTGCTCCGCGTCCGACAGCGCGCCGAAGGCCTTGGCGTACGCGGCCAGCAGGGCCTCCGCCTTCTCCCGCAGCTCCGGGGTGTGGAAGCGCAGCGGCGAGTAGCGGTCCGCCCACGCGAAGAAGGCCTTGCGCAGCGGCACCGGCTGCACGTCCTCCGGCACCTCCAGCAGCGCGAAGGGGTCCTTGCTCCGGTGCGCGAGGAAGGCGCTCACCAGCGCGTCGCGCGCGGCCACGTCCTCGTCCGAGAACGGCGTCCCGCCCGGCAGGGGCTGCGCCGAGGCGACGGGGACGACAGGCGCCGCGGGGACGGGCTCCGGCGCGGGGGCGGCGGGCGCGGGCACCGCGGCCAGCTTCGCCGCGCGGGCGTCCACGTCCTCCACGAAGCCGGCGACGTCCAGCAGGCACAGCGCGTACAGCCGGCGCAGCACCGTCTCCGTGTCGAAGCCCGTGCGCTCCTGCAGCTCGTTGAAGGTGGGGCGCTGGCGCAGGGCCTGGAACAGGCGCGCGTCCTTGGAGGACAGCTTGAGGCCCGCGTCCACGCCCGGCATCTGCCCGAAGCAGCGCTCGTCGGTGAAGGTGAAGTGGGTGGCCACCGCGTCGAAGGGCATGACGTTGGCCACGCCGGTGAGGATGAGCTGCCCGGTGTTCATCCGCACGGTGGCGTCCGGCGGGTCCACGTCCGCGATGAGGCGGTACTTCGCGTCCGTCCACCGGAAGCAGTCCAGCAGCTTGTGCGCGAGGTTGGCCTGGAGCTGCTTGTAGAGGTCGAAGGGGCTGATGAGGCCCTTCTGGATGAGCAGCGCGCCCATCTGCTGGCCCGAGGACACGCTCTCCCCCAGGGCCTTCTGGTAGTCCGCCTCCGTCAGCCGCCCCTTCTCCACCAGGAACTTGCCCAGCGTCTCGTGCAGCAGGTTGGACTGGCAGCCCACCGGCGAGCCGTCCTCGAAGACGATGCGCTTCTCGCGCTGGCGGACCTTGAGCTCCAGCGTGCAGGTGCGCTCCTCCACCATCAGGGAGTGCAGGAGCAGGGGGAAGGGCGTGTCGGCCAGCGTCCCGTCCCTCTGGCGGAGCACCTGCGATGGCGTGGGGAACATTCGGTAGGTGCCTTCCGTCCCGGGGCTATTCGCCCACGTCCTCTTCCAGGCCCGCGGCCGAGGGCGCCTCATTGTAGTAGCGGCCGTAGCCCCGAGAGCGCGGGGTGGGCTCCATGCGGCTGAGCACCGCCGCGCCCAGGCCCAGCACCAGCGCCAGCGCGGCCCCGTACATCAGCGGCCGGCTGGGCCGCGCGCGCCAGGCCCACCGGCGCTCGCGGCGGCGCTGGAAGCGCGGCGCCACCGCGTAGTCGTTCCACGCCAGCTCGCGCGCCCGCTTCGCGTCGTCCGCGCGGCCCGCCCGGGCCAGCGCCTGCGCCAGGAGGTAGCGCCCCTCCACCGAGCCGTGCCGCACGGTGCAGAAGCGCTCCAGCGCCTCCACCGCGCCCTTCGCGTCCCCGCGCTTCAGCCGGAAGCGGCCGCGCTCCAGGTGGATGGCGCCGAGCTGGAAGTCCGCGTCCAGCTTCTGGGCCTCGTCCAGCAGCAGCTCGCCGCGCTGCGCGTCGCCCGCGCCCAGGTACGCCACGCCGAGCAGGTACAGCGTGTCCACGTCCTCGTCGCCCGCCTCCAGGTTGGGCTTGAGGATGTCCACCGCCTCCGCGTACCGCTTCTGCGCCACGCGGATGTCCGCCAGCTCGTGCCGGGCCCGGCGCTCGTGCGGGTTGGTGAGGATGACCCCCGCCAGGTGCCCGGCGCGCTGGAAGCGCTTGAGCAGCCGCACCGGGCTGGGCAGCACCTGGAGCGTGAAGCGGTCCGCCACGAGGATGAGGACCAGCACCAGCCCCAGCGACAGCAGGGGGCTGCCGGTCAGCAGCGTCAGGAACATCCACAACATCCACTTGCTCATGCGCTCCTCGAAGTCCTCATGGCGACCGCCCCGCTAGAGCAGCCGCGCGCAGACGGCGCTGTGCACGTCCGCGCCCTTCTCCGTCAAGGCCAGCCGCCCGTCCCGCAGCGTCGCGAAGCCGTGCTCCACCAGCCGCGCGACTTCCGCCCGCCTCGGCGCCACCGGCTGGCCGTACCGCTCGCACACCGCCTCCCAGTCCACCCCCGACACCAGCCGCAGGCCCATGGCCAGCCGCTCCGCGAACAGCTCCTGGGGCCCCAGCGCCTCGCGGTCCTCCTCCGGCAGCCGGCCCGCCTCCACCTCCACCAGGTACTTCTCCGGGCTGCGCAGATTCACATACCGGTGCGGCTCCGGCTCCAGCAGCATGCCCGACGCGCCCACGCCCAGCGCCAGGTACTCGCCGCCCGTCCAGTACAGCGCGTTGTGCCGCGAGCCGAAGCCCTCGCGCGCGTGGTTGGAGACCTCGTAGCGGTGCAGGCCCGCCGCCCCGTACACCCCGCGCACCACCCGCGCCATGGCCACCACCTCGTCGTCCGGGGGCAGCTCCAGCTCGCCGCGCTTGAGCCGCTTCGACAGCGGCGTGTCCTCCGCCAGCACCTCGCGCTCCACCGTCAGCGCGTAGGTGGACAGGTGCTCGGGCTGGAGCGCCACCGCGCGCCGCGCGTCCGCCTCCACCTGCGCCACCGTCTGCCCGTGCACGCCGTAGATGAAGTCCATGGAGACCACCGGGAACGCTGCCCGCCGTGCCGACTCCACCGCGCCCTCCACCATGGCCGCGTCGTGCGCGCGCCCCAGCGCCTTCAGCGTCTGGGCCTGGAAGGACTGCACCCCCAGCGACAGCCGGTTGACGCCCGCCGCCCGGTAGCCCTTGAAGCGCTCCGCGTCCGCGCGCTCCGGGTTGCCCTCCAGCGACACCTCCACGCCGGGCGCCACTGACAGCCGCGCGGCGAGGCCCTCCAGCACCCGCGCCACGTGGCGGGGGTGCCACAGCGACGGCGTGCCGCCCCCGAGGAAGATGGACTGCAGCGGCTTGTGCCGGAGCGCCGGGTGGATAGCCAGCCGGGCGTCCAGCTCCGCCAGCACCGCGTCCGCGTAGCGCTCCTCGGGCACCTGCTTTGCCACCGCCACCGCGAAGTCGCAGTAGGGGCACTTCGCCAGGCAGTACGGAAAGTGCAGGTACAGCCCGAAGCGGGCTGCCTGCATCCCGGTGAGTGGGTCCACTGGTGCGTCGAAGGGCATGAGAGGGAAACCCCTACTTCTTGCCCTTCAATTGCGCCTCCAGGCGGGCAATCTTCGCCTTGTAACCCGCCGCCGTCTCGAGCGCCGTCTCGGCCGTCATCAGCTTGCGCTTCAGGTTGGCCACGTCCGCCTTGAGGCCGTCGCGCTCCGCCTCCCAGTCCGCCGGAGCCGCCGACGCTCCCGCCGGTGCGGCCGCCGCCCCGGCGAGCTTCTGCTCGAGCCCCTTCCGGGCCTCCTGCTCGGCCTTCAGCGAGGCCTCCAGCTTCGCCAGCTTCGCCTCGACCTCCGCGCGGGCCGAGTCCGCCTTCGTCAGCTTCGCCTCGGCCTCCGCGCGCGAGGCGTCCGCCTTCGTCAGCTTCGCCTCGGCCTCAGCCCGGGCCAGGCCCGCCTGCGTGAGCTTCGCCTCCGCCTCCGCGCGGGCCGCGTCCGTCTTGCCGGCCGCCGCCGTCTGGGCCTTGGCAGCCTGGAGCGCGCCCTCCAGCATCTTCACCTGCTGCTGCAGGCGCTCCGCCTTGTCCGCCTCGGAGCGCGCCGCCTCCAGCTCCTCGGTGAGGGCGGCCACCTGCACCTGGGCGTCACCCTGCCCCGACGACAGCGTGTCCACCCGCGCCTCGGCCTCCGCCGCCTTCACCTCGGCGTCCGCGCGCTCGGCCTCCGCCGCCTCGCGGCGCACCCGCTCCAGCGCCACCTCTTCCTGCGCCTGCGCCGCGGCGTGCTGCGCCTGCGTCAGCGCGCCGCGGGCCTGGGCCAGGGCGGCCTCGGCCTGGGCCACCGCGCCCTGCAGCCGCACCAGCTCTGCCTCGCGCTGCGCGGACGCCGTCTCCAGCATGGACACGCGCGCGGACAGGCCCACGCGCTCGGCGTCCTTGGTGGCGACCTTCATGTCCGCCGCCGCGAGCTGCTTCTTCAGCTCCTCGCGCTCGGCCTGGGCGGCCTCCACGGCCGCGGACAGCTCGGCCACCTTGGCCTCGGCCTGGTGCACGGCCTCGCCCAGCGCCGCCGCGTCCGACTCCATCCGGTCTCGCAGCGACACCTGCTCGACCTCGGCCGCCTCCAGCGCCTCCTTCAGCGCGGCGGCCTCACCCTCCGCCACCGCCGCCCGCTCGCTGGCCTGGGACAGCCCTTCTTCCAGCGCCTGCGCCCGCTCGGCGGCCTTGGCGACCTCCGCCTCCAGCCGCTCTCCGGCGCGCGCCAGCTCCGCGGTGCGGCCCTCCAGCGCCTGGCGCAGCACGGGCACTTCCGCCGCCTCCGCCGTGCGAGCGGTGAGCGCCGCGCGCAGGCCGATGATTTCGGCGTCCTTCAGCGCGAGCGCCCGCTCCAGCTCCGCCACCTGCGCCTGCAGGCCGCGCAGCCCGTCCTCCACCACGGCCAGCTGCTTGCGCGCCTCGTCCCGCTCGGACTCGAGGGTGCGCGAGCGCTCCTGCGCCTCCTCCAGCGAGCTCTTGGACCACTCGCTCTCGCTCTCCAGCGCGCTCAGCCCGGCCTGGGCCTCCGCCAGCGCCGCCTCGAGCTGCTCGGTGCGCAGCCCCAGCGAGTCCTTCTCCGCGGTGACGGCCTCCAGCTCGCCGCCCAGCCGCTCCACGTCGGCGATGGCCTGCTGGTACTGCTCCTGGACGGCCTCCAGCGCGCCCTGCGACTCGGACTTCTGCGCGGCCAGCTCCGCCACGCGGTCCTGCGCCAGCGACAGCGCCTCCTTGGCGCCCACCAGCTCCTCGGCCACCGAGCCGCGGGACTCGCGCTCCTCCTGCAGCTCCGCGGTGAGGCGCGGCAGCTCCGACTCCACCTCCGCCAGCGCGCGGGACAGGTCCTTGCGCTCCGCCTCCGCCGAGGACAGCTCCGCCTCCAGCGAGGCCACCTTCGCCTCGGCCTCGGCCGCCCGCGCCTCCGCGCGCGCCAGGGCCGTCTCGGCCTGCGACAGCTTCGCCGGCGCGTCCTTCACCGCCGCCAGCTGCGCCTTCGCCTCCGCCGCCTCCTTGCGCGCCAGCGTCAGCGACTGCTTCACGCCGTTCAGCTCGCCGTCGCGCTCCGCGTACAGCGTGCGCGCACGCGCCAGCGTCTCCGTCTTCTGACGCACGACGGCGCGGAAGTACTCCAGCTTGTCGTCCGGCGAGCCCCCCATGGGCATCCGGATGTCGGGCGGCTCTCCGAAGGGGTCGCTTCCAGGCACCCGCACGGCGCGTGACGCCGCGGCCGCACCAGGAGCCGCACCCGCGGCAGGTGCGACGGGGGCTGCCGGGGAAGCAGGCGCTCCCGTCCCGGCGGGCGTGGCGGCCAGGGGGGTGGCCGGACGACGGGGGGGCAGCGGCGGCGGAGCAGCGGGTGGTGGAGCCGAGGGCGGGGGCTTGGGCTGGGGCCGGGCCGCAGCGGCGACGGGGGCGGGGGGAGCCGCTCCGGCGACGGTGTCGTCCAACCCCAGGCTGTCGCGAAGGTCCGCGAAAGGATCCACCTCTTCCGGAGGTGACGGCATGGGCCAGTGCAGGTTACCGCCCGGAAGCGCGCATCACCAGGGACGCGTAGGGGGAGGAAGCGTGCGAGGCCCCCACTTCCGGCCGCACGGCAGCCATACAGTCCTCTCGACGTGGGGGCCCCCGGACGTTAGCCAGTAGGGGAAAACATCTCACCTCGCCTTGCCCTCGACTGGGGCCGGTGCCAGCTTCGGACGTTCCTTATGGCCATCCGCTACACGCTTCCCAACGGGCTCACCGTCGTCTTCGAGGAACAGCATGCCGCCAAGGTCGCGGCCTTCCAGGTCTGGGTGAAAGTAGGAAGCGCGGACGAGCGGCCGGACCAGGCGGGCCTGGCCCACCTGCACGAGCACATGCTCTTCAAGGGCACGGAGAACCGCGGGCCCGGTGAAATCGCCCGCGACGTGGAGTCACACGGCGGCGAAATCAACGCGTGGACGTCCTACGACCAGACCGTCTACCACATCGTCATCGCCAGCCAGTTCGCCCGCACGGGCCTGGACATCCTGGGCGACGCGGTGCGGCGCTCCTCCTTCGACGCGGAGGAGCTGGCGCGCGAAATCGAGGTGGTGTGCGAGGAGATAAAGCGCAGCCAGGACACCCCGTCGCGGCGCGCCTCGCGAGACCTCTTCTCCACCGCCTTCCAGGTGCACCCCTACCGGCTGCCCGTCATCGGCACCGAGCAGAGCGTGCGCAGCTTCACGCGGGAGAAGGTCCTGGAGTTCTACCACCGGCACTACACGCCGAAGAACCTGGTGCTCTCCGTGTCGGGAGACCTGCGCGAGGCGGAGCTGCGGCAGTGGGTGGACGAAATCTTCGGCGGCGACTGGGGCCGCCCATACGAGGGCGGCGTGACGCGCCCGGTGGAGCCCGCGCCCACGGGCCGGCGCGTGAAGCTGCGCCCGGACGACGTGAAGGAGGCCTGGCTCCACCTGTCCTTCGCCATTCCCCAGGCGGACCACCCGGACACGCCCGCGCTGGACGTGCTGGCGATGATTGCCGGCCAGGGCGACGCGTCCCGGCTCACGCGCCACGTGAAGCGCAAGCACAATCTGGTCAATGACGTCCACGCCTTCGCCTACACGCCGAGGGACCCGGGCCTGTTCTCCGCGTCGCTGACGGCGCCGCCGGGTAACGCGGCGCGCGCGCTGGAGGAGACGGCGCGCATCCTCGCCACCCTGCGCGTCACGCCGGTGACGGCGGACGAGCTGGCCACCGCGAAGGCGCTGGTGGAGGCCGAGGCCGTGTACCAGCGCGAGACGGTGCAGGGCGTGGCCCGGAAGATGGGCTCCTACCAGTCCGGCATGGGCAGCCTGGAGGCGGAGGCGCGGTACTACGAGGCCGTGCGCGGCCTGACGCCCGAGCACCTGCGCTCGGCCGCCGAGCGCTACCTGCGCTTCGACCGCGCCGTCATCACCGGCCTGCTGCCCGCGGGCACCGAGCTCACCGAGGAGCAGCTTCACGCGGTGCTGGACGGCGTGGAGCGCGGCCCCGTGGCCCCGCCGCCAGAGCGCAAGCCGCGCAAGGTGCCGGCCGGCGAGCCCTCGCCGCGCCTCGCCCGGAGCGCGGGCGCGGGCCCCAGCGAAATCATCACCGAGAAGCTGCCCTCCGGCGCGACCATCGTCGTGCGCGTGGAGCCCGCGGTGCCGCTGTTCGCCATGCGCGCGGCCTTCCAGGGCGGCCTGCGCTACGAGACGCCCGCCGACAACGGCATCTCCACGCTGCTCACCCGCTGCCTCACGCGGGGCACGCCGTCGCACGAAGCGGAGGACATCTCCCAGCTCATCGACGCGTATGCCGGCAGCATGGGCGGCCAGGGCGGGCGCAACTCGGTGAGCCTGCGCGGCGAGTTCCTCACGCGCCACTTCGAGCCGGCCTTCCGCCTGTTCGCGGACTGCCTCCTCAACCCGTCCTTCCCCGAGGTGGAGGTCGCCCGCGAGCGCACGCTGATGCTCCAGGACATCCTCACCCGCGAGGACAAGCCGTCCAGCCTGGCCTTCGACCTCTTCAGCAAGACGATGTACCGCGCGCACCCGTACCGCATGCCGCAGCTGGGTGAGCAGGAGTCCGTGGAGAAGCTCACCCCGGAGAAGCTGCGCGCGTGGCACGCGGCGCACATGGACCCGTCGCAGCTGACGCTCAGCGTGGTGGGTGACGTGAAGGTGGACGAGGTGCTGGCCCTGGCGCGCGAGTACTTCGGCACCCCGCGCGGGAAGGCCGCCCCGCCGCCCCATGTGGAGGTGGAGGCGCCTCCGTCCTCTCCGCGCCAGGAGAAGCGGGTGCTCAACCGCGCCCAGTCGCACCTGGTGCTGGGCTTCCCGGGCGCGCGCCTGTGGGACAAGTGGCGGCACGCGCTGGAGGTGCTCTCCACGGTGCTGTCCGGCCAGGGCGGGCGGCTCTTCGTGGAGCTGCGCGACAAGCGCTCCATGGCCTACAGCGTCAGCTCGTTCGCGATTGAAGGCTTCGACCCGGGGTACTTCGCCGTCTACATGGGCACCAGCCCGGAGAAGGTGGACGCGGCGCTGGCCGGCATCCGCACGGAGCTGGAGCGCATCCGCGACGAGCCCATCCCCGAGGAGGAGCTGGCGCGCGCCAAGCAGCACCTCATCGGCACGCACGAGATTGGCCTGCAGCGCAACGGCGCGCGCGCGGGGTTGCTGGCCCTGGACTCGTGCTACGGCCTGGGCCTGGACAACTTCCTCCACTACGCGGACCACGTGGCCGCGGTGACATCCGCGGAGGTGCGCGAGGTGGCGCGCCGGGTCATCGACTTCGACCGCAGCGCGCTCGCCATCGTCGGTCCGTAGGGCTCCGGCCCTACTTGCAGGCCCTGGCGTCCACGTGGCGGCAGACGTGGACGCTGCTGGGCACCTCCACCCAGGAGATGTCCGAGACGGGGTGGTCGTTCTGCCGCAGCGTCTCCTGGTTGGGTGACTGCCCCACGCCCGTGTCCAGCGTGGTGTAGCGGACGGCGCCCGTCCGGGAGACGGTGATGACGCTGGCCGGCTCCGGCGGAGGCGACAGCACGTCGCGCGTCTTGAAGGGCAGGTAGCCCGCGAGGCTGCCGTCGTCGTCGTACAGCTTGAAGCTCTCCGCCTGGTCCGGCCAGCCGGTGATGAAGTCCATCTGCCACGAGCGGCCGAGGTCGCCAGCGCCCGTCGTCCGGCACGCCCCGGGCACCGTCACCGGCGGCGCGTAGGACGGCCAGAAGACGATGCCGCCCAGGAGGCTGGAGCCCGCGGCCGTCTTCTCGTCCAGGCCGCCGTAGCGCACGAACCAGCCGGCCCCCGTGGTGGACGCGCGCGGCAGCGCGGCCAGCGCCTCCGGCGTCACGTAGCTCTGCAGCGAGCCATCCGGCATCCGCCGTGCCCGCAGCTGGGCTGGAGGAATGGTGACGTCGCGCAGGCCGCAGTCCCGGCCGGTGGGGCAGGCGTCATCCACGTCCGTCCAGCGCCGGCCGTCCAGCGCCAGCGCGGAGGCCCTGTCCGTGAAGGCGCGCGCGCCGCCGTAGTTGTAGAAGCCCACGTAGGTGTTGTGCGGCACCTGGCTCCGGTCCCCCTCCCCCAGCCGCAGGTTGCCCTTGCTCCCGGTGGCGAGCCGCCGGGACTCGCAGCTCCAGCGGCCATTCTGGAGCGTGCACTCACTGCGCGAGCCGGAGGGCACGCTGGGGTTGGGAGGGAAGCGGTACTGGCCGGAGCCCAGCGCGCCGCCACCGCAGTCGATGGACAGCTGCGTCAGCTCCAGCCGGCCCGGGGCGCACACGTTCACCGGCGCCCCCGTGACGGTGTCCTCATTCCGCGTGAGCACACCGCCGGAGTACTCGAGCACGCTGGTGCGCGACACGCCGGACACCGCGCCTGCGAGCGTGAGGGACACGTCGCACTTCATGCGCACGCACGCCAGCAGGTTGTCCGGGCCGCACGCCTCCCCTTCCGTGTCGCGCAGGTGCTGCCGGTCTCCAGTGCCCAGGTACGTCCGCAGCCAGCCCGTCTCCGGCTGGAGCGTGTTGGAGGCGATGTTGAAGAAGGGCGTCTTCTGGTGCGCCGGCTGGCCTCGCGCCACCTCGAAGGTGCGTGCGCCATGCCAGTTGGTCACCGTGCCGCTGGAGTCCTCGCCGGGCTCGAAGAGGCGGAACGTCCACACCTGTCCGCCCAAATCCCCGACCACCACCGTGTCGAAGAAGCCGTCCTGGTCCGCCTTGAGGTCCAGCGCCCGGCCCACGTCCACCAGCGCGGGCGCCGCGGCCACCGGCATCAGCTGGTCCGCCATGGCCTGGTAGCTGTCCCCGCCCCCGGCGCCCGCACGCGAGGCGAAGGACCAGAGCTTCTGCCCCGTCCACGCATCCAGCACGTAGAGGCCGCGCCCGCGCGTGAGGTCGGCGCTGTAGCCGCCATTGAGGAAGACGGCCCAGCGCTCCTCCCACCCACGCGACTCCCGCGCGCTCGCGAGGCGCACCGGGCCGATGGGCGGCGGCTTGGGCGCGAAGTTCATCCACGCCTGCCCCATGTGGGCCGCCTCCGAATCGCACGCCTGGGGGAACATCCAGCGGAAGGGCCCGGCCGCGCCGGCCACGTTGCCCAGCATCCCGTAGGGGTCCGTCACGTCCAGCGCGCTGTAGCGCTGTCCGCCGCCCCGCTCGGTGAGGATGGCCAGCGTGCGGAACTCCGACGCCTGCTTCACGCCGTCGCCCCGGCCCTCCCCTTCCGTCCCTTCCACCCGGTTGTCGTCGAGCCCGTCCACCCAGACGTCGCGCACCATGGGCGTGCCGTCCACCAGGTACTCGTGCCCGCGGACGAGCAGGCCCAGCCGGGGCAGCAGGTCCGGCGGGATGAAGCCCCACAGCTCCTGGCCGGTGCCTAAATCGTAGAGGTCCTCCAGCGCGCTGGTGCGCCCGGGTGACGCCAGGGCCCGGCCCGCATGCACCGCGTGCAGCATGCCGCCGTTGGAGCCCACCAGCAGGAAGCGGTCCCTGCGCCCCTGGGCCTGGAGGTACTGGCCATAGGCGCCGTAGTCCCCGTCCCCCACGTTCAGCGGGGGCCGCATGGGCGTGGCCTGGTAGCAGGGCTTCGCGGACGCACCGCTCCCGCACACCGGCTCCGACGTGGGCGGCGTGCCCTCCTGCACGTAGTCCGCGTACAGCGTGCGCAGGCATTGCGGGGCCAGGCCCAGGTCGCAGAGGAAGGGCTCCGCGGGCGGCTCCACCAGGATGGGCGAGGAGTGGAAGATGTCGCCCAGCTTGCACGAGCGGCCGCTGTCCTCGGCGCACGGCCGGTCCTCGTCCCTGTCCCGGTCTCCGTCCGCGTCGAAGACGTCCTGCCCGCGCACGAAGCGGATGACGGCGCGCGCGCACTCCGCCTCCTCCGCCGCGCCGCCATTCCACACCCGGTCCAGCCGCGCGAAGACGTCCGAGCAGAAGCCGTCACCGCCCGACAGCAGCAGCGGGCGCAGCTCGTCCGCGTGCTGCACGTCGAAGGGCACCGGCGGGTTGTCCTCCTGGTCGAAGCGCCCGTTCCCATCCCTGTCCCGCAGGGTGAAGAGGCAGCGGCCTCCCGTCTCGCTTATGGGCGCGCCCGGGTTGCCGAGCTGCTCGCACGGCGCGGACGCGCTGCGGCGGCCGAGCGTCTCGCCCAAATCCCAGAAGGGCACCGCCGGGTCTCCGCCCTCCAGCCGGCCCTGCGCGTTGCGGCGGGCACTGGCGGCCTTCACCCACTCGCCGGAGACGTTCTCCTCCACGATGTTGTTCGCGGTGAAGGCGGTGGGGGAAGGCACCGCGCCAGGCCCGGGCGTGAAGCCCGCGGGCCGGTCCAGGTAGAACGAGTCATCGCAGTCGCCGTCGCCGTTGAGGTCCAGCGGGTCTCCGTCCTGGGTGCGGGCCCGGGCCGCGTCGCAGCCCTGGGCGAACTCGCCATAGAAGTAGAAGCGGTACAGGTGGCCCTCGTACGGCTGGCCCTGGCGCGGGATGAAGCGCGGCACGTAGGCGGACGTCTGCGCGCTGCCGGCCTGCACGCTGGCGACGCTCGCGGAGGAGAACGACGTCGCCGTCTCCCGCAGGTCGCCGATGGCCGTCATCAGCGCGTCGCGCAGCTGCCCCGGCTCGTCCGCGCGGTAGAAGCGGCCGGCGCCCGCGTGCGCCATGCTGCGCAGCATGGGGCTGTTGTCGCCGTAGCCGATGGTGTACGTGCGCACCGACTGCACCCCGGTCAGGTCCCCGCGCAGGTCCGTGTTGGCGAGGAAGAAGGCGACGTCATCCATGTAGTTGCGGTTGTGCGCGTCGCCGCCCTTGGGCCCGCTGTCGTCGTCATCCAGGCCGTCACCATCGGTGTCGAGGAAGTAGTCGCAGTCCACCTTGGTGGCGCCGTAGCGGTCGCAGTAGTTCACCCCACCCGGGTTCCCATCCACGCCGGGGTTGAAGGTCAGCGGCGTGCCATCCGGGTGCTTCGCGCCCGCCTCCATCAGCAGGCTGAGCATCTTGTAGACGGGCACGGTGTTGTCGTTGTCCGGCTGGCCGTCGGACAGGACGATGACGGCGCTGGCCTGACAGGCGGCGCACACCGACTTGTCGTCGCCCGTGCCCTCCAGTGGCAGCGGGTCCTGGTAATCGCCCCCCAGGTGGGTGAAGTCGTGCGTCTTGCGCGCCCACGTGTCACCGCGCCCATCCCTGTCGTCTCGCGTGCCGCCCGGGGCGCCGGGGTAGCCCGCCGTGGAGCCCAGCGGGTTGGTGAACCACCGGCCCCACACGTTGTCCTGCCGCTGCGAGGAGAAGTACGCCCCGAGGCTGTAGAGCGACTCGCCGATGGAGCGCTCACTGTTGATGAACTCGATGGCGTTGACCTGCGTCACCAGCCCGCCGCGCTCCAGGTCCTGCTCGGAGAACAGCGGCCAGGACTTCTCGCACGAGGGCTTCAGGGGGCGCAGCAGCCACGCGGGGTCGAAGAGGTCATCGCTGTGGCTGAACGTGGCCACGCCCATGCGCAGGTCCGGCACCGTGTTGATAACGTCCTTGAGCACCTTGCGCGCGGCGACGAACTTGGGCGGCCGCACGTTCAGCACGCGCCCGCTGACCACCCAGCGGCGGTGGCGCTTGCCGCCGTTCTCCGCGTTGCCCCGGAACCAGCCCACGGTGCGCAGGCACGTCTCACAGGCCGCCCGCATCGCGGCGTTCCCCACCCAGTTGTTGTCGCAGATGGCCTCCGGCCGCGGGGTGCCCTCGGCGCCCTGGAAGTCGCGCAGCACGGTGTAGTTGAAGGGCGAGTCACCGACGTTGTCGTTGCGGCTGACGTCCCGCTGCAGCGGCAGCCGCGTGCCATAGGAGAGGTAGTACTTGTCCGGGTCGAAGAAGCCGCGTCCGCCTCCCAACTGCGCGTCCGGGTCGGCGATGCGCGAGCCGTTGAGGCGCGCATCGGAAGACTGGAGGTCGAACCAGGACATGGCCCCGCGCAGCGCCGGGTCCGAGCAGCCGGTGGCATCCGGGCTTACCTCCGGCAGCGGCGTGTGGAAGTCCTGCATGGTGGCGTTGTTGCCCAGCAGGAAGATGGCCGCGGGGGGCGTCGTCTGCGCCTCGAAGAACTCCTTGTCGGCGCCGGAGGGGGGCTGGAGCATCGCGTCCCCCACCGCCAGCGGGCCGGTGCAGCAGGCGGCGTAGGGCGGCGGGTCCATGGCGCCGGAGACGGCGAGCCCGGCGGTGAGCAGGACGGCGGCGCCGGCCAGGCCACCCACGAGGGCGGCGCGGCGGCGCGAGGCATGACGGAGGAACGGGGAGGACAGGCGCATGGGGTGGCTCCTGCGGAGACGTTGGGGAAGTGACGCGGGCCGGGGCGGGGAGGCCGGGCCGGGTGGGCGCTACAGGCCGAAGCGGAGGGTGAACTCGACCTCGCTCTCCGCGCCGCGGCTGTCCACGCAGTGGACGATGACCTGGTAGGTCTGCCCGCCGAGGCCGGCCGCCGGGGCAATGACGTTGGTGAGGTCCCTGGCGCTGGAGCGGCGCCCGAGCGTGAGCTGCGGCACCAGCCTCACGCCGCTGATGGTGGGCGCTTCGCCCAGGTGCCCGCTGCGGATGCAGCGCCCGTCGTCACCAGTCACGCCGCCCTCGCACCCGGGCAGGCCCGCCACGTCCAGGCGCTGGTTGGTGGGCGTGAGCTGCGTGGGGGACTGACCGAGGAGCCGGAAGCGGGACAGCATGTACTGGCGGCCGGCGTCGGCGCACGCCACCAGCTCCTCGCTGGAGCGGAAGCTGCTGGCCGCGCCGCGCTCGGCACCGGACAAGCCGATGGCGGCCATGGCCAGCACCGTCACCACCGCCAGCAGCACCACGACCAGCAGCAGCACCGAGCCACGGGCAGCGTCCTTGGGGGTGTTCTTCATGGTTCAGCCTCCAGCGCAGAGGAGCCCGTCGGCGGGCATGCGGCCCGAGCACGCGCCGGGCGTGGTGGTGTCCTGGGAGTAGGACGGCAGCGGCAGCTCCGTGGAGCGGAGGTTCCGGGGGAAGACGGTGGTCTCGTAGAGGAAGCGCCGGAAGCCGGGCGGCGCGGGCAGCTCCGGCTCGCCGCCGAACGCGGGGATGCTGGCCTCCATCCCCGCGCCGCGCAGCACGGAGTCCGACAGCGAGGCGCGCGCCACCACGCCCAGGCGCACCGCGCGCACGTTGGCCGGGTTGCGGTTGCGGCGCAGGGGCGAGCTGGAGGGCGTCTCGTACGTGGGCGGCGGGTGCGCCGCGCTCCACTCCGGGACGAAGGCGGTGCCGTCCTCGCGCAGGAAGGTGATGCGCAGCGACTCGATGCCGTCGGCCACCGGCGCGCCCAGCGCGTCCGGCCGCCCGCCCAGCCCGTGCCCCCGGAAGAGGTAGGGCCGCTCCGGTGTGGCCGCGTCTCCGTCGTCGTCCAGCAGCCGCACGGTGTAGTCGCGCACGTCCACCTTGAAGACGCGCGCGGGCAGTCCGGCCACTCCGTCGAAGCAGGGCTCGTCGAGCACCGCGCCCAGGTCCGGGAAGGTGCCCGTGGCGGGCGCCAGCGACAGCGTCGTGGGGCCGTTGGAGCGCTCCACGTCCGCCGCCAGCCGCGCATAGCCCCAGCGCAGCGCCCCGGGGCACACCACCTGGACCACCTGCCCCCGGCGCAGCGCCATGGGCAGCGACGCCACGCTCACGCTGCCGGCGGACGCGCCGTCCTGGGCCACCGCCGCGCTGAACCGCAGGTCTCTCGAGCGCACCACCAGCCGGTCCGACGCATTGGGCCCCGAGCCCGCCCAGCCCTCCGGCAGGCCGAAGGCGTACTCGGGCTCCAGGCCGTAGCCGGCCATCCGCAGCTCGCGCGTCAGGTCATGCAGGCCCTGGCGCAGGCCGGCCTGTCCACCGCGAATGCCCTCCTGCGTGTAGACGCCCCGCGTGAAGGCGATGAAGGCCGCGGCCACGGCCGTCACGGTGAGCATGGCCACCGCGGTGCCCATCAACATCTCTATCAGCGTGAAGCCCCGTCCCGAGCGCGCCCGCATCACCGACCTCCCCCGAGTCCCGTCAGCGCCACCGGGTTGAACTTGATGACCTGGCTGGTGACGCGGCGGACGGTGCCGCCCTCGCTCCACGTCACCAGCACCCAGACGTCCTTGCGCGCGCCGGAGTGCGCCTGCGCCGCCGTCACCGGGCGGCCGGCCGCGTCCACCTCGTTCACCACGAAGTAGCGGCGGTAGCGGTCCCACGCGCCCTGCCCCACCGGGAAGTCCGCCTCCGGCAGCCCACCCCACGGGCGCGACTGGAGCCAGGGCTCCGCGTGGAGGCAGGCGAGGAAGGCCGCGTGGCCCGGCGCCGCCGGGTCCAGCAGCGCGCCCGCCGCGTCGGTGGGGTCTTCCGCGCACGGCGACGCCGAGGGCACCAGCCGCGCGTCGTCGTACGCCCACAGCTGCGCCTGCGCCACCAGGTCGGTGGCCACCGCGACGGCGTGGGTGTGACGGCGGGCGGTGGAGGTGGACGCGCGCGCGTGGATGATGGCGCCGAGCAGGCCCGCCATGCCCAGCATGAAGACGACGGAGGCGACCATCGCCTCGATGAGGGTGAAGCCGCTGGCGTTGCGGCGCGAAGGGAGTCGGGACATGGCGTTCACGGGTTGCGGTCGAAGGAGCGGAAGAGGCCGGTGTCCAGCAGCACCAGGGCGCGCACGTCCGCGTCCGGGGCCTGCCCACCGAAGACGATGGAGCCCGCGCCGCGCGCGTCCTCCTGGCCCACGGCGTCGACGAGCACCACGCGCCCGTCCGGCTCGAAGAAGACGGCGCCTCTCATCGTGCTCCCGGCCAGCGAGCAGAAGGTGCAGGGCGCGTCGTCCGGCACCTGGCAGAACGGGGGAGGAAAGGCCCGCGAGCCCTCGGCCGTGCCAGAGGTCAGCTCCACGGCGGGAGCGCCCGCGCCGACGCAGCCGGGCTGGATGGTGGGCCGCGCCAGGTGCCGGAAGCCCGCGGGCGCCAGGCGCACGGCCGTGCCGAAGTGCCCCGAGTCCAGCAGGCGGAAGTACGCCCCGGCCGGCGCGGGCAGCGGCGGCACCAGCGTCTCCGGGGAGCGCCACGCGGGGCTGGCCGCCATGGCCTCGTCCAGCAGGAACCACGGGTCCACCACCGTCCAGTGGCGGATGCGCGCGTCGTCTTCAGTGGCCCCTTCCGCGGTGTCGATGAGCACCGCGGTGCGCACCCCGCGCCCCAGGCTGTGCGCGCGCGCCGCGGACAGCGCCGCGTTCAGCTCCATCACCCCGCCGGACATCCGCGCCTTCGCGGGCAGCACGCCCAGCGCCATGACGGACAGGGTGACGAGGATGGAGAGGAGGGTCAGGACGACCGCGACCTCGATGAGTGTGAATCCCCCAGGACGGCTTCGCATCGGCACTCCGCAACGGCTGAACAGCCGGACCCGCCGCGGGAGACAGGAACACCTCCGGAGCACGTCACGCCGACGCCCCGCCCCAGCCCCCCGAGCTGTAGGACTTGTGCGGAATGCGCACCCACCACGTGCGCGCCCGCTCGCCGACGCCAACCGCCTCGCCCAGGCAGACGGTGGGTACGCTGCTCGGGCTGCGCCCCGTACCGGAGGGCAGGTGCGTGCGTTTGAGGACGGTGACTGTCCGGTGGGACGGGGCGGGTGTCAGCCCGGCGGCGGCGCGGGTGTCGGCCCGGAGTCAGCTGCGTCCCCGAGCGCCGCGTCGAGGGCCTCCAGCAGCGGCCCCGTCGGAGCGCCCGGGAGGGTGTTGCAGGTGCGGGTGAGCTCGCGGCGCATGCGCACCCGCTCCGGGTGGCCCCGCGCCTCCTGGGCCAGCGCCTCCGGGTTCACGGGAATGGACAGCAGCGTGGCGCAGGTGCGGAACGTCTCCAGCCGGTCCCGGTCGTCGTCGTCCAGGAGGACGGGGGTACCGTCCAGCACCAGACCGGTGAAGGTCATGCCGCGCACCTCCTCGGCGGTGAGCACCAGCGCGCCGTTGGAGGTCATCCGGGGCTGCGGCGGGGGGCCGCTGCCGCCACCCAGCTCCACCACGCCGTCGGCGGGCTCGGGCTTGCAGGGCACCTCGCGCAGGGAGAGCAATTCGTCCGCCTTGCGCGTCTCGCGCGCCTCGCCGCCCCGGGCCATCTGGACGATGCCGGCCACCAGCGCGGGCACGCCCAGGATGAGCAGCCCCGTGCCCCACCCGGTGGCCACGTCGCGGCTGGACGCGCCAAAGCGCCCCTCGCGGTCGATGGAGCTCCGGTCCGGCACGTCGGAGAAGAGCGTGCGCCCCAGCAGCAGGCCCCCGCCCACCGCGGCGAGGACGGCGCCGCTGCTCGTGGCGGCCGCCGCGCCCGGCGACGAGCGGGTGGAGATGACCTCCTCGGCGTACTCGGCGTGCTGCTCCGTGCGGCAGATGTCCGCCGTGGTGAAGCGCACGGTGAGCTGGGGCCACTGCGCCTGGACGTCCGCGAAGGGCAGGCGCTCGCCCAGCGTCTTCTCCTGGGTATAGGTGCGCAGCACCGCCCCGCGCTCCGTGCGCCGCTCCACGTCCAGCGGCGCGCAGCCCACCGCCAGCACCAGTGCCGCCGTGCCCAGCCGCTTCATGGTTGCCCCCCGCGGAAGAAGTCCGCCACGTCCGGGCAGGTGGTGAGCAACCGGGTCGTGTCCTCACACGCCGGAGGGCGCTCGGTGGTGGTGCCCCGGCTCAGCAGCGGCTCGCGGCAGTCCAGGAAGCGCTCGCGCGTGGGCGTGCTGAAGGTGAACTCCTCCGCGCCACACCCGGTGCGCTCCAGCAGGGTGGACTCGCAGGGGATGGGGACGCCGAGCCCGTCCGAGACGCCCGGGCAGGCGGCCGTCTGGCACAGACGGATGACGACATCCTGACAGACCGCTGCATCCGGCGCGTCGGGGCCGGAGCAGGCGGCCAGGCAGAGCAGGGGCCACGTTGCGAAGGGGTATCTCACGGCGCTTCCACGCTACTCACGTCGGGATAAAAGGGCCCGCATGTCCCAGACCTATCTGTCACTCACCGTGGAGTTGCCCGAGGAAGCGTCCGAGTCCGTACAGGACCTCCTCCATGAAGCCGGGGCCCTGGGCCTCGAGGTGCGAGACCGCGAGGGGCCCCTGATGCCGGGCGTGCGCGCCCCCCAGGCGGGAGAGGCCATCGTCATCGGCTACTTCGACGAGCGGGAGACGGCCGAGGACGCGCAGGAGCAGGTCCAGGAGGCCTTCCCCGAGGCCCGGGTGGGCCTGAGCGAGCAGCCGCAGCAGGACTGGAGCAACGAGTGGAAGTCGCTCATCAAGTCCGTGCACGTGGGCCGGCTGTGGGTGGGGCCGCCGTGGGACGTGAAGAACGCGCCGGAGGCCGCGGTGCGGCTGGTGATTGAACCGAAGATGGCCTTCGGCACCGGTGACCACCCGACGACGGCGCTGTGCCTGGCGGCGGTGGACGCGTACATGAAGGACCACCCCGGCGCGAGCGTGCTGGACGTGGGCACCGGCACGGGCGTGCTGGCCATCGCCGCGAAGAAGCTGGGCGCGGGCCGGGTGGTGGCCACCGACAACGACCCCGTCTCCGTGGAGCTGGCGCAGGAGAACCAGGCGGACAACGGCACCCCGGACATCGAGGTGTCCGGCAAGGAGCTGACCGCGGTGGACGGCACCTTCGACCTGGTGCTGGCCAACATCCTGGCCAACACCCTCATCGAGCTGGCGCCCCTCATCGCCGCCAAGGTGAAGGACCGGCTGGTGCTCGCCGGCGTGCTGGCGCACCAGCGCACGGACGTGGAGGCGGCCTACCAGAAGCTGGGCCTCACCCTGCTGCCCGGCGACAGCCAGGGCGAGTGGGTGCGCATCGACCTGAAGCGCTGACGGCTACTCGGGCCTGCCGACCTTCACGGGCCGCAGCTCGCGGTCCAGCTCGACGACGGCCGAGCCGAGCCCGCCGCTCTGCATGCGCGAGTAGCGCACGTCGTGGATGGTGACGCGCCAGCCGTCCGGCGTCTCCTCCTGCCGGAAGGTGGGCAGGCGCAGCCAGTTGGCCAGGCCGCGCAGCTCCGGCGCCGCGAGCGCGGCCTGGATGACGGGGCCGGGCTCGGGCTGGCGCGGCTGGCTCGGGTCGGAGGTGCGGTAGCGCTCGCCGCCGCCCTTCAGGAAGTCCGCGCGGACGAAGTGATACCGGTCCGGCCCCAGCGCGATGATGTCGCGCACGAAGGGGTTGGCCGGCAGCGGGCCCGCGATGGTGCGCTCCACCTGCAGCCCCTGCCCCCGCAGCCACGCCTGCGCGCCCGGCGCCGCCACCTGCGAGCCCAGCAGGATGGCGCCCAGGTAGAGCACCAGCGACACGCCGCACACCGTGGCCACGCGCTGGACGGAGAGCACGTGCGTGCCGCGCAGCCGCAGCCAGAGGATGGCCGCCACGCCGACGACCCACAGCACCTTGGCGGGCCACGGCGCGAAGGGGGGAATGGTGATGAGCGCGGTGGTGGCAGCGCCCAGCACCAGCCAGCCCGCGGCGGATTTGCGCGTCCTCGCGTCCGCCATGATGACGGAGGCCCCCGCGAGCAGCCACACCCACGGGTCGATGATGAAGAGCGTGTCGCCGTAGAACCACGTCCCGTCGAACGGCATCAGCAGGCGCACGCCATAGGTGTTGAGCCAGTCCAGCGCCGGGTGGCTGAGCACGGAGAGCACCGAGCACACGAGCAGCGGGCCGAAGCGCGCGGGGGGCAGCTCCGGGTGCCTGCGCCTGCGCACGTAGCGGTCATAGAGCATCATCAGCCCCGCGAGCACGAAGGGCCACAGCGACAGCGCGAGCACGCCGTGCGTCCACCCCCGCCGCCAGTACAGCGACACGTCGGAGCCTCCGAGGGCGAAGACGGCGTCCACGTCCGGAAGGTTGGCGCCGATGACGAGCGTTGCCGTGGCCAGCGGCGTGGTGCGCTTCAGCCCCGCCTCCGCCATCCACGCGCCGACGAGTGAGTGGGCCAGATTGTCCATGCGCGCGAGTCGCTCCGGGTGGTGACAGGTCTATCGTCCACCATATAGGAGCGGGTGCATGAGCAGGTGGACCAACCCCGAGGAGTGGGCACGGCTGTGCAGCGGCGAGGCCTGCGTCATCTGCCGCCAGGGCGTCCCCCACGACGTCATCGCCGAGCTGGAGTCGTGCTGGGTCACGATGGGCGAGGAGTCGCCCATGCAGGGCTACTGCTGCCTCGTCTTCCGGCGGCACGCCGTGGAGCTGCACGACCTGACGCCGGACGAGGGCGCCGCCTTCATGCACGATATCCAGCGCGTCTCCCGCATCCTCCAGTCGCTCACGGGCGCGGTGAAGCTCAATTACGAGGTGCACGGCAACACCCTGCCCCACCTCCACATGCACCTGTTCCCCCGCTACGTGGGAGACGCATTCGAGGGCGGCCCCATCAACCCCCGCGCGGTGAAGGGGCCCGTCTACGCGCCCGGAGAGTGCGAGGCGCTGAAGCAGCGCGTCCGCGCGGCGCTCGCTGGCTGAGCGGCCGGGCAGCCTGTTGGCGGGTGTACGAAGAGGGGGGTTGCCGGGTGGCGCCTCGCCGCGACCGACGCAGATTGCCCCCACCATGACACGTCCCACGGTGCTGATTCTCAATGGCAACGAGGACCTGCTGGACGTCCTCAGCGAGCTGCTCCGGGCCGAGGGCCTGGCCGCGGTCTGCGTCCGAATCCCCGACATCGAGCGGGGCCGCGAGGACTTCCGCCAGCTGGTGCAGGAGTACGACCCGTCGGTCATCGTGTTCGACGTCAGCGTGCCCTTCGGCCGCAACTGGGCCACCTTCCAGGAGCTGTCCGGCCGCCCAGAGGTCACCGGCCGCCCCTTCGTCCTCACCACCACCAACCGGGAGGGGGCCAGGGAGTATACGGGGGCAGATGTCATCGAGTTGCTCCTCAAGCCCTATGACATCGGCCAGTTCCTGGGCGCGGTGAAGGAGGCCCTGAGCCACGCCCCCAGCAAGAGCCTGTCCCGGGAGCCGCGGATGGAGCAGACCGGCGCCGCTGACCTGCCGTCGTGAACACGTCACGGAACCGCCGCGACAGGTTGGGCCCGGCGCCCGGGACGCGGTAGCGTCCGTGCCGCGTGGAGACGCAGCCCCCCTTCCGGCCTCCGGCCGACGTCCGGTCCCAGCTCGTGGGCCCGCTGCTCGCGTACCTGCGGGCGACGGGGCACGACCCCATGCCGCTGGTGGCGCGCTTCGGGCTGCCCGCCAACGCCGCGTCCCTCCCCGAGGTCAGCCTCCCCCTCACCACGCTGCATGCCTTCCTCGATGCGGCCGAGGCCCTCTCAGGGGACGCCTTCCTCGGCCTGCACGTGGCGCAGCGGGTGCCCCGGGGCACCTACGGCCTGGTGGAGTACATCGCCCGGGCTTCGGCCACCGTGCGTGACACCTTCCGCGCCCTGGCCCGCTACATGGCCCTGCTGGAGCCCGCGTGGCAGGCCTCCTTCCAGGACGCGGCCGACGGGAGCGGAACCTTCGCCTACGGAATCCCCGGCGAGCCGCTGGCCTATGGTCGCCACGCCAGCGAATACGGCCTGGCCCTCTTCGTCCACGTGGGTCGCCAGCTCACCGAGCAGCCCTGGCGCCGTCCCGCGGCCGTCGCCTTCGCCCACCCCGCCCCGGCAGACATCCGCCCTCTGGTGGAGCACTTCGGCGTCACTCCGGAGTTCGGCGGCGGTCGCAACGCCCTCACGCTGGACGCGGCCACGCTGGACCTGCGCGTGGTGGGCGCCGACCCCGTCCTGCTCTCCGTGCTGGAGCGCGCCGCCGGTGCGCCCCTGGCAGCCGCCCCTCCCGCCGACCCGCCGGTACCCGACTTCGTCCAGCACGTGCGCGACGCCATCCGTGCCTCGCTCCAGGAGGGCCCGCCCCAGGTAGGCGACGTGGCCCGGGGACTCCACGTCAGCCTCCGCACCCTCCAGCGCCGCCTCGCCGACCACGGCACGTCCTTCCAGGACGAGGTCGACGCAGTGCGCCGTGCGCTGTCCTTCCAGTACCTGAAGGACCCGCACCTGGGCGTCAGCCAGGTGGCGTTCCTCCTGGGCTACTCGGAGCTGAGCACCTTCGACCGCGCCTTCAAGCGGTGGACGGGCATGACGCCCCGCGTCTGGCGTGAAGGCGCCGAGGGCGGCTGAAGCGCGCTGGCGTCCCTTGCCAGGAGATTGGCGCGTCCGGCCAGGAAACGTGGCGCGACTTCACCTACCTTGCGTACCCCCCACATCCCTTTCTGCCGGAGGACCCATGCTCAAGCCCAAGGTGGTCGCCCTGTTCGATGAGTACTACTCCTCTCACCAGCACCCCACCAACCGCCTCACGCACAAGATTGCGATTCCCCTCATCGTGCTGCACATCGTCGCGATGCTGGACTGGGTGAAGCTGGCGACGGTGCCGGCGCTGCCGGGAGGCGTCCTCACGCTGAGCATGGTGGCGATGGTGACGACGGCCATCTGGTACCTGCGCGCCGACGTGAAGCTGGGCTCGGTGGTGATGGTGTACATGATTGCCTGCATCCCCGTGGGCCGGCTGATGCCCGTGTGGAGCGTGGTGGCCATCGCCGTGTTCGGCTGGCTGGTGCAGCTCGCCGGCCACAGCGTCTGGGAGAAGAAGTCCCCCTCGTTCCTGACCAACCTCGTCCACGCGCTGGTGGGGCCGCTCTTCTTCGTCGCGGTGCTCTTCGGGGACTACTCCCTCAAGGCCCAGCAGCCCGCCGGCACCCCGGTCCGCGCCTAGGTTCCGCCCCCATGAGCTTCGCCGACAAGCTGCGCGCCTGGATGCCCCTGCACGAGAACGGCGTCAGCCGCGCCGTGCACTTCGTGGGCGCGTACATGTTCCTCTTCGCCCTGCTGGTGCCCCTGAGCCGGGTGCACCTGCCGGTGGCCGGCCTGGAGCTCACGGCGGCGCACACCCTGGTCGTGGCAGTCGTCCTCTACGCCATCACCCTGGAGTGGACGGCGGGGCTGCTGATGGCCCTGCCCCTGGCGCCCCTGCTCGCGGCGGCCACCTCCGTGGGCACCCTGCCCGGCGTCACCGTGGCCATCGTGGCCGTGGGCGTCATGGTGGTGCGCTTCGCGCTCGTCATCGCCGCGCACGTCGTCTTCGAGAAGAAGACCCACGGCCTGTCGCTGGGCGGGCCGCAGCTCTTCTTCATCGAGCCCGTGTACCTGCTCACGCTCGCCCTGTTCGCGGTGGGCCTGAAGCGCGGCCTGTACGCCCGGGTGATGGCGGGCGGCGCGCCCGTGGCCCCGCTGGCGACGTGACGGAGGTGAGGCCCGGGCCGCGCGCACCGCACGGCCCGCTACGTCCCGCTCGCCGCGGCCAGGACGGGGAGCGCCTCGCTCGCGGGGAGCCGCGCCTCGAGCGTGTAGACGACCACCGCCTCGCGCCGGCCCCTCACGTTCGTCTGCCCCAGGCACTCGCCGGAGAAGCGGCCGCCGCCCTTCTTCCAGGTGCTCTCGCTCACCAGGATGTCCACGCCGTGGACCTTGGTGAGCCCCTCCACGCGCGAGGCCAGGTTCACCGCGTCGCCGATGACGGTGTACTCGTACTGCTCGACGCCTCCGAGCATGCCCGCCGCCACCACGCCGGTGTGCAGGCCGATGCCGATGCGCAGCCGCGGCTGGCCCTGCTGCTCCCGGTGCGCGTTGATTTCCTCCAGCTTGGCGCGCATGTCCAGCGCTGCCCGCATGGCCAGCTCCGCATGGTCGGCGCGGTGGTCCGGCACGCCCCAGCACGCGAGCATCCCATCCCCCAAGAACTTGTTCACGACGCCGTCGTGCGCCATGACGATGTGGCCCATGTGCCCGAAGTACTCGTCCAGCAGCTCCAGCACCTGGCGCGGCTGCAGCGTCTCGCTCAGCGCGGTGAAGTCACGGATGTCGCTGAAGAGGATGGTCACCTCGCGCTGCACCGGCTGGAGCGACTCGTCCCCCAGTCGCATGACCCGCTCCACCACCTGCTTCGGCAGGAAGCGCGAGAGACCATCGCGGCGGCGCAGGATGAGGAACATGCCCCCCACCTCCGCGTTCGTCAGGACGATGAGCCCGCCCAGGGCCACGAAGCAGAAGACGACGAAGCTGCCGCGCATCGGGGAGAAGTGCCCCGTCATCACCGAGAGCGTCAGGTACGCGATGGACGACAGCGTCGTGGACAGCACCACGTGCAGCCACGAGTAGCGGGCCACCGAGAAGGCCAGCACCATGCCCAGGCTGGCGGCCAGCATCCCGGGGTCGAACTGCTTCGTGCGCGAGAAGGTGTGCCACGCCATCAACGCGAAGAAGCCGGTGTCCGCCACCGTCGTGGGCAGCGGCAGCCACTTGGCCCGGCGCGCGTGCGGCTGCTGGAAGCGCAGCACGATGAGGGCCCCCACGGCGAACGACGCGTAGGCCGCGATGATGAAGCCGCGCAGCAGGTCGAACGGCGGCCGCTCGTCACCGAAGAACTGCGCGATGACCATCTGGCTGAGCGTCAGCAGCACGACCAGCACGATGCGGATGATGGCCACGCGGCGCTCGCCCTTCAGCGAGCTCTCCGCCATCACCAGCACCTCGTTGGCGCGGCGCTGCGCGAAGCGGGCCACGGTGGTGTCGCGGCCGTGCTGGCGGCCCTTGTCGCGTCGGCGCATTCTGACGTGTTCCTCCGCCCGGTCCGGGCCGGGAAGCCTCAATGGAAGCGCAGCGCGCCGGTGGCTCGCAGCGCGCCCACCGGCTCACCACGGGTGGTGCGCAGCACCGGCTCCGAATGCTGCCTCAAGTCCGCCACGCCTCCCAACCCGAGCCCCCGCCGCTCGCCCACCTGCCGGAGGACCGAGAGCAGCGCCGGGGGCGAGCAGCGCATGTCCCCGTCCTCCACCTTCAGCGCCACCCCCAGCCCCAGCCCGGGCAGGGCCGCGCAGTAGATGCCCTCCGCACCCACCTTGGCCACCACCGCGCCGCGCGCCGCCGACATGACGTCCGTGCACGGCCGGCCGGTGCCCGCCACCAGCTCCGGGTGCGCCAGCATGGCCTCGCGCAGCGTGCGCGCCGCCGCCTCCGTCGACGTCCCGAAGCGCGCATACGCGGTGGCCATGGCGCGCACGGACAGCGCGAAGCACACCGCCGTGCACCCGTCCACGCCCAGGCGCACCGCGTCGCGCGGCTCGCCCGTCCAGCGCAGCACCTCGTCCAGCGCGCGCTCCTGCACGGGGTGGCCGGCGCGCTCGTAGCCCGCGGTGTTCCAGCCGTGGTGGCGCGCCAGCGCGAGCATGCCGGCGTGCTTGCCCGAGCAGTTGCTCCAGCGCGGGGTGATGACGACGCCCGCGCGCAGCGCCTCGTCCGCCACCGCCTGCGACAGCGGCGGGTGCGGCCCGCAGGCCAGCTGGTGCTCCTCGCAGCCGCACGCGCGCAGCATGGACGCGGCCAGCGCGCGGTGCATGGGCTCGCTGGAGTGCGAGCCGCACGCCAGGGCCAGCTCGCGCGAGCCGAAGCCGTAGCGCTCCGCCGCGCCGTCGCGCACCAGCGACATGGCCTGGAAGGGCTTGGCCGCGGAGCGCCAGAACGTGAAGCGCTGGGGGTCCCCGGCCGACGCGACGAGCGCGCCCTCCGAGTCCACCACCGCGACGGAGACGGCGTGGACGGACTCGACGAGGCCCGAGCGGGTGGTCTCGATGGTGAGCGTGGACATGGCACGGCGCCATACCAGGAGCCCCACCGCTTTGCGCGGCCCGCGACTCCCCCGGCCGCCCCGACTGTGCTCAAGTCGCGCCCCCTGACGCGGGAGGTGCAGGTCCTCCCGCACCGCTGGAGGAAGCCGCCGTGGTCCGCCTCTTCGTCCCGTTGCCCGAGCCCGCCCCCGCCGAGGTGGAGCTGACCGGCGAGCGCCGCCACTACCTCCTCCATGTCCTGCGGCTGGAGGCGGGGGACTCGCTGGAGGTCTTCGACGGCAAGGGCCGCGCCTTCGAGGCGCGCGTGACGGGCGTGGGCGCGGAGGCGGTGTGGGTGACGCTGGGCACCGCGCGCGTGGCCCCGGCGCGCCGGGCGGTGAGCGTGCTGCAGGGGCTGCCCAAGGGGGACAAGCTGGAGTGGGTGCTGCAGAAGGGCACGGAGCTGGGCGCGACGGCCTTCCTCCCCGTGGCGACGGCGCGCAGCGTGGTGAAGCTGGAGCCGAAGCGCGCGGAGGAGCGCACCGCGCGGTGGACGAAAATCGTGGAGGAGGCCGCGCGTCAGTGCCGGCGCGACGACGTGCCGCGCGTGGCCACACCGGCGCCATTGTTGGAGACGGCGCGCGCGCTGGCGCCGGGCACGGTGCTGCTGGTGCTGGACGAGGAGGAGTCCGCGGTGCCGCTGGGCGAGGCCTTCCGCGCGGCGGGCCCGGGCACGCCCGTGGCGCTGGTGGTGGGACCGGAGGGCGGGCTGGCGCGCGAGGAGGTGGAAGCACTCAAGGGACTGGGGGCTCGCGGTGTCACCCTGGGCCGGCGAATCCTCCGCACGGAGACGGCTGCCCTGGCGGCACTGTCCGTCATGATGCATCTGGACGGCGAACTCGGGTAGCAGGCAAGGAACCTGACGCCTGGGGTGGGCGGGTTCCCTATGTCCATTGGTCATTCCTAGGTTTCTGCCGTCCGGGACCTCATGAGGTCCCTCAACCTAGGAGAGACACTCATGGGGATCATCGCATTCATCGTCATCGGCCTCATCGCGGGTCTCATCGCCCGCGCCATCCTTCCGGGACGGCAGAGCATGGGTCTGGTGGCCACGACGTTGCTGGGCATGGTGGGCTCGCTCGTGGGCGGCCTGGTCGGCTCCCTCTTCCAGCGTGACGGGCGGCTGTTCGACCTGCATCCGTCGGGCATCATCATGTCGGTGATTGGCGCAATCGCGGTTCTCTTGTTGGTCGGGGCAGCGGGACGCCGGCGCGTACATGCCTAGGGGTGAACTCCCCCAACACTGGCAACGTCCCCAAGGGGACGTGCTGAAAGCAGCGGTTGACGAGCCCCTGACGGTTCCTCAAGCGAGGGGCCTCAGGGGCTCGCACTTTTCTTGCTCCCCGCGCGTGGACGTCTTTTCATGGCCCCCGTCGTCCAGCCGGGAGGAATCCGTTGTCCAAGTGCCTGAAGTGCGGTGCCACGCTTCCACCCGTGGGTGATTGCTCCGCGTGTGCCATCACCGTCCATGACACCCCGGTGCCGAGCCTGCTCGACCGGGACATCCGCATCGACCGCCGCACGCCGGAGCGCACCGCGGCCGTGCAGCCCCGCCAGGACCTGCCGGCCTTCGCGGACCTGCGCCCGCAGGCGCCGCCTCCTCCCTCCGTGGCCCCGCTCGCCGCGCCGCTGCCGCCGCCCGCCGCGCCCCGCGCCGCCGCGCCCCAGCCCGGTGTCGCCGCTCCGCGCCCGCCCGCGCCGCAGCCG